>CAWFFO010000011.1:282500-841099 GCA_963815135.1 uncultured delta proteobacterium
CACCCTTTAAAGAAAGCGTAATAGCTCACTGGTCGAGTGGGTCTGCGCGGAAAATGTAACGGGGCTAAGCATAGTACCGAAGCTACGGACTTGAACTTTGTGCAAGTGGTAGAGGAGCATTGTGTAAGCCTGTGAAGGTCGACCGTAAGGACGGCTGGAGGTATCACAAGAGATTATGCTGACATGAGTAGCGAAAAACAGGGTGAGAAACCCTGTCACCGTAAACCCAAGGTTTCCTCAGTAAAGGTAATCTTCTGAGGGTTAGTCGGTCCCTAAGGCGAGGCCGAAAGGCGTAGTTGATGGGAAACAGGTTAATATTCCTGTACCTCCTGTTGTTGCGATGGGGGGACGGAGAAGGGTAGGCCATCCGGGTGCTGGACGTCCCGGTTCAAGCAGGTAGGTGGGGAAGGGAGGCAAATCCCTCTTCCCGTTAACACCGAGATGTGATGACGAGAGCGAATGCTCACAAAGTGGTTGATCCCATGCTTCCAAGAAAAGCCTCTAAGCTTCAGACAACATGAGACCGTACCGTAAACCGACTCAGGTGGGTGAGGAGAAAATCCTAAGGTGATTGAGAGAACACTGGTTAAGGAACTCGGCAAAATGATACCGTAACTTCGGGAGAAGGTATGCCCTCATCAGGTGTAGCGATACGCACGTGAAGCCGAAGGGGGTCGCAGAGAAATGGCGGTAGCGACTGTTTACTAAAAACACAGGACTCTGCTAAGACGCAAGTCGACGTATAGGGTCTGACGCCTGCCCGGTGCCGGAAGGTTAAGGGGATTTGTTAGCGCAAGCGAAGCTTTGAACCGAAGCCCCGGTAAACGGCGGCCGTAACTATAACGGTCCTAAGGTAGCGAAATTCCTTGTCGGGTAAGTTCCGACCTGCACGAATGGCGTAACGATTTCCGCGCTGTCTCAACCAGTGGCTCAGCGAAATTGAATTCTCGGTGAAGATGCCGAGTACCCGCGGCAAGACGGAAAGACCCCGTGAACCTTTACTACAGCTTGACAGTGACATTCGGAATAGCTTGTGTAGGATAGGTGGGAGACTATGAAGCTGGTACGCCAGTATCGGTGGAGTCGACCTTGAAATACCACCCTGGTTGTTTTGGGTGTCTAACCCAGGCCCGTCATCCGGGTCGGGGACACTGTCTGGTGGGTAGTTTGACTGGGGCGGTCGCCTCCCAAAGAGTAACGGAGGCGCGCGATGGTTCCCTCAGGCTGATTGGAAACCAGCCGTAGAGTGTAAAGGCATAAGGGAGCTTGACTGCGAGACCAACAAGTCGAGCAGGTACGAAAGTAGGTCTTAGTGATCCGGCGGTTCTGTATGGAAGGGCCGTCGCTCAACGGATAAAAGGTACTCCGGGGATAACAGGCTTATCTCCCCCAAGAGTTCACATCGACGGGGAGGTTTGGCACCTCGATGTCGGCTCATCGCATCCTGGGGCTGAAGTAGGTCCCAAGGGTTTGGCTGTTCGCCAATTAAAGCGGTACGCGAGCTGGGTTTAAAACGTCGTGAGACAGTTTGGTCCCTATCTGCCGTGGGCGCAGGATACTTGAGAAGAGCTGTCCTTAGTACGAGAGGACCGGGATGGACGTACCTCTAGTGTTCCAGTTGTTCCGCCAGGAGCAGTCGCTGGGTAGCTATGTACGGAAAGGATAACCGCTGAAAGCATCTAAGCGGGAAGCCTCCTTCAAGATTAGGTATCCCCGGGACGCAAGTCCCCTGAAGACCCGTCGTAGACTACGACGTTGATAGGCCGGGTGTGTAAGCACAGCAATGTGTTCAGCTTACCGGTACTAATCGGTCGTGAGGCTTGACCATAAAATATTATTTGCGGGGGTGGTATCCCCACCCCCATATATAATCTACAAACTGCAAATCGAAAATCTATGTGATTGACAAGATAAGTAAGGGACTGGGGTCCTTGTCCGGCATTGCTGATGCTTCGCCTATACAATTCCCCCATGACCCAAAACGTTTCTCGGTGGCTATGCCGAGGGGGTCACACCCGTTCCCATCCCGAACACGGAAGTTAAGCCCCTCTGGGCCGATGGTACTGCACGGGCAGCTGTGTGGGAGAGTAGGTCGCCGCCGGGATCTAATCGAAAGCCCCTTCAGTCTTTTGACTGTTGGGGCTTTTTTGCGTTTCGTTGCCTGTTTTTATCAGACTTGTCCAAAATAAGTTTCTAAAACATTGAAGGGGAATACCCCTCTGCGGTACGTTTAGTTTGCGAGACATAAACAAGCCACAGGAGGATTCCCCGTGAACAAGTTTAACAGCATCTTTGGCCAGATTCTACAGATCTTTGACAAGCGCGAATTTTTGCAGGCAGTTCGTGACACCAGGGCGGAACGTGCCGCCAAGGGCTTCACCTGCTGGGATCAGTTTGTAGCCATGCTTTTCTGTCAGCTTGGCCAGGCACATTCACTTCGGGAGATCTGCGGTGGCCTTGCCACCTGCCTCGGCAAACTGAAACATCTCGGTATCGGCGATGCCCCCAAACGCTCGACTTTGTCCTATGCCAACGAACACCGGCCGTGGCAGTTGTACCAGAAGATGTTTTTCCACCTTCTGGAGAAGTGCCAATCCGTGGCCAGGCTGCAGAAGCGTAAGTTCCGGTTCAAGAACAAGCTTTTCAGCCTTGATGCCACCGTCATCGAACTCTGCCTGTCCCTGTTCGACTGGGCCACGTTCCGGCAGACCAAAGGAGCCGTAAAGCTCCATCTCCTTCTTGATCACGACGGCTACCTGCCGGTGTTTGCCACGGTAACCGAAGGAGATGTCCATGAGATAAACATTGCCAGGGACTCACCTTTCCGAAGGGTTCCATTGTGGCAATCGACATGGGTTATATCGACTATGACCTGTATTCCCGATGGACGAATGACGGGGTCTTCTTCGTTACCCGACAGAAAACAAACGCTGCCTACCGGGTAGTTGAAGAACGTATCATTCCCAGGAACCGCAATGTTCTCAAAGATCAGGTCATCGAGCTAACTGGTTACTATGCCAGAAAGGACTACCCGCACCAACTGTGACGAATTGAGGTCTGGGATGAAGAAAGCTGCAGAACTATTATTCTCCTGACCAATCACCTCAAGTTCGGAGCAACGACCGTGGCGGCAATCATACAAGGACCGCTGGCAGATCGAGATTTTCTTCAAGGCGATCAAGCAGAACCTGAAGATCAAGACCTTTGTCGGCACCAGCAAAAACGCGCTTCTGATACAGATCTGGACAGCATTGATCGCGATCCTGCTGTTAAAGTTTCTCAGGTTCCGATCAAGCATGAACTGGTCGCTGTCGAACCTGGTAGCCATGCTCAGGTATAACCTGTTCACCTACAGGGACTTATGGCTCTGGCTGGATAGTCCTTTCGAGGTGCCGGCAATGATTCCTGGCGATGAGCAGCTGATGCTGGCTTTCCGGTAATTGGACAGCACTGGAAAATGGCAACCTGAATTTACAAAGAACAATTTATCCGTCCAACTTCTTGATATTTCAAACCCGGAATTTCAATTCCGGTTTATCTTGGACAGCAATGTGTTTTTATAAATATTTAAAGTTCATAATCACGTGTCAACTTAGGATATATATAGTTCTTGATTATATAATATCGCCACATTTTTGAGTTTGAACTGTTTTGTCTCTTCACGCTTAAAGTTGGCGTTGTTTTGAAAATAATAAAATAATACTATTATTTTAGTGTCATGTTCACATGTGATTATAAAAATTGATAGAAACCAGTTGACAAAAACTTTAATATGAATCAAAATATTTAACATAACTGTAAAATATAAAACAATGTGATCTGGTTCAGAAACATCAGGAATTTCTTGGTATAATATTCAACATCAGATTAATGAATTTTAGAATAACGGACATTGCAGTAGCATTGGGAGTGTATTAGGCTGTTTTCACCATGATTTCCAGAGAGAAGGAGGTAAAAGGGATGGAAGACAAAAACAAGTTTTTGGAAGATGTAGGGTTGAGAAATCTGCCGTTTCCCATGAAGGTTATTTCCAAGGTTGATCCCGACGGCCAGTCGACAGTCGGAAACATCAGTATCAGTGCCAGGGTCATGCGTGAATTTGAGGCAAAATGGATTGACAAATTCATTCAGATTATTCATCGGCACAAGGACAGGATCGGGGCCAAGACCCTGAGATCCAACATTCTCGAATATCTTGACCAATTGAAAGCCACAGCAGTCAGGATAGATTTCGAATACCCTTTTTTCGTTGAAAAAACTACTCCCGTTTCAAAGGAAAAATGCCTTGTGAGGTATTTCTGTACATATTCTGCTAAAGTAACTTCCGCTGAAGGTGTCGCTAAAATTCTCTATAAAATTGAAGTGCCGGTTATAACCACTTACCCTGGTTCAAGTACTGACAAACCTGGAGGTTTGTTCGGTCAGTTGAGCGCAATTACCATTGAATTGGCATCGGACAAGGATATATTCCCTGAAGATATTGTGGATATGGTTGACAAGCATGCACTCGCGCCGGTCTATTCCTTCATGACACAGGAAGATCAGGAGTTTATTATTAATAAAGTGCATTCCGTTGAAAAGTCCAGTGTCGATGTAGTTGACGCAATTAAGAAAGAACTTGCATTCGATCGTGACATCAGCTGGTATTCAGTTAATTGTTCAAACTATGGAATTTTACAATCTTACTCGACTATAATTGGAATAGAGAAGAGTTCATGGATTCCGTTCAGCGGCGATTAATGGTCAGTTGAAGCATTCGGGGTTCGATATGAGACCGGTTGCCGAATTTATCAGCAACCGGTTTATTTGTGTTTTAATCCTCTTTACATAAATGGTTAATTATTAAAAGTGAGCATGGACGCTGCGTCTTGGTCCAAAAACCATAAATTCCTGCCTGCTTTCGGATTTACTTTTGCTGCAGGACTGTCCGAATTGCTATCTTCAAATATCTCCCGTAAAATATGGGCTTTTGAATTTCCGATTACAATAAAAGCTACCGTACCTGAATTATCAAGGACTGGGAGACTCAAACTCACCCTGTTACTTTTCAACCTCTTCACATACACACATATCACTGTTCGCGAATTTATAGTTCCTGAGTTTAACCCCGGAAAAATAGAGGCAGTGTGTCCATCCTCACCTACTCCAAGAAAAACAAGATCGATTGCTGGCAGTGCAGATTTACCAAAATAATTCATCAATTCTATTTCATACTCGGATGCAGCGGTTTTCGCGTCCAATTCACCATGAATCCGGTGGATGTTTGAATCAGGGATCGGCTGCTTTGACAAAAACAATTCATATGCCATTTTGAAGTTGCTGTCCGGGTGGTTCTTCGGGACACATCTTTCATCAGCCCAGAAAAAGTGTATAAGTTTCCAGTCAATCCTGGATCGATATTCCGCTGATGAGAGCAATTCATATAACGGAACGGGGGTTGAGCCACCGGAGATCGCGACGGAAAACTTCCCATGTGCATTTATGGCCTTCTGTGCTTCTGAGAAAAACAGTTCAGCGGTATCAAGGAACAGATTTTTCTTATTGTTGTAAATCTTTATAGATCTATCCATCACAACGGTCTCCATCGTCGGCCGTCACGTTCTATAAGTTGCGTCGCCGCCTCAGGCCCATCAGTTCCAGCTGAATAATTGGGGAAGGTGAGAAATTTTCCAGATTCCAGCTTTTCTATGAGGGGGCTTAAAAGAGACCATGTGAGGTCAACAACGTCCTCCCTGATAAAAAGCATCTGATCGCCTTCCATGCAATCCAGCAAAACGCGTTCATATGCGTCGAGCGCAATATTTCTCGGATATGAAAAATCGAGGTTAACGGGGTTGAGACAGAATCTCGCACCAGGATTTTTTGCCTGAAAATCCAGAGTTATACCTTCATCAGGTTGTATCCTGAGTATGAGAGTATTCGGTTCGATGTTCCCACCCATGGACTGGGTGAACATCATGTGAGGTACAGGTTTGAAATGAATTGTTATTTCCGTCTTCCTGGTTTTCAATCTTTTTCCAGACCGAAGATAAAAAGGGACCCCGTTCCAACGCCAGTTTTCTACGTTTATCTTGAGCGCGGCATAGGTAGGAGTCTGCGAATCCGCGGCAACTCCCGCTTCTCCACGATATGGTTTAACCGTTTCTCCATCGCATGTTCCAGTGTCGTACTGGCCGATGACTAATAATTCATCGAGCCTGTCGAGGTTGAAGGGTCTTATCGATTGAAAGACCTTGGCTTTTTCATCTCTAACTCTTTCCGGGGTGAACAGTGTCGGCGGTTCCATGGTTGTAAGAGATAAAAGCTGGAACATGTGATTCTGGAACATATCTCTTAAGACACCGGCATTTTCGTAATATCCTGCTCTTTTTTCAATGCCGATGGTTTCCGAGCATGTAATCTGGACGTGGTCGATATACCGACGGTTCCAGAGCGGTTCGAAAATGGAATTGGCAAAGCGAAACATCAGGATGTTCTGTACAGTTTCTTTTGCAAGATAATGGTCAATTCGGTACACCTGACTTTCATCAAAAACATTCAGCAGGACATCATCCAGTTTTCTGGCTGATTGCAAATCTCTTCCGAAAGGCTTCTCGATGATGATTTTGATTTTGTTGTTTTCTTCATTTGACAATCCGGCCTTTTGCAGATTTACAATTATGTCCTCATAGGTGTTGGGCGGAGTAGCCAGGTAAAATATACGGTTTTTTTCTGTTTGGTATGTATTTTCCATTGAGGGAAGAAAGTCGGTGATGTTTTTGCGAAATGTTTCCGGCTCACCATAATCGACTACCTTATACTCTAGAAGAGCAGAAAAGTTTTTCCAGCATGAGTCGTCGCATTCTTTCGACAATATCTCATGCGTCCCTTTGCGCATCTCTTCCCGGAACTCATCGCTGGTTATCCGGGTGCGACCTGTTCCGAGGACGAAGAAGCCTGAAGGCAGCAATTTCTGCTTGTACAGACGGAAGATGGAAGGTATCAATTTTCTTTTTGTCAGATCCCCTGTTGCCCCGAAAATAACCAGGCAACATGGCCCGGGAACATCAATACGGCAAAACAGGTTGTTCTGTACATTGTCTGCTAATCCAGAGATATCCATTCTTATTTACCTCGGGTTGATTTTTGTCTTGAGGCCGGTTTTATACCGCCTGCACCGGCCGAAGGAACCTTTTTCTCTTCACCTGTGGATATGATTGCGTGTCCGCCGAATTCATTGCGGAGCGCCGCAAGGAGTTTGTCGGAAAAACTGTCCAGCATCCGGGATCTGAACCGTTGGAAGAGGGCAGCAGCCAGCACCGGTGCCGGAACACCGCTGTCGATGGCCTGCTGGACAGTCCAGCGGCCTTCTCCGGAATCCTCCACATAACCCTGGATCGATTCGAGGTCATGATCTTTCCTAAAAGCCGATTCTGCAAGTTCAAGCAACCAGGATCGCACGACGCTGCCCCTGTTCCACAGTCGTGCTACCGCTGCGAGATCCATACTGTTGCCGTAAGGGGATGCCTTCAATATGGAAAATCCTTCTCCGTATGCGGCCATCATGCCGTATTCTATGCCGTTATGCGCCATTTTGACAAAATGACCGGCACCGCATTCGCCGCAGAGCATATACCCCTCAGAGGGTGCAAGTGTTTGAAATAGCGGCTCCAGATGGCGAAAGGTTTCCGGCTCTCCTCCCGCCATCAGGCAGTATCCTTCCTTGAGCCCCCATATTCCGCCACTGACACCGACATCCATGTAATGAATACCGTAGTGGTCAAGATGTTTTTTCCTTCTCAAATCATCACGGTAGAAACTGTTTCCGCCATCAATGATTATATCCCCACGGTCGAGAAGGGAGGTGAGTTGTTCGATTGCGTCGTCAGTGACTTTCCCGGCGGGAAGCATCAGCCAGACAGCTCTCGGTGTCGAGAGCATGCCGGTCAATTCTTCAAGTGAAAATGCTCCTTTAGCTCCTTCGTTTGCTATTTCCTGGACTTTTTCAGGTGAACGGTTCCACACTGCCACATCATGCCCGCCCTGCAGCAGCCTTCTGGCCATATTAATGCCCATGCGTCCCAGTCCGGCGATTGCTACTTGCATTTGATTTTCTCCTGTTACGCGGAATTCCGCATGCGATGTGATTATTTGCCCTGATCCCGTGGATATTAAGAGACTTCTTGTCACGCAGCAAGTGATCCAGTGCAACTCGAACCTTCCCCGGCAGTGCAGCAGTAACAATGTTGAGAGAGGATCAATTCGGTGCCGGTTTGTGCAGCCTTTTCCAGGTCATCAATGCGTAAAATTACACCATTGGCTGCTGTTATCGGAAGATTGAGTGCCTGATTGAAGTCACAGTTGTAAAGAATTCCCTGCCAGTCGACGCTGACCATGGTACGGCACATGATATGAGGTGCCGTTTCGGGGTTGAACTTAGAGGCAAGAAGGTCAAGATATCTCTCATATGCTCCCTTTTCCTCCAGGTACTTTTTGAATCGGCCTATTGGGGCATTTGTAATAGTATACAGTTTATTGAAATTGATGCCGTATTTATCATTTAAATGTTTTTTGTAGGCAGTTTCCAGTTCCTCCTGTGATCCGGGCAGATGCTCTCCTCCTGGATTATATACCAGATCAAGTTCCATGGAATCGCCGTATCCGAGTCTGTTGAGAATTCGGAGAGCCTTGATGCTTTGCTGAAAGACTCCTTTTCCCCTTTGCCTGTCTACATTGTCTTCCATATAACAGGGGAGTGAAGCTATGACAACCAAACGGTTTTCAAGAAAAAATTCAGGGAGCCACTCCATACCCCTTTCACAGAGAACTGTCAGGTTTGTTCGTACAATGCGGCGAGGAGATAGGCCAGATGTGTTTTCGATAAGAAATCGAAAATGCGGATTAAGTTCCGGACATCCTCCAGTGAGGTCAAGGGTAATATCCCTTCTTAATTTCAGGAAACCTATTATAGTTTCCATTGTTTCCCTGCCCATTATTCTGTTTCCACTTGGAGAGGCACCCACATGGCAATGTCTGCAATGCAGGTTGCAGCGATTGCCGAGATTTAGTTGAAGGGTATGGAAACTGTCGAATTTGCTGTAATCGGGGTTTAAACTTCTTAAAAGTTCTTTGAATGGCGGCATTTGAAACTCCTTGGTAAAGGGCGCAATATTGGGAGCCGTTATTTATACTGTAGGCATAAGCACAAAAAATGAATAAATTGAACTAGATATGAATGGATTGTAAATCCTGATTCTGAATATTCATAGTATCACAAAAGGACAGTTATTCAAAATTTAATGAGACTAAATTTGCTATCTGCTGGTGCCTTCAGGCAATATTCAACTGGTTATTATGAAACTTTATTACTACTCACTTGACTTGTTGCCATCTGTCGGATTTGATATAGTTATAAATCCGATGTAACAAAAAATATCATCTCGACATTATGGATTTTATTACAGAAAAACTTTGACAAAAGTGAAGATATTCCTTTACTATGGCCGCAATACTTAACCGGGGATGTGCAATGGAATCAGCTCTTGCCTTAATAGAGAATGATCTTAAAAATGTAGAACTTCAATTTGTGAAAGACCTCCATTCAAATGTTCCGCTCATAAGCAAAGTGGCGAAATATCTGTTTTCCAGCGGCGGCAAACGCATTCGTCCGGCATTACTGCTTCTGTCAGCCAAGCTCTGTGATTATAAGGGCAAAAGACATATACCGCTTGCAAGCGTTATCGAATTCATTCACACGGCCACGCTGCTCCATGACGATGTGGTGGATAATGCCCAGATCCGACGGGGGATTGCTTCTGCAAATACCTTGTGGGGTAATGAGGCTTCAGTTCTGGTCGGTGATTATCTGTTTTCAAAATCTTTTTCCATAATGATAGCGGACGGTGATCTTAAAATCATGCATGCGCTGTCAAGTGCGACAACTATCATAGCGGAAGGGGAGGTGCTTCAGCTCATCAGCTCCACTGACCTCGAGATCACTGAAGAACGTTACGTCGATGTGATAAAGAGCAAAACGGCAATTTTACTTGCTACGGCATGTCAGACAGGGGCAATTCTTGGCAATGTTTCCCAGGAACGGGAAATTGCCCTGAAGGAATTCGGCATGAATCTCGGTATCGCCTTCCAGCTGATTGATGATACGCTGGATTACACATCCAGCGAGGAGACGTTTGGGAAAAGCATAGGTCACGATCTTGAAGAGGGAAAGATTACCCTGCCATTGATCCATACCTTGCGAAATTGCAATTCCAGTGAAAAAGAAGTAATTGCGACGATAATTCAAAAAGATTCAATGCAGGAAGAAGATTTTAAACGGGTATTCGGCCTCGTTCACGCATATGGCGGGATTGACTACAGCTTGAAAGTTGCAAGAAGCTATGTTGAAAGCGGCAAATCCAGCCTGGATGCTTTCGCCGATTCTCCGGAGAAAAAGGCCTTGATTAATATAGCCGATTATGTTCTTACCCGTCAGCGATAAGATGTTTTCCCTACCACAAACTGGTCGATTATCACTCTAAAACAAGTTTATCATGGCAAAGATTCAATCGGTTTAGCGTACATATGGAGGATATTCAGGGATGAGAATATATTTTATTTTGATTGTCTCTTTATTGCTCCTGGTCTCAACTGGATGTCATAAAGATATTCCAGCCCCTAAAGAAGGTGAAGCCGCTCCTGATTTCAAACTGAGTAGCCTTTCAGGCGGCGAGGTACGATTGTCCGACTTGCGCGGCAAGGTTGTTCTTGTCAACTTCTGGGCAAGTTGGTGCTCCCACTGCCGTGAAGAAATCCCTTCCCTTGTAAATCTCAATTCAGCGATGTCCGGAAAAAATTTCCGGATGATTGCGATTTCCATAGACAGCGGTGGCAAAGACGTCATTTCTCCATTTTTCAATAAACTCGGTATAAGTTTGCCGACACTTTTCGACCCTGACGGCTCGGTCGGAAAAATCTATGGCATAACAGGAGTTCCGGAAACATTTATAGTCGACAAGAATGGAATAATCCGGAAAAAGGTTGTCGGACCCATAGACTGGAGCACTCCGGATACTATCCGTTATTTAAACGATCTGGCCGCCGGATAAAAGCATTTGATCTGCAAAATGGTTCGTCTCAGAGATTAATGCATGAATCTGTTCTTTAATAATTGAAAAGCATGAGTTCCATCAGGTAGTTATGGAAGCGCCAACAACCATTCCTATCTGGGGAGGAACCCATGCTCGTTGAACAGCTTATCCGCGAAACTCTTGAGATGCAAGGGTTTCGCATCGAATCCGTCAATAAGGCGGGTTCCGAACTCGTAGTCACTATCGTTCCTGATCTGCGTTACCATCCCCGCTGCGGGGTTTGTAACACCCCTGGTTACTACCGGGATACGCTCTCTGAAAGACGATTTCGCCATGTGCCCCTGTGGGCGATACCAGTGAGCCTGGTTTATGCTCCTTGCCGTGTCACGTGCCCCAAATGCAACTCTGTCCATGTGGAGAACATGCCGTGGGCAGCAGGGAAAAAGCAACTGACCAAGGCCTTTGCCCTGGCACTTGCCACATGGGCCAGGTCGTTGCCGTGGCTCCAGGTGGCTCGTCATTTCCAGTGCTCCTGGGGCACCGTCGCAGCCGCCGTTGCCTATGTGGTTGCCTTTGGCCTTGCCCGCAGGGATTTGAGCAGCATCACCCACATCGGCATCGATGAGATTTCCCGGCAGAAGGGTCATGTCTATCTAACCAATGTCTATGATCTGAGAACCGGCACCCTCATCTGGAGCGGTGAAGGGCGGACCAGGGAGACGCTCGCCGCATTCTTTGAATTCTTCGGTCCCGAGCGCACAGCCAAGCTCGTCGGCATCTGCTGCGACATGTGGCCCTCATACATCGAGGTAATCAAGGCCGAGGCTCCGCAGGCTACGCTAGTCATGGACAAGTTCCACATCGTTCGCCAGCTCACTGAAGCCGTCGACAAGGTCAGACGGCAGGAAGTTGCCGAGAAGAAAGAAGAACACAAAGGTGTCCTGGCCGGCACCCGCTACATCTGGCTCAAGAATCCGTGGAACCTGACGGACAGACAGAAGGTCAGTCTCAGCTTCCTGGAGGCCTGAACCTGAAGATTCACCGTGCCTACCTGCTCAAGGAGTCGTTCCGGGACTTCTGGCAATCGACAACCAGGGATGCTGCGGCCAAGTTCATGGACCACTGGTTCGGCTTAGCCATGGAATCAAAGATCAAACCGATTCAGGACTTCGCACTGCTTCTGAAACGGCACGAGAAAAACATTCTCTCTTTTTTCGATATGCCGATCTCAAACGGTGCCGTCGAAGGGCTGAACAACAAGGCCAAGGTCATCAGCCACAGGGCCTACGGCTTCAGATCGGCAAAGAACTATATGCTAAATCTTTATCACTGCATGGGGGACTTACCCATGCCGGCTTCCCTGCACAGATTCGTGTGAGGAACCTGCAAAATTAGCAATGTGAAGAAAAATTAACAGTTTGCATCACACCGTCTTTCGCATTTCCCACTGGTGTGGATGCGGAACTTTACTGAGAAACTATACAAATCTTCAATCCGGACAAGGAGTGAATCCATGGCAACGGTTAATATAAGCTTTGCCGGGGCCTTCGCCGCTGGCCTCCTCTCTTTTCTTTCTCCCTGTGTGCTTCCCCTGATCCCCTCTTATGTGACTTATATAACCGGCCTTTCATTTGCCGATCTGAAAGCGGAGCACCCTGACCACAAAGTCCGTAAGCAGACGATGCTCCATTCGCTCATTTTCATTGCTGGATTTACCACGATTTTTGTCCTGCTCGGGGCATCGGCAACTTATCTCGGCAATTTCCTGCAAGAGCATATGACCGTCTTGAGAAAGGCGGGTGGGGTACTGATAATACTATTCGGTATACATGTTACCGGCATCATAGATATCGGAATATTACTTGGAGAAAAGAGATTAACCCTCCACCGCAAGCCCGCGGGTTATTTTGGCAGTTTTCTAGTCGGTCTGGCTTTTGCTGCCGGATGGACTCCCTGCATCGGTCCCATACTCGCTTCGATACTTATTGTCGCCGCAACCGAGGCAAAGGTATATCACGGGATGGCGCTGCTTCTCGTTTACTCGATCGGCCTCGGCACCCCTTTTTTTCTCTCTTCCCTGGCGCTTCACAGGTTTCTCTCCTTTTTCAACAGGTATAAGAAGTATATCCGTATAATGGAAATCGTGACAGGTGTGTTTCTCATCATCATTGGGGTGTTGATATTTTCCAATTACCTGACAATCCTTTCAAAATATATAAGCATTTGGTTCGGGGGCAGTGAATAATTGTCCGCTGAGATACGGAAGAGATATCTGGTCAACAGGTTTTCGATGCAGCTTGCCGTTTCTGATCTGGATACGACTGAAGCTTTCTATGCCGGGATATTGGGAATCCCCCTGACTCGTGCTTTGACGCCTCCGGGATTCCCGGAATATCTGATCATGGAACATGAAGACTGGACCCTTGTGTTCAACGAGGAAGCAACTGTAATAAATGCCCATCCGGTTCTTGAAGAGAGCCTTGATTCATTTCCCAAAGGCGTAGGGATGACACTTCAATTTCTTGTCGACGGGATCGAGGATATATACCAGGCTCTGCTGGATGAAGGAATGGAAATATTGTATCCGCTTGAAGGGAAACCTTACGGATATAAGGAATTGTGGTGTTTTGACCCGGACGGATACCTGGTGACGGTCGCCGAACCGGTTTAAGAAGACTGGCAGATAAAAGAAAGCCGTTCCTTTTAAAGAACGGCTTTCTTTTATCTGCCAGTATCTTTTTGCTTAACTTTATTCCATTGGCGCCAACTTGTGCTCCGGGTGAGCTTTCAGATGTTCCTGAACTTCTTTCAAAGATGTAAACTCTACGCCGCATGTTGAGCACTTGATCAATGGTTTTGCGCTTTGCCCTGCTATTTTAGTTAACTTGTGCCCAGGATGAGTCTTTAAGTGTTCCTGTGCCTCTTTAAGAGATGTAAATTCCACGCCGCACGTAGAGCACTTGATTAATGTCTTCGCGCTTTGATTTGCAAGCGGGACAATCTTATGTTCTGGATGTGCTTTCAAATGTTCCTCAAGCCCTTTGAGAGTTGTAAACTCCACGCCACATGTCTGACATTTTATCAACGGTTTCGCTGTTTCCGTTCCCTTTACGGACTTTGTGACTTCTGATTTCGATGTGGATGGCTCATCAGCCAGAGACGGGGCCACTACTGTGAAAATACAGAAAAGAGAAAGTGCCGATCCAAGAAAAAAAACGGTGATAAATTGACGCATTGTTTTCTACCTCCTGTTGATGATCATTTTTAAAATTGCAGTTCGTAATATTTAGAATAGATTGAATTCAGTGATTGTCAAGTACAGGAATATAATTAACCGGCTCCTTGCCGTAAAATGTAACTATTCGATTAAGCGCAATATTAAACTGTTTTGGAATTACATTAAGGATAATGCGGGATTGTATTTCGCCGTTGGCAATTACTTTCACTTGCAAGCTTAAAATACTCAAGATTAATTAAATAATAGTATTCTGTTATGTTCTTTATTGGCCAGTGGCAAACGTTTCGATACCTTCCGGAATATCCTGAATCTACTCTTTCACTTGCCGCCAAAAACCTTTTGCAGCAGACTCGTAGTTCTTGCCGCGGGGTTTGTCCTGATCTTTTTTTCCTCCTGGCCCACCATGGTGAAAAGTCCATCCAGCGCCTTGTTGGTAACATAAGTGTCAAGGTCCAGGGACGGGGTTCCCGCCAGGGAAGCTAACGGTGCGGTTTCATACTTCCCGATCATATTTTTGTAGGCGCGGACCGTTCCAACCTGGTCCATGCTTTTTGCTATATCCGGTTTAAACGCTTCAAAAAGCTTCGTCCGGGTCTTCTTTTCAAAAAAATTTGTTGCCGCGGTATCGCCTCCGCTGAGAATCTCCCTGGCGTCTTCCACTGTCATCTGCCGGATAGCGTCACCAAAAAAACCTGCAGCTTTTGGGGCTGCCTTTTCAGCTGCCCGATTCATGCTAAGTACGAAATTATCGACCTGTTCCTGATAACCGATTGCTCCGAGGATATTCGCCACTTTCTGGATCTTGTCAGGCAACAATATCTTGATCAGTTGGTTGCCGAAATAGCCATCGGGTCTGGCAACCTCCTTCACTGCCCGTTCGGTGCCGGTTGCAAGTGCCTCCTTGAGTCCTTTTGTAATTGTGCTGTTATCGAGAGAATTCTGTTGTTGAATAGATGGCAGGACATCACGCGACAAGTCATCCAGGATTCCCGCCCGACAGTTGGAATTCCAAAGCAAAAATGCGGCAAACGCAAAAAAGAAAGCACGTATCATGAAGGTCTCCTTGTGGAGTTTAATGGACTGCATGGTTCAAGTATGAACCATTTCACCTTTAGTTCAAGTATGTGATTAGCCGGGATTAAAGAATTTATTGCATTGATTGATGATAAAATTATGTGCAGTTTAGATGTGTGTCAAACAATTGCGATTTTGTATAAAATTGCTTTTAAAACGTCTTGACAGGACCGGTCAGTAAATATACTATGAAAATCATTTTCACTTGGGGGCCTTCGTGAAACAGTCCAAAAAGAAGTTATTCCATGAGTTCGCAGCCCGGAAGGGTCTTAAGTCGACCCGGCAGCGGGAGACGATTCTGGACGCTTTCCTCGCCATCGACGACCACATGAGTACAGAGGATCTCTATCTGAAGCTGCGCGCTAAACATCCGAATATCGGCTATGCGACGGTATACCGCACTCTCAAACTGTTTTCCGAATCGGGGATTGCCCGCGAAATCCAGTTCGGTGATGGCCAGACCCGATATGAGCATGTCGAACAGGGGGAGCACCACGATCATCTGGTCTGTACCCGTTGCGGCAGTGTTGAGGAATTCTCAAATGAGGCCATAGAAAAGCTTCAGGATGAAATTGCCGAAAGCCATGGATATCTTATCCATACCCACAAGCTTGAACTTTATGGAATCTGTCCCAAGTGCAGGAAATAACATTTTTTTTTCACAATGATGAAAGTGATATTCAATAGCAGATTGTCGTATATGGGGTGACTATGTCTTTTTTCAGGAAAAAGCCTTGCTGCAATGATTCTCCAGGCAGTGCCGAGTGCAGCAAACAGAGAAAAGTAGTGCTGGTCGGTAATCCGAACGTGGGCAAGAGTGTACTGTTCAATGCCTTGACCGGCGCCTACGTGACGGTTTCCAATTATCCCGGCACTTCTGTCGAGGTTTCCAGAGGTGCCGTGGCCATCGGCAACATACATTGCGAGATTATCGACACTCCCGGGATGTATTCGATACTGCCCATTACGGAAGAAGAGCGGGTCGCCAGGGAGATTCTGCTGAAAGAATTCCCCGATGTGGTAATCCATGTTCTTGACGCCAGGAATCTCGATCGCATGCTTTCCATGACTCTGCAACTCATTGAGGCGGGACTTCCGGTCATCCTGGTGATCAATATCATGGATGAGGCTGAGCGGATGGGTCTTGTCATCGATGTTGACCTCCTGCGGGAAAAACTGCAAATTCCCGTAATTGCCGCCGCTGCCGCCAAGAAACGCGGACTGCCCGAGTTAAAGGAAACGATTGCCTCATATGATCATAAAATGCATGCGGTGTTCGGTTACAGTAACAGGCTGGAGTCGGACATCGACGAGATCGCCACAATTCTCCATGGCGAATACACCCTTTCCAAAAAAGCTATTGCTCTCCTTCTTATGCAGCGTGACGAGGAGGTCGCCGAAATTGTCAAGCGGACGGAAGGCGGCAATTATTCCGCCGTTGAAGAAAAAATAAAGGAAAAGATCTTCGCGCGGCGGGATTCCTTCCACCTCGACCTGTCAATGGAAAGGAAATCGGTGGTCAAGGGTCTCCTGAATGGTGTTTTTCACGAGCCCGCCACTGCCAGGGTTTCTTTCGGCGAACGCCTGTCCAGTCTGGCCGTCAGACCGATGACCGGCATTCCTCTCCTGCTGATTGTCCTGTATTTCGGTCTTTTTCAGTTTGTGGGTCATTTCGGCGCGGGAACGCTGGTCGATTACCTTGAAGGGACCATATTCGAGAAGTATTTCAACCCCTGGGTTACCGGGATGATCAATACGGTCATACCCCTGAAATTCGAGATTTTCCGGGGGCTGTTCGTGGGGGAGTATGGTGTTCTCACCCTCGGTCTTCGTTACGCCGTTGGGATAATCCTGCCCATTGTTGCCACCTTCTTTCTCTTTTTCTCCATTTTGGAAGATAGCGGCTATTTTCCGAGGCTGGCCCTGCTCGTGGACCGCGTTTTTAAAAAAATAGGGCTGACCGGTAGGGCGGTCATCCCGATGGTTCTCGGTTTCGGATGCGATACCATGGCCACCATGGTAACCCGGACTCTGGAAACGGTCCGGGAAAGGATTATTGCTACCATGCTCCTGGCGCTGGCAATTCCCTGCTCGGCCCAGCTGGGAGTAATTATGGCGCTTCTTTCCAAATTTTCCGGGGCCCTTATAGTATGGGTTATCTGCATGATTCTGATTTTCCTGGTCATCGGGTTTCTCGCGGCCAGGATCATGCCCGGCGAAGCCCCCATGTTTTACATGGAACTGCCTCCCATGCGCCTTCCCCAGTTGTCCAACGTCCTGACCAAGACCTACAGCCGCATGCAGTGGTATTTTCTGGAAATTCTGCCGCTTTTTATCATTATTTCCGTTGTCCTGTGGCTCGGCAAAATCACACATCTGTTTGAGAAGATGGTTGAATTGATGACCCCTGCCATGGCTGCCCTGGGGTTGCCGAAGGAGACGGCTGTCGCCTTTATATTCGGGTTCTTCAGACGCGACTATGGCGCCGCCGGCTTGTATGATCTGCAAACCAAGGGACTGCTTGATGCAAGACAGCTTACGGTGGCGGCCGTTACCCTCACTCTGTTTATACCTTGTGTTGCCCAGTTCCTGATCATGAAAAAGGAGCGGGGTATGAAGGTTGCTCTGGGCATTGCGCTGTTTGTCAGCGTTCTTGCTTTCAGCAGCGGCTGGGTTCTCAACGAATTCCTGCTCGTAACGGGAATATTATGATGAAATGCGGTTTCTGCGGTTTTGAATTCGATGAAGAGGAAGTGAACCCCGGATGCAAAAATTGTCCGATGTCATCGGGGTGCAAAATGATTAAATGCCCCCGGTGCAACTATGAAAATCCTCCCGAGCCGGCGGTCGTGAAAAAGATCAAAAAGATACTTCGCAGGAGATGATATGAAGCTAAGTGAAAAAGCCGAAGAAATTCTGGAATCGCTCTGGATGCTGGTTGAGGAAGATGGTCTGAGCTTTGCCGATATGGAGAAAATGGATGTTTCCTCGGATGATGCCGCTTATGGCGAACTAACCGGGATGGCGCTTATCGGGATACGGGATGGCAGAATATACCTGCGTCCGGAAGGAAAGGACGAGGGGCGCAAGATTGTCCGACGCTTCCGCCTGGCCGAGAGGTTGATGATGGACGTTTTCAATATCCGCGGGGATCAGGCGAAAGAGAAAGCGTGCCAGTTCGAACATCTGCTCAATGAAGGGGTAGATACAAAGGTCTGCACCATGCTCAACCACCCGGAGACCTGCCCGCACGGCAAGAAAATTCCTCCCGGCGACTGCTGCCTGGAGGCGAGGCGGACCGGGGATCTAGGAGTCGTACCTCTCACAGAATTGAAATCGGGTGATGCAGGGGAAATAGCCTACATTCAGACGGAAGACGACAAAAAGATGCAGAAACTAATGGCCATGGGCGTCCTTCCCGGCAACCGCATCCGGCTTATCCAGACCTTCCCGTCATATATTTTCCGCGTCGGTTACTCCGAATTCGCCATAGACACCAATATGGCCCGGGAAATTTTCGTCAGACGTTGAAAAATCCCGTATCACCATTTGGCCTCATATAACGAAACGATTTGTAGCTGATATGATTCATCCGGGAGAAGTTAAATGAAGATCATTCCTTTGCTGTTCATCTCTTTGTTGGGAACCATGATATTTGTTGTTGCCAACGCAGAGGCAAGTGAACAACAAACCCCGGCCCAAACAGCCGCGGGACAGGAATTGTGTCGAACCGTCGCCGAATTGGCAAATAAATATAACGCCGGGAAAAAGCTTCCCGATCCGGTTATTATGGAAGGAAAGAGTTGTCCCCGGGGTGAAGTTGCGCAATGTCTGCTCTCTCTCATGGACAAGGTCCTCGAAAAGTGTAAAAAAGAAGGACCGGATGCAGTACCGAGGGAGGACCTGGCCCGGATAGCCGCGGCGCAGGAAGCCTTGAAGGATGAATTATCCGGCTACGAAGCCTATCCCGTCAGACGGGAGGAAATACAGCAAATGCTCGAAGCCCCCGAGCTTCCTCCGTTTATTCTGAAGATGGGAGTAAACGGTTTTCTGCGCGGTGAATGGGCGAAAAACTTCAACCTTGCCGATTTCAGCTATACTTCCGGCCACGGCGAGGGGCGCTTCCTGTATCGTGTCAAACCCTATGCATACTGGCACCCCACCGACTACCTGGACATACACCTGGAAGGGCAGGGGTATGGATTCTCCGGCGGAAGCCAGTATTCCGGAAAAGCTTCCCTCTATCAGGGATTCGTGGACGCGAAGCTGCCGGAACATAAAAATCTCCTGTCGTTGAAGGTCGGAAGGCAGGAAATCAGCTACGGCAGTACATTCATACTGGGTGCCAACTCGTTTTATGACGGTCTGGTGTACGATGCAGCGAGACTGCGGGTACAGCCGGCGGATTCCTTGACCGTTGACCTGCTTGGCGGGTTATATGCCTCTCCTTTTGCCATCGGACAGGAGGGGAACCTGACCGGATTATATGCTGCATACAGGTTTTCCGGTGACAATGCCGTCGAGGCGTACGGTTTACGGGATACGGGCTCAACCGATCATCACACTGGAGCGCATCTGGATATATGGGGCCTTCGGGGAACAATGAAAAAGGGCCCGGTATCCCTGGAGTTCGAGCCGGTCTATGAAACAGGAAGGGTTTTCAGCCCGGTCAGCGGTGGTAATGATGGCATATCCGCTTACGGCGGGCATCTGGACCTTGCTGTCGGAGCCCGTATTGGGGGATTCGAGAACAATTTCACAGCCGGCTATGCCGTCGGATCCGGAACCAGAGACGCGGCAAACGGGACTGGATTCGGCGGAGAGTTCCGAAACCCCGACAATAATACGTCACTCGTGGGCGACATGCTGGTAATCGGTGACCTTTCCGGCATAACTGTAAATGACCACCACGCAAGCGGCCTGAACATCTTTACCCTGGGATGGGGTATCGATCTCGGCGAAAAGGTTGATTTCAGTGCGACGGGACGCTATTACCTGGCCAATGCGGTGGAAAACGGATTCAGCAGGGGAATCGGCCTCGAGACCGATTTCATTCTCACCTATGAGGTCAGCGAAGATCTTACTTTGCTTTTCGCATATGACCGGTTTTTTACCGGTGGTTTTTTCCGGGACGCCAACGGCGGAAGCGCCGGAGATATTCAGTACGGTTATGCGATGCTGCAGTTCAACCTGGCCAAAGTGTGGCCCAAGGCGAAAAAGGCCCTGCGCCCGTAAAACCTCCCGCAATTCTCAATCTTCCCCCATCTATCCAAAATCATTTTTCTTTATCCGCTTAATATTGAGTTAAGCTTCATCGTCTATCCTTAAATACGAAAAAATTCCGGCCCCCGTTTGTGCCTGCATATTCACATGCAGGCGCAAGGGTGTAGAATTAAACATTGATGCGTCCACAGAAGGTTGTCAGTCCGCCGGATCCGTAGTCATGCGTGCCCCTGAAAAAAGAAAAGAGACAATAATCGTGAGAATATGCAAGACAATCATATCCATTGCGCTAGTCGCGTTTGTCGCAGGATGTGCTGTTTACAGCCGAAAACCTCTCCCCGATGAGCCATCACTCTCCCGCGATATATCACATGTGGTGATATATCCGGCGACCATGCCCCTTCACGATCTTGCCGTTCACCGCTTCGATCCCTCGGACGGGCTGGACATGACGGAAGTAGCCATGCTGGCCGTGGCCAATAACCCGGACCTGAAACTGGCAAGGGACGATTGTGGCATTGCGCGTGCCCAGGCTTTTGCGGCAGGGCTGCTCCCTGATCCACAGCTGACTTATTCGCTTGATTTCCCCACCGGCAACATCCCCGGTAGCAATTACACCGCCTTCAGTTACGGGCTGAATTATGACATATTCTCTCTTTTCACCAGGAGTATAGCCAAGAAAGCCGCTGCCGCCGAAAGCCGCAAGACCGACCTGACCCTGCTCTGGCAGGAATGGCAGGTGGTCGCCCAGGCGCGCCTGTTTTTCATCCGGAACTTTGAGCTGACCCGGCTGATGAAAGTGCTGGAGGAGAACCGTGCTCTGCTTGCCAACCGTTACAGCCATGCTGAAAAGGCCCTGGAGGCGGGAAATCTGACCCTTGACGCCGCAAGCTCCGATCTGGCCGCCCTCCAGGATGCAAAACGGCAGATAAGCGACCTTTTACGCAAGATCAACCAGAACCGCTTCGACCTCAACCAACTCGTGGGGGTCGCGCCCGACGTGTCATTAAGACTGGTGGGGGATGCAACAATTCCCTACTCTCGATGAACGGAAAACAAGGCAATTGATGCCGGATCTAGCCAGGCGCCGTCCGGACCTCCTGGCCCTCAGGGCCGGTTACAGGAGCCAGGATCTGAAATTCCGCAAGGCAGTGCTGGAACAGTTCCCCGCCCTGAATATCGGTATAACCCGCGCCAGGGACACCAGCGACGTTCGTACCCTGGGGTTCGGGATCACCCTGAACATTCCCCTGTTCAACCGGAACAGGGGCAACATTGCGATCGAGAAGGCAACTCGTGAGCGACTCTATGATGAATACCAGGTGCGGCTGAACAGGGCTTACAGCGATATCGAGCAGTTGCTGGCCGATCAAAGCCTTATCGAACGGCAGCTCACGGAAGCGAAGGAGGGCCTGTCACTCCTGAACGAAGCCGCGACGAATGCCGAGGCTGCATACAAGGAAGGGAATATAGACGAAACATCCTATTTGAATCTCCGCCTTGCCCTTGCCAACAAACACATTGAAGAGATCGGACTGGAGCAGCTTATACTTGAGCAGCGCGTTGCCCTGCAGACCCTGATCGGCGGAGCACTGCCGTTAAAACCGAAATATTGAGGAGAAAGAGTAAATGAAATACGGAATCGCTATCCTTCTGTTTGTTGTCATGTTCGCATCCGGTATGGTTGCCTCGGCCGCGGCCGACGAGCCCAGCGTGCTGGTCAGGACAGTAGCGTTGCGACAGGAACGGGTAGCTTCTTCGCTGACCTGCTATGGAGTGATCGCTGCCGACCCCCGTGGTACCGCAAGTGTTGCGCTGCCGCGGGCAACGATAGTTTCCCGCCTGCTGGTAACCCAGGGAGAGGTAGTCGCGGCCGGGGCACCCCTGGTGGAGGTTGTTACAGATTCTGCCGATACTTTCAATTATGAACAGGCTGTTCTGGCGGTCGATTACGCGCGCCAGGAACTTGGACGGGTCGAAAACATGGCTGTCCAGCATCTTGCCACACAATCGCAGCTTGCCGCGGCCCGAAAGACTCTGGCTGATGCGAAAGCTGCCTTGCGGGAGCAGAAAAAGCGCGGCACGGGCCGAAGCCGGGAGCGCCTCACAGCTCCTTTTGCCGGTACGGTTACAGCCATTGGGGTTAAGGAAGGGGATCGCATCCCGGCGGGAACGACTTTTTTGCAGGTTTCCCGGCAAGGAGCTCTCCGTGCCGAACTGGGAGTGGAACCTGAAGACAGCGCCAGGGTGAGGAAGGGGATGGAGGTCATGCTGATGCCGGTTTTCGAAGGCGGCAAGATGCTTAAAGGCACGGTTCGTGATATCCACGGGGTCATAAATCCCCAGACGCGGCTGGTGGATGTCATTGTTTCCCTCTCCGCAAAGGATTCCGCCGGTTTTCTTGCCGGAACCCAAGTACGAGGCGTTATACACCTTGCGTGGCAAAACGCATGGGTCGTGCCCCGTCAGGCGGTCCTGCGCGACAGCCGCGGTGAGTACCTGTACCAGGTCGACGCGGGGCGTGCAAAGCGGGTTAATGTACGAAGCACCATGGCGGGAAACGGGCTTGTCGCTGTACGGGGACCGGTAAATCCCGGATTGAAGGTAGTCTCCCAAGGCAACTACGAGCTGCGGGACGGTATGGCGGTTCGCGAGGAGACTGCACGATGAACTTCACCGATTGGCTGCAGGCCCACCGCCGTTCCATTCTCTTTCTGCTCCTTGCCCTGGCCGTTGCGGGGGTGATCGCGGCCTTCAGGCTTCCTGTCTCCCTTTTCCCCACGGTTGATTTCCCCCGTGTCGTGGTGAGTCTCGATGCCGGCGACAGGCCTGCCGACCTGATGGCGCTGCAGGTCACGACACCGGTGGAGGAGGCGGTGCGAAGCGTGCCCGGTGTGCGCGATGTCCGCTCCACGACCAGCCGGGGCAGCGCAGACATCTCCATAAACTTCGACTGGGGAACCGATATGGCTTCCGCAACCCTGCAGATCAACGCGGCCGTTGGACCGTGTCCTGCCGCAACTTCCGCAGGGAACCTCATTCACCACCCGGCGCATGGACCCGACTGTGTTCCCCATAATCGCTTACAGCCTCACCTCGCCGACAGTTTCCCTGACCGAACTCCATGACCTTGCCCAGTATCAGATCCGGCCGCTCCTTTCCTCCGTGCAGGGGGTGGCAAGGGTCCAGGTTATCGGCGGGGCGGTGGAGGAATACAGGGTTACCGTAAACCCCGCCAGACTGCAGGCCTACGGGATGTCATTGACCGATGTTTCCCGGGCCCTGAGCGCGGCGAATGTGGTAAGCGCCGTCGGCAGGCTGGAGGATCAATACAAGCTGTTTCTGGTTGTTTCCGACGAGCGGCTGCGTGACCTCGACAAGATCCGGCAGACGGTGCTTAAAACCGGGGCCAACGGCCTGGTCAGGCTGGAAGACGTTGCCGATGTGGAAAAATCAACCGTACCGCAGTGGATAAAGGTAAATGCTGACGGAAAGGATGCGGTCCTGTTCCAGATATATCAGCAACCGGGCAGCAACAGTGTGCAGATCGCGGCGGATGTGGGAAAAAAGCTCGACGAGTTCCGCAAACAGCTGCCGAAGAATGTATCCCTTGCCAACTGGTATGACCAGAGCAGGCTCGTAGTCGCTTCGGCGGCAAGCGTACGTGACGCCATACTGATCGGCATAGGCCTTGCCGCATTGGTCCTTCTTCTGTTTCTGCGCAACTTCAAAATGACCCTGATCGCCATGCTCGTTGTGCCGACCGTCCTCGCTGCAACGGTCCTCCTCCTGGATGTCCTGGGATGAGCTTCAACATCATGACCCTGGGTGGTATGGCGGCCGCCATCGGCCTGATTATTGACGACGCCATCGTCATGGTCGAACAGATAGCGAGGAGACTACGGGGTGACCGGGGCGCCGGGCGAAGGGTAGAGCGATGGCCGCGGCGGTGGAGTTCATCCGTCCCCTGTCCGGATCATCGGCAGCGACCCTTGTCATATTCGTTCCCCTGGCATTCCTTACCGGAGTAACCGGCGCCTTTTTCAAGGCGCTTTCACTTACAATGGCATCGGGGCTGTTCATCTCTTTCCTGATTACCTGGCTTGCCGTTCCCATCATTAGCGGAACATCTACTTAACGAAAAAGACGCTGCCCAGAAAGGAGGCGGCCGGTTCACGGAGTGGCTTCACCTTCGTTATGAAGACCTTCTGCGCCGTCTGATGGGCCGTCCCGTTCTTGTTCTCTGCGGAATGATTCCACTTCTGGCGGTGGGCTATTTCACATACAGCCATGTCGGCTCCGGTTTCATGCCGACACATGGACGAAGGGGGCTTTATCCTCGATTACCGCACCGCCCCCGGGACGTCGCTTTCGGAAACCGACCGGCTCCTGCGCCAGGCGGAGGCGATCATCAGGGCGACACCGGAGGTGGAAACCTATTCCCGCCGGACCGGCACCCAGCTGGGAGGCGGAATAACCGAGGCCAACGAGGGTGATTTTTTTATTCGCCTGAAGCCCGGACCGCGCCGGCCCATCGACGAGGTAATGGACGATATCCGCGGCAGGATCGAGCGCCAGGTTCCCGGTCTCGATATAGAGCTGGCGCAACTCATGGAGGATCTCATCGGCGACCTGACGGCGGTGCCCCAGCCGGTTGAGATCAAGATATACTCGGATGACCATGCGCAACTTTCGTCACTTGCTGAAAAGGTTGCGCGTTCACTGGGCAGCATAAAGGGAGTAGTGGATGTCAGAAACGGCATCAACCCGGCAGGTGATGCCCTGGAGGTACACATCGACAGGACGAAAGTCGCCATCGAGGGGATGGACCCCGATGCCGTGACAGAATGTTGAATGACTATCTGAGCGGAACCGTGACCACCCAGGTACAACAGGGAGTCAAGATGGTGGGGGTCAGGGTCTGGATTCCCGAAGCTGTCCGCGCCACCACCGACGATCTCCAGGATCTGCTGCTCCGTGCTCCCGACGGCCACCTCTTCCCCTTGAAACGGGTGGCGAGGATCGTTTCCGTGAGCGGCCAGCCGCAGATTACCAGGGAAAACCTGAAGCGGATGGTTGCGGTTACCGCCCGTATCAGCGGCCGCGACATGGGATCGGTGATCAGGGATGTGAATAGTGTCATGGCACAGGCCGGGAATGCTTCCGTCCGGGGTTTATTACGAACTGGGCGGGCTATACCGGCAGCAGCAGATCGCTTTCCGCGGCCTGCTTGGTGTTCATCGCCGCCGCCTTGGCTCTGGTCTTCCTGCTGCTGCTCTATCTCTACGAGCGTTTCCGCGTCGCTATTTCCATAATGGCGATCCCGCTTCTGGCCCTTTCGGCGGTCTTCATCGGCTTGTGGCTCACCGGAATCGAGCTCAATATCTCCGCCATGATGGGGATGACGATGATAGTCGGTATCGTTACCGAGGTCGCAATATTCTATTTCTCCGAGTACAAAGACCTGGTTAAAACCATGGAGCGGGAGGACGCCCTGGTGGCAGTCAGGCAAGAACAGGATGCGGCCCATCGCCATGACCACCATTGCCGCGATTCTGACCCTGCTGCCGCTTGCCCTGGCCATCGGGCAGGGCTCCGCCATGCAGCAGCCCCTTGCGGTCGCCATCATCTCCGGGCTGTCGGTTCAGCTGCCGCTGGTCCTGCTGGTGATGCCGGTACTGTTCAATCTCCTTCACGGCAAGGGCAAACATGAGGTATGACGGGATGCCTGATCACAATGGGAGGGAACATCAGTTCCCTCCGTTTTTGTCCGATCCTGTCAAAGGTTGGAGATCTGACGTCTCAGGGTCGGCCTGCCGGCTGCGGTGTTTGCGTTCACGCCATGCCTGGCGGGCGGCAAGATGTTCCTCTGAGACGAGAACGACCCGCATTGCCTCGTCCATCTCGTTGAGAAAATCTTCAAAGGGAAGGTCCATGGACTGATTGGTCAGATGCTTGACCCACTTCAGCGTGGAAGCGGAGACTTCCATGTACCGTTTTGTCCATTCCTGAATCTCTCGCTCCAGGTTGCCTCGCGGAACCACACGATTGACCAGCCCGATGCGATATGCCTCTTCAGGGCCGATATTTTCTCCCGATAAAATCAGGTTTCGGGCATGACCCATGCCGATCAGGCGGGGCAGGCGCCAGGTAGCCATCCCTGGAATAAACGCTTCCCGGGAGGCCGGGAGCCCAATGATCGAGTCATCGGCAGCGATGCGTACGTCGCAGGCAATGGCAATCTGAACCCCGCCTCCCAGACAGTGCCCGTGAATGCCGGCGATAACGGGCTTGGTCATGGTTTCCAGGGCCCGGTAGGCAAATTCGGCCTCATGAAACCAGCGGGCGGAAATCTCGCCATCAACGAGGTCTGTAAGGTCAAGCCCTGAACAGAAAGCACGTCCTTCACCGGTTACCAGAACTACCCTGATTTCCGGATCATCATTCATCTCGGCAGCCGCCGACAGCATGTCTGCCGGCCAATCACGTCCCATGGCGTTAAGGACTTCCGGACGATTCAATCTGATTTCCCCTATCGGACCTCTCTTTTCGATCTCTATTCTTGCCATAAAGCCCCCTTGTGTAAAGTCCGTTTACGGCCGGTGGCGGTAGAGTGGAATCTCCACCAGAACCCTCAAGCCCTTGCCACTGTCTCCCTCACCGAGTGATATGCTGCCGTCATGCCTTTCGACGACGGATTTGACTATGGCCAGGCCGAGGCCGCTTCCTCCTCCGTCACCGCCGGGCTTCCGATAAAACCGGTCGAATACCCGTTCCCGCTCCTCCGGAGGAATGCCCGGTCCGGTATCAGTGACCTCGATAACGGCTGTTTGTCCGCTCCGGCGTACCCCCACATCCACCGTACCTCCCGGTGGTGTATGGCGGATAGCATTGTCGACCAGGTTGCCGATCATCGCACGCAAAGCATCCGGCTCTCCGGTAATCGAAACGGGTTCGTCACCAGCCATGCCCAGATCAATGCCCTTTTCCCCGGCAATTCGGGAATATTCCACGACTAAACCCCTGGCCATCTCGTTGAGAGAAATGATTTCTGAAGACGAAGCCTGAGCCTCGGGCTCCATTCGGGCAAGCGCAAGAAGCTGACCGACCAGACGTATCGAACGGTCAATGCCGCTCCTGAGCCGGTTGACGGCTTCGACCCTTTCAATCTCGCCTGTGCTCCTTTCCAGGATCCGCAATTGGAGATGCACTGCTGTCAGCGGAGTTCGCAGTTCATGTGCGGCGTCGGCGACAAAGCGCCTCTGGGCATCGAAGGCATGGGTCAGCCTGTCCAATAGTCCGTTGAGCCGCTGAGCAAGCGGAAGGATTTCGTCCGGCAGGTCCCGGTCAGGAAGTGGGATGAGGGACGAGGGCGATCGCCGGGCAATTTCGCCGGTGATCACCTTCAGCGGTCTCAGGCTGTATCGGACTGAAAACCACACGAGCGCGGCCAGGGCAGGGAAGGTCAGGAGCATCGGAATGACGACGCGGAGTGCGAAGTTCACGCTCATTTCCCTGCGGGCGTCAATCGGTTGGGATACCTGAATCACCCTGTCTCCGGACTGAAGGACGAACACGCGCCAGTGCTTTCCATTGTAAGTTACGGTTGCGAATCCACTGTGCTGGCGGGGAAGTGCGCTCCGCCCCGACGAAGAATAGACCGGCGATTGTCCCCGCCAGACCTGAACGGCCGGTTCCGCTTCTTCTTCGAAGCCCGGGCCGGAGGGGGGGAGGGGCAGAATACTTTCCTGGCGGGAAAAGGTGTTGGCCACCTGAATGAGCTGATAATCGAAAATTTCATCAAGCTCTTCCCTGGCCTTGAAATAAGTGGCCGCCCCGGCAAATATCCCGGCGATAACGAGACCACCGAGCAGCAACACGAGAAGTCTCCCGCTTATCGATTTCATGATGTCTCCGCAATCATGTAGCCTACCCCGCGTATGGTGCGGATCAGGTCGTGCCCCAGTTTTTTTCTCAGGTTGTGGATATGAACTTCTACGGCGTTGCTTTCGATCTCTTCGCCCCATCCATAAAGCCGCTCCTCCAGAGAGGCGCGGGGGAGTATCGCTCCGGGATGCTCCATAAGGGTCGCCAGCACCGAGAATTCCCTGGCCGTCAGAAAAATTCTCTCCCCGTTCCTGTAGAGTTCGCGGGTCGCGGGATTGAGCGCCAGGGAGCCGAATTCGATTATCGGCGAGGACCTCCCGGCCTGTCTGCGGAAGATGGCCCTGATCCTGGCCGCAAGCTCATCCTGATCGAACGGTTTTACCAGGTAATCGTCGGCGCCCCCATCCAGTCCCTTGATCCGCTCGGAGACAGCGTCGCGGGCGGTAAGGATGATGACAGGCAATGAATTGCCGCCGGATCGAAGCTCCTGCAGCAGTTCAATGCCGCCCTTCCCGGGGAGCCCAAGGTCGAGAAGCAGCAGGTTGTATTCCGCTGTGGCGATGGCCAGTTCCGCCTCTTCGGCGTCCCTTGCCCGGTCCACGGTAAAGCCTTCCTGCCTGAGAGCCAGCCGTAGAGCATCGCCCAGCATTTCATCATCCTCAACAAGAAGAATTCGCATTAATTGTCTCCGCTAACTCAAAACTAGCAATAAACCTTAGATTCGGCAGTTGCAGGCATCCTCCGTTCGCTCCGGAGGCCGGTTTCTGCTGCTCTAAGCTCTTTTCGCTACAGCCGATAAACTAATCTTTCGGGTTCAGACAATATCGGCTGTCCACACTCCTTTTCGCCAAGAGCAGCAACGCAACAGGCCTGAGTTGCTTACTGCGGACACCTCCGACCGCCGTTCTTGGGTTAATTCAATGGACAACCGAAAACAGGGATAAACGTAATTAAGATAATAACCCGCTTTTTCAAGGTTTGTAAATTGCGTGGTGCTGAAAGCATTAAAAGAATTCAAGTCATTCGCTGAAAAAACGCTGTTGGTGTTGTAACCTTTTTAGCGTGACAAATATCTGCAAATCCATTAACCTTTCGCTGTGAATTATGAAACAAAGGAGATGAAAACATGAAAAGAATTTCCGCACTCATCAGTATCTTTACCACATTGGCATTTGCTGCGACCGCCATGTCCGCGGAAAAGGCGGCTCTACCGAAAGGGTATCAAAAATGGGAAAAAAGTTCCCGGAAAATAGAAACCGACAAGAAGTCGCTGTTCTACGGAATCCACTATATCTATGTTGATAAAAAAGCCATGAAAGGCTACAAGACGGGTGGTACATATCCGGAGGGCAGCATGTTCGTGGTAATAAACTATAATATCAAAGAAGTTGACGGAAAGCCGGTTGAAGGGAAGAAAAACATGATAGTGCTGATGAAAAAGGACAAGAAATTCAAGGACACCGGCGGCTGGCTTTTTGCCGGTTTCAGCCCGAATGGCAAGCCTAGCGGTATTGATCCGGTGAAGAATTGCTATGAGTGTCATCTCAAAGAAGCCGGGAAAACGGACCTGGTCATATCCAAATATTCCAATTTCAGGTAATTTCGTGCCGGAAAGTAGAAAAGACCCTTCCATGACTGAAATGCAAGAAAAATTTTTTCTGGGACGACAGCCTATCCTCGACAGGGAGCAGAATATTATCGGATACGAGCTGCTGTTCCGTTCCGCGGATACTTTATCAGCGGACATTTCCGACTACATGCAGGCGGGCGCCAGTGTAATCCTGCACACCCTTTCTGATTTCGGCTTCAATGAAGTCCTTGGAAAACATAAGGGGTTTTTCAATGTCACCGGCGATCTTCTGATGAGCGACGCGGTGGAACTCCTTCCCATGGACCAGATAGTCATCGAACTGCTGGAAACCATAGAAATAACCGATGCCATCATCGAGAGGTGCCGGGAGCTGAAGGAAAAGGGATTCAGTCTTGCACTGGATGACAATTTATATGATCAGGTATATGAGCCTCTTTACCAGATCGTCGATATCGTAAAAATCGATATTCTGCAAATCACCGGGCCCGCTCTGTCGGAAATGGTGCAAATCCTGAAGAACCGTCCGGTAACGCTGCTTGCAGAAAAAGTGGAAAACACCGATCAGTTCAGTGACTGCCTCGATCTGGGGTTCCAGCTGTTTCAGGGTTACTATTTCGCCCATCCCTCCGTATTGAAGAAAACTCGCATTGATGTTTCCGGTACTGCCCTCTTGAGGCTTCTGCAGCTTGTCCTGCAGGACGCGGAAATAAAGGAGATCGAGGAAACCTTCAAGCAGAACCCCGGCCTGACATACAACCTGTTGCGGCTGGTAAATTCCGTTTCAATCGGCATGCGCGAGCGGATAAAAACACTTCGGCATGCGCTGCTGGTCCTGGGACAGCAGCAACTGAAGCGCTGGGTCCAGATGTCGCTGTTCGCCCACGGAGCGAAGGGCGGCAACATTCCCCTGCTCGAGACGGCAACCGTCCGCGGCAGGCTGATGGAACTTATCGTTCAGAAGCAGTGTCTTCTGCACGGCGACAGGGACTACGCGGACCGCGCTTTTATGACCGGTGTGCTCTCGCTGGTGGATGTACTGTTCGAGACTTCCATGGACAGGATTGTCAACCAGCTCAACCTGGCTGAAGATGTGCGACAGGCCCTGCTCGCCAGGGAAGGGGAAATGGGGCGTCTGCTGCAAATGGTCGAAAGCCTGGAGTCCATGGATTTCGATGCGGCGGCAACTCTGCTTGGGGAATCTTCCTGCACCGTGGATATGCTTTTCGAGGCGCAACTCGAGGCAGTCAACTGGGCAAACAGGCTTAATGAACTGGTATGAAATCAGTCCCGGAGATAATGTCACTTCGGGTCATAACCGGGAATGAACTGAGTTAATCCAATAAAAAGGACGATCCCCGGGGTCGTCCTTTTTGTTCATGCAAAAGTTGTGAAATAAACTTCAGGTGTCACGTGATTGGTTTCTTTTTTATTTCAAAACGATTTTTTCTCATAATCAAAAAACAAAATTGTACAATCACCACTTGTCAACCTTGCTGACATTTTTCAAATCTGAAAAATAAATGGACGTGGCATCCAGGCCGATAAAACATGGCAGTAAATCCGTCTGGACATTTGAAGCCGTACCCCCGTTTTTGGCGATTTTATAGATAGAGCTTCCACCGCTCCAATAGACATTCGAAGAGTCGACCGCGATGCTGTCAGGAATAATTGTCGGCGATGACCAGAGTGTAGTAACCGTCCCTCCGGTCAGTCCGACTTTGTTTATGGTGCCGGTTGTCCCGGTCGGGTTGTCTATGAAATACAGATTGGCTGAATCAACGGCTATTATGTGACTGGCCCATGATCTTTTAATCACGTCCCCGGTGACACTTGTGATATTCGTCACGCTTCCGCCGTTGATGGCTACTTTATTTATCAATCCATCCCCTTCGTTTACCCAATACACATATGTAGAATCCACCGCAATGTGATGGGGTTTATTCTGTCCGGAAACCAGAACAGTCGGAGTCCCGCCGTTTTTGTCTATTTTGTTTATGGTCCCTGCATTATTGTCCGTATAATACAGGGCTGATGAATCAATTGCCAATCCCAGGGGCCTGGCCGGATCGGATACCAGTTCTGTCACTATCCCGCTATTTATCTCAACTTTTTTAAGGCTTGATAAATTGTTCTGGTACTGTTCAATCCAGTACACACTGTCGGAATCTACTGCTATATCCCATGCGTATACGCTTGTCGGCCTTTGAGATGATGCAAGAGTTGATACAGTGCCGCCGTTGATCCCGATCTTTTTTACCGTGATGGTTCCGGTGCCGTTTGTGCCATCAGCGGATTCCGTCCAATAAACGTTCGAGGAATCAACAGTTAGGGCGAGAGCATTCGTTCCCCCGGAGGCAAGAGTTGTAGCCGTAGGAAGAGTACTGGCTGGGGCCGAATTGCCGCCCCCCCCGCCACAGCTGGGCAGAAATAACGAAGAAATCAAAAGTAAACAGCACCCACATGCAAACTTCAGATTGGTAATCATAATTCCCTCCTTGATGCGCCTTTTTATAGAATCCGGTTGACCAGGTGACAGGGATCTTGCTGGAAAACTTCGTTGAGTCCTTGTAGCTTAAGTCAATGACTGGTTATTGGAACGCTTAAATACTTTCAGTGTAATAAAAGGGTTTGCGTTTTGATCTCAGCTTAAATTTAGATTTGATAAAAATATATCGCGTTCTTATGGGATTTCAACTCTCTGGTTAATGAGACTAAATGGCCCATGTTAATTTAGCGGCCACATATCTTTTCGGCCAGAGTTTGACGCGAGAAGAAAGCTGAACAAATCTATTTTGCCAGGTTCATGGAACCTCAAAGCTTCAGCCGTCTTGACGCCCGATACAGTATTAATTCCATTCTGACAGCTTCCCGGGTTTGAATCTTCTGAATATTTGATCATTTATTACTGTATCCATTTATAAATTAATTAATATATTTAAAAACAATTGATCTCTGAAATACTGAGAAAGTGACGGTAGGAACATAGGCAGTTTACAAGGCAGTTGGCAGGGCCGTTTTCATTAACCTGTTTCCGTCTGGCCAAAACAGATGATTGCCCAAGATCAAAAACATGCCTTGACCACTCCACCATCCACACGCAACGAAGCGCCGTTGGTTGCAGATGAAAGAGGACTGCAAATATATGTGACCATGGCCGCGACCTCGTCCGGGGAAGCGAAGCGCTTGAGAAGAGAACTTGGTCTTATTTCCTCGAAGAACTGCTTTTCGAATTGCTCGAATGATTTCCCCCGGCTAATCTGGTTGACGAACTCTTCTACTCCGGCGGAAAATGTCGGTCCGGGAAGGATGGCATTGGAGGTGACGCCAGTGCCGGCGCAGGTTTCGGCGATGCCACGCGAAACGGCGAGGAGTGCCGTTTTTGTCATTCCGTAGTGTATCATCTCCGCGGGGATCTGGATGCCGCTTTCGCTGCTTATGAAAACTATGCGTCCCCAGTCGCGCTTCTTCATACCCGGCAGATATGCGCGGGAAAGGCGGACAGCGCTCATGACATTGATCTCAAAAAAGCGTCTCCAATCTTCATCGGTTATCTCTTCGAACGGCTTCGGCTCGTAAATCCCCAAATTGTTGACGAGTATGTCCACCGTAGGGTATTGCCGGACCAGTTTTTCGGCACCCGATGCAGTGGCAAGATCGGCAGCAAACCCTTCCACCAAAGCGTCGTCAACGGAATTTCGAATTGCTGCCAAAGCTTTCTCGATCGACGAGTCCTTGCGGCCGTTTACTATGACACGTGTCCCTTCTGCGGCAAGCATCCTGGCAATAGCATAGCCTATTCCTTTGGTGGATCCGGAAACGAGCGCCAGCTTGTTCTTCAGCTTGAGGTCCATTGAGTATCTCCTTTCGACTGAATTTTAAAATTCCCATGGCTGCATTTCGTTTTTTCATTTTATCCAGTCCAGACATCTCAACAGATAACATAATTATTCGGGTTGTCTACCGGACCATTAAGCTGAAATTATACGCAAAGCGATTCGGGGAAAATATTTTTCCCGACCGGATGAAAACCACGGACTATTAATTATATGATCTGGAAATCACGAGATATATCTTGTTACATCCTGTGACTGCGAAAGATCAACTTCATGTTAATTGGAAGTGGTTTGACAACGCAAAATCCGGTAGTAGCCTTTCAGGTGACAGCTTTTTTCACCTTGTATAAAAAAATCCGGCCGTTTTTCTGCAAACGAATCGATTCTTATCCTGTATATTTTTCGCCCTTGAATGATGCTTCAATAAATCCCAATATAATTGTCCCCCAAATCTTTGCAGTGAAAGGAGGCATCAATGATTACACTCAACGTGAACGGCAACAGGCATGTTGTCGATGCAAGTCCGGATACCCCTCTTCTTTGGGTGCTCCGGGAAAAACTCGGGCTCATGGGAACCAAGTACGGCTGCGGCATCGGACTGTGCGGGGCGTGTACGGTCCACATCGACGGAGAACCGCAAAGATCGTGTCTTATGGAAGTCAAAGATGCCCAGGGAAAGAAGATCACCACAATCGAAGGTATTCCGGAAAACCATCCGGTTAAAAAGGCATGGATTGAGGACGACGTTCCCCAGTGCGGCTATTGCCAGCCGGGACAGATCATGTCGGCGGTAGCCCTGCTGGAAAAGAACCCGTCGCCCAGCGATAACGACATCGATAACGCCATGACAGGGAACATCTGTCGTTGCGGCACATACCAGCGGATTCGCCGGGCCATTCACAAGGCGTCGGCGCGGCCGTCCGAAGGAGGAAAATCATGAGCGAGATCATCAACATGAGCCGCCGCGAATTCCTGAAGACAAGCGCAATGGCCGGAGGTGGCCTTATCCTCTGTCTTGCTCTTCCCTGCTCTCTGGCCTCCTGTAAAACGGCAGCGAAAAAGGATGCGCATGTCGTGCCAGGGGCATTCATCCGCATAGCTCCGGATGAAACCGTTACCATGATTGTCAACCATAGCGAAATGGGTGAGGGTATCTATACGTCGTTGCCGATGCTCATGGCCGAGGAGCTGGAAGCGGACTGGACGAAGATCAGGGTACAGCCGGCCCCGGTGGATCCGGTCTACAATCATACCGCTTTCGGAACTCAGATGACCGGGGGAAGCAGCAGTGTCTGGAGTGAATACGACCGGCTGCGAGAGGTGGGCGCAGCGGCCCGCGAAATGCTCATTGCGGCGGCCGCGGCGGAGTGGCATGCAGATCCGAAGAGTTGTCGTGCCCGGAACGGGAAGGTTATTCATGAAAGTGGAAAAGAATTGTCATACGGCAAGCTCGCGAACAAGGCCGCAACCATGACGGTTCCGAAAAATATCCGGCTTAAAGACCCGTCAGAATTCGAAATTATCGGCAGGCCCACCCTTCGTCTCGACTCTCCTGAAAAGGTGAGCGGAAAGGCCGAGTTCGGGCTCGATGTGCACATGGAAGGGATGCTCATCGCCCTGATAGCACGGCCGCCGGTTTTCGGGGCAAAAGTCGCGAGCGTAGATTCGCGTAAGGCCGGCAAGGTTCCGGGGGTCCGGAAAGTTGTGAAGGTTCCTTCGGGGGTGGCTGTGGTGGCCACCGGGTTCTGGGCGGCAAAGAAAGGGCGGGACGCTCTCGAGATTACCTGGGACAAAGGGCCGGGCGCCGATCTGTCGACCACTGCACAGGTGAAGAGTTATGCGAAGCTCGCTGGCACGGCCGGCGTGGTTGCACGAAGGGACGGCGAACCGGAGCAGGCTCTTTTGAAAGCGGCCAGGCAAATCAGCGCCGAGTACGAGGTGCCCTACCTGGCCCATGCAACCATGGAGACCTTGAATTGTCTGGTTGTTCCACGGGCTGACGGTTGCGAGATCTGGACCGGTACCCAGTTCCAGACAGTCGACCGTAACGCGGCTGCCGAGGTTCTGGGGCTCAAGCCGGAACAGGTAAAACTTCATACGACTTTTCTCGGCGGCGGCTTTGGCAGACGGGCAAACCCCCACTCCGATTTCGTCGTTGAAGCCGCCCATGTGGCCAGGGTGATGAAAAAACCGGTAAAGGTCGTCTGGACACGGGAAGACGACATTAAAGGCGGATATTACCGACCCCTGTGGTATGACCGGATTTCCGCCGGCCTGGATAAAGATGGGAACCCGGTTGCGTGGCAGCATACAATCGTTGGCCAGTCGATCATGCGGGGCGGCCCTTTCAAGAAGCGGATGATCGGGAAAAATGTCGTAGACGGGACTTCGGTGGAGGGGGCGAAAGATCTGCCATATGCAATACCGAACATCCGTGTTGACCTGCACAGTCCTGTTAATGTAGTGCCGGTGCAATGGTGGCGATCCGTGGGACATTCCCACACTGGTTTTGTTGTGGAAAGTTTTATCGATGAAATCGCCCATGCCGCCGAAAAGGATCCATATGAGTTCAGGCTAAGTCTGCTGGCAACTCATTCCCGCCATCTTGGCGTGCTGAAGCTTGCCGCGAGCAAGGCGGGATGGGGCACATCTCTCCCGAAGGATCGGGCGCGCGGTATAGCCGTCCATGGGTCATTCAAGAGTTACGTCGCCCACGTGGCCGAGGTATCGGTCAGCCCAGCGGGGAACGTGAGCGTTCACCGTGTGGTATGCGCCGTTGATTGTGGCAGGAATGTGAACCCTCTCACAATTGAGGCGCAGATGCAATCGGGAATCGTCTTCGGCCTCACGGCGGCCCTCTATGGTGCGATCACGCTCAAAGACGGAAGCATAGAACAGAGCAACTTCAATGATTATCCCATGTTGCGTATGAATGAAATGCCCGAGGTAGAAGTGCATATCGTTCAGAGCAATGAAAACCCCGGAGGGATAGGAGAAACGGGGGTGCCGCCCATTGCGCCGGCTGTATGCAATGCCATTTTCGCGTTGACCGGCAAGCGTATCAGAGCCCTGCCGATTCGTCCGGAAGAATTGAGAACCTGACGGGCCTGCGATGCTGCTGCCAGGCTCCTGACCGTAGCTATGAATTTCCGCGGAATGCGGCTGAATCAATGGCCGCATTCCGTTTGCGGGCACTAATCCCGTTCTCGTTACATGACCGTCTCAATATTTTATCAGATCGTTTCAGCAAGATGAATTAAACCCCTCCCGTCAAAGGTAAATCCTTCCTTGACACCCGCCACTTTTTTGATGTAACGTAGTATGTCCCGCCGCATGAGGGACGAATTACGCGAAGAATGGTAACTTTTGTCCTATGCGCATTACCGCTTTAATTCCTGCCAGGTATGCTTCCACTCGATTTGAAGGGAAGGCGCTCGCGGACATCATGGGCAAGCCTATGATCCAGCATGTCTATGAGCGTGCCGCCGGGGCCAGCCTTGTTTCCGAGGTGATCGTGGCAACCGATGACGAGAGGATCGCTGATGCTGTCAGCGCTTTCGGCGGTCGTGTGGAAATGACCATGAAAAGCCACGAAACCGGCACGGACCGTTTGGCCGAGGTCGCTGCCCGTATCGATTCGGACATCATCGTCAATGTTCAGGGTGACGAACCCCTGATCGAACCGGCAATGATAGATGAGGCAATATACCCGCTGACGCTTGACGGCTCCATTATCATGGGGACGCTGAAAACGCGCATCAGGACGCTCCACGATTTTCTCAGCCCTAACGTGGTGAAGGTAATAACCGACAGGGACGGGTTTGCCCTTTATTTTTCCCGCTCGCCGTTGCCGAATTTTCGGGACAAGTGGGATAACCTGAAGGATGAGGCCTTCGACTCCGGGATACTGCTCTGCCACAAACATGTGGGGATCTATGTGTACAGGAGAGAGTTTCTTATGCAATTCGCACAGTGGCCTCCCACCTATCTGGAGACTGCTGAGAAGCTGGAACAGTTAAGGGTGTTAGAAAACGGCTACAGGATAAAAGTTGTGGAAACGAAATATGAGTCAATAGGGGTCGATACCCCGGCTGATCTGGAAAAAGTTCGCGAAATTCTAAAAAAGTCCCTTTAACAAGGGGCTTAATTGTTTCAGGAGCAGGAAATATGAAGACCAAATTTATTTTCGTTACCGGAGGGGTCGTATCCTCCATTGGAAAAGGTCTTGCGGCCGCATCCCTCGGCGCTCTTCTCGAGGCGAGGGGGCTCAGGGTTACCATCCAGAAGCTGGATCCATACATAAATGTGGATCCCGGCACCATGTCGCCTTTTCAGCATGGAGAGGTTTTCGTCACCGATGACGGCGCGGAAACGGACCTGGACCTCGGTCATTATGAGCGTTACACCAACGCCAGACTTACCAGGAAAAGCAATTTCACCACCGGCCAGGTATATTTCTCCGTAATCGAGAAGGAGCGTCGCGGAGATTACCTCGGCGGTACCGTCCAGGTCATCCCGCACATTACCGATGAGATAAAGTCGAAGATCCTCGAAAACGCCAAGGGGTCGGATGTTGCAATCGTCGAGGTAGGCGGTACTGTGGGTGATATCGAATCACTTCCTTTCCTCGAGGCTATCAGGCAGTTCAGGTTCGACAGGGGTGAGGGAAATGTATTGTATATCCACGTGACTCTTGTTCCTTTCATAAAAACGGCCAACGAGATGAAGACCAAACCTACCCAGCATTCGGTAAAGGAATTGCGCGAGATAGGCATCCAGCCCGATATCCTGCTTTGTCGCAGTGAGAAAGAACTTCCCCATGACATGAAGGCGAAAATCGCCCTTTTCTGCAATGTGCATGAGAAGGACGTCATTCCCTCGGTGGATGCCGAGCATATCTATGCCGTACCGCTGGCGCTGCACAGGGAAGGACTTGACGAACGGATCGTGGAGAAGCTCAATATCTGGACCAAGGCTCCCGACCTCGGCCACTGGCAGCAAGTGATGGAAAAACTCATAAATCCGTGCGATGGCGAGGTTCGGATAGCCATTGTCGGAAAGTATGTGAACCTTACCGAATCGTACAAATCGCTTTCAGAGGCCCTGACCCACGGCGGGATTGCCAACAATTGCCGGGTGAAGTTGAAATATCTCGATTCCGAAAAGATAGAAAATGAGGGTCTGGACGGCATTTTTGACGATATCGACGGTATTCTCGTACCCGGCGGCTTTGGTGAAAGGGGCACTGAAGGGAAAATCAAGGCTATTGAATACGCGCGAAATAACAAGATACCCTTTTTCGGCATCTGCCTGGGAATGCAGATGGCCGTGGTGGAATATGCAAGGAACATGTGTGACATCCAGGATGCATGTTCAAGCGAGTTCAAACCGGAATGCGACAATCCGGTCATTAATCTCATGGAAAACCAGCGGGGCGTCAACCGCAAGGGCGGGACGATGCGTCTCGGTTCCTATCCCTGCACCCTGGTAAAAGGCAGTCTGGCGCACAAGGCGTACGGTGCAATTGATATCTCGGAAAGGCACCGGCACCGTTATGAATTGAACAACAAATACCGCGATAAGCTGACCTCCGCCGGCCTTGTGCTTTCAGGTACTAACAATGAACTTGACCTGGTTGAAATGGTCGAAATCAAGGATCACCCCTGGTTTGTCGGCTGTCAGTTCCATCCCGAATTCAAATCGAAACCTCTGAATCCCCACCCGCTGTTCAAGGCATTCATAGCTGCTTCGCTGGCTTTCGGCAAAGCTTAAAAAGAGGGGTCAGGTCTCAACTTCAGGCATTTTTGTCCGGAGTCGAGCCCTGACCCCTCTTTGCACTCTGCAAACCCGGAGAGGGAACCTGACTATGATCAAGGAAATAAGTATAGGAAACGTTAAAATCGGCGGCAACCGGCCGCTGGTCCTTATCGCTGGCCCATGCGTCATCGAAAACGAAGCGGAAACGCTTCGTTGTGCGGAACGTCTGATGACCATCTGCAACGGCATTTCCTTTCCTCTTATATTCAAGGCGTCGTATGATAAAGCAAACAGGACTTCCGTTACTTCCTTTCGCGGCCCCGGCCTGAAAGAGGGGCTGAAAATACTGGCGAAGATTTCCGGCTCTCTTGGTTTGCCTACCCTTACTGATGTCCATTCAGTTGAAGAGGTGAAACAGGTTTCCGAAGTGGTCGACGTACTTCAGATTCCCGCTTTTCTCTGCCGCCAGACCGACCTGGTGGTGGAGGCTGCAAGGACCGGCAGAGTGGTTAACGTCAAAAAAGGGCAGTTCATGGCCCCCTGGGATATGAGTAATGTTGCCGATAAAGTAATGAGCGCGGGGAACCAACGACTGATTCTGACGGAAAGGGGTGTCTCCTTCGGTTACAATAACCTGGTTGTGGATATGCGTAGCTTCCCGATAATGCGTGGTCTGGGCTGCCCGGTGGTCTTCGACGCTACCCACAGTGTCCAGATTCCAGGCGGCCAGGGGACTTCCTCGGGAGGTCAGCGGGAGTATGTGGAGCATCTTGCCCGGGCCGCGGTCGCCACAGGTATAGACGGAATTTTCCTGGAAGTCCATGAAGACCCGGAAAAGGCCCTCTGCGACGGCCCGAATTCAGTGAAGCTGGATGACCTGCCGGTAATCCTCAAGAAGCTGAAGGCAATAGATGCAATTGTGAAGTAAAGGGGACCGGGGCAAGGGCCTGGTATCTTGTTGCTTGTTACTGAAGACTGATGACTGGTGCAAAAGGGGAGTTCAAAGATTGATACTGAAAGAAGCAAAAAGAGTAATACGTGTGGAAGCAGAGGCGCTGGCGGCCTTGGCCGAGTCTCTGGACGGCGAGTTTGAAAAAGCCGTTAAGATGATACTTGCAGCTCCGGGGCGTGTCGTTGTAACAGGCATGGGGAAATCCGGGCTCATATGCCAGAAAATTGCCTCTACCATGGCGTCAACCGGCACTCCTGCGTTTTTTCTTCACCCAGCGGAAGGTATTCACGGTGATCTCGGCATGATCATGAAGGGGGATGTTGTAATCGCGGTTTCACATAGTGGTGAAACCGAAGAGGTCCTTCGGATACTCCCCGTGATAAAGCGTCTGGGGGCGCAACTTATTTCAATGTCGGGCAACAGGAATTCCACGCTTGCCAAGGCAGGCGATGTTTTTCTCGATATAGCAATCAGGGAGGAAGCCTGCCCGCTCGGCCTGGCTCCTACCGCTTCTACCACGGCAACCCTGGCCATGGGAGATGCTCTCGCCGTTGCTCTTCTTGTCCAGCGCGGCTTCAAGGCTGAGGATTTTGCCCTTTTTCATCCCGGGGGTTCCCTGGGAAAAAAACTGCTTCTCAAGGTGGATGATCTGATGCACAAGGGAGAAGCGATACCTTTGGTGTCCGCCGGAACACTGATGCGGGAAGCGTTGTTCGAAATAACTTCAAAGGGCCTGGGTATTGTCGGCGTGACGGATGAAAAAGGTTCGCTCACCGGTGTCATAACCGACGGGGATCTTCGAAGGGCGCTCGAAAAAGGTGTCGATATCATAAATATGGCAGCAGGGGAACTGATGGTCAGGAACCCGAAAAAGATCGAAGCTGCGGAGCTCGCCGCAAAGGCTTTACAGCGCATGGAGCAGTATGCGATCACGTCACTTTTTGTATTCGAAAACACAAGTGCCGATAAGCCTGTCGGGATTATTCATCTCCATGATCTGCTGAAGGCGGGGCTGGCATAAATGAAAGAAAAACTCGAGAATATCAGAATTCTGCTGATGGATGTCGACGGGGTCCTCACGGACGGCCGGATTATAATCGATTCCAACGGGGTTGAGAGCAAGTTCTTCAACGTGAAGGACGGTCATGGCATAAAAATGATACAGCGCGCCGGTATCGAAGTCGGGATCATTTCCGGAAGAGAATCCCGGGTCGTCGAAACAAGGGCTGCGGAACTGGGTATTCCGCATGTTTATCAGAAAGCTTTCGACAAGATCATTCCCTACCGCGAGATCCTGGCGAAAACCGGGTTCGATGACTGTCACGTTGCCTATATCGGCGATGATATCATAGATATTCCTCTTCTTCGGCGGGTCGGTTTTGCAGCTGCTCCGGCCGATGCAATGAGTGATGTATTTCCACATGTCCATTTCGTATCGGGCAAAAATGGCGGTAACGGAGTTGTAAGAGAAGTATGCGACCTCCTGCTCAGGGCTCAAAATGTCTGGGACTCGATTGCAGGCAGATATTTTCGTTGAAAATAACCGCTCCTGAACCCCTTGATTTGTTCCCGTTCAATCTCCATGCCAACTTTCCGTGGCCCTCCCAGAATCTGCTTTACACCCATTTTTTATGATGTTATACTTCTGCCTGTTATGCTGAAGCCCAATAATATCAAGCTTATTCTGGCGTCAAGCGTCGTCTTGGCCGGAATCTGGCTTACTGTAGTAATTGTCCTGAAGACCAACCAGTCAAATGGTCCTGTTGAAATATTGAAGCAACTCCCGAAGAATATCGATATTTCTCTGCAGAAAATACATTATACTGATATCAAAGACGGCAAAAAACGGTGGACCATTGTCGCGGACAGGGTAGAGTACGATAAAACCTCCGATTATACCTATTTCAAGAAGATAAAAATGGATATATTCCCCAAGGGGGAAGAAAATGGACAAGATTTCACTTGTTGCCGATACCGCTGCCTATCATAACAAGACCGGCGATATCGAGGCCGAGGGAAAAATAACCGCCAGCAATGAAAGCGGGATGAGTTTTGAGACCGGCCGTCTCCGTTACGATTCATCGCGCTCCATGATCCTGTCGGGAGACCATGTCAGGTTTGTCGATGGAAGGCTTGTTGTTGAGGGGACGGGGATGGAATTCAGACCCAAGGCGAAAACCGTGAAAATTCTGAATAACGTGACGGCCAGCTTCGGAGCCCGGATAAAATAAAATGCGGAAAATAACATTTACATTGCTGTTGCTTATCACGTTTTTCAGCATCGTCTTTTCTGTTTACGGCGCTGATGCCGGTGACCGTTCCGACCAGCCCATAACCATCAAATCGAATAAACTGTATTCCGACAGCAAGACCGGGACAGCAATTTTTACCGGCAAGGTTGTGGCGAAACAACAGGATGTGACCATATTTGCAGACAAGCTGGTCGTGCATTACACCGAGCAGGGCGGACAGGTTGACAGGGTCGAGGCCACGGGGAATGTCCGTATTGTGCAGTCGAACCGCATTGGGACCGCGGGACGGGCTGTTTACCAAAACAAGGAAGGGAAAATAACCCTTTATGATAGCCCACAGGTGAAACAGGGCAAAGACGTAGTTTCGGGTAAGGAGATTACGTACTTCATCGGTGAAGATAAGAGCGTGGTTACAGGTGGTCCGGGCGCCCGCGTGGAAGCGGTTATTTTCCCCAAGAGCAGAGGAAAAGATGGAGAGAGAGGTTCGAAAACGAACCCTTAGCACGCGGGGATTGAAAAAAAACTATGCAAAACGCTCCGTTGTGGATGGCGTGGACCTGGATGTTTCGGCAGGTGAAGTTGTCGGGCTTCTGGGGCCGAACGGCGCCGGCAAGACTACTACGTTTTATATGGTGGTGGGGTTGTGTCGTCCGGATTCGGGAAAAGTTTTTCTTGATGATGAAAACATAACGGATTGCGCGATGCACCTCCGGGCACGCAAGGGGATCAGTTATCTGCCCCAGGAACCTTCGGTGTTTCGCAAGCTTACTGTCAAAGAGAACATTCTGGCGGTTCTGGAGGCCCTGGATTTTCCGGCAAGGAAGCGCTATGGCGCTATGGAAAAGCTTCTGGGTGAATTCAAGATAAGCCACATAGCTCATACAAAAGGATATGCCCTTTCCGGAGGCGAGAGGCGAAGAGTCGAAATAGCCCGCGCTCTGGCAACCGGGCCAGCTTTTATACTGCTCGATGAGCCTTTTGCCGGTATTGACCCGATTGCCGTTCTCGATATTCAGAACATTATCGGCGAACTGAAGGAAAAGGGAATAGGTATCCTGATTTCCGACCATAACGTAAGGGAAACTCTCCGGGTGTGCGATAAAGCCTACATTCTCAATGAAGGCAAGGTGCTTGAATACGGTGAGCCCATGCATATAGCAGAGAGCCGGAAGGCCAGAGAAATTTACCTTGGGGAAAGATTCAGTCTTTAGACGGAAGACTGCTGTTTAGCTTCGATTTGTTCTGGTAAACTTGTAACTGAGGGGTGTTTACTCAGCCAAGGAAAACCTCTTTGAATTATTGATTCGGTCGAGCAAATATTAGAGTTTGGAACAGGGATGATCATTTTAAAGCCCTTGCCGTCAGTAGAAAAGGTGTGAGTTCTTATGGCAATTGAAATGCGTCAGCAGATGAAGCTTACTCAGCAACTGGTTATGACCCCCCAGTTGCAGCAGGCTATCAAACTTCTGCAACTTTCCAGAGTCGAGCTGCAGGACATCGTACGACAGGAACTGGAGGAAAACCCGGTTCTGGAAGAAACACCTGAAATCGAGGAGACAAAAGAGCCGGATCAACTGGAAACGCAGGAAAAAGAAAATTCTCCGGAGGAAGATAATACCGATTTTCAGGAAGTGAAGGCAGGTGAGGACACTCTTCAGGAAATCGATTGGGCCACTTATCTGGACGGGTACAACTACAGCGCCGGAGAGCAGTATTACGACGACGATGACCGCCCCTCCTACGAAAATATCCTGACAAGAAAATCTACCCTGTTCGATCACCTGATGTGGCAACTGAAACTGGGGAAATTTTCAGAAGAAGAACTGAGGATAGGCCTGGAAATTATCGGTAATATTGATGAAGACGGCTATTTCCGTGCTTCTATCTCCGAAGTGGCCGCGGTGTGTGGCTCCAGCGATGATGCTGTCGAATCTGTCCTGGGCAATATCCAGGATTTCGATCCCATGGGTGTGGCGGCGAGAAATCTTCAGGAATGCCTGCTTATCCAGGTGCGCCAGTTAGGTATGGGCGGAAGCGTGATGGAGTTGATACTCCGCGATTTTCTGAAAGATCTGGAGACGAGGAAGTACAAGCAGATTGCGAAGGTACTCGGCATAGATTTCAACGAAGTGATTATCGCCGCGAAACTGATTGCAGGACTCGATCCGAAACCCGGTAGACAATATGGTCAGGATGACGTGCAGTATATTTCTCCCGACATTTTTGTTTACAAGGTCGGTGAGGAACTGGTGGTGGTGTTGAATGACGAAGGACTGCCGAATATCAAGATAAACCCGTTTTATGCAGGCGACAATCGTAACGGCGCTTTGATGGACGCCAAGGCAGAAGAATATATCAATGACAAAATGCGTTCTGCTCTTTGGCTCATAAAGAGCATCCATCAGCGGCAGAGGACCATATACAAGGTATCCAAGAGCATCGTAAAATTCCAGCGGGATTTTCTCGAGCACGGTATCGAGTATTTGAAGCCGCTTGTGCTACGTGATATTGCGGAAGATATCGGGATGCATGAGTCCACCATCAGCCGTGTTACCACGAACAAATACATGCAGACGCCACAAGGGCTTCTGGAACTCAAGTATTTTTTCAACAGCGGAATTTCCACGATCGAAGGCGATTCCATTGCCTCCGAAAGCGTGAAAAACAAGATCAGGGAGATCGTTGAGGGCGAAGATCTGCGCAAGCCTTACAGTGACCAGCGGATTGCTGAAATTCTGTCACGCAGCAATATCAACATTGCAAGGCGGACAGTCACCAAATACCGTGAAATGCTCAAGATAGCCTCCTCTTCCGAACGAAAACGATTGTTTTAGTTGTGTTATGAAAGCAGGAATAATATTTAACTTTACAATGTAAAAAGGAGATAATTATGCAAATTGCAACTACTTTCAGGCATATGGAGTCAAGTGAAGCCTTAAAAAGCTATGTGGAAGAAAAACTTGAAAGGGTCCAGAAGTATATAGATGAGCCTGTTGTTGCGCAGGTCTTCCTGACAGTCGAAAAAATCCGTCATATCGCCGAAATAACAATAACCGCAAAAGGAATAACGATCAAGGCCTCTGAAGAGACCAACGACATGTATGCCTCGGTGGATGCCGTGCTTGACAAGATAGAAAGGCAGTTGCGCCGTTACAAGGAAAAAATTAAGGAACATAAGCCTTCAAGCGAAGACCTTGACCGGAAAGTAAGAAAGAGCGTCGTGGAAGCAGAGAGTCTGGGCCAAAAGGAAGAACCGGTAATTATAAAAACCAATACATTTTCCATCAAACCAATGTCCGTAGAGGAAGCAGTCATGCAGATGGATCTCCTGCACAAGGATTTCCTTGTTTTCACGGATGCGATCTCTGAGGATATAAACGTGATTTACAGGCGTAAAGACGGCAACTATGGTCTTATTGAACCCCAGAAAGGCTAAGCCTGTTTTTTCACGGATGCGGTCATATTGTCGGAGGCGGGTTGCATGCCCGCCTTTGCCGAATCGGGAGTTTTAATAAAGTTAGGGGATAAATATAATCAATTTCATGAATTTGGGGCGGATATCTGCTGTTTCCCGGGGACCACATGAAGATTTCCGAATACTTGAAGCCTGAAGATATAATAGCGGAACTGGCAGCGGTAACGAAGATTGAAGTAATAGAGGAATTGGCGGCTGTCCTTGCCGATCATCATGAAGGGCTTGACAGGAAACAACTTCTGGAGAATATCCTGGAGCGTGAGAAGCTCGGGAGCACAGGTATCGGGGACGGTATTGCCATCCCGCACGCCAAGTTGAAGACCGTTGGCAATATTATGGTCGTATTCGGGCGCAGCGGAAGAGGGGTTAATTTCAGTGCCCTGGATGGGAAACCCGTCCATATTTTTTTTCTCCTGGTTGCCCGGGATGAAAATTTCGGAGCCCACCTGAAGCTGCTGGCCCGCATTTCCCGCATTCTCAAAAATCCGTCATTCCGTAGCAGGCTTTTGGAAGCAGGGGATGCTGAATCCATCTATCAAATCATACGAGAACAGGATGAACGATTTTGAATGAACTCAGCCTTTCCATCGGAGATATTCTCCAGGATGCGGAGTATGGTCTGAATCTTGCTCTATCCGCCGGGATAGTCGGTCTTGCCAACAGAATCTATACCCCCCGAATTCAAAAACCCGGTCTTGCACTCACGGGATATACAGAACACCTCCATCCGGAACGCATTCAAATTCTCGGAAACACCGAGATTTCCTACCTTAAACAGCTTCCGGACTCGCAGATTGAGACTTGCCTTGGAAAAATCTGCTCTTTCCCGATATCATGCTTTATAGTTACGAGCGGGCTTGAACCACCCTCTCTGCTGGCAGAGCTGGCAGAAAAAGCGGGGATACCTTTACTGGTGACTTCTCATGTATCTTCGGTATTTATTTCACTTATAACCAAATTTCTTGAGGAGAGACTGCTTCCGTCAACACATGTTCATGGAGTGCTGGTCGACGTTCTCGGCGTCGGAGTATTGCTTCTGGGTAAAAGCGGAATTGGGAAAAGCGAATGTGCTCTCGACCTGATACTACATGGCCATAGACTGGTAGCGGATGATATCGTCCAGATCAAAAAGAAGATGCCCGCTGCGCTTGTCGGCAATGCCGCGGAAACACTCAGGTATCACATGGAGATCCGCGGTTTGGGAATAATCAATATTAAAGACCTGTTCGGTGTGTCGTCAATCAGGGAGAAGAAAATCATCGACATGGTGCTTGAGCTTGTAGAGTGGGATCCTTCCAGGGAATATGACAGGCTGGGGCTGGATGACAAGTCTTACAATATTCTCGGAGTGGACCTGCATCATCTGGAGATACCTGTCAGGCCCGGTCGCAATCTTACTTCCATTATCGAGGTTGCCGCAAGGAATTTCGTCCTCAAGGGCATGGGGTATCATCCAGCCCGGGAGTTTCACGAAAAGCTGCTGGCGCGCATGGAATTTCGTCCTCTTGGGGACGAGGTGGAATAGATAGAATGCGTATCATTATCATTACAGGTCTCTCGGGATCGGGAAAATCGACTGCGGTGAGGGTGCTTGAAGATGAAGGATTCTTCTGCATCGACAACCTGCCGGTAAGTCTTTTTCCTACTTTTGTTGAACTGGTTGAAAAATCCCGGGAATATGTGCGGGATGTTGTGCTTGTCATGGACATCCGCGAGCTGGATTTTCTTCAAGGATATGAAAAGGTTTTGCAGGAGGTAAGGGAATCTGGGCACAATGTAGAAATAATTTTCTTTGATGCATCCGACGAAGTGCTGATTCGCCGCTATTCCGAGACCCGGCGTCGTCACCCGGTTCAGGACAAGGGGACCCTGCCGGAAGGAATCCGTTATGAGCGCTCATGTCTTGAAGGGCTGCGTCTCATGGCAACCCTGATAATCGACACCTCGGAATTAAATGTCCATCAGCTCAAGGAAATTGTAATTTCCAGGATCAAGGGAGACGGCAGTGCAAGGGAAATGATGATTCACTTGCAGTCTTTCGGTTTCAGGTATGGTATCCCCCTGGAATCGGACATCGTTATGGATGTCCGGTTTCTGCCCAACCCATATTTCGTCAGGGACCTGAGAGAATTTTCAGGCATGGATCCGATGGTGCGCGAATTTGTTCTCGGCAAGGCGGAAACCATGGAATTCATCCGCAAGTTCAGGGAAATGATGGACTTTCTCGTGCCGGGATATCATAAGGAAGGTAAATCTTACTTGACGATTTCCATCGGTTGTACCGGAGGGAAACATCGCTCAGTCGTGATTGCAGAAGAGATGCGGAATTTTTTCAGGGATAAAAGGATTAATCTTAAAGTGACACACAGGGACATCGGGAAGGGATAAGATATGGTTGGTCTAGTATTGGTTGCGCATGCGGGGCTCGCAAAGGAACTGCTTGCCGCCGCGGAAATGATAGTTGGTGAATTGGGCTTGGCCGAAGCTGTGGGCATACGTCCGGATGACGCAGTGGAAAATGTTCTGAAAAATGTTACCGAGGCCATCGAAAAGGTGTCCGGTGACGGGGTTATCATCATGACCGACATGTTCGGCGGGACCCCGTCGAACATGAGCATTTCTTTTCTGAAGGACAACGTGGTTGAAGTTCTTACAGGGGTGAATCTTCCCATGCTGCTGAAATTTGCGACGGAGCGGGAAAAATCCGGTGTCAGCGAATTAGCGAAAATGCTCAAGGAGTGCGGTCAGGAAAGCATCTCGGTAGCGGGGGATTATCTTAAATAACGGCTGACCGTTTCTTGCCGCCGGCAGCCAGAAGCATGAAAAAGGCAAAATTCCAACGGCTGGCTCACAGCAGTCAGTTGCTGGTTATATTCAAATGGGGGATGAGCGGAATTCAGTGGTTATTTTTAGCACTGGGGCTCCGCATAATACAAAATATATGCTTGTTCAGGAATTTACTATTGTCAATAAGCTGGGGCTGCACGCAAGGGCTTCCGCCCTGCTGGTCAAAACCGCTAGTCATTTCAGTTCGGATATCCGGATTGAACGCGAAGATATCGAGGTCAACGGCAAGAGCATTATGGGAATCATGATGCTTGCTGCTGCAAAAGGCACTACCATAAAAGTAAAAGTCGGCGGAGATGATGAGGCCGAAGCGATGCGGGTTTTGGGGGATTTAATAAGGGATGGCTTCGGAGAAGAATAGCAATATCATATTTAACGGAATCGGAGCTTCTCCGGGAATTGTCATCGGGGAGGCCAGAGTTGCCGACAGAAACAGGGTTTCCATAGTGGAAGTCCCGATTACCTCCGAGCAAATCGATCCCGAAACAGAACGCTTCATGAAGGCCCTTGAGGACACAAAAAACGAACTCAGAGCCCTTAAAGACGAAATAGCGGAAAGCAGGGCCAGTGAACATCTTTATGTCATCGATTCTCACCTTTTAATTCTTGAAGACAGCATGCTGATAAACGAAACAGTCGATTTTATCCGCCAGGGTCAAATCAACGCCGAGGCTGCCCTCAAAAAGACACTGAGAAAATTCAAGGAAATCTTCGCCGGAATAAAAGACGAATACCTGCGAGAGCGAAGCGGCGACGTGGAGACTGTCGTGGAAAGGGTCCTGCGTACCATGGTCGGAAAACGCCAGGATCTGTTTTTCGAGTCCGTGGGGCGGGTAATTATCGTAGCCCATGATCTGTCGCCAGCGGACATCCTGCAAATTGACAAGAATAAAGTCATAGGTTTTGTAACTGATCTGGGTGGAAAGACATCCCACACTGCCATACTATCCCGTTCTCTGGAGATCCCGGCTGTGATTGGACTTGAGAAAATTACCTCCGAGGTTTCCAACGGTGACCCACTCATCATTGACGGCAAGAACGGGCTTGTCATTCTCAATCCGGATGAAGAAACTTTTCGTGATTATCTGCGAAACAAGCAATATTACGAATACCGTGAAAGAGAACTGCTGAAGCTCAGGGACCTGCCCGCAGTGACTGTCGACGGTTACAGGATCCAATTGAAAGGTAATGTTGAACTTGTCGAAGAGATCCCCACAATAAAAAAACATGGCGGAGAAGGAATCGGCCTGTATCGAACCGAAATGCTCTTTATCGACCGGGGTTCACTTCCCGACGAGGAAGAGCAGTTCCGGGCCTATTCCGAGGTGGTCAGGCAGATGGCGCCTTATCCGGTTACCATTCGGACTCTCGATGTGGGGGGCGATAAATTTATGAGTGATCTGAATCTGGATGACGAGGCAAATCCGGCTCTCGGGTTACGCGCCATTCGTCTGTCACTTCTTCAACCTCAGATATTCAAGGCACAACTGCGCGCCATACTCCGCGCGGGAGTTTTCGGCAAGGTCAGGATTTTCTTTCCGATGATTTCCGGAGTTGCCGAGATCAGGGAAGTGAAGGCCCTGCTCGAAGAATCAAAAAAAGAACTTCGCGAGGCTTCAGTTGCCTTTGATGAAAACATTGAAATCGGTATCATGATCGAAACGCCCTCAGCAGTTATTGTCGCAGATCTTCTGGCACGCGAGGTGAACTTTTTCAGTGTCGGTACCAACGACCTGATCCAGTATTCATTGGCTATTGACCGCACCAACGAACATCTGTCCCATCTTTACGAACCTTTGCATCCTGCAGTGCTCAGATCGCTGAAAATTATAGCGGATGCAGCTCATGCGGCGGGGATTAATATATGCATGTGCGGTGAAATGGCCGGTGAGCCCGCATATCTGCCTATTCTTCTGGGGTTGGGCTATGAAGAGCTTTCAATGAGCGCCGTATCCATTCCCAAAGTGAAAAAAGTCCTTCGCCGCTGCTCCAGGGGTGAAGCGGAGGCATTGGCCGAACAGGCACTGAAATTTAGCACTGCCTCCGAGGTGGAATCATATCTGCAAAGCCAGATAACGGCCCGATATTCTGAAAGTATCGATTGAGGCGGTTTACAGGTTTTCGCCGGCTTGTTTTAACCTTTTCTTGCTTGACAATTATCCGTCCGGGTTTTAATATTCAGAGTCTTTTGCTGTGTTTTTCGGCCAGCAATAATTTGTAATCAAGGAGTCTAAAATATGGGAATGACTGATTTTATATTTACATCCGAGTCGGTCTCTGAAGGGCATCCCGACAAGGTTGCCGATCAGCTGTCGGATGCGGTTCTCGACGCTATTCTCGAGCAGGACCCGAAAGCCCGTGTCGCCTGCGAATCGCTGGTGACTACGGGGATTGTATTCCTCGCCGGTGAGATAACCACCAGCGCCATCGTCGATTATCAAAAAATCGCCCGCGAAACCATCAAGGAAATCGGCTACAATGACTCCGCCATGGGATTTGATTGGGAAACCTGCGCGGTGCTTACCTCTATAGATAAGCAGTCTCCTGATATTTCTCAGGGTGTTACGGAAGGCGAAGGCCTGTTCAAGGACCAGGGCGCTGGTGATCAGGGTCTCATGTTCGGCTATGCGTGTATCGATACCCCGGAACTGATGCCCATGCCGATTACCCTGGCTCACAAACTGACCATGAAGCTTTCCGAAGTCAGAAAAAACGGGATTCTCAATTTCCTGCGTCCCGACTCCAAGTCCCAGGTTTCCATCCGCTATATCGATGACAAGCCTGTGCATGTGGATACGGTAGTTGTTTCCTCACAGCATACTCCCGAGGTTTCCTACGACAATATCAGGGAAGGCATAATCGAGGAAGTCATAAAAAAGATTGTTCCCGCCGAATTGATGGACGATAAAACGAAATTCCTGATCAATCCAACCGGGCGTTTCGTCATAGGCGGTCCCATGGGCGACTGTGGTCTTACCGGAAGGAAAATCATTGTCGACACCTATGGTGGTCAGGGGTCCCACGGAGGTGGGGCGTTTTCCGGCAAGGACCCTTCCAAGGTGGACCGTTCCGCTTCGTACATGGGGCGTTATGTAGCAAAGAATCTCGTTGCTGCAGGTCTGTGCGACAAGTGCGAAGTTCAGGTGGCCTATGCGATCGGTGTTGCCGAGCCTGTTTCGGTCATGGTTAATACCTTCGGTACCGGCAAGATCCCGACCGTAAGGATAGCGGAAATTGTAAAGGAAGTATTTGACCTGCGTCCGCGGGCGATCATAGAACAACTCGATCTTCTCCGCCCGATCTACAAGAAAACCGCGGCGTACGGCCATTTCGGCCGCAATCTTCCCGAGTTCACCTGGGAAAAGACCGACAAGGTCGATATCCTCCGGGAAAAAGCCGGGCTGTAACAAGACATTGACATTGAAGCTTGAAAGGCCGATGGGGATTCCCACCGGCCTTTTTTTTGTATAGAAACAAAAGCCGTAAAAAGTGTGTTAAACAAAATTACAAAGACGCCATGGAACTCAAATTCTACATTGTCTTCAATGATACATTTTGGTGATTCGGTTTCTTATATATTTCAGCAGGGAGTATAAACAAATAAATTATTCTGAAAAGAGCATTTTGCCATGGGTAAAGTCGAAGCGAAGAATTACAAGCAATTTACAAAAATGGTTATGGAATAAAATAAAATAACTTTTTAATGGTTTTCGAGTTACTCGTTGCAAACTGTTGTTGATAGATGAAGATTTAACGAAACGACTTTGTCGGGTGGTGGGAATGGGATCTTAGGCAACTATGATGCTTTTTGGCCTTTTCTGCTGAACCGGTAGCCCACCCCGCGTATGGTCTGAAAATAAACGGGGTTTGCCGGGTCGGGCTCGAAGTATTTCCTCAGCCGGACAATGAAGTTGTCCAGGGTGCGTGTTTCGGCTTTGGACGAGTAGCCCCAGACACCCTCCAGAAGGGTTTTGCGCGTTACGACCTGTCCCTCGTTCTGGAAAAAGAGGGCAAGTGTCCTTACTTCCAGGTCGGTGAGATCGATTTCTCCCTGTGCCGTCCTGGCATGGTAGGAAAGGAGGAAAACTTCGTTATCCCCGAAGCTGTAACTCTCTTCCACCGGTTCTGGCCGGTACCATGATGACCGTCGCAGCATGCCTTTGACCCGAAGAAGAAATTCGTTGAGGTTAAAAGGCTTGGTCAGGTAGTCATCGGCGCCGCTTGCCAGTCCGGTCACCCGGTCGCCTTCTTCGGAACGGGCCGACAGGATCAGTATCGGGACTCTGGGATCCAGCTCCCTTATTTTGCCGCATACGGAAAAACCGTCTATGCCAGGCAGCATGATGTCGAGGATGATCAGGGAAAAATGGTAGAATCTGAGCAAGCCCAGCGCCTCTTCGCCGCTCTCCGCATGGCTTACCCGGTATTCTTCCTGTTCGAGGTTAAAGCAGATAACCCGGGCGATATTTATTTCATCTTCAATAAGAAGGATTCGCGGCTTGTCTTCGGTCATAAAGATGGTTCCGTTCCTATCCAGTGGGAAGAAAAATGTGGAAAGAGCATCCCTTGCCAGTCCCTTCGCTTGATACAGTTATTTTCCCGCCGTGTTCGCCGATTATTGATTTTATGATATAAAGACCCAGCCCCGTTCCGCGAATACTTTCACCGGGATTGCGTACCCGGTGGAATTTGCGGAATACCTTTTTCATGTCTCCGGGTGTCAACCCTTTACCTTTATCACTGAACACCAGGTGGCTGTATTTGCCTTCACTGGTCAGTTGTATTGTAATTTCCGGGACTTCCGGGCTGTACAGTACAGCATTTTCGAAAAGGTTCCTGAGAACCGTCTCCATGTCCTCCTCGTTAATGTATGCAGGGATTCCTTCGCCTGCCTCAACGGTTATTATTCCGCCCTCCGGCAGTCTGTTACGCTTGTTTTTCATGAAATTGACGACAAAGGCCGAAAAGTCCACAACCTGACGGTGTTTCATGCGTCTTCGCTGTTCGAGCCTGGCAGCCGTCAACAAGTTGCTGATCAGGCTGTTGAGCCGTTCGGTATCTGACAGCATGGTATCGATGAACCGTTCCAGTTTTTCAGGCTGAAGCTTGCGCATGCGCATGGTTTCAAGGTGAAGTTGAATGGATGCGAGGGGCGACTTCAGTTCATGCGTTATCTGGGAAACGGCCTCTCTCTGTTGCTTGTACAGCTTGGACTGCCTTCTCCAGAAAAGGAAAATAACGTACACTCCGACCAGGATCAAAAGAAGCAGGACTATTCCCTGAACGAGAACGAACCAGTCCTGACTCTGCTGGACGAGACCCGGCTTGTATCGTTCCGCAAGTTCGCGGAATTCCTTATTGCGTCCCATGAACCAATATATCCAGAAGAAAACAAGCAACGCCCAAACGAGCTGGATGCCTATAAAAGCGAACAGCGGGTGGAATATTTTTTTGAACAGTTTCAAGGAAGAACTTTCATGATCCCGATGGTGATTTTACATTACTATTACACAAAAAACCGATTATTTCCAGTAAACTCGGTATGTCTAGAGTGTAATAAAATCTTGTTCGAAGGGGATGGCCAAACAAAAATGAAAACATTCAAAATCGGTAAATACGAGGTGAAATTCCCGCTTGTTCAGGGTGGCATGGGTGTCCGGGTCTCCGGTGGTTCACTTGCAGGGCATGTGGCCAAATGCGGTGGCGTGGGTATAGTGGCCGCGGCGGGGATTGCCATGAACAGCCCGCGTTTTACCGGGAAAAATTATCTGCGTGCTGATTCCGAAGCCCTCAAGGACGAGTTACATAAAGCATACGAAATTGCTCCGGACGGAATTATCGGAGTAAATGTAATGGTAGCATTATCCGATTACGAGTCGCTGGTCACAGCCGCCATTGAAGGCGGGGCGAAGGTGATCATCTGTGGCGCTGGCCTTCCCCTGACTTTGCCCGGTTTGACTAGCCATGCCCCGGATGTGGCGCTTGTGCCGATTGTTTCATCGGTGAGGGCCGCCCAGTTGATTGCCAGGAAATGGGACAAGGGATACGGCAGACTTCCCGATGCCGTTATTGTGGAAGACCCCGATACGGCCGGTGGTCATCTTGGCGAAAAAATGGAGAACATCGGCAACGGAGAATATGATCATTACGCGACTGTGCGCGCAGTAAAAGCGTTTTTCCTGGAAGAGTACGGCAAAGCTGTTCCGGTCATTGCTGCTGGAGGGATATGGGACCGCAACGACATAATCGACGCAATTGCCCGCGGAGCGGATGCAGTGCAGATGGCAAGCCGTTTCGTGGCTACAGTCGAATGCGATGCGGATGACAATTTCAAGAAGGCATACCTGGAGTGTACAAAAGAGGACATCGGGCTTATAATGAGTCCGGCCGGCCTCCCGGGCAGGGCAATTATCAAAAACAGCGAGCAGGTGTCCCGGTATGATCTGGATAACGGCATAACCTGTGAAACCGGGTGTCTGAAGAAATGCACTTACAAAGAGAATAAGGAACGTTTCTGTATCGTCAAGGCGCTTGACAGGGCCCAGCAGGGTGATGTGGCAACCGGTCTCATCTTTTGTGGAAGTAATGCCTACAAGGCCGACCGTATAGTTAGCGTTAGCGAAATATTCGCCGAGCTGTTCGCCGGTGAAGAGGTCGAAAAGGCGGCATGAAGGGAGTTCCGGATTGACCGGCCGGTTTGAAACTGATATATATCATGAAGTAAACATGGGATTTCCCAATAGTAATTAATAACCGGAGGATGTTAATGACCTTGAAAGAAGCGCAAAAAACTAAATCGCAGGCTGTGACTGGCGATTATAAAGTAAGTGATATTTCCCTTGCCTCCTGGGGGCGCAAGGAAATAGATATGGCGGAAAAGGAAATGCCCGGATTGATGGCCCTTCGTGAAGAGTTCGGCTCATCAAAACCTCTCAAGGGGGCGAAAATCGCAGGTTGTCTCCATATGACCATCCAGACGGCCGTGCTTATCGAAACACTCATCGAACTGGGAGCCGATGTACGGTGGTCGTCCTGCAACATTTTCTCAACCCAGGACCACGCGGCAGCGGCAATCGCCGCCGCCGGCATCCCCATTTTTGCCTGGAAGGGTGAAACGGAAGAGGAATACGAATGGTGCATCGAACAGACCATCAAATGGCCCGATGGTTCCCAGCTCAACATGGTGCTCGATGACGGCGGCGATCTGACGGCAATACTCCATAACCGGTATCCTGAATTGCTGAAGGGGATAAGGGGCATAACCGAGGAAACGACAACGGGTGTACATCGTCTCTACGACATGATGAAAAAGGGAACCCTCGCGGTTCCTGCATTCAATGTCAACGATTCGGTCACCAAGTCAAAATTCGACAACCTTTACGGCTGCCGCGAATCGCTGCTGGACGGTATCAAGCGGGCCACCGACGTAATGGTGGCCGGCAAGGTCGCGGTGGTTTGCGGCTACGGTGACGTGGGCAAGGGAAGCGCTCATTCCCTGCGCGCACAGGGTGCCAGGGTGCTTATAACCGAGATTGACCCGATCATCGCCCTGCAGGCCGCCATGGAGGGGTATGAAGTGACGACCATGGAAGAGGCGGCGTCTGTTGGTGACATCTTCGTCACCGCGACCGGCTGCTGCAAGGTCATCACCCGCGCCCACATGGAAATGATGAAAGACCAGGCAATTGTCAGCAACATCGGACATTTCGACAGCGAGATAGATGTGGCGGGCATACGCAGTCTGACCTGGGTCAACATCAAGCCCCAGGTGGATGAGGTGATTTTTCCGGATGGAAAAAAGATAATTCTTCTTGCGGAAGGACGCCTGGTGAATCTCGGCTGCGCCACCGGCCATCCAAGCTTCGTCATGTCCAACTCCTTTACCAACCAGGTTATGGCGCAGCTCGAACTTTGGACCAAGGGTGATCAGTACGAGAATAAAGTCTACATGCTTCCCAAAATCCTCGACGAAAAAGTTGCCCGACTGCACCTGGGTAAACTCGGTGTCAGACTTACAACCCTGACTAAAGAACAGTCGGAGTATCTGGGAGTTCCCGTATCAGGTCCCTTTAAACCTGAATTCTACCGCTATTAATCTCCGTTCCGCAAAATATCCGTAAAAAGAAAGGCTGCCTGTATAAACGGCAGCCTTTCTTTTTGATGGAAAACAATTACAGAGATATTATCTGGTCAAACAACAACTTCTAGATCCAAAAACAATGAAACAGTCAATGTTACAATTCCCATTTATTCCGGTGTTAAAAGAACATTTTACAAATCCATTCCCAGTCTGAAAAAAGTTGAATATTCCGAAAGAAAAATATAAAGTGTGTTCCGCGTATACAGGGTTATGAAAATGCCCTGCCATCCTACCTGTAAAAAGAACTCATCCTAAAATAGCAGTTTATTGCGGAGGTACAGGGAAGCAAACAGTATTTTTTGAGTAAATACAATATTTATGTTTAGAAGGTGTTTATGCTTTCCACTTTTTCTGCTGATTACAGCAAGCAGTGTTTTCCTTGGTCATTTCCGGATTTTCGAACTCTTTGCCGTGATACCTCGAGAAAAAGCAAATGGGTTTTCTTGTGAAATTCAATTTATTTTTGGGAAAAGGAGCCTTATCCAGCATGAAGCAAGCCGATCTTGTTCTCATCCATCCGCCGAGTGTCTATAAATTCCGTGAACTCCCTATTTTTTACGGTCCAGTCAGCGAGGTAATCCCTTCCACTTCCATTTTTGAAAATTATCCCATAGGTTTCATGACATTGTCGGAATATCTGACCAGGCATGGCATTTCGGTCAGGATCGTGAATCTTGCAAACAAGATGCTCAAGGATTTAAAGTTCGACCCCGGGGTTTTCGTTTCCGGACTTAAACCTGCCGCCTTCGGTATTGACCTGCACTGGCTGCCCCATGCCGACGGAAGCCTCAGTCTGGCCGAAGAATTGAAAAAACATCATCCGGATACGCCAGTCATCCTGGGTGGCCTTTCATCGACCCATTACCATCTGGAAATAATGCGTGATTATCCCTTCGTGGATTATGTCATGTGCGGCGATTCGACGGAAGAGCCCATGAGGCAGCTACTGGAAGCCATCAAAACCGGGGGGGATTTCGGGGCAATTCCTAACCTGGTATGGCGTAACGGCACAGGCGAAACGGTGGTGAACGGACTCACCTTCCAGCCGGAAAACCTCGATTACGTCAAATACGATTATGCCCATCTCTTTAAAATGGCAGTTAAATACCGCGATCTGTCAGGATATATGCCGTTCAGGGACTGGCTCAAGAACCCGGTGATGGGGGTTTTCTCCAGCAGGGGCTGCTGTCATGACTGCGCCTCGTGTGGCGGTTCCTCATCGGCTTTCGAAAAAATGTGCGTAAGGGAGCGGCCCGCATTTCGAGCCCCGGAACTGCTTGCGAAGGACATCAAGAGTATCTCCAGGTATACCGGCGCTCCGGTTATGGTCATCGGCGACCTGCTCCAGGCAGGCAGAAATTACGCGGACAGGTTTCTGCTTGCCATGAAAAAACAAAGGATAAAGAACGAGATAGCAATCGAATTTTTCCATCCGCCCACTGGCGACTTTGTCAAAAAGGTGTCTGGTTCGTTGACCAATTTCAATGTCGAGATCTCACCCGAATCTCACGACACCAGGGTGAGAAAGGCTTTTGGCAAAACATACGACAATGCCAGGCTGGAAGAGTCCATCGAAGCGTTTGTCCACAGCAATTGCAAAAGAATCGACCTGTTTTTCATGGTCGGCCTGCCGTATCAGGACTACCAGTCGGTGATGGATACCGTGGAGTACTGCGGAGAATTGATAGAAAAATACGGTAAAACCGGCAAAATCCTTCCTTTCATCGCCCCGCTGGCTCCCTTTGTCGATCCGAGCAGCCGGTTTTTCGAGGAGCCGGAACGTTTCGGTTACAAGCTTTTTTACAAGACCCTCAAGGAGCACCGGCAGGCGCTGCTCACACCGAACTGGAAACAGAGGCTCAATTACGAAACGGAATGGATGACACGGGACGATATTGTCAGGGCGACCTATGACGGAGCATTGAAACTGGTCGAGCTGAAAGCAGCATGCGGGTTGACTGATCGCGGGAAGGCGGACGAGATCATCAGGCATATCCGGAAGGCCAAGGATCTCATCAGGAGGATGGAAGATTCTCCGGTGCTGGATGACTCCCTCCGGGAGGAGATATTCAGGCTCAATCCGATTGAATCGCTTTGCGACAGGCACGAAATGGAGTGGCCGGTAATCGGCCGCAAGCTCAGGATGCAGAATGTCATGAGACTGCTTTTCAGTCGGGCCGCCTTATTTGGAGCCTGATTTTAAACATTGGCCAAAAAACGAAGATCCCTCTGTCTCTACATCGGTACAAAGTAAACATCGGTCGCCATGAATTTGCTGTTGCGCAGGAAACGGGCCTGCACCGGCATGCCGATCTGCGCCCCATCGGGTTCCACACCGATCAGACGTGACAGGAAAAGGGTATCGACTTTGTCGAATTCCACCAGTACCAGAGTGAACGGGGTTTCATCGAGAAAGGACTCGCCCCCGAAATAACAGGTGGTGAAGGTGTGGATCCGTCCATGCAGGGGAAGCTCGAACCATTCGGTCTTTTCACCGCATTCCATGCAGTGTCCGCGCGGTGTCGCATATGAGTAGCCGCAGCCGGTGCATCTGCTGCCCAGAAGCTTTTTCTTCGCCAGGCCGGCGAAAAAGGGCGAATCCTGGGCGTATGAATGGATATAATCGATCTCATAGTGTTGTTTGATGATGATCGGGTCGAGGTTGAAAAGGATCGTTCCTTCCTCGGTTTCCGGCAGCTTGATTTTCTTGCTCATGGAACCCCCCGTGATAACTGAAAAATGGCAATTCAATGCTGATTTAACCGGTTACAGATGAGAATATGTTCCGACATAGTTGCACACAGGACAGATAAACAAAATCTTTTATTCTTTGTCTTTCCGCTTAAGCCTTTTCCAATATCGACACCGTAATGTATGTTCCTGTCCCCGCATGGCTGTGAATCAGCCCTTTTTTTGCCTCTTTTATCTGCAGTGTATTGTCTCCCAGGTGTTTTCCGATAGTCCCCTGGATCTGCCAGAAGGCGAAGACCGCCTGCATGAGTCCGGTGGCCCCCACCGGATGGCCGCAGGCGAGAAGACCCCCTGAGGGATTGACCGGAATTCTTTTAGCCGGCTTTTCCGGAATGTCCAGCCCGTAGTCGATATCCGGCATGAAGGGACTGCCGTGTCCACGAAAGCTCCACCTTCGCCATAGCTGCATAACCCGAGGTCTTCGTAGGTCTGGATTTCGGAAGAAGTATAGGCGTCGTGCAGCTCGACAAAGTCCAGATCCTCAACCGGGTTCGTATCCCCGCCATCCGGTAGGCAAGCTTTGGCCGCCGTCCTCCCGCCACGGAACGAGTGGACTCCGGGATATTTCAAATCCCTGTAATCCGCTTCGGACTCATGGGGCAGCAGAATCACCTTTCCGTGCGGCCGGTCCGCCATGCGCATGGCGTCGGTGCCGCATCCTATCCCGGTAATCCTGACCGGACTGTCGCAGAGGTTTTTCGCCATCTCCTCAGATGCGAGAATCGCCACTGGCAGCCCCGTCGGACATCTGGCAACAGTCGAGTATGGTGAGTGGCGTTGCCACCATGGGCGATGAGCGGACGTCGTCTATGGTCAGCGCGCCCGGACTTTGGGCATACGGGTTGTGTACCGCGTTACGGTGGTTCTTAACGGAGACCTTGGCCATCTGCTTCACGGTGGTGCCGAATTCGTGCATGTGACGGCGCACCATCATCGCATAGTATCCGGTATAGAAACCTCCCACCGGGATAGTCGAAATTGGTGTCCGAGGCTAGGGCGATGAATTCGTTTCCCTTCCAGGTGTTGACCCGGCTCATGGTCTCGAATCCAAAGGCGAGGCAAACCTCCATCCTCCCCGAGGCAATCGCCTCCCAGGCCGACTGGAGGCAGAGCCCGCCGGTTGCCCCTCCCCCTTCGATCCTCTTTGATGGCTTCGGGCAGAGCCCGAGGTAGTCCTGGACCATCGCCCCCGCCTTGAGTTGGCGGGTGAAATGGTCGGAGAAGTAGGAGCAGACCGTGCCGTCGATCATCTCCCGGGTCAAGACCGGGATATCGTTCATGGCATAGTCGAAGGCCTCCTTGACCATAAGCCGGAAATCCTTTTCGGGATTGGCCTTGGCAAATTTCGTTATTCCTCCTGAAATCATGTACACGGGTCGCATGGCTCGGCTCCTTTTAAAATCATTCGAGGTTGAAAGGCTGAAGGTGTCCAGACTGAAGGTTATAACCGAAACAAATTACATAAATCTTTACTTGAACTGGATGAGCAGAATATTAAGGAAAATAGAATCCGGTCATTTAAGGTTATCGCAAAGACCCTTCAGCCTTCAGCCTTTTCACCTGCATGTAATATTTCCCTGGCAATTATCATTCTCTGAATCTCCGAGGTTCCCTCGCCGATTTCGCAAAGTTTTGCCTCGCGGAGAAAACGCTCCACCGGGTGTGTCTTTAAATAGCCGTGCCCGCCATGGATCTGTACTGCCTTGAGTGCAGCCCTGACGCACATCTCCGAGGCGAACAGCTTGGCCATGGATGCCTCCAGGGTAAATTTCCTTCCTTCGTCGTAAAGGCGCGCCGCCCGTTGGACGAGCATCCTTGCCGCGTCGATCTCCGTGGCCATGTCTGCTATCATCCACTGAATGGCCTGGTGTTCGGCGATCGGGCGGCCGAAGGTATGCCGTTTGCCGGCATAGGCAAGACTCGCTTCAAGGCAACCCGCCGCGATTCCTGTTGCCATTGCGGCAATGCCGATCCGTCCGGCGTCGAGCACTTCCATGGTCTGGGCGAACCCGGAATCCTTGTCTCCCATCATGTCTGCCAGGGGGATCCGGACGTTTTCCATGAAGAGTGCAACAGTGTCGCTGGAACGGAACCCCATTTTGTCGAGGGTTTTCCCTTTCCTTAGCCCGGTTGTATTCCCCTCTGCAATAAAAGTGGAAATACCCCTGCTTCCCTTGCTTTTGTCGGTGGAGGCCATGACGACAAAAGTTCCTGCGCGTGAACCATTGGTGATGAAGAATTTGTTTCCCTTCAGCACCCATTCTTCTCCATCACGATGAGCTTCGGTTCTGATTGCGCCCGCATCGCTTCCGGCCTCGGGTTCGGTGAGCGCCCAGGCACCCAGTTTTTCGCCTGCCGCCAGGGGGGTGAGGTATTTTTTTTTCTGCTCTTCGGAGCCGAATCTGAAAATATGATATGAACAGAGCATGTGTGCCAGAAGCGTAATGGCCGCCGCTGCGTCAACTCTGGCCAACTCTTCCACGGCGATAGTGTAGCTTACATAGTCCAGACCTCTGCCGCCATATTCCGGAGGAAATACCAGCCCCATGAGACCCATCTTCTGCATCTTGCTTATTGCATCGCTTGGGAACTCGCCCGATTCATCCCGTTGGCTGACTCCGGGTTTCAGCTGCTGCAGCGCGAATTCCCTGACCGATTTCCGCAAAGATGTCTGTTGTTTATTAAGTGAATGTTCCATCAGCCGGGCCTCCAGAAGTTAATCACCGATACTCGTGTTCGGGTATATTCAGCTATACAGATTATAATTTAAATCTATCTGAAAACAAGTTGAGGCAAAAAAACTCACTTGCCGATAATGATCGGGCATGTCCTTGCAATAGGGACGGCAGGTGTTATAAGTCGAGTAGAGACTTTTACCGCGGTAAAACGGTAAAGGACCTGCATGAAATGGAGGTCTTCCATGAAAAAACCTCTCTGGACGCCGTCAGCGGAGCGTGCCGGAAATTCCGCCATGAAGCGTTTCATCGAATTTGTTAATGAAAGATATGAGCTGCGGTGCGGAACCTACGAAGAGCTTTACCAGTGGTCTATTAATCATATCCCTGATTTCTGGGCTGCAATGTGGGAGTTCGGAGGGATAATCGCCTCGCGTGGATACGATACGGTAGTTGATGACTTGCGCAAGATGACGGGCGCACGGTGGTTCAGCGGTTCAAGGCTCAATTTTGCCGAAAACCTCCTCCGCTACCGGGATGATGAGACTGCCATAATTTTCCGGAGTGAGGGACATGGTGCTCTGAAAATCACCTATAAGGACCTTTACCAAAGGGTGTCAAGACTGTCGGCGGCACTGAAAGGGCAGGGGGTTGAGAAGGGTGACCGGGTTGCGGGATTTATGCCCAACATGCCGGAAACGGTTATAGCCATGCTCGCAGCAACGAGTATCGGCGCGGTCTGGTCGTCCTGCTCTCCCGACTTCGGCATCAAGGGCGTACTGGACCGGTTCGGCCAGATTGAGCCGAAAATTCTGTTCACGGCGGACGGTTACAATTTTGGGGGTCGGAAGTTCGATTCCCTCGGGAGGATCCGCAGCGTCGTGGGTGAGCTTCCCGAAATCCGCAAATTGATCGTGGTTCCCCATGTGGCAAAGGAGCCGGATATTTCCGATCTGCCCAATGCCGTTCTATTTCCCGATTTTCTGGCCGGTGGTGCGGACCGGCCGCTGGAGTTCGAACAGGTTCCATTTGATCATCCGCTCTATATCATGTACTCGTCCGGAACCACGGGTCCTCCCAAATGCATGGTCCAGAGTGTCGGCGGCATCCTGATCAATCATCTCAAGGAACTGATGCTTCATACTGATGTTTCCCGGCGGGATACGATCTTTTATTACACTACCTGCGGCTGGATGATGTGGAACTGGCTGGTAAGCTCCCTCGCCCTGGGTGCGAAGGTGCTTCTTTACGACGGATCGGCTGTGTACCCGGAGCCCGGCGTGTTGTGGGAACTGGCCGGGGAGGAAAAGATCACCATATTCGGAACGAGTGCCCGCTATCTTGCCGTTCAGGAAATGGAGGGGGTCAAGCCTGCCAGGGATAATGAACTTTCCCAGCTGAAGTCTATCCTCTCCACCGGTTCGCCGCTTTCCGTGGAAAGTTTTCACTATGTGTACCGGGAGATAAAGGCGGATGTGCAGCTTGCGTCCATTTCGGGGGGAACTGACCTGAACGGGTGCTTCGCCCTGGGAAACCCTCTCGGTCCGGTCTATGCCGGAGAGCTTCAGTGCCGCGGGCTGGGGATGAAGGTGGAGGCTTTCGATGAAGAGGGCAGGCCGGTGGTTAACAGGAAAGGGGAGCTGGTCTGCTCTGCGCCGTTTCCGTCGATGCCTGTCTGTTTCTGGAACGATCCGGACGGCAGCAAATATCGCAGGGCTTACTTCAGCCCCTACCCGGGAGTCTGGACCCATGGCGACTATATCGAGATTACGGACACAGGAGGGGTGATCATTTACGGCCGCTCGGATGCCACTCTCAATCCGGGCGGGGTGCGGATCGGTACCTCTGAAATTTACCGGCACATGGAAACGATGCCCGCAATTGCCGACAGCCTGGCTGTGGGGCAGAGATGGGAAGACGACGAGAGGGTAATTCTCTTTGTCAAAATGACGGAAGGGGCTGAACTGACCGATGATTTGAAGGATAAGATACGCCGCTCTATCCGGGAGAATATTTCGCCGCGTCACGTACCGGCAAAAATCATCCCTGTTTCGGACATCCCCTATACCATCAGCATGAAAAAGGTGGAACTGGCGGTCAGGAAGATAATCCACGGCGAGCCGGTATATAACCGGGACGCGTTGGCAAACCCCGAATCACTTGACTTGTATCGGGATCTGGAGGAGTTGAGGAACTGATAAATAATTGAACCCAAAAACGGCAGTTGGAGGTGTCCGCAGTAAGCAACTCAGGCCTGTTACGTTGCTGCTCTTGGCGAAATGGAGTGTGGACAGCCGATATTGTCTGAACCCGCAGGGTGAGTTTACCGGCTGTAGCGAAATGAGCTTAGAGCTGCAGAAACAGACCTCCGGAGCGAACGGAGGATGCCTGCAACTGCCGAATCAAGGTTTAATGTTTAAAATGTTTTTTCCCGGAGAATTGCATGATCAGGCAGGCGCAGCGATCATCTGCAGTTTCCGTTGATCGAGCGTTTTACCTCGGTGGTCAGTTCGTAGGCCGAAAAGGGTTTGACAACAGCTCCACTGAAGCCGAATTGGTGGAAGTTGGCCACCACGGGATCATTTGAATAACCGCTGGAGACGATCAATGACGCGTCAGGGTCTATCTTCAGGATAAGGCTTGCCGCCTCCTTGCCACCCATGCCTCCGGGAACGGTCAGGTCCATGATAACCGCATTGAAGGGGGCGTTTCTGTCGTAAGCTTTCCGGTACTGTTCCACTGCTTCCCCGCCGTTGGTGCATACCTCCACATCATAGCCTGCAAATCGAAGTATCTCCGATGCAATTTCGCGTATGATCTCCTCGTCGTCCATGACGAGAATCCTGCCGGTTCCTGCCAGTTTGCCCTCTTTTGCGGTCATGTCGACGTCGGGCCGCTTTTCGGAAACGGCCGGGAGATGAATGGTGAAGCAACTTCCCACTCCCTTGGTTGAAGAAGCTGCAACCGCACCGCCGTGTCGTCTGACTATCGAGTAGACCGATGCCAGACCAAGTCCGCTTCCGGATTCCTTCGTGGTGAAATAGGGGTCGAATATCTTCGACAGGTTTTCCGGCGGGATACCGCAACCATGATCCTCGATGACGATTTTAAGATAATCTCCGGCAGGCAGGTTGACCCTGTTGAGCGGTCCCAAAGACTCGTTGGTTGCAGAGATCAAGGCCACCCCCCCGCCGGGCATGGACTGTGACGCATTGATCAGGATGTTGTTCAGCACCTGGCTGATCTGGCCGGAATCCGCATCAATGCACCAGAGATCATCCGCCATAACTATTTCGCACCTGACGCTGGATCCGCGCAGAACGAAACTTGCGCTTTCACTGATCAAAGATGCCGGTTCGATGAGCCTTCTGACCGGTTCTCCTCCACGGGCGAAAGTGAGAAGCTGCTGGGTCAGTTCGCTGGCGCGAATCGCGGCCTTTTCGCAACTTTCGAGACGCTTTGCGATGCCGCTTGAAGGCTCGAGCTGATTGAGAATCAGGGAAACGTTCCCCATAATGCCGGTAAGTATGTTGTTGAAATCATGGGCGATGCCCCCCGCGAGCACACCCAGTGATTCGAGCTTCTGCGCCTTGACTAGTTCATCCTGCATTTTCTTTCTTTCACTGATGTCGCGTGCGACGGCCAGGACTGAATCCGCACCCTTGTAAAGGAAGTGAACGGAGACCATTTCCACCGGTACTGTCGATCCGTCAAGTCGGACCAGTCTCTCCTCGATCGGGGGGTTGTCCTTGTGGTCCCATGCATTTTCGATGCGCTGTTTTACTAGATCGCGGAAATCGGGATGGACGAAATCCAGTGCAGTTCTGCCGCAGAGATCCTCTGGACGTTCTGCGCCCAACAACCTGGCCGCTGCCGTGTTCATGAAGACGAATCTCCCGGCAGTATGGATGAAGACTGCGTCGGGGGAAATCTCCACAAGCTTTCTGTGGCGTTCCTCGCTCTCCTTAAGGGCCTGTTCCATCAACTTGCGTTCTGTGATGTCCCAGTTACATCCGACAGTACCTATGACCCGATCATCTATAGTTACAGGAGACTGGTAGACTTCAAACCAGCGATTCTCACCCTTTACGGGAAGTTGTTCCTCTGTGCGTTTTGTCAGGCCGGACTTCAGGATCTTACGGTCCTCCTCGGAAACAAGTTCCGCAATATCCGGTGGCATGACATCAAAGTCGGTCCTTCCCACCAGGTCTTTCGAAGATTCCAGATCCAGGTATGCCGCCAATTGCCTGTTGGCTGCCAGGTAACGGCCCAGTTCATCCTTCATCCATGCGGCAAAGGGGAAATTGTCAAGGAGTGCCCTCTGGTAATGCTCCCTCAGCTTCAGGTCTTCCAGAAGCCGGATCTGTCTGGTGATGTCGATCATTATCCCCCGCAACATGATTGATCCGTCATCCGCCGGGACCACGGTGACTATATCGTGAAGCCAGACAATTCTTCCATCTGACGCAACCATGCGGTATTCGAATTCATGATCTTCTCTTTTTTCCGAAGCGTCCCTGCAATAGGCTGAGCACCAATCGACGTCATCGGGATGGGTATGGGAACGCCAGAAATCGGGTTCTTCAATCCACTGCCGGGGCGGGTAGCCCAGTATTTGTTCCGCCTGGGGACTGACATAGGAGAATCGGAAAGTCAATGGTTCGGCTTCCCAGACAATGCCGCGAACAGAGGCTACCAGTGTCGAACAGAGTTTCTCGTCCAGTTGCAGTGTGAATACGGAAGTTGATTTCATCATCGATTTCAATCCCCATTCAAAAAATTGCAGCAAATCAGCGTTACAGGAACGCGCTTCTTTTCTAATATTAAAATACTAGCGATAATCTTCGGAAAAACAACAGATTCAAACAAAAGGGAATATACGTTTAAGCGTCAGGAAACTGCTGCGCCACTTTTCTGAATTTTCCCTCGACTTCCAGAAAGGCTTCCACCACTGTCGGATCGAATTGGGTCCCTTTGTTTTCCACGATAATCGTAACGGCATCCTCATGGGTAAAGGACGGCTTGTAACGTCGCTCGCAGATCAAGGCGTCATACACATCAGCTATCGCCATGATCCTGCCGAAAAGAGGGATCTCTTCTCCCTTGAGGCCTTCCGGATAACCGGACCCGTCCCATCTTTCGTGGTGGTAGTAAGCCATATCTTTCCCAAACTGGAGAAAGGAATCCTTGACGTCCTCACCGTAAATCCGTTCCGCCCGCCGAATGGCTTCCCGGCCGTACAAGGTATGTTTCTTCATTTCCCCGTACTCGTCTGCTGTCAGGCTGCTGGGCTTAAGCAGGACTTTGTCCGAAATACCCACCTTGCCTATATCATGCAGAGAAGCGGACCTGTATAGGAGATCGATGGTTTCTTCGTTGAGTATTTGTGAAAACTTCGGATCGGTCGCAAGTTGTTCTGCCAGGATTTTTACATAATGCTGGCAACGCAGGATGTGTTCGCCGGTTTCACTGTCTCGCGTCTCCGTCAATGCCGCCAGGCAGAGGATGGTGAAGTTTTGTATTACTCCCAGATCCCTGTTGCGGGCTTTGACCGTCCGTTCCTCCTGCCGGTACTTCAGAAATGACAGCATGGAAAAGTTGACGCCCAATGTGATCATGGGGAAAAGGGGTGATATGAAAATCCCTCCTGTCTGCATCAGCCGTTCTGCTGCAAACCACAGTCCCGCGCCTCCGGCGATAGTGATGGAGAGCCCCAGGATTGCCCTCATCCGTGCGAGGACAAATGAAGACAGCGTTCCGCAGACAAGGATCAGCAGCAGTTCCACGCCTCCGGCCCAGTAAGGGCTGGAGATAAATTCCCTCTTCAGGATGTTGTTGACAATGATCGCATGTATGTCGACCCCTGGAAGCGCCGTCGTTACCGGGGTTGTCTGGTATTTTTCGATGCCTGTCGCGGAGGTGCCCAGAAGAACTGTTTTCCCCCTGATCTGTTCCGGCGATATTCTGTCAAGAAGAATGTCCGCAGCCGATAAATGATGAAAGCCCGGGTTGCCTGCCGGAAAGCCAATCAGCATGTTGGCCTTCGAATCGACCGGAATGGTAGTTCCACCGATGACAATACCGTTGAGGCCATGGGAATCCGACTCGAGAATCACCCTTCTGCTTCCCGACGATTCGAGAATGGTTGCCAGCGCGAGGCTGGGGTAAAGTCTGTTATTGTATTCAATGAGAAGAGGAGCGTGCCGCAAAACCCCGTCGGGATCCTGTATTATGTTGAAAAAGCCTGAAAACGGGGCAGACGAGGCAAGCAGGCTGATGCTGCATGTAGCGCCGGTTGCCCTGTAAAGGCCGGACGATACGTCCACTGCACCGGTTCTGCCGGTGATAACGGCCTGAACTGGATGAAGCAGACACTCCCTGGGCGCATTTTCGTCTCCCGGGAATAAAAACTTGTAGCCGAGAACGAACGGCCCACTGGAAAGAATTTCCGCCATGGCTTTGTCATTGTTTCGCAGAGACTGTGGTATTCCCTGAAGATCAATCCTGATTCCGTACCGTTGGGCGAGATCTTCCTGCAGCGCGGCCGGTGATGTCCGGTCTGCCTCGGGGAAGAACATGTCCATTCCCACGCTGGATGCACCCATATCCCTTAATTTTTCCAACAAAAGCCCTATGCGGTATCTTGGCCAGGGCCATTGGCCGAAACGGGCAAGGCTCTTTTCGTCGATATCAACGATAACGGGATTTGCCTGTACCTGTCCGCTGTGGGGAGTTTCCGCCGATCTTAGAAAGGTGTCGTATATTTTGTAGTTCATGAAACGGAAAAATTCAGGTTGGTATATATAGAGAGCAGCCAGAACTAACGTAAAGACAAGGCCGACAAGAAAAATCCATCCCTCCATTTTTTTCGGTTTGGCGAGAAAAGCCTTTCGAACTGCAGGAAAACTCATTCTTTCAGTCCTTCCCGCACGAGGGCAAGTCGGTTGACGGAAATGCATCTGGAAAGGAATCCGGCTGGCGGACTCAACGTACGATAACCTCGACCCGCCTGTTGCGCCATTCACGCGCGCCGTCATCGGTCCGGACCAGAGGGTTGTCCTCGCCGTGGGACGCTATGCTTATGAACCGCGGGTCTATGCCCTTTGAAACAAGGATTTTTTCCGTAAGACAGGCACGCATCAGGCCCAGTTTGTAGTTGTATTCACGCGTCCCCGACCGGTCGGTGTGGCCGATGACGCTAATATCCGTTGATTTGCGTTCAGTCATCGTGGGGAGGATTTCTTCGAGCAGCTTTCTGGATTCTTCCACGGGTACCGTGGAATCGAACTTGAAATATAAAATGAAATGAATGGGAGGTGACGAAAGAATGGAAAGGGCTTCACCAAAATCCTTATTTATTTTTTCGTTATCCAGTCGAGTCGGGGTCGAAGGGGCAGCATTGGCCGAAGGTACCTCCACTGCCTCGTTCGGTTCATTCAATATCCGGCTTCCTTCATTTGAGGTGATTACTATCTTTCCCGTTTTTCCGTCGGGGCCGGGCAGGAGAACAAAAATATTGCCGCTTTTTTTTGCGGCACAGGACGTCGTGAGTAAAAGGGCCATGAGCCAGACAGCATAAAAACAGTATCTCATCATCGCGATTCCCCGTTGTCGCCTTCAACTTTCACCGCAAACTTCGTTCCCCTGATGCCTATATTCGCCACCGGCGTCTCGAACCGGAATGAATCCGGGGATAATTTGCCGATCATGCCGCTGATGCAGGCTGCGGTCCCCCTGAGCAGTCTGGCCACAAAAGAGAGTTTTCCTTCTCCCGGGGAAAAGAGGAATTCCTTGATTGATAATTCACTGTTCGGTCCTATGGATAAAAGGGTATCGTCGCGGAAGATCATGGATATGGCGCCATTGGACCCGGTCTTCAATGAATCGTTGCGTAAAACCATTGTACCGGTTTCTGCAGCGATCTGATTCCCGTTCCTGATTATATAAGCGGTACCTTTTGCGGTCTTTATACTCCCCACCGTTGCATCCGAGGCGAACGAGAGGCAGGGGAAAAATAGACAGATAATTACTATGTATGCAGGCAGTTTCATCTTGATACCTCCCTTGGATGAAAATCATCCGGGGACATGCGTCCACCTCAACTCTTCCCCGACTTTACCTTGAGAGTTTGAGCCTTGAGGATGAACGCCGACTTGAGGCCTTTTGGCCTCCTGGCTTTCCTTCAGGAATGGCAACAATGAAAAGAGCAAAAAACCTTGCTGATAAGAAGATAATACTTTTTTTATGAGATAATTCAATGCTCGATTGATATGTTTACTGCGGCGGAGCCTGGATTTTTCTCAATGCGAATGCTGTCGTTTCAGAGATCCGGCCGGTGAGCATCGGCGCAACGGGAATGGGACCCGACAAAGGAGGTGTGAATAGTGAATTGAAATAACAATGGTTCCGGATTGAACGCAGAGAAATTTTATTTGCCGCTCAAGAACAACTGGTGGACGATCGCTCCGGCGAGCCATACGGTAAAACCTGCACCCACCGCAAGAAACACGGGAACCTGTCTGCGGAACATCAGATAGGCCACGGCAAAAAAGAGAATGGTCGGAATTATTCCCCACAGAACCCCAGCCGTATAATCTGTGAGCAAGCTGTAATTACCCGGGTTGTCTGAATGGAGCCAGAGAAGTACGATCAGGCTGGTCAGAGGCATGGTGGCGATCAGTCCGGCAAGACCCGGATGCCTTTTCCCCACCAGAACGCAGGCGACGATTATGAGGTTTGTCAGTAAAAGCTTGATGAAAAACTGCATCGATTGGTCCGATCCCGTCAATCCAGAACCCGGCCATGGATTAACGACCAGTAGCGCATTGATTTGGGCATGTGGCTTCCCGCCATGCCGAAAATGAGGACTGCGGTGAGCACCGGGACCATGAGGTCCTGGCGAAAATGGATGATTCCCAGAAGACCAACATGGATGAGTACCATTACTCCGCGGCCCTGATAGAGCCAGTGCCGGCTGTGGTAAACCTCTGAAACGATCAGGGCGCAGCCGGTTATGATGGCGAGATTGTGCCATGTCATCAGCTGGATTAATGACGCTCCGCAAACAGCTCCGCCGAACAGTATGCTGGTAACGGCGACATGTGCGGTACGCAGAATTATATCAGCAGTTCGTGTCCAGAAGGGACGCCTGGTTTTATTCATCGGAGGTTCGGTATTGTTATTAGTCATGTTTGCTTTCCGTTTGAGAAATTTTTGGATGGGAAAAGCAGACTGCATGTCAGGGAGGACAGCAGGCGCATACCGATCTGAACAGCGTCGTGCTCAGGTAACGGTCTCCCCGGTCAGGAAGTATGGTGACAATAGTTCCGTAATCCATGCTTTCCGCCAGCCTGAGGGCGCAGGACACCGCAGCACCGCCGGACATGCCGACGAACAGCCCCTCCCGGACAGCAAGGACCCGTGCCGTTTCGAAGGCGTCCTCATCTTCGACGGTTATCTTCTCGTCAAGCTGGGCAGGCTGGTAAAGGGGAGGAACGATAGCCTCCTCCATATTTTTGAGCCCCTGTATCTTGTGCCCGATCCTGGGTTCCACGCCGACCACCCTGATGTCCGGATTCATCTCCTTGAGGTATTTTCCCACGCCCATGAGGGTCCCGGTAGTTCCCATCCCGGCGACGAAGACGTCGATTTCACCGTCTGTCTGCTGGTAAATTTCCGGACCGGTTGTTTCATAATGGGCAAGCATGTTGTTTATGTTCGCGTACTGATTGGGCATGTAGTATTTGCCGGGGTTTTCCTGGAGTATCTGATGGGCGAGCCTGATGGCGCCGTCGGTTGCTTCGTGGGCGGGAGAAAGTACCACCTCCGCTCCGTAGGCTTCGAGGATGCTTCTTCGTTCCAGGCTGACGCAGGCCGGCATGGCCAGTTTGACCCGGTAACCTTTTGCCGCGCCGATCATGGCGATGGCAATTCCGGTATTGCCGGATGTCGCTTCCAGGATGGTCTTTTCATGGGTGAGTTCACCGGATTGTTCGGCCCTGGTGATCATGTAGTATGCTGGTCGGTCTTTGATCGAACCTCCCGGATTATTTCCTTCCAGCTTTAACAGAATACGGACTCTGTCATTGCTGTTGAGATTTCTCAACCCGACAAGGGGGGTGTTGCCTATTGATTCGATGACGCTCCTTGTATTGTCTGCTGTTTCGGACGGATCTCTGCTTTCCCGCAAACTTTCGCACTGTCTCATTGTTTTCCCCTTGTAGTCAATCAGAGTGGAGCGCAGTATGCCTGACTATCTGTCATTTTATTCTTTAAGAGTTTTTGAGGTGGTTTACCGGGTTCAGAACGTATACGAAAATATCATGCAGAGAAATTAATTTCAAGCAGCATGACAGGGCTTCGGAAAATAAGGACAGATAAGACATTGCCCAGAAAAAACTTGCCCTGAAAGTGTGTTCTGGTTCATTATTGTCTCGCCGGCGAACCCGCGCTACAACAGACAGTAAAATTAAACTCGGAAGGGATGATCCATGAAAAAAGATCTGAAGGAAAAGGGAGCGATAATCCAGCGGGATATGCAGACCTATGCGATAAAGGCGCATGCGCCGGGCGGATTCATCGATCCTGAATATATGAGAAGGCTGGCAGATATAGCCGAGCAATTCAATATCAAGGCGGTGAAGCTGACCAGCGCCCAGAGGATCATGCTTATCGGGCTGACCGAGGACAAGATAGATGAGGTGATTGCCGCTCTGGGCGAAAACGGGACCGCCGCCGCTGGACTTTGCGTCCGTTATGTGAAAGCATGCCCCGGGGCAGTTCATTGCAAGCGTGGCCAGCAGGATTCGATGGCCATGGGGCTGGAAATGGATGATAGATATCACGGCCTCAAGGTAGGGTGGAAATTCAAGATGGGCGTGTCGGGATGTCCCAATGACTGCAGTGAAGTGTGCATCAAGGATGTCGGCCTTATCGGAACCCCGAAGGGGTGGAACGTCATGGTTGGGGGGAAGGGTGGTTCAGCGCCGCGCCTGGGTCAGAAGCTGGCCGAAAATGTGCCCGGCCATGAGGAGGCACTGGAAATCGTCGACCGTATCGTCACGTGGTTCAAGGCCACTGGCCGCACCTGCCGTATCGGCAAGGTAATCGATGAGATCGGCCTTGAAAAATTCAAGGAAGAAGTCCTCTGATACCTTTGCTGATTATCAATTTTTCGATTGACAAATTTATTTTCAAGATATAATTACATGAGCATATAGTCATATACTATATATGCAGGAGACGATATATGAGCGAACTTGCGGCCTTTCGTGCCGATATCATGAAAGCCCTGGCCCAGCCGACCCGACTGAAGATCATCGAATTCCTTCGTGACGGCGAGCGTTGCGTCTGCGAAATTTTTCCGGCCATCGGCGAGGAACAGTCCAATACGTCACGCCATCTGAATATGATGCAGGCCGCCGGTGTACTCTCACGCCGCAAGGAAGGGCTGAAAATCTTCTACTCCATCAAGCATCCGGAAATCTTGGAGATTGTGGATATAGTCACCCGGGTGGTAAAGCAGGAAATCGTTGGACGGCACGAATTGCTGAAGGTGGTATGAGTCTGCCTGCGTGGCTGAAATATTTTTTTGCCATCATCTATGAGCGGTTAATCAATCAGTCATGGAGTTTACAGTGCTTAAGAACTTTGCCGATTATCTCGTTTTCAACCTTCTGACTCTCAAACCCGGAAGCCATCTGGGTGAATCTCTGGACTTTTTCATTTACGAATCAATCAAGATTTTCCTCCTGCTGACAGTCATCATTTTTTTTGTGGCCATCATCCGTTCACAATTTCCCCCGGAAAAGACAAGAAAGATCCTCTCCCATAAACGTGAGTATATAGGCAATATCATAGGTGCCATGCTCGGGATAGTCACCCCTTTCTGCTCATGTTCGGCCGTGCCGCTCTTCATCGGTTTCGTGGAATCGGGGGTGCCGCTGGGCGTAACGTTTTCTTTCCTGATTTCATCTCCCATGGTTAATGAAGTTGCCCTGGTTCTGCTCTGGGGGCTGTTCGGCTGGAAAATCGCTCTCATATATATGGGAACCGGCCTGCTGGTCGCCATAATAGCAGGGATTGTAATCGGCAAGCTGCGCATGGAAAAATACGTCGAGGATTACGTCTGGCAGATGCAGGTGGGAAAAGTGGAAATTGCCGACCAGAGCTTCCGGGATAAGCTTGATTACGCCAGAGACTATACCAGTGGGCTACTGAAGAAGATATGGCCGTATGTCGTTATCGGTATCGGTGTCGGAGCCTTCATCCACGGCTATGCGCCGGCAGACTTTCTTGCCAGGTATGCCGGCAGGGACAACCCCTTTGCAGTCCCGGTCGCAGTCCTGATCGGTGTTCCGCTTTACAGTAATGCGGCGGGCATCATCCCCATTGTCCACGCGCTTATGGAAAAAGGGATGGCCGTGGGAACCGTACTGGCCTTCATGATGGCTGTCACGGCCTTGTCTTTTCCCGAGGCGGTGATCCTGAAGAACGTCATGAAGAACCGCCTGCTGGCTGTATTCTTCGGTACGGTAGCAGTATCCATCGTCTTCGTCGGGTATCTGTTCAATGCAATCCTGTACTGGGTTGAAGGTTTGGATACATGACTGAAATAATTGAAGAGATAGGGTGTTTTGCCACGAAAGTACCTGGTTGCGGAGTCCGCAGGGAAAAACGAAAAAGGAGGAAACAATGAAGATCGAGGTGTTGGGAACGGGTTGCGCGAAATGCAAAAAACTTTATGAAAACGTCCAGGAGGCTCTCCGGCAGAGCGGAAAAGAAGCCGCTGTAACAAAGGTTGAAGACATCAAAAAGATAATGGAGTACGGAGTCATGACCACCCCCGCTCTGGTCGTGGATGGAGAAGTGAAGGTTTCCGGCAAGGTGCCTTCGGTCGGTGAGATCAAGGGAATGCTGTAGCTAAGCCACATGAATATTAGCAGTTGGCTTAAGTTGTCAGGCTTGAAGTCATTTGACTCCCGGTCGCCAGGTACAACGTAAAAAGGAGGCGGAAAAATGAAGGATCTAAAGGAACTGTTCGAGGTGGGCATGAAATTTCATGGCCACAAGTGCCCGGCCATGCCGATGGGGCTGAGAGCCGGAATTGCCGCAATGAAAGTCCTTGGGGTGGAACGGTCGCAGGACAAAGAGCTGTTTGTTGTTTCGGAAACCGGCAAAGGCCATGCGGCGGGCTGTTTTCTGGATGGCATCATGATGTCTACAGGCTGCACCTATGGCAAATCGAATATAGAGAAACGCTATTTCAACAAGATGGCTTTTACTTTGATCGATCAGCAGGCCGGCCGGGCCGTGAGGGTATCACTCAAGGCGGATTTTTTTGAAAAGGCGCTGGGTTCTCCATTTGTTCAGAAACGCAAGGTCGGCGTGCCGCCACAGAACATCGAATCCGAAATAACCGATCCCCTTGTCGAGCGAATTATGCCCTGGACGAAAGCGCTTTTCTGGATATCGGCCCCGTGCACCAGGTTCAAGTCAACAAAGGCAAAGCAAGTTTCACGGCAAATCGTTGTGCAGCTTGCGGTGAAATGACTTTCGTGAACAAGTTGCGTGTGACGGAAGAGGGCAAATCAGTCTGCATCCCTTGTTCCGGCTACACGGCTGATGAGAGTATGCATCATGCCGCTAGCAGCGCAGGCCAGACTGTTTTGAGCGAGGAATGGAATGGCTGTTGATTCGCTGGTATTCTTGTTTGCCCTGTTTCTGGTTGTTTCTGCCGTATTTTCGATGTTTGGTCAAGGAGGCGGGGCTTTTTATGTCCCAATGCTTCTGGCGCTTTCCGTGCCTATGTATGTGGCAGCTACCACCAGCCAGGTCTTGATTATGGTTGTATCATTTTCATCGGTTCTGGTTTTTGCCAAAGCCAGGGCAGTGGACTGGAAGCTGGTCTTGTTAATTGAGCCGCCCACAAATGTCGGGGCCTTCCTTGGCGGCTATCTCTCCCCCTATGTTCCTCCCGGCTTCGCCAAGGTTTGTTTTGCCGGGGTACTTATGGTTGGCGCCTATTATATGTATAAACCACCCCGATTGGCCGCGAAGCCGCACGGCACGCAGCCGCTGGTGGTTATGGCATCGCACCGGAGTTGCCGAGCCCTATACCATCAATGTTGTCAAAGTTGGTACCTGATAATGCTTCTGGCTGGATTTGTTTCCGGTATGCTGGGAGTCGGAGGAGGTCTTCTTAAAGTGCCCGCCGTAGTGGTATTGGGTGGTGTGCCGATGGGCATTGCCGTGGGAAGTTCTTCGCTCATGGTCGGAGTGACTGCATTAACCGGTTTTGTCGGTCATTTGTTACGCGGTCACTTTGAGTTAAAGCTCACCGCGGTTCTTGCGGGAGCTGTGCTTGTGGGTTCGCAGATCGGCCCCCGCTTTACCATAAAAAGCAATCAGGATACTCTCAAGAAATATTTTGCCTTATTGCTCATGGCCATCTCGATATGGCTGATTTATGGTTTGATCCACTAGATGTAACCCGGCGGACTCCGGCATCAAGCACGGGCCGGGAATAAGCTCCGATCAGGCTCCCGGCTGAAGATTTACGAATATGCATTAACTTAAAACTCTGAAAGGAAACCAGAATGAAACTTTTTATGTCTGCACTCGCTATCACTATTATGTTTTCCGGCATTGCCCTAGCCGAACTTCCTTCCGCCACGGACGCAACCGTCCGCCAGGCGCTAAGCTCGGGCAAGCCTACGGTTATCGATCTCGGTGCCCGCTATTGTTACCAGTGCAAGAAGATGGCCCCGATCCTCGAATCACTGGCAGGCGAATACCGCGGCCGGGCCTCGGTCATGTTCATCGATGCGCATGAGGACGAGGCTGCAGCGGAAAAGTTCCGTATCCAGATGATCCCGACCCAGATTTTCTTCAATACCCAAGGGAAAGAGGTCAAACGCCACATCGGTTTCATGGAAAAGGCAGATATCGTCAAAGAACTGAAGGCACTGGGGGTAAAATGACCTTTCTGGACAACATCGGACAGATTGTCGCCGCCTACCCTTTGCTGGCCTTCGGCGCTGTCTTCCTGGCGGGGATAATCTCTTCGGCGTCCCCCTGCGTGCTGGCCACCATCCCGCTGGTCGTCGGTTTTGTCGGCGGCTATGCGGAGGGTGACCGCTGGAAAGCTTTCCGCTATTCCCTGGCCTTCATCCTGGGGTTGTCTCTCACCTTCACCGCCTTCGGCGCCGCCGCGGGACTGCTGGGCACCATGTTCGGCACTGTGGGAGGATGGTGGTACGTGGCCGCAGGTGTAGTTGCGCTGGTAATGGGCGGCCAGATGATGGGGGTTTACGAGATCAGGCTGCCGGTGAAGCGCGAGTTCCGGCCGAAACAGGGCGGCGTGATCGGCTCTTTTCTGCTGGGGTTGTTTTTCGGCCTGGTTTCCTCCCCCTGCGCCACGCCGGTGCTGGTTGTAATCCTGACCTATGTGGCCACCAAGGGGCAGGTGCTGTACGGAACTGCGCTGCTCTTCGTCTATGCCGTCGGCCATTGCATGCTTATGCTGGCGGCCGGAACCTTCACCGGTTTCATCGAGTCTTTCGTACGGGCCAGAGGGGTCGTCAATTTTTCCTCCTGGACGAAACGTATCGGCGGATCGGTAATCGCAGTCGTTGGGGGATATCTGCTGTGGCGGGCGTTCTGATCGATGTAAATATTTTTTTGTATTGTTATTTGGTGAATAGGCCAATTAACCAATAGACGGAGGTGTTTCTGTAATGTTCTGGAAAAAGGAATGGAAGCCATTGGCAGTGATAATCGCGGTTTTTGCCGCCTGCTATTACCTGCCGGTGAATTGGTTGCAACAGTCGGCTCGTCTCAATAATGCCATGTGGGAATCCCTTTATCTGGTGAAATGGTATGCGCAGGAGCATGTACTGTTATGCCTGGTCCCGGCCTTCTTCATTGCCGGAGCCATAGGCGTATTCGTCAGCCAGGAAGCAGTAATGAAATACCTGGGTCCGAAGGCGAATAAAGTGCTGGCCTATGGCGTAGCGTCGGTCTCGGGTAGCGTACTGGCCGTGTGCTCCTGCACCATCCTGCCGCTGTTCGCCGGCATCTACAAGATGGGGGCCGGGCTGGGACCCGCCACCGCTTTTCTTTACTCCGGTCCGGCGATAAATGTCCTGGCGATCGTTCTTACGGCGAGCGTTCTCGGGCCGCAACTGGGTATTGCCCGAGCCTTTGGAGCCATTCTTTTCAGTGTGATAATCGGCCTTGCAATGCACGTCATCTTCCGGAGGGAGGAGCAGGCAAAGGTGGCCGCGGCAGCCATACTGCCGGAACCTGTGGTCAGCCGTCCCTTGTGGCAGAACGCATTTTATTTTGCCTCCATGGTCGGCATCCTGGTTTTCGCCAACTGGGGACGACCGGAAAGTCAGACAGGTCTCTGGCATTCTATTTACGCCGCCAAATGGCAGATCACTGCCTTATTCGCCCTTGCCTTTTCGGTAATCCTCACTTCCTGGTTCAAGGTCGGCAAATGGAAAATGGTTATTACCGCGCTTCCGGTGGTGATATTCGCTATTCTCTTCCATGAACAGCCATCTATACCATTCGTGGTAGGGGTCGTCGGGCTTACTGCACTGACCAGTGGCAGTAAGGACGATAGCGAACTGCGGGAATGGTTTTTCACCTCCTGGGATTTCGCGAAAAAAATACTGCCGCTGCTCCTGTATGGAGTCCTGATATCCGGAGCTCTTCTGGGGCGTCCCGGCCATGAAGGGTTAATTCCCTCCCAATGGGTATCCGGTCTGGTCGGGGGAAACGGTTTGGGCGCCAATCTCTTTGCGTCGGTGGTGGGAGCTTTCATGTATTTCGCCACGCTCACCGAGGTACCGATCCTGCAGGGGCTCATCGGCTCCGGAATGGGCAAAGGGCCGGCCCTGGCACTTCTTCTGTCCGGTCCGGCGCTTTCTCTCCCCAGCATGCTGGTCATCCGGAGCGTTATGGGGACGAAAAAGACTGTCGTATACGTTTCCCTCGTTATTTTGATGTCCACCGCAAGCGGTTTGATCTTCGGCGCTTTTTTCGCCTGATATATACGTGGAATAACGGTCGAATTACCCATGGTAATATTACCCGCGGCTGGACGCGTTGAAGAGACGGAATGGTGTTTTTACTATTTTATTTGCCTGACTTGTGGTTTGTCTGGTTTTGTTCTTAATCCACGGTAAGGGTTTCCCCGTTTGGATCGGTTGGAGGCGGAAACATACAAGGGGCGAACGCCCCGCACTGAGCCGGTCCGGGGCGTCAACAATTGAGCTTTCTTAGGAATATGCTTTGTCGAGATGTGCTTCAGAAGTGATTATTATGTTATATGGTTTTTTTTGTTTGAAATATCCGCTTATGCGGATACAATATAAATTGAAGGGTTAACCTTTAGTGAACAGGACTTGCTGGAGGCTTGGAGTTGAAGAGCATCAAATGTGAGAATAATTTCCATCCTATCCAGGTTAATGGAGGAGCATCATGGGAAAAAAGGGTTTTATACTTTGCGTGTGCCAGGGGACCTGTCCTAGTTTCTCAAAGATGGACATCTTCGGCGTCCTGTCCGACATCAGGAGGGAAAAGATTTTCGATTATGTCTGCCTCCACCCGCAACTCTGCGTCGGTGATGGTGAGGAATTCATGAAGGTTCTTCTTTCCGGAGGCGAAACGGCGAAACTCTATATTGCAGCCTGTGACCCGCAGATGCAGTGCAAGATGTACAGGGATGCGTTTGAGGCTGCGGGTTTCGACAAGAAAAATCATATGGCCGTGGACATACGAAACAAGACGACTGAGGAAGCGGTAGCGGCCATCAAGGATCTTGTGGATAAAAACCCATAGAAGGGAAAGATGTATGAAAGAATGGCGGGGCATACCGCGGGAAGAGATCCCGTGGCATCCGACAATTGACGATGAGATGTGTATCGGATGCAGAACGTGCGTAGAATTCTGCCAAAACGACGTACTTGAATTCGATGAAGCGACACAGAAGGCAAAGGTGAAAAATCCCGATAACTGCGTGGTGGAGTGCCGGACCTGCGCAAGGCTTTGCCAGGCCTGTGCAATATCTTTCCCCGATGAGGAAAAGTTTAGTGCATATATCAAGGAAAAACTGGAAAGGAAACGATAAGCCTTCAAAAAATAAATTACGCATGAATATGTTTGCAAGAATCTTTTTGACAATGTCTTTGTGACGGGAGTGCTGTCATGAAAAGAAGCATATGCCGCGAATGCGGTTCTGAAATGATAAAGGAACTCACTCCGGATGGCGCCAGATTTTTTTGTAAGCTCTGCGGACGCTATACTTCATACGACGAATTTGACATGGACCCTTACTGCCCCAAGTGTGACGCAATGCTCCAGGTCTGTTCCAAATGCTCTACAGGGTTTTTCTGCAATAGCTGTAACGATCTCATATCCAGGAAAAAGATTGTCTGGAAAGAATAGTAAAAAGATATTGAGCTGCTTCAACGCTTTCAAAACTTTTTCTTGATCGTAACCGGATAGGCGGATATATTAAGCACATGAAAACGACAGCTCGAATGTTCAAAGCCCTTTCTGACGAGACCCGCCTGCGGATACTATGTCTTCTGCTGGACGGGGAACTATGTGTCTGCGATATCATGGAAGTATTGCAGCTGCCCCAGTCAACGGTTTCAAGGCATCTTGCCTACCTTAAAAATTCCGGATGGTTAGATGACCGCAGGTGCGGAGTCTGGATGTACTATTCAATTGTGGATAACGGAAATACTCTGCAGAAGAGGCTACTGGAGTCTCTCCGGGAAAATCTCCCTGTTCTCGAAGTTGCTGTTGCCGACCGTGAAAGACTAAGCGGATTCAGCCAGCACAACAGCTGCGCATAATTTTTTTGCCGGAAAGCATCCGCTCATGCGGATAGAAAGAGGTTTTGTTTTGAAGAAAAAGGTTCTATTTCTCTGCACGGCGAATTCCTGCCGCTCGCAGATGGCCGAAGGGATCGCCAATCATTTTCTCGGAGACCGGATCGAGGCGTTTTCTGCAGGGACCGACGCGTCTTTCGTCAACCCCAGGGCCATAGCGGTTCTGCGGGAGATCGGCATCGACATCTCCAGCCACCGTTCAAAAAACGTCGATGAATTTGCGGGGGAGCGGTTCGACTACAGCATCACCCTGTGCGGAGACGCCAGGGATAAATGTCCAGTCTTTGCAGGAGGCGGCGAACGGGTGTACATCGGATTTGCCGATCCGGCAAAGGCAACCGGCAGCGACAGAGAGATAATGGAGGCGTTCCGCCGGGTCAGGGACGAGATCAAGACGTCTCTGATCGGCTATTTCATGAAATGAAAATCCAGGCGTGTTCAACCAGTCATAACGTTCCACAAGGAGGATATACAAACAATGCAAGGACTTATGAAAAAACTGTCGTTTCTGGACCGCTACCTGACTCTGTGGATTTTCCTGGCCATGTTTCTCGGTCTTGCCCTCGGTATTTCGTGCCCGCCACAAAGGCTCTCATCAACCGTTTCCAGGTTGGTACAACGAACATACCAATCGCCATCGGCCTGATCCTGATGATGTACCCGCCGCTGGCCAAGGTCAAGTACGAGGAGATGGGCGAGGTGTTCAGGGACTAAAAGAGTTCTGACCTTGTCCCTGGTGCAGAACTGGGTAGTGGGGCCGATTCTCATGTTCGCCTTGCCCTTATTTTTCTGCGCAACTACCCGGAATACATGGTCGGCCTGATCATGATGGGCATGGCGCGCTGCATTGCCATGGTCATCGTCTGGAACGACCTGGCATGCGGCGACCGTGAGTACGCCGCCGGCCTGGTCGCATTCAACTCAGTTTTCCAGGTGCTGTTCTTTTCGGTTTACTGCTATATTTTCGTCACGGTCCTGCCCCCGCTGTTCGGGTTCACGGGCGCGGTCGTGAATATAACCATGGGCGAAATCGCCAAGAGCGTTTTTATTTACCTGGGAATACCTTTCCTTGCCGGGATAATCACCCATTTCAGCCTGACCAGGATAAAAGGAAAGGAATGGTTCGAAAATTCGTTCGTTCCCCTTGTGAGTCCGTTGACTCTGATTTTCCTCCTGTTCACCATCGTTGTCATGTTCGCGACCCAGGGAGACAAGATCCTGAGCCAGCCCTTTGACGTTGTCGTGATCGCGATTCCGCTCCTTTTCTATTTCGTCATCATGTTCGTGGTTTCTTTCTTCATGAGCAAGAAGCTCGGGACCAACTACGAGAAGAGCGCGACGCTTTCCTTCACCGCCGCCAGCAACAACTTCGAACTGGCTATTGCCGTGGCCATCTCGGTATTCGGTCTCAACTCGGGGCAGGCCTTCGCTTCAGTAATCGGCCCCCTGGTCGAGGTGCCGGTGCTGATAAGCCTGGTGAACCTTGCATTCTATTTCCAGAGGAAGTATTTTGCTGACCAGATGAAGTGCAAGGTTGAAGATGTGACGATGCCGTAAAAACAGGTAGACAGGTTGAAGACTGAAGGTTGTAAAACAGCTCCTGCTGCCTTCAGACTGACAAATTCTCATAACGGAGGGTATCATGTCACTTGATAGGAAGACCCTTGAACTTGTGGCCATCGGGGCATCGGTGGCTGCCTGTTGCGAACCGTGCCTTGAGTTCCATGTGAACGCCGCCCGCGAGGCCGGCGCCACTCCGGCGGAGATTTGCAGGGCGATTAAGATGGCGGAAAAGGTCCGTCAGGCGCCGATCGATAAAATAAAAAAGAAATGTGAAGAGTTGAATTATGAATAACACCGCTTTGCAAACACAATTTGTCGATCCGGAAGAATCGGATTTGCCGGCACTCAGAAATTATCCGTCGAAACTTTTTGTCGAAACGACCACGCGCTGCAACATGAAGTGTAATATGTGCGTCAAACAGACAATGGGAAGCGGACTGGAAGAAGGTGACCTTTCGCCTGCCACGTTTGAAGCGATCGAACCGGCGCTTCCCTATGCCGAAGCGCTGATCCTCAACGGCATAGGCGAGCCGCTCCTGCACCCCCGACTGGAAGAGTTCATCCGGAGAGCGAAGAGTCTGATGCCAGCCGGCAGCTGGGCCGGTTTCCAGACCAACGGACTCCTTTTGGACGAGACCCGGGCCTCGTCCCTCGTTAAGGCAGGTCTTGACCGGATATGCCTGTCTCTGGACGCCATCTGTCCCGACACCTTCAGAAAGATCCGTGAAGGCGGTGAGGTAAAAGACATGGAGCAGGCCTTCAAGATGCTGGCTAAAGCCCGGAAATGCCATCCGGATTCCAACCTGCAGACAGGCGTCGAATTTGTAGTCATGCGCGAAAACGTACACCAGTTGCCGGACGTGCTGCGCTGGTCAGTCTCACAAGGGGTGTCATTTGCCATAGTGTCCAATCTGCTTCCCTACGACAGCGGCCACGTTTCCCAGATTGCCTATGATTACAATACGAAGGAAGCGGTGGAGCTCTTTACTGAATGGCGGAACCGGGCCGAAGGCCAGGGGATAGACATAAGCAGTTTTTTCCATGTCTATCACTGCAAATATCTGAGGACCCCTGAAGAACAGCGAATGGTGGACTTTGTTCTGGAGATGATGGCGGAAGCCCGGTCGCGCGACATTTTTCTGCATCTGGAGAACCTTCTGAAGCGGGATAATGCGCTGGCCGAGGAAGTCCACACGGTATTCGAGGAGGCGAAAACCGTTGCGTCGGAGACAGGACTTGACCTGCGGCTTCCCAACGAGGCGCCGGGCAACGACAGGAAATGTGATTTCGTCGACAACGGCGGCATGTTCATCTCATGGGACGGCAAGGTTCATCCCTGCTACTTCCTCTGGCACAAATTCCAGTGCTATTTTTCCGGCCGAAAGAAATACGTGAATCCGCAAATTTTCGGAGATCTCTCCGGGAAAGGGATATTGGAAATCTGGAACGATCAGCGCTTCAGGTCATTCCGTGAAGAGGTGCTGCGCCACGAATATCCCTTCTGCTCCAACTGCAACCTACTCCCGTGCGAATATATCTATGCCGAGGAGTTCGAACAGGACTGTTACACCAACACCGTTCCCTGCGGTGACTGTTTCTGGTGCATGGGGCTGTTCCAGTGCCTGTCCTGAACGGATCGGTCTATAATTGAAGTTTATAATCTCTTTCTCTCCCTCGCCCCTCCTTGAGAATGATGGAGATTTTCTGTCATCGCAATCCATCTGTAGCCTCATGATAATAACCGCGTAACATCCATTGTTTATAATTATGGCGGTTTTGATTTGGAATTTTTCTAGAGCCGCCATATGTGTATATTATGACTTGGAATTAAAGAACGAAAAGTCGATCGGGATTAAGGAGATAGTCGGGAATGAAAAAAAAACAGAGTATTGTTCGTATGCATCCATAATAGCGCCAGAAGCCAGATGGCGGAGGCGTTTCTCAAAGAGCTTGCCGGGGACAGGTTTGAGGTGCAGAGCGCCGGACTCGAACCGGGCACATTAAATCAGGATGTCGTCGCGGTCATGAAGGAAATAGGCATCGACCTTTCGCAAAACCGGACGAAGTCGGTCTTTGATATATACAAAAAAGGTGTCTTGTTTGATTATGTCGTAACGGTGTGTGACCAGGCGAGTGCGGAAAAATGTCCGATTTTCCCGGGAATCACCAAACGAGTCCACTGGGGATTCCCGGATCCTTCGGCGGCGAAGGGAACAGACGCCGAAAGGCTGGAGGTCATCAGGGGAATCAGGGACCAGGTGAAGGAAAAGATCGGGCAGTGGGTCAAGGAAGTCTAGTACCTGCCGTCAATTGAATGCAGCGATTCCGACAAAGAAAAAGCCCCATGGTCTATATCCCATGGGGCTTTTTCTTTGCAGATGCGGGATTTAGGCTAGGAACAATCGAACGGGCCGTAATGGACTGCTTTGTCGCCGCTCACTGTGAAGTGTTTGCCGAAGCGGGTTTCTTCGACCATTGCTCCCGAGTTGCCGCAGACCAGCATCGGTTTGTCTTTGATGAAAAGATGATGGTCATCAAGGGGAAAGGCATCGGGAAAGCCGGGCATGGTCCCCTTGTAAACCGCGACCTGTCCGTAATCTTCGCAGATGTCTTCCAGGGGCAATTTGAACGTTCTGATGACGCGGTAGGTGAAGCAGGCCAGGCCGACCTTGTCTCCGGCTCCAGGTTTGTGCACGCAGACCGGCTGCTTGCTGACATTGCGGTAATCCTGACACCCCAATTCGCGGAGAAGCCTGCGGAAATCCTCGCTATACATCGCGCCACCCAGGCCGCACCTCTGCATGCAGGACTCTTCCGCGAGTTCCGCGGGCAGTCGCCGGTCGGCGAGCACAGTCGTGAAACAAAGTTCCCCTCCCGGTTTCAATACGCGGAATATCTCCGAAAAAACGGCGCGCTTGTCTTTGGAAATGTTGATAATCTCGTTGGTTACGACAACATCGACCGAATTGTCCGCGATCCCGAGTGACCGGAGATCCTCGGGATACCCTTTCATGAATTCCACGTTCGATTTCTTGTTGCCTGCTTTTTTCATCTGTTCGGGAATGTGCTTTTTAGCGACATCCAGCAATTCCTGCCGCATGTCCACACCGATGATTCGGCCCTTGGCTCCGACCAGTCGTGCAGCGGCAAAGACGTTCCTGCCGTTGCCGCAGCCGAGGTCGAGCACCACGCATCCCTCCAGGTCCGGCGGCAGGGGGGAGCAGCTTCCCTTGGAAGCGTCAAGCAGTTCCGGAGCGAGCCCTTTCAGCGCGTCTTCCATTTCCGGATGCAGGTGTTCGGTGATACAGCCGCAGCCGACGTCGTTACGGTTTTTGAAAACCTTCCCATAATGCATTTCCAGCGTGTTTTTCATGGTCCATGCTCCTTTTGCAAGATTTCATCTCTTTGATCTTTTTGGCGCGAGGACTTCTCCCATATATCCCTTGTTATTCGATAGAAATTACATAATTTTTCCGCACCTGCACTTGAAAAAGTGCGGTAAATCAAATTTTAACCTGTAGCTGCGGCAACCACTTGTACCGTTGTCCGAACTTGCGATGCTACAATCGGTTCAAAGCATCCCGGCGATTTCTTCAGGCGATACCAGTTTCCCGGAAACTTTCACTACCCCGTCTACAACCAGGGCCGGCGTGGACATGACACCGTAAGTGACGATCTCGTTGATATTCTCAACTTTTACTACCTCGGCAACTTTGCCGCTCCGTTTTACTGCTTCCATCGTGTTTTCGTAGAGTTTTTTACATTTTGCGCAACCGGTTCCCAATACCTCAATCTTCATTTGCTCTCTCCTTTCTTTTCTTTGGGTGATGTATCGACACCGTGTGGATATCTGCTGTTGCAATTCAATACTTGATGGACTCGCAAAAAAGAATGGTTACTCTCTGTCAAACCGCTGCCTGAAGGCCGCATGGGGGGCTGATCATGAAGTCGGCAAGCCCTGGCCAAGCATCTCAACCCGGGTTTCCGCACTTTTCCGCAGAACGGCCTCCACGCATTGCATGAAATTCAGAACACAGGGCACCTTGAGCCGATAAAATACCTGTTTTCCCCGTTTTTCATGCTCCACGATACCCGCGTGTTTCAGCACAGCGAGATGCTTGGAAACTGTTGAGAAGTCGGCATCGATCGCGTCCGCGAACTCGCATACGCAACGCTCGCCATCAGCAAGTTTTTCGACAATCCAGAGACGTGTCGGATGGGCCAGCGCTTTCAAAACATTTGCCTTGGCCGTATAGAGCGATTTCTGTTTGACGTCCATTAGTGTCTCCGGTTATTATTATGTTTGGTAAAATAACCAAATGATATGCCGGAGTCAAGAGGTAATGCAGGCTGAAGTCTTGTGTCAAGCCTGTGAGCTGAAGGATGGAAGGGATGTATTATGCGTGAGCATGTCAAAATTGAAGATTCTATTCCGGAGGTCCCGGCGTTTCGTCCGTGGCCGTCGAAGCTTTTCGTGGAGACCACTACGCGCTGCAACCTGCGCTGTGTCATGTGCGTCAAGGAGACCTGGGACCGCGGGACGATGGAAGGAGATATGACGGACGAGGCCTTCGCCGCCCTGGAACCGGCTTTCCCGCACCTGGAGGCCCTAGTTCTCAACGGGGTCGGCGAGCCTCTCCTTGATATGCGGCTGGAGGATTACATTCGCAGGGCGAAGAAACTGATGCCCGAAGGGAGTTGGGTAGGGTTCCAGAGCAACGGCATGCTCCTGGACGAACAGCGGGCGTTTTCCCTGGTTGAGGCGGGACTCGACCGGATCTGCCTCTCCGCCGACGCCCTCAATCCGGATACTTTCCGGGAGATCCGCCGGGGCGGCGAGGAACAGGGTGTTGAAAGGGCTTTCGCGGTGCTTCGGACAGCCATGAAAAGGTACGGCAAACCGGAATTTCAAATGGGGTTGGAGTTCGTATTGATGCGTGATAACACAAGTGAGCTGCCCGGCCTGCTCAGACGCGCTGTTTCTCTTGGAGCAACATTTGCCATTGTCACCCATGTTCTTCCCTATGCAGAAAACTGCGTAAGTCGCTCGGCGTTCGACTCCAACATGGACGGAGCGGTGGAACTTTTCGACAAATGGAGGAAAAGAGCCGCTGCAGAAGGCCTGGATCTGGCAAACTACTTCAACGTACTGTGGAAATACATGCGCAATCCTTCTGATCACGACCTGGCCGGGTTCGTGTTGGAACTTTCCGGCTGCCTGATTACCGGTGACCCGGCTCAAGATGCCAAGTTGCGCTTCGGCTCCAGCCTGCCGAGCAAGCAGATCACCGTCAAAAGTTTAGCCGATACATCAATGCAGTTGCGGGAGCTGTTTGAAACTGACAGCGGCTGGAAGGCGGCGGGTGAGCGAATATCCGGTGAACTCCGGCATGCGGCTTCGGTCGGGACCTTCGGAACCGCAGAGGCGGAGACCCTCGTGCGCTCATGGAAGGAAACCGGGGATGACGGAGAGACTTCCCTATTAGAGTACCTGAAAGTAATCTGGAAATATTCGAGAACTCCGAAAGAGCAGCGCCTGTATGACCTTGTGGAGGAGATGAAGGCCGAGGCCAGGACGCGCGGTATTTCCCTTCACTTGAAAAACCTCATGGAACGGGATGAAGAGTGGGCTTCGGAACTGGAAAATGTTTTCGCCGAAGCAAAGGCATTGGCCGCCGAAACCGGGCTGGATCTGCGGCTCCCGGCGACTGCCCCCAAAAGCGGGCGGAGATGCGATTTCATCGAGGATGGGAGCGCTTTCGTTTCCTGGAACGGTAACGTCCATCCCTGCTACTTCCTCTGGCATCAGTATGGCTGCCATATTTTCGGCAGGAAGAAGTCGGTGAACGCCAAGATTTTCGGAAATGTCCGCGATAAAGGCATCCTCGATATCTGGAATGATCCGTCTTTCCGCTCATTCCGGGAAGAGGTTTTGTCCTACGATTTCCCCTTCTGCTCCAACTGTAACGTTGTCCCTTGCCAGTACCTGATTGCCGAGGATTTCGAACAGGACTGCTACGGCAATTCCGTCCCCTGCGGTGACTGCTTCTGGTGCATGGGAATCTTCAACTGCATGCGGTAATGATCGGGCAACATCCTGTCTGGAAAGCATTTGTTGAATATTTACGCTGGAATGCCGTTGTCTTTTTATCTTGACGCACTGGTTAAAGTTGACAGTACAGCCGGTAATGTCTTAAAGTTGCAAAATATATCTGACCCGAAACCGTGACGCCTTCACGCCTTCGACTGCGCGGAGCGCCTCGGTTTCTGCATTACCTCGGGATGAGGCTGCCCGCGAAGTTCACCCGATGTGTATGGCATGTCACGATGCCGGCGGCGTTGAACCACGGCATTCCGCTTGCTCGGCGCTCAGGGGTCACGCATTCAGGTCTGATTAAAAACTGATTGTTGTCACATGTGAGATTTGAGAATGGATCTTAAACACATATTTCTTGCCCTGACGGTTTTCTGTCTGATTTTATCTATGTCGGGCATTGCTCACTCAATACAGGGCACTTTGGCCGGTCCTTCAATAGATCAGGTATCATGCCAGGTTTCCGGGCCCGCTGGCCAGGAGCGGGGAGCGGATAGCCCCTGCGGCGAAAATGACCCGGATTTCTGCCACGAGATCCTGAAGTCGCCGGACGATGCGCTGCCCGTACTTACTTTAGTTGCATATTCACCGATTATCTCCACTCTTGAGTCATATCAGCCTTTTCAGGCTATTCCCGAGGTCTATCGGGCCATTTTTGTCCCGCCGCAGAATCTTTCCTGAATAAGTTAAACTCTCATAAGTATGTCCAGATAAATGAATCCGGAAGCCACCGCCTGTTTTCCTTTTGAAGAACGTGCCGATACCGTGCAGAAATAAGCATTTCGCATCGATCTCGCCGAAGACATTTACGGCCCTTCCGGATAAAACGCTCATTAACCGCCGGTTTGGGGTGTAAACCCCGCATGGCGCGGAAAAGGGGAAAAGATATGAAATGTCCGGTTTGTACAGCAATTGATCTGGAAATTGCAGAACGCCAGGGGGTCGAGATAGACTATTGCCCGGAGTGCAGGGGGGTGTGGCTGGACCGGGGCGAACTCGACAAGATTATTGAGAGGTCCGGTTCCCACCGTCAGGACCAGAACTATTGCGGCAAAGATGATCACCAAATTGAAGAGAGTGTCAATCGCGGATACAGGGGGCATGATGACCACGATCATGACCATCGCGATTACAGGGGCGACAAACATCACAAACGCAAATCATTATTAAAAGAGCTGTTTGATTTCTAGTCTCTGCCACGGCATCCCGGGCTGCCGGCAGGTGAACGGCCGAAGGGATGCCGTTAATTCAAGGGGATTGAAATGTTCGGAAAAACGGTATATATAATTGCGGCAATTGCTCTGGCTATTACCGGCTGTAATTCAAAGGAACAGAAGGAAGAGACAGTTTCCTCCCAGGCTCCCCCGGAACAGGTAAAGATGTTGAGTCAGGCTGACAGGGATAATATTACAGCCTTCAGGAAGGACCTGCTTTCCATTGAAAATGTATCGAAAAATGCCTTGACTCTGGTCGGCGAGGAAGTAAAACTTGTGATCAAGGGGGAAAAAGGGTCAATAGACATGGCTTCCCTGGTTGACAAGGCGAAGGCCGAATCGGGCACTTTGATTGGATCACTGGTAAAAGAGGCCGTGCCCGGCAAACTTCCTCCATGGTTCAGCCGGAACCTCACGGATGCGAAAGATGGTTTCTGCGCCGCATATAAAGCCAAAATCGAGTCACTGGATGCAGTGAAAAAATTCCTGGAAGATAAAAACCCGCTGTCGTTGCTGGAGTACAGAAAAAAAGCGGCGCTTGCCGATAAACTGATCGAGAATGCGAAAGGAAAGCTGGCGCTTGTGTGGAGTGCGGCCGGGCTCCCTGCCGAAAATGCCGTCACAACGGGCGCGCCGGTAAATAATTGACATGCCAGACTCTACTGCTGAAAAGATAAAGGCCGCACGCCTTTCCGTAATCTCCAATACTTTGCTGGTGCTCGATCAAGCTGTTTATCGGAATTGTGATGGGTTCCGTCTCGGTCCTCTCCGAGGCGATTCACAGCGGTCTAGATCTGCTTGCATCCATGATAGCCTATTACGCAGTGGGCAAAGCCGGGAAGCCTGCCGACGAGCGGCACCCGTACGGGCACGGCAAATGGGAAAACGTTTCCGGTGTTGCGGAAGCGCTGCTTATCCTCGGGGCCGCTATATATATCATTTACGAGGCAGCACACCGTTTCACCGGTGCTCGCCAAGTCGGGTATCTCGGGCTCGGAACCGCCGTAATGGCGGTCTCCGCTCTGGTCAACTGGTTTGTTTCTAAGCACCTGTTCCGGGTGGCGCGGAAAACACGCTCGGTGGCCCTGGAAGCCGACGCCTGGCACCTGAGGGCCGACGTCTATACCTCACTCGGGGTACTGGCGGGCCTGGGACTGATAGCGATAACAAAGGTAGCGATTCTAGATTCAATCGTGGCCATAGGCGTTGCCCTGCTCATCATCAAATCATCCGTCGAATTGACGAAGAACGCCTTTGCGGATATCTTCGATGTTCGCCTTCCCGAGAAAGACGAGAAAATCATAAAGGATATACTTGTCGGGCATGAAGGCGAATGCGTCAGTTTCCACAGGCTGAGAACCGAAAGTCCGGTTCCATGAGATTCATCGACCTTCACCTCGTGGTGCCCCGTAAATGGTCGATCGAAGAAGCCCACCAGTTGAGTGACCGCATCGAAAATGAAATCAGCGAAGCCCTGCCTAACACCCAGGTGATCATACACGTGGATCCTTGTAACAAGAGCCTCCAGCCGTGCGCCGTTTGCCTGAAGGAACCCGAAATATGACATGCCGGTGACCGATAGCTTGTCCGTACAGGCTACCGGTCAGTCTTGCACTGGTTTATTGAGTCGACTTTCAGAAAAGAAGCGAGTTTACTCCGCAGGTTGTTTAAAGCATTTTCGGATGGAGCGCTTCCTCCGACTCCCTTGATCCAGAAGCGGTCCGAAATCCTTCCTCCTTCCGTATCAATTTCCATCTGCTCCGGAAACAGCGAGAAAAATGCCAGACGATTGAGAAACTCGCCGAGAAAACCCGTCTGATCAATTGCCTTGATTTCCAGATACAATGCCCCGCTATTCGAAGCAGGATCGCCGAAGATGAATTCATCAAGAGAAATCTGGTGTGTCGTGTCCGATCCTGTTCCATCCTGTGCAAGAGCCAGAAAGTCGATATCCTTCGGATCGGCGGCAAAGCGGTCAGGCATGATTTCGAACTCCGCTGTCCAGGAGGTTTTAACTTTCCTGGCGGTTCCCCTGACTATACTGAAGCGGTTTTTCGAAAGCCCTGAAGAAAGATTTCCGGCCCAGTCAGGTGGAAAGCGTCCCTGTATTTTGAGCATGTAAGAACCTTCCCGGTTTCTGACAATTTCACATTTGGCCGATTGCGTGCCGGATGCAATTCCTAAACGGGTGTTCATCAATTATTCTCCTTCCCGGAAGAAACCGGGATGTATGATATGGACTTTTTATGTATCAGGAATGCAAATATGCGGCCATCCGTAACTGCCTGAAAATATGAGAGTACAAGTGCCGATGCCGCCTGCTCACGTTATATGCAGCCTAATATTGCGGCAATAGAAGTGTCGCTGCACTTTTGTTTTGCATTCTTGCCGTTCACTTTTTCCGTGAAAAAGTATCATCTTTGACCTGCGTCACAAAAAATTTCCCTGAACACCGCCATCCTGAAACCATCAACGATGCCCGCTCTCGGGAGATATTCTTCATTTGAAGAACCTTCTCTCCCGGGATGAACAATGGATCGGAGAACTGGAAGAAATATTCGAAGAAGCCAAAAAGTTTCGGCAGAAACAGGGCTCGAGCTGACTCTAACCGGAAATAATTCCCACGGCCGACAGGAAATGCGACTTCGTGGACAAGGGAGGGCCATTCATTTCATGGGACGTCGAGGTGCACAACTGCTATTTTCTCTGGCACCGGTTCAACTGTTATTTTCCAGGACGAAAAATATTTATAACGCCCAAATCATTCGGCAGCCTCTCCCGGCAGAGCATGAGAGACATCCGGAACAATCCCGCATTCATTTCCTACCGACAGGAAGTGCTTCGGCACGATTATCCGGTCTGTTCCAACTGCAATCTTGTGGCCTGCGAATACATCGTATTCGGAAAATTCGAACAGGACTGCTTCTCCAACACTGTTCCCTGCGGCGATTGTTTCTGGTGCATGGGACTTTTCAGGTGTCTGCAGTAAATGCGGACGAAAGGCATGACTGGGGACTAGCCCTCAGTCCCTGGCCTCTGCCTTACAATCCGGCTTCTTTCGCCACCTCCCGCCAGGCGGGGAGGCTTCTCTCGATCATGGCCCTGTCGACGCAGTAAGCTATGCGGAAAAAGCCGGGAGCACCGAAGCCGGCGCCGGGGACAAGCAGTATGTTGTGCTTCTGGGCCATCTTTACGAATTCGATATCGTCGGCAAGCGGCGATTTGGGAAACATGTAGAATGCGCCTTCAGGCTTCACCATGCTGAAGCCCATGCCGGTCAGGTTATCGTAGAACAGGTCTCTTTTCTCCTGGTATTCGCCTATATCCACCGAGGCATTCTGCAGGCCCGCAACCAGCCGCTGCATGAGGGCCGGCGCATTGACGAAGCCTAGTACCCTGTTGGAGAAAATCGCCCCTTCCATGAAAAGCTCCGCTTCCCGCATTTTCGGGCTGGCGGCCAGATAGCCGATCCTTTCCCCGGGCAGGGCGAGGTCCTTGCTGTGGGATGTGACGATAATCGAGTTGTCGACAAAGCGGAAAATGCTCGGCACTTGTTTCCCGTCGTATGAAATGCGGGCATAAGGTTCGTCGGAAATGACATATATCTGCCGGTCAAGTTCCTTTTCCTTGCGCCTCACCACATCGCCCAGGGCCTGAAGGGATTCTTCAGGATAAATGACGCCGGTCGGGTTGTTCGGGGAACAGATGATGATCGCCCGGGTCTTGTCGTTTATCGCCTCTCCGATTGCATCGGGATCGAGCTGGAAGGTTTCCCGGTCAGTCCATACTTCCCTGGAGACACCGCCGTGATTGTCTATGTAAAACTTGTATTCGACGAAAAAAGGGGTCAGGATGATCACTTCCTCACCCGGGTTGAGTATTGTTTTCAGAACGACATTGAGCGCCCCGCCCGCGCCGCAGGTCATGACGACCTGCTTTCCGGTGACCGGGAGTTGCGAGTTTGAAGCCAGAACAGCCGCAATGGCATTTCGTGTTTCCTCATACCCGGCATTGCTCATATATCGATGCATGCCCGGAACCGGACTCTCGGCCAATTTGCGCAATTCCTCGACGAATTCCCCCGGGGGCTCCACATTCGGATTGCCGAGCGTGAAATCGAACACATTGTCCGCTCCGTGGATCCTTCTCAAACGCTCTCCCTCTTCGAACATCCTGCGAATCCAGGATGCCTTTTCCAGGTAACCGGCGATTTTGACGGCTATAGTCATGGGTTGCTCCTTGATTTTCTTGTGGTGACCTCGACAAAGCGACACTAGCATATAACGTGTCGGCAAACAAGAATTTGATGAGCTCCGAGTGTGCCCAATTCTCCCTTTACAAGCCGGAATTTCCCATGATAGTATTCAAAAGTTTTTGTTTAAGAGTGAAGATCAGATTTTGAGGGAGATTTGCAGATGTCGGGACATAATAAGTGGAGTACCATCAAGCACAAAAAGGGTGCTGCTGACGCAAAGCGCGGGAAGATATTCACCAAGTTGATCAAGGAAATTACAGTCGCAGCGAAATTGGGCGGCGGAGATCCGGCCGGAAATCCCAGGCTGCGCACGGCAGTTGACAAGGCCAAGGCGGAGAATATGCCCAAGGACAATATCGACCGGGCGATCAAGAAAGGGACCGGCGAACTTGAAGGGGTAACCTACGAGGAAACCACCTATGAAGGGTATGGCCCCGGTGGCGTGGCGGTTCTTGTCGAGGTGATGACCGATAACCGGAACAGGACCGTCTCCGATGTCCGGAGCATTTTTTCCAAGTGCAACGGAAACATGGGTGAATCCGGTTGCGTAGCTTGGATGTTCGATCAGAAAGGGTTGATTGTTTTTTCCGAGGAGACCGATTTCGACAAGTTGTTTGAAGCGGCCCTGGAAGCAGGTGCTGAGGATGTAACCGATGAGGGAGAGCAGATCGAGGTTGTGACTGACCCGGCAGGTTTCATCGAGGTCCGCGAGGCTCTGGAAAAGGCAGGGTTCAAATATGAATCCGCGGAAATAACGATGATACCCCAGACCATGGTAAAGCTGGAAGGAAAGCAGGCCGAGAGCATGCTGAAGCTCATGGACCGGCTGGAAGACAACGATGATGTGCAGAATGTATATGCCAATTTCGACATCTCCCAGGAGGAGATGGAAAATTTGATGTAGAGGCTGGGAAGTAAGGGGGCGGGTCAGAAACCTGCCCCTGCGAGTTTCAGGGGACGGAATGAGAGTACTCGGAGTTGACCCCGGATCCAGGATTACCGGGTATGGAATTATCGATTCGGTCGGGAACAGGCTGGTCCATGTGGACAACGGAGCCATTTTTACCGACTCGGCAAGTGATTTTCCTTCCAGGCTGCACAAAATTTACCAGGGGTTGTCTGAAATAATAAAAACCTACAGGCCCGAGGCAGTTGCAGTGGAAAATATTTTTTTCGCAAAAAACGTGCAGAGTGCGCTGAAGCTCGGCCAGGCGCGGGGCGCGGCAATAGTCGCCGGCGTGAACGCAGGACTTCCTGTCCACGAGTATACCGCCCTGCAGGTAAAGCAGGCCGTTGTAGGACATGGCAAGTCGGCCAAGTCTCAGGTGCAGCAGATGCTGAAGGTATTGCTCAATCTTCCCGAAGTTGCACAGGAAGACGCATCTGATGCCCTCGCAGTTGCTATATGCCACGCCCATTCGTGCGGTCTGAATGCCCTGAGGAGAAAATTTGCATGATCGCCCTGCTGAGCGGTAAAATTGCCAGGAAGTCTCCGGAGTTCATCATACTGGATGTGAACGGGGTCGGTTACCGGGTGCAGATACCATTTTCAACCTATTACGAGCTTCCCGAAGAAGGAGGCACCGTTACTCTGGATGTTTATACACATGTAAAGGAAGATGCAATCAACCTTTACGGGTTCCGGACTGCCGCCGAAAAAAGTTTCTTCCAGCTTCTAATCTCGGTTTCAGGGATCGGCCCGAAACTCGCCAAGGACATCCTTTCCAACTGCCAGGTCAGAGACCTCTCCACGGCTATACTCAGGGGCGATGTATCCCGCCTCTGTGCCATTCCCGGAATAGGCAAAAAGACCGCAGAACGGCTTGTCCTGGAATTGAAGGAAAAAGTTCAGAAACTGGATTCGACGGTTCCCCTGCGCGATGAAAGCCCTTCTGCCGTCTCGTCAACAATCCTTGACGATGTCGCCTCCGCCCTGGTAAATCTCGGCTACAAAGAGGCGGTTGTGAAGAAGACCCTGTCGGATATGGAAATTGAAGATGACGCTCCGATGGAAAAGGTGTTGAAACAGGCGTTGAAGGTGCTGGCCGCCGGCCGTTAGCTGCTGGTGACAAGTGACAAGTGACAAGTGACAAGTGACAAGTGACAAGTGACAAGTGACAAGTGACAAGTGACAAGTGACAAGTGACCGGGTGTTAGTCCCCAGCCCCAGGTTCTAAAGGTTTGCATGACAAGAATTATCGAGCCGCAGACAACTGAAGACGATTTTATTTTCGATACGACGCTTCGTCCTCGCAGCCTTGCCGAATATGTCGGCCAGGAAAAGGCCAGGGGCAACCTGCAGCTTTTTATAGACGCCGCCCGAAAGAGGGGAGAGGCACTGGATCACGTGCTCCTGTACGGCCCTCCCGGCCTCGGCAAGACGACCCTTGCCAATATTGTAGCCGCCGAGATGGGGGTCAACATCAAGTCCACTTCAGGGCCGGTCATAGAACGGCCCGGTGATCTGGCGGCGATACTTACCAACCTGGAACAGCACGATGTCCTCTTTATCGATGAAATTCACAGACTTTCCCATGTGGTGGAAGAGATTCTCTATCCGGCGATGGAAGACTTTCAGCTGGATATAATCATCGGCCAGGGGCCGAGCGCCCGCACCATCAAGCTTGATCTGCCCAGATTCACCCTGGTGGGTGCAACTACCCGTGCGGGACTGCTCTCTTCTCCTCTACGTGACCGTTTTGGCGTTATATCCAGGCTTGAGTTCTACACGGAAGAAGAGCTGTCAGTCATTGTGACTAGGTCGGCCCGTATTTTGGGGATTCGCATTGAGGAAGATGGCGCTTTTGAGCTCGCCCGAAGAAGCAGAGGGACTCCGCGTATTGCCAACCGTCTCCTGCGCCGCGTAAGGGATTTCGCCCAGGTCCGCGCCGACGGCAACATCACCAGGCAGGTGGCGGACGACGCCCTGAATCTCCTGGAAATAGACGAGATGGGATTCGATCCCATGGATCGGTTGATCATGCTGACCATAATAGACAAGTTTTCCGGCGGGCCGGTTGGGCTCGATACTCTGGCCGCGGCCATCTGCGAGGAAAGCGATACCATTGGGGACGTATACGAACCGTTTCTGATTCAGAACGGTTTCCTCAACAGAACCCCGCGCGGCCGGATGGCCACACGCGCAGCATATCTCCATTTCAGCAGGGTCTATCCGGAAGGACCGCAGGGCAAGCTGTTTTAACGATACAAAAAAGTCGCTGACAAGCCGGCCATCCTGTTGCGGTGTTTTGATCCAATTGGATAATCGACAGCTGCCATCCACTATTCTTTAGGGTTTATCATGCAACTGGTTTTTGAATTTCCCGTCAATCCAAGATTCACTTTTGACAACTTCGTGGTTTGCGAAGGGAACCGGACTGCTTTTCACTTTGCGAAAATGATAGCGGACGGGGTGGGCGGGGACAATCTTCTCTATGTATACGGTCCTGCAGGTTCCGGAAAGACTCATCTCCTTATGGCGGCGGGGGAAGCACTGCTGAGCCGTGAAAGTGAGACGCCGGACGGGTCAGGCGAGGCGGTCCCGTACCTCTCCTTTAAAAATATCGATGAAATATATGGGGGGCACTATCCGGCAGAAACGGTTTCAAAGCTTGGTGAAAGGTTTCGGGAGTCACCAGTTCTGCTGGTTGATGATATCCATCTGATTCCGGACCAGGCAAGTATAAGGGTGGAGCTGTGGCAGGTTTTCAACGATTTTTACAATGCCGGCAAGAAAATCATGATTACCGGACTTTACCCTCCAAAACAACTCCCCGGCATCGACGGTCATCTCGTTTCCAGACTTTTATGGGGGCTGGTAGCCGGGATTGATGTTTCTGACGATGATTCAAGGAGAATGATACTGAAAAAACTGTCCGAGGACAGGCAGGTAATTATTCCGGATGACGTGTCGGAATATCTGCTGGCGCACGTCCGCAGGGACATCCCTTCGCTTCTCGAGGCGCTGGAAAGAATCAACCGTTATGCCTTCTCCTGCAAAAGGAAAATAACCGCACGGCTTGCCAGGGAAGCGTTGAATTCATTGCCTGGTGACAAGTGACCTCATCTTAATTCATAATCAGAAAGTTTTACAAACTTGAATCCCTGTTTTTTCAACTCGGGAATTGCCGCCATGACTCCGGCGGCGGTCTGTCCTTCGGGGTGGTTCATGTGCATGATGACGATGGACCCCGGTTCCGCCCTGAGCAAAGCGTTTTTGACCTGGTCCCTGTTGTAGGTTGCGCCAGCATCGCCGAGCACTGAGAAACCGACCACCTGATACCCCAGGCGATTGGCCACATCAACAGCCACTTCATCGTAGAAGGCCGTACCCGAACGGTAATATTTCGGCTTTTCACCAGTCAATTTTTCGATTTTCAAGCCATTCAGCTCTATTTCATCCACAAGGTCAGCGACATCCCTCGTACCGTTTATTCCGTAGACCGACCTGCCATTGACGGATGCCGGCCTGTGCCGCATCCCGTGATCCGCTATTTCAAAGAGCGGGTTTGCCGCGAGGCGCAGGAAAACGTCGCGGTTGGCGTCAATCCATCTGGCGTTAATGAAAAGGGTTGCGGGAATTTTTTCTTTTTCCAGATAGCTGATCAGTCCCGCATCGAAACCACTGCCCCCCGGACCACCGCAAGCATCAAACGTCAGAGCGATAACAATATCGTCAGTAGCAAGTTCCGTCTTAACGCCTGTAACCGTTTCACCCCACTCCCTTGGAACTTTTCCGGACAGTTCGGTAACAATGTCCTTTTTCAAGCTTTCATAATCTTCAATATTTGACCGGTCCGCTGACAAGACTGAAATGGAAGGTAGAAACAGGCATAGTGCCAGGCAGACTGAAAGGAGCATTTTCATTGCTGGATTTCCTCCCTTAGTTGATGTTCGCGTGGCTACCGTATCAAAAAAATTGATTCCTGTCACATGAATATTTGGTTACATCACGGTTTGCTTTAAAGTGCTTAATATTCAAATGGTTCCGATGCAACCCCATTTATTAAGGTTTGCTTTGAATGCCATCCGGATGCGTTACCTTTTCGCTTGACTGTAAAATGAAAAACGCGTAAAAAATTTTAAAATTAAAAAATATATATGATCATGATTCTCTGGATTTGAAATGCATAAAAATAAATCTGACTGGATATTTTATTTTGTACTTGCCGCACTCCTGTCGGCCTGTTCTGCACTGTATGGCCAGAAACACTTTCTGGTATTTCACAGCATCGTGGAGGTATTCAGCATTGTCGTTGCATGCAGCATTTTCGCCATAGCATGGAATGTCCGCAGATTTCAGGAAGACGGCTATATTCTCTTCATCGGTATTTTCTTCTTCTTCACCGGCGTGATTGATCTCTTCCACTTTCTCTCATACAAAAACATGACGATATTTGCCGGCAGTGATCTGAATATCTCAACCCAGGCATGGATTGCCGGAAGCTTGATACAAAGTATTTCTTTTGCCGTTTCACCATTTATGATGGACCGGAAGATCAGGATTCCCGGAACAGTGGCAATTTATTCCGCAATAATACTTCTCTCCCTTACGTCGATTTTCCGGTGGAAGATCTTTCCCCTTTGTTATACACCAGGGTTTGAACCGACCCTTTTTATGAAAGTCTGCGAAATAATTATAATAGCTGCCTATCTTGCATCCATTCCACTGATGTTGCAGAAAAGACATAAACTGCATGGGGCCGTTCTAAAGCTTATTTTGTTCTCCATCTTTTTCTTTGCATTTTCAGAACTTGTCTCCGCACTCATTCCGGAAGAATCGGGAGTCGCAGCCGTGGCGGCCCACCTTTTAACATTAACCGGTTATTTCTGCATGTACAGAGCTGTCATAGATATAGGCCTGTCCAGTCCCTTTGCGTTGTTTTTCAGAAGCATAAAACAGAGCGAACTGAAGCTGAAAAAGGAGCACAGCTTTGTTTCCGCCATTCTTGACACGGCTGGTGCCCTGATCATGGTCCTTGACGATGGAGGAAGGATTATCCGTTTCAATAAGGCATGCGAGTCCGCGAGCGGTTATTCCGCATCTGAGGTTCAGGGCAGAATTATGACCGAATTGCTTCTTGGTCCGGAAGAGGCGGTGCAGTTCGCCGAGTTCATCAGCAGTCAGCCGAGTGAGTATGCTCTGAAATTCATGGAAGCATGGCTCATTACAAGGTCGGGCAATAAAAGGCTGATCAGCTGGACATATTCGTTGACCTCCGGGAATGAGCCCCAATATGGACACGTCATACTTACCGGCACCGATGTTACACAGCGCAGAGTCGCCGAAGAGGAATTGAAATTGAGCGCCGGACGCTACCGTTCCCTTTACAACAATACCCCGGTGATGCTGCACTCCCTCGATAGCGACTGCAGAATCGTAAGCGTCAGTAAATACTGGCTGGATACCATGGGGTATGAGAGGACAGAAGTATTAGGGCAATGTTTTTACGAATTCCTTTCGGTTTCGTCGCGGAGATATGTCGAAGAAGTCTTTAGCGGCGAATTTCGGAAGACGGGTTCATGCCGGGAAGTCGCTTGTGAAATCATGAGAAAAGACGGCACAAAAATAGATGTCCTTTTGTCAGTTATAGCTGAACGGGATGTGGGAGGAGAAATCACCAGGTCGCTTGCGGTGATGGTCGATGTCACAGACAGAAAGCGTGCACAGAAAGAAATAGAGGATCTGAACGGAAGCCTTGCCGTGAGGGCAGAAGAAATTGAAGTTGCAAACCGCCAGCTGGAAAAGCTCAACAACAGTCTGGAGGAAATGCTGCGCGAAGAGGTGGCAAAGAGCCGCAAAAAGGATTTTCTGATGATTCAGCAAAGCCGGCAGGCCGCGATGGGAGATATGATCGGCAGCATCGCCCACCAGTGGCGTCAGCCTCTCAACGCGGTGGGACTTTATATCCAGGATCTGCAAGAGAGTTTCGAGCATGGCGAATTGACCGGTGATTATCTTAAGAGCAGCGTCGGGCAGGCAATGGACATTATTTCACATATGTCGCAGACCATTAATGATTTCAGAAGTTTTTTCAAACCGGATAAGGAAATCCTCAATTTTAACGTGAAGGAAGTGATCCAGAGGGTGCTGAATTTCGTTTCCGACAGTTTTAAAGACAGCGGGGTTTGTCTTGATGTGGAAATGAGAGACGATATTTTTGTTAGCGGACTGCCGAACGAGTACTCTCAAGTTATACTGAATATACTCAATAATGCACGAGAAGTGCTCGTTGAAAGGAAAGTGAGCGCACCTGTGGTAAAAGTACGACTTACCTGGTCGGCGGACAAATCGCTTGTCGCCATAACCGACAATGCCGGCGGGATCCCCGAGGAAATAATAGACAGGATATTCGATCCGTATTTTTCAACCAAGGGTGCCGGGGGAACGGGAATAGGATTATATATTTCAAAAACCATCATAGAACAAAACATGAAGGGTGTCCTGACGGTCATAAACAACGGAGAGGGCGCGGAATTCAGGCTGGAAGTGTAAATGTTCAGGCAAACTGGGGTCAGCAGCGCGTTGCGTCTGTATACAGGGGCAATGGTATAGGCTGGCGCGATAAGACTCTGAGTGCTGAAAATACGAAACTCCATGACGACACTTGCCATGGAGTTTCGTATTTTCTTTTGGTGGGCGCGCGCGGGGTCGAACCGCGGACCTGACGATTAAGAGTCATCAGAAATACCTTTTCAGGCATGTTCACACCTTTTCGAATTTCCAAATTAAACCGTTGACAAATAGCCGTTTTACCGATATTTTCTTATCATCAGTTTTCAACTTTTTTCAACTCCAGCCATCGACACAAAGTTCACAGTAGAGTTCACAGTAGCCAACTGTGAACTTTTAAAACGGATCCAGGGGGTATTTTTATGGGTCGGGTAAGTCGGACTTTTACGAATAACGACATCAAAGCTTTTCAGCCTTCCGACAAAATAACCGATTACCGGGAGGGTAAAGGATTCGGTGTCCGTGTTCATCCATCAGGTGCGAAGGTTTTCTTCTATGTCTACACCTTCGACGGCAGAAGGCGCTTTTTGAACCTGGGGCATTACAAGGATCCGGACCGGAAAGAAAAAGGAATCACGCTCAAGGAAGCGCGCCAGAAATCCTCGATGCGGCAAAGAAGGTTCAGGACGGCATTGATCCGCTTCTTGAAAAGGACCTGGCGCGGCTGGAGCGTGAACGGACCCCCACGGTTGCCAAATTCATCGACACGTATATTGAAAAACACGCCATGGTAAAAAAACGGTCTTGGCGCTCGGACAAACAGGCCCTTGAAATGGATATCCTGCCGGCCTGGGGCAAAATGAAAATCACCGACATAAAAAGGCGCGATATTCTCCCGATACTTGATAAACTCGTTGACCGCGGCTCCCCGATCCAGGCGAACAGACTTCTTGCATATGTCCGCAAGATGTTTTCCTTTGCTGTGGAACGTGACATTATCGAGGTCAATCCCTTTCTCAAAATGAAAGCTCCCTCTCCTGAGAATTCCTGCGAGCGGTATCTTTCTGCAGATGAAATAAAAACCTTCTGGAAGAACCTTCGAATTAACGGATGCGGCGCCGGAGATCAGGCGCGCCTTGAAGCTGGTACTTGTCACAGCGCAGCGCCCGGGAGAGGTTGCCGGAATACATCGGCGGGAGATCGAGGGGAAATGGTGGACGATCCCGCCGGAACGAGTAAAAACCGAGAGGCGAACAGGGTATATCTTACCGATACGGCCCTTGAACTTATCGGAAATAAAGAAGGGTATATCTTTGAATCACCGCGGAATCCAGAACATCCCTTTGATCCTCTTGTTATGACAAAGAGCCTGAAACGCAATATCAGCGCGCCATTGAAGGATAAAAAGGGCCGGCCGGTACTCGACAAGGATGGAAAGCCGGAGATCCGGAATATTCTCGGAGTTGCTCCTTTTACTCCGCACGATCTCAGACGCACGGCTTCAACTCACATGGCGGAGCTCGGAATTTCGGAAGAAACCATTGACCGAGTTCAAAACCACGTCACAAAACGGAGGCAGGGGGTAACGCATGTTTATGTCCGGTATTCATACGACAAGGAAAAGATTCAGGCTATGGAGGCATGGGAAAGAAAGCTGCAGAGTATCATCAGCGATAAGAAAGGGAAGGTAATCCCCATCAGAAGAAAGAAGGCTGGCGAAAAGTTATAATTTTACATGTTTGGATTTGTTATGCTCATAATAAAATGGATTGAAAAGAAATGGTAAGAGGTGAAATATTTTTTATTGACATCAAGGATATTTATGAATTAATATCCTTGATGTAGGATAGGCATCCAAAAGGATTTGGTTATGAACGGCGCCCTGCAACAATTTATTGATGACAAGATTTCAAATTATATAGCACCAAACCGGGAAGGAACGCGAAAAGGCGATCCTATAGGCTATTCTAGAGAAAAATATGCTGCTTCGCTCTATGCCTTGACAAGCATGGAGCAGAGAGAAATAGCCAAAAAAATTGGATGCAATTACAAAAGTCTTCTTAACTGGCGTAGTCTTGATGATTTTAAAAAAACTGTTTTAGAACATCAAAGCGAATTTTGCAAAGAAGTTTTCGATTCCTTACAACATGAGCTGTCAAAAACAATAAGTGGCAATTTCAATTGTTTTATACAATACATCTGTTATTTGGAAATAACAAATTTAGGTGATTCTTCTTATCCTTCTCAAGATACTTTAAATGTTTTTCACTCATATATAATTGATAAATGTAAAAAGCATGAATCAACAATGCTAAATGATATACACAATTATAATAGACATATTTTGTTTATAACTGCGTATAAATTACTCAAATGGATTTATGAAGGCATAATTAATACTAACGAAAAGCAAGAGGTTGAGAATGATATCGGATTGATATCAAACAAGCTAACCCCTTTTATAATGAGATTTATGGATGAGAATGTTTTCCCTAAATTGGATGAGACCACAGAAACAACATTGAAAACTATACTTATGTTTTTATTGGGTTTGGATAAAGCCAGCGAGTAATTTTTTTTGACTACATCAGGGATATGGGATGTAACGATATCCCGTATCATCCACATTGAAGCATCAAAGGAGGCATACCATGTCAAACTTACCTGATCGGATTATCCGGAAAAAAGAATATCGTGCTCTTTTGGGTGATATTTCAGAAAGTACTTTTTGGAGAATGGAGCAGGCCGGCCTACTTGCACCTAGGCGTCAAATTTCTTCCGGCATTCCTGGTTATTTGCTTTCGGAAGCTCTTGAAAAAATCAAGGCCGCATAAACCAAGTTCTCGAATTTACAATCCGACCCCTGAAATGCGGAAAGCCGCCCCAGGGCAAACCTGGACGGCTCGAAGCGGTGGGGTGCGCTGGACAGGAGCGCACGCGTGGAACCTTATCAAAAAACAAGCCGAAAATCAAATAATTCAATTCAAGAACCACAGCACGGCCATATTAACGGTGTGTATATCCGGCAATACTGCCGGGAGACACACGCCTATTACCTAATACCACTCCCACTGATTCTAAGCAATCGGATCGAGGAGATGCTGAAACGTGTCTGATTCTTCGTCCCCTCAAATACCAGGCGGCTGGGTCAAATTATACCGGCAGGCTTTTTATAATGGCTGGTTGCGAAATCATCGTATGTGGGCCTTTTGGTCATACTGCCTTTTAAAAGCATCCCATAAGCCAACAACAGTTATGATTGGTTACCAGAGGGTACAGCTGGAGGCTGGTCAATTCGTATTCGGCAGGAAACAAGCCGCATCAGACCTTGATATATCTGAGAATGTAATCAGGACATGTACTGCTAGGCTAATTTCCACCGGCAATATAACAGTCAAGACAACCAACAAATTTTCAATAATTACCATAGTAAATTGGGGTACTTATCAGGACGATACAGAAGAAAGTCACCAACAAGTTAACCAACAAGTTAACAAAGAACTCACCAACAAGTCACCAACAAGTCACCACATACAAGAAGTTAAAGAATTAAAGAAGAAACCTTTAAAACCTTCTTTCCCGAATCGCTGCGCTTATCGGGTTTGCTGGCCGATTTAATCCTTAGGAACAACCCTGAGAATACCCAGCTGGGAAATGGGAAAAGGGAAAGTACTGTACCCGGTGGACCGTGGACATAGACAAACTAATCCGGATCGACAGGCAGACTCCCGAGAAAATAGAAGCTGTCATCCGCTGGGTGCAGGCTGACTCTTTCTGGCAAAGGAACATTCTTTCCGGGGCAATTCTCCGGAAACAGTGGGACAGGTTGACTGTACAGATAAAAGGGAGACGGGAAAGATCATATTTCACCGGTTCTTTCAAAGGAAGATGAAATCGCAGACCTTAGAGCAAAAGGGGTGCTTTATTGAAAAATCTTCCAGTTTAATCCTTGAAAAGGAAATCATAGGCGCGCTGATCAACGACCGGGATTCATTCCTTGATTGCTCGGAGAGATCAGGCCGGATGATTTTTCCAACGCCGAACTTCTTTCAGTCTTCAAGGCCTTTATCGATGAATATGCGAAGGTATCTTTCGTCGACATTAACACCTTATCCCAAAAATCAGGCGTGAACACCAAGACAATTACTGAATGTATGGAGGCCGGATGGATGTCGGCCAACATGAAATTTAAAGCCCGCAAACTTGCCGACCTTTCACATAAACGGCGAACTTACCGGGAATGCTCCCGAGTGCTTCAGGAAATTGGAAACCTTGAGCCTGAGGAACTTTCAGCACGGCTTTCCGGGATTGCCTCATCTATAAGCCTTCGCAATGAAAAAAAACGGATATTCGACGCTTCCCAGCTTGTCTCTCGGGTTCAAGACCTCCAGGAAGAGCGGAAAAAGGATCCTGGTTACATTCGCGGAATCCGGACAGGGTACCCGATTCTTGACAGGACCGTGAGAGGACTTCGGACAAAGCGAATGACCGTAATCGCGGCGGCCACTGGATTCGGAAAGTCCACACTGGCGCTGAACCTCTTCGGAAACACCGCTATTGCCGGCCATAGGGTTTTATTCATCAGCTGTGAAAACGATGCTGACGATAACCTGGACCGTCTTTGTGGAATCGTTCTCACCTCGATCTGAAGGACATTGAGAGCGGAGCCAACAGTCTTAGGGTCTGGAACGATTTCAGAGAGGCCTTCACAGATAAAACCCTTTTCCTGTCCGACAATTCCCCGCGAAACGTCGACGAGATCTGCGCGACGATCTGCAGACATGCCATTCAACACAAGATTGAAATTGCCTTTGTTGACTACATTGGCGAGATCAGCGGCGAGGGCCGAGACCGTGAAACCGAAGAAATGAAGCTTGCGCGGTATGCCCAGAAGCTGATAGACACCGCAAAGAGTATGAATGTGCACCTTGTGGTACTGGCACAATTAAACCGCCAAGGCAATCAGAAAGGCCGTCCGACAAAGACGGAACTGGCTGGATGCTTCCGGCTTGCGCAAAAGGCCCATTCGCTGCTTATTTTCTGGCAGGAAGAAAACAAACAGGACGTGTTGACGGTTGATAAGAACAGGCAGGGCCCGGCCGGAGTCGATATAGCTGTTTCCTTTGACCGCGGCCGGCAGACGATCAAAGAGCAGGGAGTTTGGTTGAGTGGTTCAAAGGAGATCGCCCGATGAGAGCACGCAAAAAGGCAAACAGGCCCTTGACCTGGAAGGAACGCGAGGCCCTGAAAAAGATGTCGAGGACGTTGAGAGGGTCCGCTTCGAAGCGATCAATCATAATCCCACTGTAACGGCGGGACGAAAGGAGTCAAACCATGGAACAAGTGCATGACGTGGATATTACCGGAATCAATCTCCCTGAAGGATCCGAGATCCGGAATTACCAAGGTGACTTGGTCTTTATCGGGGTCAACATGACAACCGATCTTTATCAGGAAATCCGGGCAGCCCTCCCGGTTGGTATCCAGGCGCGCCTTATCGGATGGAAACGGATCCCAGCCTTGAGGCTGGCGTAATGATCAAGCGCCCTCCTTGTCCGCGCTGTGGTGGTTTCATCATAAAGACCAATGAGAGGGACCGTGCTCGCTGCAGGGTGATCAAATGCCTGTTGTGCGGCTGGAGAGTCTACCCTGAATGTCTTGCCATGGGCGAAAACCTTGAGGGGATTGCTGAACTGCTTCTGCAAATATTCTATCCCGGGTCTGTAGATTCATATGACTCGAATCCGGAAAAGAAACAGAAGGTACGACGGTAAAAAACAAAGGAGGATTTATGGATTCTGGAATCTGCAAATATTTTCAAGATGACAGACTGGTAATGACCATTCAGATCCATCCGGAAACATCAGACAAACAGCTTGTCGAATGTCTTATCGAGACGGCTTGCATGATGAGTGAGAAGGCAGGATCCACCATAAAAGATTTGATGGACCTGGTTGAAGATTTTTCCAGTTGTATGGAAGCAGGGCAAAGAGTAACAGCAACAAAGTCAAAGGGAATCGTCATCCCATTCAGGCGCGGCGATAAGGAAGGGCCTAAAGAGGTGGCAGAAGGCGGGAAATAATCGCGGGTCCTTCCGGGGGCCCTTTGGGGTGCGGTCACGCGCGACCGCAATAAACGTGCAGCACAGAAATTTTTTTAATCCCGGAATTTCGGAAAACTAACATTCCCCGATAGGAGCACAAATGGCTGATTTGAAAGCTGTAAAGGCAAGATTCAAAAATATCAATGAAGTAGTCCAATATCTTCAGGCAGACGGGTCCGGATCAGCCGGACCACCGCATATCACCACTGGAAAAAAGTCGGGAAACTTAAAGCTAATTCCGACGGTTCTTTCTCCCTGTCAACCGTCCTCAAGTACGCCCAGGCTCACCTGCAAAAGTTGGACGGGACACCCGGCGAAGGTGACACCCTGGCGAAGCGCAAGGCAGAGGCGGAACTCAGGAAGATTATCAGCGCCGCCAAAACGAATGAGCTCAAGTATGAACAGCTTTCAGGGAAATTGATCGAAGTCAGCCAGGTTGAAATAGAACTGGCGAAAAGGGCAAGAGACTTGATGAATTATCTGGACGCGATTGCCAGGAGCGCCGCCGGCAGAGTTATCAAACTCGTTAATGGGGATATGAAGAAGGAATCTGAGTTAAGGACATGGTGGTTAGGTATGAATAAAAAGGCCTTCGACAATTACAGCCGGCCGATTGAGGGGCTGGATGAGGAAGAGTAACCTGGCATATCCGGCGCTTTTAATACTTCTCGGTGAAGGGGGATCCAAGATGAAAGAACAGCATGAGCCTGATTTTAAAATTACAACAGGAATAAACGAAGGCGGTACCGCCAATGAGAGAGGATCCCCACTTTAGAAACCCGCTGTAAACAAGTTGCGCCGCGGTACTGGACGCAATATGTCGGCATATTTGGCATGGAGGAAAACACCAGGGATTTCCTGGAACAATTTCAAAGGCTTTAAGCCAAAAACAAAAGGAGAATAAAAATGAGTTTACAGACAAGACCGGGGAAATTGGACTATCAGACAAGGATGGAAACAATGGCGAAGACCAAGGCAAGAGGGATAGTTTCAATAATCCTGAACCGCATGGGATATTCGAATGAGGACATCCAGAACGATCTCCGCACATATCGGGATCTGGGAACACCTTACACTTCTCGAGCAGGCACGCGAATTGCTCAGGGATAAAAAAGGGGATGATGGACTGCGAGGGGTCAGAGACAATTCCGATCTTCTCAACAGGGCAATGACTACGAGTGATTTCCCTTCCGTGTTGAAAGACGTTGCCAACAAGAGTATGGAGGGCGCTTACAGCTACGCACCCTCGACATATACAGCCTGGACTTCCAGAGGAAGCGTGAACGATTTCAAGGAAAACACCCTGGCGCGCCTTATTGTCCCGCCTGGAGATCTCCCCCGAAGTAAAAGAGGACGGAGAGTTCAAAAGAATCTACACAAAAGACGGGGAAGAAACATTCAGGCTTAAGACCTATGGCGGAATTCTTTGATCTCCCGGACTGCCATCATCAATGATGATCTTTCCGCCTTCTCCGATACCGGTAAACTGCTGGGGCAGACAACGAAAATGGCACAGACAGAAAGGTTTATTCTTACCTCATGAGTAACCCTTCCCTGTCTGATGATGTCCCTGTATTCGATGATAGCAGGGGTAATTACCTGACAGGAGCCACAACTTCACTATCAAGAGACTCTCTTGCTCTGGGAGTCAAAACCATGCGGCTGATGACCGACGATAACGATAACATTCTCAATGTTGAACCGAAGATATTGCTTGTCGGTCCCAGCCTGGAAATAACTGCTCATGAGCTCTGTTTTTCTGACAGTGTTCCCGGGCAAAGCAACTCTGCAGTTCCAAACCTCTTTAAAAAATTGGGCCTTATACCAGTAGTTGAACCGCTCCTGGAAGCTCCCTCAATAACAGGCAACAGCTCCACAGGCTGGTATCTGCTTCCGGATCCTAATCTCTGGCCGACTTTCCGTGTTTTCTCTTTTTAGGCGGCAATTTCGCGCCCTTCCTTGATTCATTAATGGGTTGGGAAACCGACAATCTTGACTATAAGATCAGAACCGACTTCGGAGTCGCTGCGATCGGCCACTTTGCTATCAAATCCAAGGGCGCCGAGTAAGGATTCAGGCTGAAATTTCCAGGGTGTCTTCCATGGTACACCTTGGAAATGGGGCTTGCAGGCCCGTGGAACCTGCAAGGACGCGCCTCCCCATGTTTCTTACTCCTTAAGAAACAGCACGGCGCAATTACAACAGGTGAAAATATGTCAAATTCCAGAGAGCCTGACCAGATCCAGCCAGGCAGATAACGGAGAATGGAATGATAGATAAAGAGACTTTTACGACATTAGATTTGTATCTTGCGGCCTACCTTTAAAATGCACAGCTGCCTACCAAAAATTGAAAACTGGGCCGGGAAAATAATTTGTGTTCCCGCGGAATGATAACACTTTAAACCTCGTTGAGAAATTCAACCGAAATATTCCGGTTGTCCCCATTGACTACGCGAGGGAAATAAAAACGCTGCGCGCTCAGATGAACCGGGCGAGGTAGGGGGAAATTGATCTTCCGGTAAGTGCCGGCGGTTACGGGAATTCGATCGGAACAGAAAGAAGGTATTTAAACAATGAATATTTTGGATCTGCTTCCAAAGCAAGTTTATATCAAAATCACATCTCGCTGTAATATGCGCTGTCCTCATTGCTGTCTTTGTTCCCACGAACATGGTGAAGATATGCCCTTCGAAATATTCAAAAGGGCCCTGGACATTGCCATTCAGCAAAGTTAAGTACACGAGATGACCCACGTTATATAAAGGGCAACCGGCCATTCAATAATTTTGAAAATTATTTTCCGATATTGATCGGTGGCGGTGAACCTACAAGTACATCCGAAATTCTGGTCGATTATCCGCCATGCTCAACATCGGTTGAGACATTTAGATTTTAAAATATATATTGCGACAAACGGCAAAATAACGAACACGGCTCTTTTACTTGGAAAGATGGCGGCCCGTGGTGATCTCTATGTCTGTCTTTCTCAAGACGAATTTCACGAATCAATTAATCCCGTTGTTGTAAGCAGTTTTGCCGATTCAAAGATGCCAGAGCCATTATTCAGAATAAGTAAATACTATAACTTCGAAGGGAATAGGTGGATTTGCGACCTCAGACAAATTATAGGGATCCCAAATTTGATTGATAAAGGAAGAAGCATGGCATTGGATACGGGAAAGATGAAATTCGATGCTTGCTATTGGCCTGGGTTTTGTTTCGAACCTGACGGCAAAATCAAGTTTTGCGCCTGTGATGATTCTCCGGTGATCGGAAATGTGTGGGATCGAATAAACCAGAAATATTTAGACATGCCCCAGAATGTGTGTTTCAGGACGGTAATATAACCTGTATGAAGCACCACGGCCCCTCTCCTGCCTTGATTTACTGGTTACTGGAGACGGTTATTTTTTTGCCTTGTACTTCTCCAGGAGGTCTTTTGCGGCTTCTTCGAATAAGCTTGTGACGGTCCGGTCCTCTTCAACCGATAGAAATTTTATTTCCTTCACAAGAGCGGGATCGAGACGAAGACAGGTGAGCTTTTTAGTTGTTTTCTCTTTATCATTCATTTCGATATTTATAACCGGAAATGTCAGACAAGTCAACTTTATATCTTGACACGTATATTTTTAGCTTTAAAGTGTAAAGCAATAAAGCTGCTATACATGCAAACCACAAAAGGAGGATTCACCATGGCAAGGAATTTGACGATCAGTGAGAAGTTTGAAAGGCTCAACGGATAGGTTGAAAGCGGAATCATCGTATTTGGCAGGGAAAATATCAAAGATGAAGACGCTGAAAATTTCGGATGCCTGGGTGATTGCAAATCCGAACGGGGGCGAGAAATTCTTGATGTTTTGCTGGGCGGTTGATTCATAACGAAGAAGTCACCGGTCAAGGCCGGAATAATAAAAAAAGGAGGATTTATCATGGTAGATCGTAAGTGGTGCGAAAAGATGGTTGTTCTTATGGAAGAGCTTCAAGGTATCCCGGCTAGTACATGAGGAATTAGCTGTAAGAATCAGAAATGAAAAAACATATTCAGAAACAACAAGGGAACTAGGCGCGATGATATTTGAAAATCCCGAAGCCGCAGAAGAAATTCTCAGGAAAGAATTGAAGGCGGCATAAACCGGAAGGATCGAAATCATGAAACCAACAACGCTACGAAAAGGGGACACCATAAAAATGGAAGGGATCCGTCATAATCTGTCATTTGTGCGGCGGGAACCTCGAAGCGGATCGTTTGGAGCCAGAAACATTTTTGTCTGTGCCGCATGGGCCGGGATGAACGGACCTGACGATAAAGGCGAATGTGCAATCAGTGATTTCGATGTTTCACGAAAATGTTTGAAGGTTTCGTCTGGAAAAATCACATGAGATTAAGGCTCTGAAGAGACTGTAACATTGTAGCTGATAAAGAGGACGCAGCCATGACAAAATTAACCTACCAATTGAACTATCTTGCAGACGAATTGGACAGACAGGCAACGGCGCTTAATACTGTGGTGCATTACATGGCGCGGCGGGACAACCTCGAGGACAATGCCATTGAAGAAGGAAATATCCAGTTAATGAGGCTTGTCATTGATCGGCTGAACAAATTGGCAATGGACACCAAAAAACTCTTGAAAGATGAAGGCTATGAAGTGACAGAAGAGGGAAACTGAAAGGATCAGATGAATAATCGGCATCGAGGGTCTGTATTTGATACAGGCCCTTTTTTTATGTCTGGGGGAGTCGGTATTGATGGACTCCCTGAAGGGGTCGGGTCTGTTCCTACCCCTTATACGGTGGATTGCCCCGAACAACTGATTTGAAAGGGTGTGCTTTTTACCTGCTATAGTTTCAGGATTTCAGGAAAAAAAAGAGGTCATTCCCATGTATCAAGAGGAAATACTGAGGGCGATCCAGGAGCAGACAGCCGCTATAAACCGCCAGACTGAAGTAATTGAGAAGCAGACTCAATCCTTTGAAAGATATGCGCGTAATTTCGAGCGAGTATTCGGGTCCGGCATCGAGAAGGAAGCGGCGAAGATCGCGGCCATGACGGCCGAACAGCGGAAGGAACACAATAAGCGCATCCTGGCTGAAGCAAAGGCCCAGGGAAGCTATTCGGGGGAAAGAAATAGCCTGTCCGGCCGCGAAATCCTCCCGCAGAGCCCGCTTTCCTTTGAAGGAGATACCTTCCTATCAACCAACATGTATTTCACAAGATTCAGGGCGGATATTGTCCCTTGATTCATTTGTGGTAAGTTTTGAATGTGCTATTCATTATAAATACCATCTTAGGGAGGGAGTATGGCAGAAAAGAAATGTCCTCATAGCCATAATAGATTTGCGATACATCCTGTAATTTGGGTGCTGGCTTCAGCTTTGGTCGGTGGTATTCTACTTTCATTATTCCAGAAAAAGACGGTCTCGTCTCCCACATTAACTGCGAATATCAGCCAACCCCTTGAAGCAGTCAAGAAATTTAAAGCGTAAAGCTTTGATAGTAAGAGACAGAAAAATCGCGGTAGGTGATAAATTCGATGATGTTGTTACTATCGTCCGGCCCGAAGATATGATCGCTCAAACCATTACGAGGGATCCCAAATTCAAAAATAATCTCTTTGTCGTGAAAACCTACAAAGTTGATGGCAAAATATTCAAACTCTTATTGGCAACACTTGAGAAACATGGTCCGTATAGAGTAATTGGGATCGATGTTCAATAACATATATATCTACTGTTTATTGTAAAAATCTGATTGCCAGGAGATCGTTTTGAAATTCGGCTTCCGTGTTCCATCAATCAAAAAGAGAATCGCCGCCAGGACCTCTTTAAAAAGAATTGTCCGGCATAGTCTGGGAGTGAAGGCGCCGCGGGGCTGGGGCTGGGTGACTAATCCGAGGAAGGCCGCGTATAATCGGATTTACCGGAAAACAACGGTCGGGTGCGGGACGTTTATCCTGGTGGCGGTGATTCTATGTGCTGTGCTGGTCGGGCTGGTGTTTGCAACCCAGTAAAAGATTGCTGGGGACGGAAAATATTGTAAAGGAGAGAAAGATACAATGGTACAAGAACCAGGCGCTTCCATTAATATCACCTTACCGGCCTTTTGTTTGGCAAAGCCAACTCAAGGGGATGGCTATATGATTGTTGCTAGGGATCTTATGCTGGGGGTTGAGGCTCTCTCCATTTTGACGCCGGATATTCCTCCAAGGAGCTGTGCATTAATTGCCGGTTTTGCTTTGGAATGTGCACTTAAAGCTTATTTGTGGCATATGGGAATGATGAAGGAAATTTTAAAACCACAGGTTCGACATAATTTGAAAATTCTCTGGGAGATGGCATTTTATGAAGGTTTAAATAGTTTGGAAATGCCCCCGCCTGATTGGGTCACGACACTTAGCAAAGGACATTCACCCTATTATTTTCGGTATCAGCAGGGTGAAGGGAAAACCATTGTCCACGGAGGTATGACTCCCAACTTGATAAGCATGACGGCCGAATTAAAAAAACTGATCAAAAAAGTTGAGCTTGCCATTAAGAACTAAGTCCTTGAAAATATATTCTTTTTCATTTCTAAAGGAACTCCGATAAGACTACCCGCGGCTCGAATCCGCGGCCCTGATCTATGATTGAAGCCATCATGGGTTGTGTATCGTTTAGAATTCAAAAGAAAATCCCCACTCAGCACTCAGGCCGGGCGGGGGTAAAGTTATATCTTCAACTAGATAAGTTGTGAAACAGTTAGTCTGACTTAGATATCTTGAAAACTGGAACTTCTGTTAGAGGTAAGATAATGGGTCTAAAACCGCATTTTTGTGTGAGCCCGAAAGCATGTTCCCTCAGATAAGGCATCATGATAAATGGAGCGTTTCTATGTGCCCAATCGTCTATATATTCTATTTTAAACTGTGCTTCATCAACTCTAAAAGTTCCTACAAGTTCAACTTTCATTGAAAATGGGGACTTCTCTTCGTTGTTTTGACCGACTTCTAATTTGACAAAGATATTTATAGTATTGTCCTCAGTATCATAATCACTGTGGCCAAACATTATAGAGCAAACGCCACCCTCTCCTACGTCAACTCCTACTGACAAATCAGGAGGCTCATTTGCAATTATACTTAACTCTTTTACACCTAAAGACACCAACTGGATTGGATGCAATTTCATTGATGATTTTTTTTGTTTAGTCATTTAGTTAATCCTAAATTACTATGCTGCATTTTTATAAGGAGCATCGTAAGAATTCATATCAAAAACATCACAATCAAAGCACATAATGTAATTTGATTTTTCTAAATACTTAGTTTCCATGCTGTAGTTAAACCAGTAACTATCAGCAAACCTGTAAGTACATACAGGTTTGCGTAAAACAAGTTTATCAGGGTCAACACCAGTATGTGTTTTATACCCTGCATCTTTTAGTGCTTTTTTAATATCTTTATCCGTAGCTTTAGCAAAAAAAGCATCTACTTTTGCTTTTAATTCTTCAATCTGTATATCTTTCATATCACCACTCCCGTAAAGTCAATAGCCATGTTAGATATTAATTCAGTATTTCTGACACAAATCATCAAACATGAATAATCATAGAACCTAGACCCTTCAAACACTTTACCTTTAGCTGGAACAACATAATTGGCACGTACAGTATCAATAGGAATTTGAGTTGCAAAAAAGTTAATTACTACTGCATCGTTTATGCCTACAGCTCCTCGCTTTTCAAAAACTTGGACAACTTCCGTTAAATACTTTCTATGCTCAAAATTATTTAAATCGAAGCATCTACCTAAATTTATTTCAGCTTTAATTATAGCATATGAAGCAAAACCATTTCGATTTGCTTTTCTGATTACCCAATCTTTGGCATGCCAGCGTGATGCCTCAAAAAAATAGACACCAGAGCCTAAATAGTCATCTTCATCATTGCTGGGATAAAATTCTTTGTCCGATATAATTTTACATGCACTATCAAAATCCGTGCCATGAAATGCATCAGGTACAGTTTTACCCAAATTAGCTATTTTACGCACCATAGAGGATAATATACCATACTTTGAAAAACAAGAAACATTAGATATGTCTAACTTATAAAGGGTTGTGTTAGCAAAATATGTTATACAGGCTATAAAATCAAGTAAAATATATGTAACATTCATATAGTAATTACATGATAGATAATGAAAACATTCGCAGTTACAATGCTATAAATGCTGAAAACAATATTTAAATCGCCTATATTATACTGACAGACTTTTGAGATCAGGAAAGACTACGCTTGCAAGGCAAATCCTCTAAATTCTCCCCAGTAAATCGTTTGGCGAGGCCATAGAAACCACTAAGATATACAGCATCATGAGTCTTCTCGAAAGAGAAAAAACCCTCAGGCAAACTGGTCGTTCCGATGTGGTTAAACAGATGAAAAACCAATCTTCCTTTTCAAGGCAAACTGATTTTTGTATCCTTAAGGTGGGTAATTGTGGATATAAAATCCGGAAGAGAATTAATCTTCACCGCAAGCCACCTTTCCGAAGTTCACAGTAAAGTTCACAGTTACCCCAAAACGACGAAAAGGAGCAAGGCCAAAATTGCCTAACTCCTTGTTTTAATTGGTGGGCGCGCGCGGGGTCGAACCGCGGACCTGACGATTAAGAGTCGCCTGCTCTACCAGCTAAGCTACGCGCCCGATAAAATTTATCGGTGAAATATACCTTTGCGAATCCTAATGGTCAAGAATATTTTCCGGTCATGGCCTGCTTCAATGTTAAGGGTGAACATACGGAAGATTGGTGAACAGAATTGAACCATCCGGAAGAACTGCCGTCCTGACAGGAGTTTGTTTGAGCGCAGCTCGATGAAAAGCGGGGTGGGGCATTTCTTTGCCGCTATATGCGAGAATATCGGACGTGACATTGATATTGTCCTTCCAGGCTTCAAAATGAAGATGCGGCCCCGTGGAATGCCCGGTCGATCCGGAAAAGGCAATGACCGTATCCCTTTCCACCTGCTCACCGACTCTAGCCAGATTTGCGCTGTTGTGGGCGTAAATTGTTCTCATGCCGTCCGGATGTTCCACTATTACCATGTTTCCGTAACCCGACCTGCTACCGCTGAAGATTACCAGACCGGATTCAATCGGTTTTACCGGTGTACCCTCTGGAACCGCTATATCAATTCCATTGTGAAAGCGGAGCGCGCCATCAAACGGGTCGTGGCGCAGGCCGACCAGGGAAGTGATCCGACCTTGCACCGGCAGGTGGACTGCGAGGCATGTTTTGTCGGCCGCCGCATTGCCTGTTGCCGCAACGTCCGTCTTCTTTTTTTCAGGAGCACGTCTTGCGGATTTTGTTCTCTTCCCCTGAGTTGATTGCTGGTGACGGGGCGTATCTTTCATGATCATGACAGAATTTTTGTTTGCCGGTGAGTCTGTAAAACATTCAACGCCGTTTTCGTCGATATATCTGTAAATATCGGCGCCGGCCGTGGTTGCGAAAAGAAGCGAGAAAACGATGCAGATGCGTACAATCATAGAAATGTTTTTATACCGTCAAGTTTCAAGATGAAATATTTTGCATGTTCAGCGACAGACAAAATATCATCAAACCGCCTCATTTCCAAATTCAAAAATTGAATAAACCGGGAATTACACTTCATGCTCCCTCCAAAATCTGGGTGGTCATAAATTCGGAATTCCATACTCTCACTTGGTTACGTCCCGCTTGCTTGGCTTCATAGAGCGCCTCGTCTGCCCGCTTGATCCACATATCGATTGCACCATATGAATCTTCATGCATTGAAGATATCCCAACGCTCGCCGTTACCGGTATAAAGCCTTTATCGGTTTTTACAGTCGTGGATTCGATATTTTCACGGATACGTTTTCCGATTGCAACAGCAGATTCCAGGTCCGTTCCCGGCAGGACGACCACGAATTCTTCGCCACCATAACGACATGGGATGTCGGATCGTCGAACGGTATTTCTGATGATTTCGGCAATTGACAGCAATACGAGGTCTCCCGCGTCATGACCGTATGTGTCGTTAATCTTTTTGAAATGGTCGATGTCAATCATGATCACCGACAGGTAATTGGGATGAATACCTTTGTTTTCGAGTTCGATACTGGCAACCGAAAGAAAGTGTCTGCGGTTGTAAAGGTTCGTCAACGGATCAATCCTGGAAATTTCCTCTGCTTCCCTGCGTGCCTTTTCAACATCCCGCAAAGCGGTTCTTAATTCCTCTTTCTTTTCCAGAACGGTTTGCCTGTGGAGAAAATCCGACCTCATATAACGTTCTCTCAGGTAGGAACCACGCATTGCCGTGATATTAAAGGCCAGAAGTACGAGAATGTTGTGCATAAGGTAAGGAGTGGGAATAAGCTCTTTCCAGATTATTACGGCAATATAGATCAGGAAAGTGCACCATGAAATAATTGTTGAGGTTGTGTAGCGCATGCCGACGAAACTGTAATAGAAAATCAGGCAAAGCAGTACTCCGGTAAAGTACAGGTAGATTACCGGTGACGGAGATATGACGTTCAGGGCGACGGCTCCGGCACTTGAGGCAATTCCTCCTGCAATCAGTAACTGTTGCGCACATTTTCGAAAATAGCGGGTAAAGGAGGAAAAGTAAATGATCAAGATTGCCGGACAGACAAAACCATATCGGATTACCCAGGCTTTCTGCCTGAACTCCGGCATGATCAGGTAGTCGATCACTCCTAGAATCCCATAAAGAAAGGCGCCGAACAATATGTTCCATCGCAGTTGCGAGATGGTTTTGGAAAAAAAATCGTTTTGGAAAGATGTCTCGATTTCTGTATTGCAAAAGCTGAGTGTAACAGGGTTTATTGCCGAACTGTCATGGTTTATCATGGGCGCATACTCTATTCCGACTGTTTTGAAAATCCGTCCTGGATTCCGGACAAAATGGCCATCCTGTTGTCCCTGTATTGAAAGTCGCTTGGCCGCCCCTGGTGAAACTGATGCAATTCAACGCTGTTATTCGTGGATCACGCATGATGCTATGTGCATGCGCATATTCATGAGAAAACCTGACGGCCCAGAACGTCAGCCACAGGACTGGAATAATCAGACACACAATCCTATGCAAATTTTTGGAGTTTTCAAATCCGGTTTTCTTTCCAGCCAATGCTTCTACTAACAGTTTTAAAAAGAGAATTATCAAAATAACAAAGAGTACCGGTCCCATCCAGTTATAGTGGAAGGCCGCTGCAGGCCGGCCAGTCGCGAAGGCATGAAAAGAATGGGTCATACCGCAGGATGGACAACTGTATCCGGTCAACATTTTGAAACGGCAGTCCGGCAGAGGGATCCATTCAGGAGTTGTCAATCCCGACACCGCAATGAGAGAAAGAATCGCAAATGCAAGTATGGCCCTGTGAAGAACCTGCATTCCGGATAATTTGTCGATGAATCGAAATCTGATCAAATACGCTCCGCTTATGCTCTTTATCCTCTATAAATTGCTCTTGCGTTTCAGTATTCGGTTCCATCAGGATGTTCCTGTGAAAACGGTGTCGGCGAGGCAACATCAAGCAGGGAAAATTCAGCACCGAATTGACCCAGGAACTCCAGGGAAAAGCACCTGTAGGTGTATAGTATCGGCAACAGTATTACCGAACTGAGATAGGGAATCATCAGCAACATGAACCCTATGCAGCAGGTAAAACAACCGGCCAGAAGGACGGCTAATGCCGTAACGACACACAGAAGCAACACAAACAACCCGTACAGGAGAAAGGGGATTGCATGCAAACGGAATAGAATGATAAAACGGTTCCATGCCTCAAGTATGGTCAGGTTGTACTTATACATTATGGGAACCGCAAAGCTGTAGGTAAACAGGGAGATATAGCCGCCAAACAGGACTATGGCCAGAAAGAGCAGGCCGGAGCAGGCGATGCGTACAATAAAGAACGAGTCGAAAAAATTTTCATTGCCGAAGGCAAAACCGCTGAAAATAATGGCAATAACGAAAAACATTGAAACAAGACAAATGAGGCTGAAACAGATACGCCAAAAAAACAGGGAATTACCAAGAGTCCTGTACCTTCGCCATGGTTCTGATACCTTCGCACGGTTGTTAACCACATTATCCAGAAACATGAACATCCCCCTGGAACTTATCCAGGTAAGTAAAATCCAAAGGGCAATCAGAAACAGCAGGAAAATCATTAAGACAAAGAACCATCCGGGATTGTCCCGCATCCATTGAATTGCCAATGCAGGAAATTCAAGGAACTGCCTTGGTTCAATGTTGCTACCGTGCCCCGTCGGTTTTGTTCCGGAGAAGCCTGAAAAACCGCCCCTGGCCAATCCGGCCAGGAATGCTGTAAATCCTAAAACAATCCACTTCCCCGGATCAAAAGGGCGGAAAAGATCCTGCTTCATTCTCTTCCATGCCCGACCCAAAGGCGCCAAATAGGCAATCGTCACAAATTTTCTCCTTTTTCAAATCTTTTGGATCAACTGCAAAATTTACTAAACTTACTAATATTCGTCCGTCACTGGCAAAATAGCAAAAATAATTAAATACATCAATTAGAGAATGACAATTTAAATTCAGGAAAATATATTTTTGAACCCGCTTGAGTTACATTTTGTACTCATGATTAATAATAAAACGTTAAAATAAATTATTGATTAATGTGATAGTAAAATGCTGTAATATTGTATGGATTAAAAATAGTGATATAGTAAAGAAAAATACTTGTATAAAATATATTTTTGTGTAGAATAGCTGTCAAAATTGAAGATGTTCTTCTTATCAAGAGTGGCGGAGGGACTGGCCCTGTGATGCCCGGCAACCCCCTGGAAAGGGAAGGTGCCAAATCCTGCGGAACCGATGGTTTCGGGAGATAGGAAGGGAAAAGAAATCAATCCCCTTCCGCAACACCCCGGAAGGGGATTTTTTTTTAGGAGGTTTTGCAATGAAACTTGCTACGAAAGCTGTTCAGATCGGTCTTGATTGGGATAACCGGACCGGTGCCGTAACCATGCCCATCTACCAGACGGCAACATTCAGGCATCCTGGTCTCGGCCAGAGCACCGGCTACGATTACACCCGCTCTGGAAATCCCACGAGACAAGCGCTTGAAGACGGTATTGCCCGGCTTGACGGGGGTGCGCGTGGTTTTGCCTATTCTTCGGGAATGGCGGCAATAGCCAATCTGCTGCTACTTTTCCGGCGTGGCGATCACCTGATCGTAACCGAGGATCTGTACGGAGGCACTTATCGCCTGTTCGAGCAGATATTCCATCAATATGGCTTAAATTTTACCTACGTGGATACCAGTGATATTCAAGCCGTTGAAGAAGCGATACAACCCGCAACCAGGGGGCTGTTCGTGGAATCACTCACTAATCCCCTGCTCAAGGTGGCGGATGTGAGGGGACTTGCTGCTCTCTGCAAAAAGAAAGGTATACTCTGCATAGTGGATAATACATTTCTGACCCCATATCTTCAGCAGTCTTTGAAGCTGGGAGCGGATATCACCGTATACAGCGCGACCAAATACCTGGCTGGACACAACGATACGGTGGCCGGGCTTACGGTGGTGAAGGACCCGGAGCTTGCTGAAAGGGTATGTTTTCTGCAAAATTCAGTGGGGGCGGTGCTCGGCCCGCAGGACTCATGGCTGGTCATGAGGGGAATGAAAACCCTCGGTGTCAGACTCGACCGGCAGCAGGAAAACGCAGCACGGTTGGCCGGGTGGCTTGCCGGACATTCGAAGGTACAGAAGGTTCTCTACCCGGGTCTCGATGGACACCCGGGAAGCGAAATACTGAAGAGCCAGGCAAGGGGTGCCGGCGCGATGATTTCCTTTGAAGTTGTCGATCCTTCTCTGGTGGAGAAACTGTTGACACAGACGGAGATCATTTCCTTTGCCGAAAGTCTGGGCGGAGTCGAGACTCTTATAACCTTTCCCGAGGCGCAGACCCATGCGGATATTCTTCCCGAAATCAGGCAGAGGTTAGGGATAAATGACAGGCTTCTGCGTCTGTCGGTGGGCATTGAAGACGTGGAAGACCTTATCGGAGACTTGGCAAAAGCATTAGATTGATAAATAATCAATAACATTAATTATCCCAAGACGCCACAATATTGCCAAGGCAGATATTAGCTTGTCAGAATTCATGCAAATTCCATTTTGTATATTGCCCAAATTTTGGCGTATTTGTGGGAGCCGTAAGCTTTTTCAGGGATAATCATAGTATCAGCCGGTTACCGACGGCCAGCCGCTGGCATTTTTACAGGAGATAATCATGAAATTCGGTACGAGAATAATACACAGCGGTCATGAAATCGATCCGTACACAAACGGACTGAGTGTGCCTATCTACCAGGTGTCAACTTACAAACAGAAGTCGGTGCACGAGTTCGGCAGGTACGATTACGCACGTTCCGATAACCCGACCCGGGAGGCGCTGGAAGAGTCGATTGCATTGCTGGAAAACGGTTCACGAGGGTTTGCCTTTGCTTCAGGGATGGCCGCTATCTCTTCTGCTTTACTCATCTTTTCCCAGGGAGATCACCTGGTCGTCTGCGAGGACGTGTACGGAGGAACGTACCGGGTTCTCACTGCGCTGTTCGCCCGACTCGGCATCGAGGCCACATTTGTTGACACGACTGACCTTTCAGCGGTCAGGGCCGCCATCAGGCCGAATACCCGGGGGCTTTATCTCGAAACCCCCTCCAATCCGCTCCTGAAGATAACCGACCTGGCAGGCGCAGCTGAAATTGCCAGAGAGCACGGCATTCTCACCATTGTGGACAACACATTCATGACTCCCTACCTGCAGCGTCCTCTCGATCTGGGATGCGATATCGTGCTCCACAGCGGCACCAAGTTCCTTAACGGTCACAGCGATGTCATCTGCGGTTTTGCGGTTGTGAAGGACAACGAACTGGCCTCCCGGATAAGATTCGTCCAGAATGCCTTCGGCGCGATACTCGGCCCGCAGGATTCCTGGCTGGTGCTGCGCGGTCTGAAAACACTGAAAGTGCGCATGGATGAGAGCCAGAAGAGTGCGATGGCGGTGGCGGAATGGCTTGCGGGGCAGGAGAGGGTGAAGGAGGTGTTCTATCCCGGCCTCGACTCCCATCCGGGGTATTCCATCCACCGGAATCAGTCAGAAGGTCCGGGGGCTGTGCTGTCTTTTACCCTGGACTCTATCGAGCTGACTGAAAAGGTTTTGGAAAAAACTGAATTGGCAGCTTTTGCCGTAAGTCTCGGCGGGGTGGAAAGTATCATTTCCTATCCGGCAAAGATGTCCCATGCCGCAATGCCTCGCGAGGAGCGGCAAGCCAGGGGAATTACCGACACCCTGGTACGCCTGTCTGTGGGGCTCGAAGAAGTCGAAGACCTGATCTCCGATCTTGACCGTGTTATAAATTGCAGTGCAGGTTGCGTGGGAGGTTAATGGGGGCGGTGGAACTAGGGAATTTTTACCCGCCTTATAGGATAAAGTAGCCCTCCATCAATCAAGCAGCTGGTCCGAAATGGTTTATGCTTTTGATAAAGCTATCCACGAGACTATTGCCGGGGAGGACTATTGAATGCAGAGAAACGTCAAGCAGATGATTGATACGACCATTGATCGGAAAGCAAAAGAGAACCCGATGCTTGCACGCATAATCAGGGCAAAACTGGTCCTGAAGGGGATTGATCCGGAGAGTCTGGCGAACGAATCGGATATTGACCCGTCATTAGTCAAACGGATCGAATCGGTGTTGGCTGAATTCAAATAAATCTTTCGGAAATCCTGCCTTACCAGGTTATCGGGAATCAGCCTCAGTGTAAGTAAGTGCCATAGAATTAATTGTGAAGAGGAATTGATGGCGGCATTTCAGTGCCATTTGTTTTGCCGCCCATTTGCCTGCATCCTTGCTCAAACTGTATTGATCCCATTGTTACGTTCGGTCCGTGAGATGTCGGGTACGCCTTTGCTCGGTGCTCCGAAGTAAGAGGGTTCGATTTCGGCCATTGCTTCAACTTCATGCAGCAGTGGGAGGTTTTTGCCTTGACCGGAGCGAAAGTTGGCTGTTGCCATTTCTACCCAATTTCTCAAATAAAATTCCCTGTCTTGGCATTGTCGATCGTGATTTTGCGGTTCGATATCTTTGGTTTGCAATAACACTTTAAAAATATTTTTTCAGTTATGAAAGGGTAGCTGCCTATTTGTTATCGCCGATACACCACCGGACACTTTTCATGAAACCGGTAACCTTGCTCTCCAGAACCTTCCTTAATCCCCCTGTTTTGGCTTCAATGCTAATTTAATCAATTTTCATGCACACAACTTCTTCGGTGTTCAGTCTTTCCAGTTTCTCGTTGTAGCGGACCTTCGTGCCTGTTGACAGTCCATCTTCCCCCGCGGCATCGCATCCGCTTTCTCCATTGCCGGTTCGGCATTGGTTGAGGCAATGTCGGCCTGCGGCTCGCTCTTACTTCCCGCAGCCTAAGGTTCCTGTGATTTATTCGCCCCGATTCGGCTGAACATGCGAAGAACCGGCGGAGGTAATAGTGTTTTCCGGCATTTTTACCTTGAAAAAAATGCCTGCTGATGCTACAAGTTCACAGGTTTTATGATCTTTTTAGTATCTCTTTCATAGGTTTTTACGAGAACACCGAATACATTTCGGTCAGGCAGTTCTGGACAACGGAGGAAAAGTGATGGAAGCGGCCGACATACTGTTACCCGGCAAGAAAATGAAACTGGGGACCAGAATTTTCCTGCTGTATTTTGTAGTTTTGGCCGGTTTCCTGCTCATTGCTGTAACCGGCGCTGTTCTCCTGACGGAAAACCAGGTCACCGCCGCCCTTGCTTCGTCCGGAGCGATAATGATTGCCGTTGTTTTCCTGATGTGGCGCATTCTTTCCGGAATAAAAAATCTTTTCAATAATGAAGGTGATTATGCCCGTTCACTGGCCGACGGGGATCTGACGGCGGCTCAGGTGTCAGAAACTGTAGAAGAACCGGGGGACATCGCGTATTCTCTGAGTGTCATCAATGATAATTTCCGCACACTCCTTGAAGGAAACAGGGCCGCTTTGAAGGAAATGTCGCGTATCTCGCGCACTATTTCCGAAACATCCAAAAGTGTGAGCAGGGCATCTGAGAATAAGGCAAAAAGGATCAGTGAAACCTCCGCAGCCATAATGGAAATCAACGCATCAGTGAAGGGGGTGGCGCAGGGCGTGGACAGCCTCTCCCTTTCAGCGTCAGAGAACTCTTCGTCTATTCTCGAGATGGCGGCGAGCGTGGAAGAGGTTGCAATAAATGTCGAGAGCCTTGCGCGTACAGTAGATGAAGTAACGTCGTCTATAATTGAAATGACAGCTTCCATCAAGCAGATCGGCGGTAGTGTGAACAGCCTGATCGATGCTTCTTCGGTCACCGCTTCGTCAGTCATGGAAATGGATTCCGCAATCCGCCAGGTTGAGAAGAATGCCATGGACACGACAGTTATCTCGGAGGAAGTGCGGCGTGACGCGGAAACCGGAAGAGAAGCAGTGGAAGCCACAATCAAAGGTATGCAGGAAATCAAGAGGTCTTCCGGCATCACCTCGGAAGTGATCGATACTCTTTCAGGAAAAGCCGATGATATCGGAGCGATTCTATCGGTTATAGATGAAGTCGCCGAGCAGACCAATCTGCTGGCACTGAATGCAGCCATCATTGCCGCCCAGGCCGGCGACCAGGGGAAAGGTTTCGCTGTCGTTGCCGACGAGATCAAGGAGCTTGCCGACCGCACCAGCAGTTCGACGCGCGAGATCGCGCAGTTGATAAAAGGGGTCCAGGAAGAGACCCGGCGCGCGGTGGAAGCGATCAGCCAGGCGGAAAAGAGCATAGCTGACGGTGAGCGCTTATCCCAGAAATCCGGTGAAGCTCTCAACAAGATAGTCGAGGGGGCGAAAAAGGCAACCGGTCAGGTTGATGAAATAGCACGCGCGGCGGTAGAACAGGCGACGGGAAGCCAGATGATACGTGATGCGGTGGAGCAGGTTACCGACATGATCATGCAGATTTCAAACGCCACGCAGGAACAGAGCAAGGGGAGCGAGCTTATTATGACCGCGGTGGAGAGAATGAAAGTCCTGACCGGCCAGGTGCGGTCTTCCACTCGTGAACAGAGCAAGGTGGGGAGTTTCATAGCCCAATCCACAGAAAATATCACCTCGATGATTCAGCAGATAAAACGGGCCTGCGATGAGCAGGCGAAGGGCAGCGAGCAGATTGTGCATGCCGTGGAAGATATCCAGAGGTCAACCGATGAAAATGTGGAGGCCGTAAGCGTTCTGGATGATGCCTTCATCGGGCTGTCACGGCAGATTGATACCCTTGACAAGGGAATCCGGAGGTTCAGATTAGATGGGTAGTCCAGACAAGGGAGCGAACAGGATTTCCCGCACATTCGGAGAGCTGCGGGAAAAGGGCGAAAAGGCCCTGGTAACTTTTATCACGGCGGGCGATCCTGACCTGGAAACCACCGCAGCGGTGATAAAGGAACTTGAAACGGCAGGGGCCGACATTATTGAGCTGGGGATGCCTTTTTCCGACCCGATGGCCGATGGTCCGACCATACAGCTTTCCTCGGAGCGGGCGCTGGCAGCCGGTACTACGCTGCCCGGCATCCTGGAAACAGTTAAAAATGTCAGACGAAATTCTGAAATTCCAATAATTCTCATGGGTTATTACAATCCGATTTTCCTGTACGGAGTGGAACGATTCACCAGAGATGCTGTAGAAGCAGGCGTTGACGGCGTGCTTCTGGTCGACCTGCCTCCCGAAGAATCAGAGGCCGAGGGATTTTCTGAGATCGCCGCAAAATGCGGGCTTGATATCATTTTTCTCCTCGCTCCCACATCGGGTGATGAAAGAATCGAAAAAGTTCTAGGGCTGGGTAGGGGGTTTCTGTATTACGTTTCCGTTACCGGAGTCACCGGGGCCAGAAAAGACGTTTCGGCCTCGTTACGCAGGGAAGTGGAAAATATCAGGGAGAAAAGCAGAGTCCCGGTTGTTGTCGGTTTCGGCATTTCCGATCCTTCCCAGGCAGGTACGGTTGCCTCTTTTGCCGATGGTGTTGTGGTGGGAAGTGCTTTGGTCAAACTTTTCGAGCAATACCAGGGAAGCGAACTGAAAGAAAAGGTTGCTGAATTTGTTTCATCCCTGAAGGCAGGGATGCGTAGTGGCCAGTCACGCGTCAGGTAAATCCGGACGTTGCCCGGATTGCCGGGAAAAGGGTTTTTCAGTAAATCCGTGTTGCGGGAAAACTGAATCAACAGGGCGGCGTTTGCCCCGACAGGGGTATCAGCGGTCAGTCATGGGGGTATGCATATGAGCTGGTTCAAAAGGGAAAAGAGGCCTATAACCCCGACCGAAGCGAAAAAGGTCCGGGTCCCCGAAGGGCTGTGGACGAAGTGCCCCAGTTGCACGGAAAGCATTTATTCCAAGGAAATAGAACAGAATTTCAATGTCTGCCCGAAATGCGACCATCATTTTCGAGTTTCCGCAAAAAAGAGAATTTCCCTGCTTTTGGACGAGGGTACTTTCGTAGAACATGACGCCGATATGCAGTCGGTGGATTTTCTCGATTTCAATGACTCCAGGAGCTATAAGGAACGCATAGAAGCCGCAGTGGCCAAAGGAATAGGAAAAGATGCCGTGGTCTGCTGTGAAGGGAAAATCGATGGTATTCAGGTCCAGTTGGCGGTGCTGGAATTCTCATTCATGGGCGGGAGCATGGGCAGCGTTGTCGGCGAGAAGATAACCAGGCTCATCGAGCGCGCCATTGAAAAAAGCAGTCCGGTTGTCATTGTTTCATCATCCGGCGGTGCGAGGATGCAGGAAAGCATATTATCGCTCATGCAGATGGCGAAAACCTCTGCTGCCCTGGCAAGACTGCGCGAAAGCCACCTTCCCTTCATATCGGTGCTGGCGGACCCGACAACCGGTGGAGTAACCGCGAGTTTTGCCATGCTCGGCGATATTAATATGTCCGAACCAAAGGCGTTGATCGGTTTCGCTGGACCCAGGGTAATCGAGCAGACAATCAGGCAGAAACTCCCCGAGGGCTTCCAACGGGCCGAATATCTCCTGGAGCACGGCATGATTGACTTAATCGTCCACAGGAAGGAAATGAAGCAGAAACTGGCCCGGCTTCTCAGGATGCTGCATCACTGAGTCGCCTGCGGATATGACGTATCAGGAGATATTGACATATCTGTACGGTCTCGGCCGTTTCGGAATGAAGCCGGGCCTGGAGAATATCAGGGCCATTCTGAAATCGCTTTCCGACCCGCAGGACAGCCTGCAGGTAATCCACGTGGCCGGAACCAATGGAAAGGGTTCCACTTCTTCTTTCCTTTCGTCCATACTGGTCGAGGGTGGCTATAATGCCGGCCTGTTCACTTCTCCCCATCTAATAAGCTTCACCGAACGGATACGCATAAAAGGCGACGAAATAAAGGAATGCGAAGCGCTTGCAGCCGCGGAAAGGGTAATCGCGGTTGCTCCTTCAGAAGCTACCTTTTTCGAAATCGTTACGGCCATGGCGTTTCTTTATTTTGCCGAACATGGGGCCGGACCCGTGATTATGGAAACGGGCATGGGGGGACGCCTGGATGCTACAAACATATCCTCTAAAATCCTCTCGGTCATAACACCAGTTTCCCTGGATCATTGCGATTATCTCGGTGACAACATCCCGGACATAGCCCGTGAGAAAGCCGGAATATTAAGGCCGGATATTCCGGTAGTCGTGTCCGCCCAGCCTGAACCGGCGCTTGTGGCAATCAGGGATGCCTGTGCTGTCCTGGATTCCCCCATGTATTTCTTCGGCGGGCAATTCTCAGCTTCCTGGGAAAATACGGGCCTTTCATACCGGGGACTCGACTGGCAACTGGACGGACTGAAACCTGGAATAGGCGGCAGGTACCAGGCGGCAAATGCGGCGACCGCCCTTTGCGCAACGGAGCTGCTTGCCCGGCAAGGGTTCGAGCTTGACGGGGAAACGGCACGGGCGGGGCTGGAAAAAGCCTTCTGGCCCGGGAGGATGGAGATGATCGGCACTTCGCCGAGGATCCTCCTCGATGGCGCCCATAACCCGGCAGGTGCGTCCGCGCTGGCTGAGTCCCTTGCCGATATTGTTCGCAACAGGTTGATCCTGGTTGTCGGTTTAATGTCGAACAAGGACGTTGAAGGTATGCTGGCCTCACTTGCCCCTGTCGCGGACCGTGTACTGACGGTCGCCCCGGGGATGCCCAGGTCCTTGCCGTCGGCAGATCTTGCGGATAAATTCCGCGCGGCCGGGGCTTGCGCCGAAGATGCCGGGCCGGTCTCCTCCGGACTGGCTATGGCCCTGGAAGAAGCCGGGCCGGAAGACCTCATACTTGTTTGCGGCTCGCTTTTTACCGTAGGTGAAGCAAGGGCCGTACTATTGTCTAGTAAATTCGAACCATGCAGAGGATGACAAATCCGTCCCATGAAAACAAATCTCCTTAATATCATTCCGACGATAATTTTTCTTTCCCTTGCCTTTTCCGGAACTGCCAAAGGCGAATATCTTTCCCGGTCCGGCGCGGTGGTTCTTCATGCCGACAGTCTTACCTACCGGAAGGCCGACGAAACATACAGGGCGCTGGGGAACGTGTATCTGGAATGGGATGATCTGAAACTCGTTGCCGACACTGCCCTGCTACGGCAAAGTGACGATACCGCGCAAGCCGAAGGCAATATCGTGCTTACTACGGACGGAGATATTCTGCATGCCGACAAAATGACCGTGAATCTGGGAAATCAGAATGGGGAGATCACCAACGGCAGCATTTTCATGAAAAAAGGCAATTTCCATATTCTTGGCAAGAAAATGATCAAGGAAGGGCCTGAAAATTACCATATTGAATCAGGCTCTTTCACCCCGTGCGACGGTCAGGTACCCAGCTGGAAATTTTCCTCAAGCTCTATGGATGTGATTCTGGGCGAATATGCCACGGGAAAAAATGTCCTGTTCTATATTAGGGATATACCGGTCCTGTATCTCCCTTATATTATGTTCCCGCTGAAGACGGATCGCCAGTCCGGATTCCTTCTGCCGAAACCCGGGACTTCAACAAAGGGGGGAATTGTTTTAAATATTCCGTATTACTGGGCGATTTCTCCCAGCCAGGATATGACCTTAAACCTGGATATTCAAAGTAAAAGAGGCGCCGGTACGGGGCTAGACTACCGATATATAAGAAAAAGAGGAAGCGAGGGGAGTTTCCGCGGATATCTTATCTATGATACAAGCAAGGACAAATTTCGCGGCGACTTTTCCGAGAGGCATCAGGAGGATTTTTCTCCGACCCTGAGCTTCAAGTCGGATGTGAACTATGCGTCCGACAAGGACTTTTATCGTGATTTTGCTGAAGGTTTCGGCGAATACAACCGTAAAAGCGTGGACAGCAATATCTTTCTCACCAAGCATTGGCAACGTTTCCTGCTGACACCGGAGCTTCGTTTCAGTCAGGACCTGGAATCACCCTCGAACTCGGCGACATTGCAGAAACTGCCTATTCTGACATTTACCGGAATCAAGCAAAGGATCGGTGGAACACCTTTATATTTTATGCTGGATTCGAATTTTACCAACTTCTATCGGGAAGAGGGATTCCAGGGACAGCGGCTTGATCTTCACCCGACCTTGCTTTTTTACACGAATCCAGCTCCCTGGCTGGAAAGCACAGCATGGGCGGGGTACCAGCACAGGTTTTACAATATGTATGGGGGAACCGGCAGCGGCAATTTTGATGATATTGGTCTTGTGGATGCTGGACTGAACCTGTCATCGCCGCTTGACAGGATTTACGAAACGGGCTGGAAGGGAATGCCCAAATTGCGGCACTCACTGGTTCCCGAAGTCGGATATTCTTATGTGCAAGACAGGGGACAGGACGAACTGCCGTTTTTTGATTTCAACGACAGGGTGGTTCACCGTAATGCCGTCAGTTATTCGCTTACTAACTTCCTGACCGGTAAATTTGTAGACGGAGATGCTCCTGCAGTTTATCGCCAGCTTGCTTATTTCAAACTCTCTCAAGAGTATGATTTCGGCGGCACACGAAGGGACCTTCTGACCCCTTATGACGATCTGCGACCGTTCTCCGATATCAGAATCGAAGCAAGGGTAAATCCGATCAAAGAGATTTCTTTACTTGCCGACAGCCGATACAATCCTAATCACACCAATTTTTCCACGAACAATGTCGCCGTGAAATATGATACGGGAGCGGGCAATTCCTTTCAGGTCGGATATCGTTTTTCACGCTCGCAACAGGAGTATCTCGAAGCCATCATGGGAACAAATCTTCTGAAGCCCTTTATCTTCAACTTCGCCGGCCGGTATTCGCTTGACAGCGGCGCATTCCTGGAATCCAACTACTCGATCGAGTATAAACAGCAATGCTGGAGCGTCATTTTTTCTTATGGAGAGCACCAGGGAAATAAGGGGTTTTTCGTGAATTTCGTACTTGCCGGCATTGGTCCTATAAGCAAAATACGGGCTTTCTAGCAGGCCCGAAGAGACTACCGACTCCCGAAGATCGCCGTTCCGACCCTAACCAGGGTTGCACCTTCCTCGATGGCAACCTCGAAATCACCCGACATCCCCATGGAAAGCTCTTTCATTTCGACGCCGGGGATTCCCTCCTCCGCAATCGACTCCGCAAGTTCTCTCAACTGTCTGAAGAAGGGGCGCGCAGGTTCCGGTTCGTCGTAAAACGGCGGCATGGTCATCAAACCCTTTATCCTCAGATGGGGCAGCCTCGCAATTTCCCTGACGAGCCGAACCGCTTCCGCCCTGGTTATTCCGGCCTTCGACTCCTCTCCGGATAAGTTGACCTCTACCAGGATATCACAGGTTTTCCCGAGTTTTCCCCACTGCTTTTCTATTTCCATTGCCAGGGAAAGCCGGTCTACGGAATGGATCAGGGAGACAAGGCCGGCTATATATTTCACCTTGTTGCTTTGCAGGGAGCCGATAAAGTGCCACTCGACGGACTCTGTTACCAGCGGTGCCTTGGCAGTGAACTCCTGCACATAATTTTCGCCGAAGATTCTCTGTCCCGCTTTCAGCGCTTCAATTACCGCCTCTGCAGGCTTGGTCTTGGAAACGGCGACCAGACGCACCGATTCCGGAACGCGTCCGGCCCGAAGCGACACTTTTTCGATTCGTTCCAAAATGTATTTAAGGTTATCAGCTATGGACATATCCGACTCGTTTCATCCTGAATACGGCAACTTGACGGTGATTAACACCGAAATTATCCGGATCGGCACTGCAAGAACAAATATAATTGATGAGAGAATAAAACTGCTTCAGGGTTTTGTTCGCAAACTTCTAATTCTGTCTGAATCAGTCTTGATCAATTTTTAATCTGCTTTCTATCCATATTTGCAGGCTCAGTGCCGGCATATTGTGTTAAACCGCGCCCATTTCCCGCAGTGCTTCTACGACTTCGCACAGCGGCAGTCCGACCACATTGGTGTAAGATCCCTCTATTTTTCTGATCATATAAGCCGCCCCCCCCTGGATGGCGTAGGCGCCCGCCTTGTCAAAGGGGCATCCGGTTTCTATATAGGCGTCGATCTCTTCTTTATGTAACGGCTTGAAATAGACACGGGTGGAAACAGTTCCGTCAATTGCCGAATTCACTTCCTTGTCGTAAACAGTGAAACCGGTGATGACTTCGTGGACGTTGCCTGAAAGTTTCGCCAGCATCCGTTCGGCGTCAGACTGATCCTTCGGTTTGCCCATGATTTCACCGTCACACAGGACAATGGTGTCTGCGCCGATAAAAAACCGTCCCTCGGACTTTCCGGCAACTTCCAGGGCCTTCTCCGTTGCTAGGCGCAGAACATGCTCTGCCGGGGTTTCTCCAGGCTGATAAATCTCCTCCAGTTCTCCCGGTACGGTTTCGAACCTTATTCCAGCGGTGTCTAAAAGTTCCGCCCGGCGCGGTGATGCCGATGCCAGGATTATTTTCCCGGAAGTATCGGGTTTTTGCGTCATTTTCTGGAAGTCCTTTTCCTGTAAAGAAAATAAAGGAAAAATCCGCCGAGTATAATCATGCCAAGAAGTATCCTGGTGGGATCGTTGACGATTAGTCCCGAAATGAGGGAAAGCAGACCCATGATAATCAGCAGGGCTTCGAGGGAGAAGAGTCTGCCGAGAACGGAAATTTCCTGTTTTTCTTTATCCTTGTCCATTTTTAATTTCCAAAGTTGGGTGAAATTCTGATTATTGTCACAAATAGCAGTCAGCAACGTGTAAATGCTTGTAATTCTTGAATTAAGATGTTATCCACGCGCTTCGCGCTCTAGCGCTGTCTACTCTGCCGAAGCAGCTTTGCCTACGAAGGCCGGGTCGGCGTTCAGGGGCATCCAAATGTTTGGTTATAAATTTTTCCGCCAATCATCCAGATCCGTCAAGGCTCGTTCTGCGAACAGCGATCTGCGCTCCTTCTTTTTAACCCTGCCGGGCAATTCCGGGAAGAGTCCGTAATTTATGTTCATCGGCTGGAAGTGCCGGAAATCTGTATTGGTTACATGACGGACGAGAGCACCCATGGCGGTGGTTGCGGGAGGGACGAACGGTGAAGATCCGCGTGAGAGGACGGTGGCGTTAATTCCAGCTAGAAAGCCGCTTGCCGCCGATTCGACATAACCTTCAACGCCGGTGATCTGCCCGGCGAACAGAATACGGGGGTCACTTTTCAGCTGCAGGGTATCATGGAGCAGGTGCGGAGAATTGATAAAGGTGTTTCTGTGCATTGAGCCAAGCCTTACGAATTCGGCATTTTCAAGACCGGGTATCATCCTGAAAATGCGTTTCTGCTCAGGATAGGTTAGCTTGGTCTGGAACCCGACCAGATTGTACATGCTCCCCTCCCGGTTTTCCAGGCGCAGCTGGACCACGGCATGCGGTTCCCTTCCCGTCCGTGGGTCGACGAGCCCAACCGGTTTCATAGGGCCGAATCTAAGGGTGTCGATACCCCGTGCGGCAAGTTCCTCGACCGGCATGCATCCTTCGAAATGCACTACTTTCTCGAAATCCCTGGAAGGGACCTTTTCCCCTTCCAGAAGAGCTTCAACGAATGCACGGTATTGCTCATCGTCCAGAGGGCAGTTAAGATAATCGTCACCATCGCCCTTCCCATAGCGGGAAGCACGGAATATCTTGTAATCGTCTATTGATGTGGAGGTCACTATCGGTGCGATGGCATCGTAGAAATAGAGGTAGTCGCCCGTCAGTTTACCGATTGCGGTGGCAAGAGTATCACTGGTCAGTGGCCCGGACGCTAGAACCACGATTCCGGATTCGGGGATACTGTTGGCTTCTCCGCGGATTACGGAAATCAGGGGATGGGATTCGATATTACTGCTGATATAGGAGGAAAAAAGTTCCCGGTCAACCGCCAGTGCACCGCCCGCGGGAACTCTCGTTGCATCTGCTGCTTCCATGAAAAGCGACCCCAAACGCCTGAGTTCTTCCTTGAGGAGGCCGACGGCGTTCTCAAGGGACTCGCCACGCAGGGAATTGGAACAGACCAGTTCTGCAAGTCCGGGCAGGGTGTGGGCCGGGGAAAACCTTGCAGGCTTCATTTCATGCAGTTTAACGGGAACACCCCGTTCCGCAATCTGCCAGGCCGCCTCGCAGCCCGCAAGCCCGCCGCCGATTATAGTTATTTCACCAGCCTGATTTTGTTGCATTTGAAATCCAGTGACAAGTGACGCGTTACTCGTCGCTCTTGTAATCGCATCCTTCCTTGGGGCATTTGAGAAATGTGCCCTTTTTCTTGTAAACCTTTTCCACCAGAAGCGGAAAACCGCATTTAGGGCATGGCTTTTCCACGGGGCGGTCCCAAAGGGCGAATTTGCACTGGGGATAGCGGTTGCATGAATAAAAGAGTTTGCCGTAGCGCGATTTTTTCTCCATCAATTCCCCCTGTCCGCACTCGGGGCAGGTTATGCCGGTTCCCTTCGGTTTGACCAGGGGCTGAATATTCTTGCATGTCGGATAGGCCGAACAGGCCAGGTATTTTCCGTAACGGCCGCTCTTGATCAGCATCTGGCTTCCGCACAGGTCACATTTTTCATCCGAATAGACCGGTTCCTCTGCCTCTTTGCTTTCTTTTTCAAGGGAGCGGATGAATTTGCATTCCGGATACCCGGAACAAGCGTAAAACTTGCCGAACTTGCCCAGTTTGACTACCAGCGGTTTTCCACAATCGGGGCAGACCTGGTCGGTTGCTTCCGTCGTAATTTCCGATTTGCTGATTTCTCCCTCTTTCTGCTTAAGCAGAGAATAAAAGGGTTCCCAGAATTCCTCCAGGAGAGGCTTCCATTTCTTTTCTCCGCGGGAGACCTGGTCAAGTTCCTCTTCGAGAGATGCGGTAAAGTTGTAGTCGACGTAATGGGTGAAATGTTTGACCAGCAGGTTGTTAACCACCATGCCGATATCTTCCGGGTGGAAGCGTTTTTTATCAAGTTTCACGTATTTGCGTTCTATCAGGGTGTTCATTATGGAGGCATAGGTCGAGGGGCGGCCGATACCGTATTCCTCGAGGGTCTTTACCAGGGTAGCCTCCGTATAGCGGGGTGGCGGCTGGGTGAAGTGCTGTTGTGGCACTAACTGACGAAGATCCAGTTTTTCTCCCTGTTCGAGAGGTGGGAGAGTTCCCTCCTTGTCTCCGGCCTCGTCATCAGTACCCTCGATGTAAAGTTTCATGAAGCCGGGGAATCGTATGACTGTGCCCGAGGCCCTGAATTTGTAGCCATCTCCCGCGTCTATGTCGACGGATGTCTGGTCGAGGAGCGCCTCGGCCATCTGGCAGGCTACGGTCCTCTTCCAGATGAGATCGTAAAGCTTGTACTGGTCCGGTGTCAGATATTGTTTAATGCTTGCCGGTATTTTCGAGAGATAAGTGGGACGCACGGCTTCATGCGCTTCCTGGGCGTTCTTTGCCTTGTTCTTGAAAAAGCGCGGTTTGGCAAGGCCATATTCTTTGCCGTAGGTGACGGAAATCAGTTCAGCTGCTTCCTTGAGCGCCTGCTGGGAAAGGACCACGCTGTCCGTACGCATGTAGGTGATGAGTCCCAGCGGTCCTTCTCCAACGTCTATGCCTTCATAAAGCTTCTGGGCGACCGACATGGTTTTCTTTGCGGAAAAACCGAGCTTCCTGGCTGCCTCCTGCTGCAGGGTCGAGGTGGTGAAGGGCGGAGAGGGGAGCCGCTTGCGTTCACTGCGGGTGACCTTGTCTACCTGGTAGTTGCGTGCTTCGAGGGCAAGGAGTAACCTGTCGGCGGCTTCCTTGTCGGGAACGTCGAACTTTCCGAGTTTACCGCTTCCCGCCTCCACAAGGGTTGCGGAGAAATTCTGCCCGGATGCGTTTGCCAGTTCCGCGTTGATTGTCCAGTATTCCTGGATGTTGAAGACCTTGATTTCCTCTTCCCGTTCGCAGATGAGACGAAGTGCAACGGATTGTACGCGGCCGGCGGACAGGCCGTAGCGGATTTTTTTCCAGAGAAAAGGGGAAAGGTTGAAACCTACCAGATAGTCGAGAACGGACCTGGCCTGTTGTGCATCGACCAGATCGATGGAAATGTCCCGAGGGTTCTGGACGGCATTGATAATTGCATCACGTGTAATTTCGTGGAATACGACTCTTCGAACCGGAAACTTGTCCTTGGTCTTCGGCTTATCCAGGCCGAGTGCGGCCAGAAGATGCCATGCAATTGCCTCCCCCTCGCGGTCGGGGTCAGTTGCAAGCAAAAGACTGTCACTTTTTTCAAGGTCTTTTTTAATGGCCTGAATATGTTTCTTGCTTTCAGGGAGCACGGCATATTTCGGCTCGAATTCGTGTTCTATATCCACTGAACCCTGTTTGCTCGGCAGGGCACGTACGTGACCGTACGACGCCAGGACCTTGTAATCAGGGCCGAGAAACTTTTCGATTGTCCGCGCTTTGGCGGGTGATTCGACTATAACGAGATTTTGCGACATAATTTCACCGTTTGTCTGGTTTTGATATGGGAGCCTGAAGATTAAGGCAACCGCTTTACCAATGATATCCCTTTGCCCCTTACGTTTCAACCTTCGCAGGCGCAAAAGAGACGGTCCGGATCATTTTAATCCGTTTTCATGTAACGTTAAAATATTTCCCTGGCAACTGGGTTATCATACCGTTCAGTTCCAAGCGCAGTAAAATAGCTGAAACTTCACCCACTGTCAACGCGCTTTTCTCCATAATTTCGTCGATATGCAACGGGTATCCCGCCAGCAGGGTATAAATTCCGGCTTCCCGAGGGCTTAATGTGATTTTTATATCCTGCGCCCGTAATCCTTCTTCAGTCTGCCGGGCGGCAATTCTTCAAGGATGTCTTCGACCCTCTCCACCAGTTTTGCTCCCTGTTTGATGAGCCTGTTCGTCCCCCTGCTGTTGCCGTAAGTGATGTTGCCGGGGATGTCGAATACATCCCGCCCCAGAAAAATGCCGCTGATGATCCGGTTTCGCCGCGGGAAATTTTCCGGACGCGGCTCACTGCCCATGGGGAATTCGGATACAAGAGCGCCGTTTTCAGCTATTTCGGCGAAAAGCCGCCGGTTTTCCGCTGGATAAATTACTTGACTTCCTCCCCGCCCAGAAGACGGAGATTCCAACGGCATTCAGGCAAAGGCTTGATTGCTTCGGTGGGTTCCTGCTGCTGACGGTATGAATGCGCCGTTCACTCCACAGGCTAACCGGGCATGTCCCGCCGTTAAAATGTTACATGCTGCATTAATGTCCGCATTGGCTTCATAGCCGCAAGCGATGCATTTAAATATGCTTGCTTCTTGCGGTTGTCGGCGCTATATGCCCGCAAACATTGCATTTCCGGCTGGTATTTCGTGCTGGGACTGTGAACTTCCCCGCCTAGCCATGACTTGTTTGTATTCAAGTTGCCGCCTGAATTCAAACCAGCCTTGATCGAGGATGGATTTGTTAAGTCCTGACTTGGCTTTTACCATTCCTACCCGGTTTTTCGATAGTACCATGCGCGGATTTTGACATGTTCCTTATCTTCAAATCCTCAATACATACAATCGCGTGGTTTTGGCTGATTGTGGTAGTGGTCTTATGAAGATAGTCTTTGCCGCAATTGGCAATCCGGGTGTGGAGCTTGTTAAGCTTTAATTTGGCTTTTTTCCAATTACTACTGAATTTCTTTTTACGTGACATTGCCCGTTGATACTGCGCAAGACGTTGTTGATTTTTCTTAAAGCTGTTGACCGGCTCAAACACGGTGCCGTCTGACAGGGTGGCAAGCTTGGCAATACCTACGTCGATGCCGATGATCGAGTGAAGGGTGTACCGGTTGTTCAACGTCTCTTTCGGTCTGGATGCTGATATACCAGCGGCCTCCTGATTGACTGACGGTTACATTCCTGGGGGTGCCTTCGATGATCCGGCTGTTCCGGTACTGAAGCCAGCCGATTTTAGGGAGGAAGATACGGCTGTTGTCTTGATCGAGCTTGAATTGCTTGGGGTCTGGATAGCGGAAAGAGTCGCCTTGACCTTTCTTTTTGAATCTGGGGAAGTCCGCACGTTTGGCAAAGAAGTTTTTATAGGCTCGTTCCAAATCCTTCAAGGTGTGCTGAAGAGGATGTATAGGGGCTTCCGAAAGCCATTCCGTCTCGGGTGTGTGCCTCCATTCGGTAAGTAGTTTTGCCATTGCAACGTAGCCAATGAACTTATTACCGGCTTCGCGGTTTTCCTGCTGCAGCGCGAGCGCCTTATTGAATATGAACCGACATGAACCGGCAAAACGGCGTAATATACGTTCTTCCGTCTCATTGGTCTTCAACTGGTATTTATAGGCTTGCAAACGCTTCATGGTTTGTATTATACTTTGGCCTATGAGAAATAACAACGAAATTACGACATGGTAGACACTGTGTTTTCAAGATGCATGCTCATTTGGTCTTTGTGACAAAATACAGAAAGCATGTGTTCGACAAAGATGCAATTGAGCGTTTACGAGTGATCTTTGCAAGCGTTTGTACCAATTTTGATGCTTCGCTTACTGAAATGAATGGTGAAGATAACCATGTTCATCTGCTGGTTGAATATCCGCCTAAAGTAGCGATTGCCGCCCTGGTCAACAGCCTGAAAGGTGTTTCCAGCGGCTCCTACGTAAGCAAAGGCCGGATATTGAAAAACGATATTGGAAAAACATGCTATGGAGTCCTTCATATTTTGCAGCCTCTTGCGGCGGTGCGCCGATAGCTATTATTCAGCAGTATGTTGAACAGCAACAGACACCAGATTAAGACCTTTGCTATCCTTCCCCGCCCTGAACGACGGCCCGGTTTTCCGCCTCGGCTTCGGCCCTTAAATCATGGCTTCCAATGCAGGCAACCGTCTCCGGGCGTATCCCTCCGACCGGACGCCAGTTCTTCTGCAGACACCTTGAAAACATTCTCGGCGGAGCCGAACCGGTCCAGCAACCGACGGAAGGTCACATTCCCCACATGGGGGACGCTTTTGAGGGCAAACCAGAATAAATAGTCCATGTTTTATATTTGATATGGGATATGGATATGCTGCCCAAAAAATAAAAAAGGACTGGTCTTATCAACCAGTCCTTTTTTGCTCCGGGGAGTGTGTCAGTTTTTGTTCAGAACAACCTTGTCTCCTCTATAAATTTCCTTGGTGCTTTTGACAATCAGGGCCGTGGACGTATTTTCCCCCGTATCGACAACCACCACCGCACCGATAACATCCTGCGGAAGTTCCCCGACGTCCCTGTTAGTGTACAGTTTGTCCGGTTTTACGTCCCGAACCACATATAACAGGTTGCCGGTTTCAAGACCCTGCTTTTTGCCGAGGTCCAGGTACACGATTTCGCCGGTTCCGGTGGTTATGATGTTATGCCGGGCCGAAACGATATATCCATGAAGGTTCTTTTTGGCGGCTTTGAGATATATTTCCCGCTTGCGGTTACGATACGGCATGAGATACGCTCCCGGGCTGACTTCCTGGTAAACATTCGTGATTACCGCCTTGGAGTTTTCCTTTTCAAGATCGGTGAGCTTCAGGCTTCCGAGTGATTCAACCCGGTTGCCGAGAACCGCTCCGGTAACCGGATGTTTTACAACTTCCATTTTTTTGTAAATCGAAAAGCGTTCACCGGCCTTCGCCCCGCTGCTTCTGCCTATGTCGGTATAAACAATATCATCCGTTCCGACAATCAACCTGTCATTATTTGTCACAATTATGTAGCCCGCAGGGCTCATTTTTTTCTCGAGGATAAAACCTTCCGAGCCGATGACCGGAAAAGACTGCTCTTCGGCAACTTCTGCTTCCGGAGCTTTTACCTTTACATGCTTGCGTGTGACAGACGGCGGAGTTTGAGCCGCAACCGGCATCTCTTCTATCTCGATCCTGTCGGGATAGATCTTAACCCTCTGCCCCGGGAATATCAGATGCGGATTGGTTATCTTCGGGTTGCGGGCCCAGAGGTTTGGCCAGTAGAATGGATCTTTCAGAAAGCGGTCTGACAGTCCCCACAGGGTATCGCCTTTCTTGATGACATAGATGACGGGTTCGTCTGGCTGGGCAAGTGCCGAAAGGGGGATGGCCAAGGCGCAAACTGAGATAAGAACAGCAATCAGGATTCTTTTCATACTCACCTCGTGGTATTTTCCATTTTTTGACATCGGTAAAATCTTTCCCAGGGTGATAATTAAGCAAGAAATGTTCCTTGTCTAAACCTCAGGAATTTGAACGGTCTTGAGCTCTCACGATTTTTACCGGGTGCCGAGCCTTTCCCTGGCCTTTGCCGCCGCCGGACTGTCCGGAAATTTCCCGATGAGTGAATTGAGAGTTGTTGCCGCCTTGTCGGGTTCTTTCATGGCAAACTCTGTGTAGCCGATTTTCAGCATGGCGTCGGGAACTTTTTTGCCGGCAGGATAAACAGCGATAACTTTGTTAAAAGACTCCAGAGCCTTGGGCAGATCGGACATGGAGTAATAACATTCACCGATCCAGTACTGGGCATTGACCGCGAATTCGGTATGGGGATATTTCCCCAGGTATGACTTGAAAGCCTTGATGGCGGCGGGATAATTATTCGCGCTATACAGTCCGAACGCTTCCATGTAGGCTGCCGAGGATCGGTCTGTTTTTTCAATTGCTTTCGAATCGTTGTTTATCAGTTCGATTTTTGTTACGAAAGGTTGGACAGGAGGGGGTTGCTCTTTCGACGCAGTGCCTGCTTCCGTGACGTTTGCGGCCTTTTCGGCTGACGCTCTCAGATCACTGATTGCCGTTGAATGGTTCTGAACCTGATCTTTCACCTGCCTGAGTTCTTCGGACAATTGCGCGACCTGTACGGTGAGGGCCTTGTTGCCCTGGGCAAGGAACTCCATCCTTGATTCGATCTCAGCCTGTTTCCGAACAATTTCCTTCTGTCCGGCACAACCGGTCACCAGCAGGAGAATACCCGCAAAAAAGCAGAACTTCAGGCGCATAGTCCCTCCAGAAAAATAGAATTGCAATAATAAAAGACATTTCATGCTTTTTGTCAAGAAGAAAGCTCCCTTTTTGGTTTTAATACACGGTTGAATATGCTACGATTTTTGGAAAAATTAGCACGGGAGACTGTCCGCAAATAACGTTCCGGGTGATCACGTCCGGAACGTTATTTGCGGACAGTCTTTTAATCAACTGTAATGGAGGCTGAAATTTTTGTATAAACCCGAGCTGCTGGCGCCCGCAGGAAATATGGAGAAAATGCGCATTGCCGTGCATTACGGCGCGGATGCCGTTTACCTTGGTGGCAAGTCATATAACCTGAGAAGCCTGACCGATAATTTTTCGATTGTGGAGATGAAAGATGCAGTGTGTTATTGTCACGATCATGGGGTGAAAGCATATCTGACCATCAACAGTTATCCCGACAATGGCGATATCGATGGGTTGTCTGCCTACCTGGAAGAGATTGCGGCCATTCCGTTCGATGCCTACATCGTAGCCGATCCCGGAGTGATAGACATGGTCCGGGAAGTCTCGCCGGAAATGGCTCTGCATCTCTCGACCCAGGCCAATACTACGAACTGGAGAAGTGTCCTGTTCTGGGAAAAGCAAGGGATTCGCAGGATCAATCTCGCCAGGGAAATGTCCCTTGAGGGCATGAGTGAAGTGAGAAAAAGGACAGGCATCGAACTTGAGGTGTTCGCCCACGGTGCCATGTGCATCTCTTACTCGGGCCGCTGTCTGCTTTCCAGCGTCATGACAGGACGCAATGCCAACACCGGAGAATGTGCCCACCCCTGCCGCTGGAACTACTCGCTGGTCGAGGAAAAACGTCCCGGTGAGTATTTTCCCGTATGGGAAGACGGGACCGGTACTTTCATATTCAACTCCAAGGATCTGTGCCTGCTGGAACATATTCCGCAACTGGTCGAAAGCGGAGTGGATTCCCTTAAAATTGAGGGTCGCATGAAGGGAATTCACTATCTGGCATCAGTGGTGAGGGTTTACCGGGATGCGCTGGACCGGTATTGTGAAGACCCTGCATCCTACTCCTTCCGGCCGGAGTGGATGGACGAGCTGCGCAAGATCAGCCATCGCGGTTATACCAACGGTTTTTTTCTCGGCAAACCCTCGGAAACCGGCCATGAGTATCATTCCGCGTATATCCGGGACTATGATTTTATCGGAGTTGTTCTGGAAGCGGGTGATGACGGCGCAATTATTGTTGAAGCCAGAAACCGGTTTACAGTCGGTGATACAGTAGAGTTCATCGGCAGAGGCATGTCTTCTCATCTATTCATTATCAGCGAAATGACCGGCGCGGATGATTCCAACCGGAAAGGTCCTCCCCCGCAATGCGCCAATCCGAACCAGCGTGTCAGGATGCATGTCCCTTTCCCCGCGGAGAAATATGACCTCATCAGGCGGGAAAAACAATGACGTTCAAAGGTCAATGCGATGAATGATGAGTATTTTTACCAAATATAAAGGAACGTGAGGATGTCAGGTTTATGAAAGCAGTTATGAATTTTATTACCGGAAAGGAGGGGAACGCCAGGAAGGATCTGGGCATTCTCTTCCTTTTGTTCGGGGCGGCCTTTTTCCAGTTTCTCGGGAGAATACCGCTTCTGGAGCCGGACGAAGGGCGATATGCGGAAATACCACGGGAGATGCTGGCAAGGGCCGATTTTATAACCCCGTACCTGAACCATGTGAAATATTTTGAAAAACCGCCGCTTCTCTACTGGCTGAATTCCCTCTCGTTTACGATTTTCGGACAGAACGCATTTGCTGCACGCTTCTTTCCGGCATTATCGGGGCTTCTGACCGTTCTGCTCACTTACCACATCGGAAGGAAGATTTTCGGCCGTCGTGAAGGCATTCTTGCCGCCCTGGTCCTGGGCACTTCGGCGGGTTTTCTTGCCCAGGCGCGGATGAATATTATAGACATGCCCCTGACACTCTGCATGACCGCGACCCTCGGTTTTTTTCTCCTTGCAGTCGGGGATGGGGAAAAGAAGAAAAAACTTTATTATTATCTGTTTTATGTATCCGCCGCGCTGACTGTCCTGGCCAAGGGACTTATCGGTATTGTGCTTCCCGGCGGCATTATTTTTTTCTTTATCGTCTTCACCGGACGGTGGAAGATTTTGAAAGAAATGAGAATAGTGACCGGCACCATATTGTTTCTTCTAATCGCTGCGCCATGGTTTGTACTGGTTTCCGCAAAAAATCCCGAATTCGCCCGTTTCTTTTTCATTCATGAACATTTCGAACGTTTCCTTACCAAGGTGCATGGCAGGTATCAGCCGCCCTGGTATTTCATCCCGGTCCTGCTGGGGTGCATGTTCCCCTGGACCCTTTATCTGCCGGCAGTATTCAGTGAAACATGGCGGGAAAAACGTCCGGCTGTAAACGGCCCGGCACTGTTCCTGGTGATCTGGACAGTGCTCATCTTCTTATTCTTTTCCATGTCGGATTCCAAGCTGATCCCTTACATTATCCCGATTTTTCCGGCTGTTGCCCTGCTGACCGGCAGGACATTTTCGCTCATTCTTGATGAGGGAGTCGCGGGCATGAGATTAAATGCCTACGGAGCAGCGCTGGTCGTGATTCTTGCCGCTCTGGGCATACTGATCTATCCTCTTTTTGCCCACAAACTGAAGCTGGACCCGGCTGCCTTTATCGTAATCGGAACCATTTTGCTGGTCGGAGGTGTTGCCGCCTTCGCGGCAGTCCTTAAGGGGAGCGCTCCGGCGATGTTCGCGTCGATCGCCGCAATGTCACTGCTTCTGGCCGTTGCCGGTCCTCCCTTCGTGTTCGGCAAACTGGCGGAAAGGAAAGCCACGCCCGAACTGGCGCGTATCGCCGGACGGGACTTCAGGGACGGAGATATAATTGCCTGCTACGGGTGGTATCAGCAGGGACTGCCTTTTTATACAGGTCAACGTATCCTGATTGTAGACTACAAGGGAGAACTTGAGTTCGGCAGTGACCAGGGGGACAACAGGGCGTGGTTTATCAGCCGATCCGCGTTCGACAAACTGTGGGATTCACCCGTACGTCTGTTTACGCTAATAAAAGAGTCTGACCTGGCAGGCCTGAAAAAAGTGACAAAGACGCCGGCAAGGATTCTGGGACATAAGAGTAATATATTCCTCATTTCCAACCATTAGGTTTATGCGGCGAAAATTGTTGTCATGCCGGGTTGTTTTGTGCGATATAAACGTATACATTTCGCTGGGGGTGCATTTTGCGCGAGGATTTCCTGCCTTTTTCCAGGCCTGTAATCGAAGAAGACGAGATAAATGAAGTTGTGGATTCGCTGAAGTCGGGCTGGATTACCACCGGTCCGAAAGTCAAGATATTCGAGGACGCGATCAGGGCTTATACCGGGGCGTCATATGCGGTTGCCCTGAATTCGGCCACGGCCGGTTTGCACGTGGCGCTCCTGGCACTCGGCATCGGGCCAGGAGACGAAGTCATAACTACGCCGATGACCTTCGCCGCAACCGTGAACATGATAGTGCGGGTCGGTGCCAGGCCGGTACTGGCGGATATCGAGCCCGGCACTCTGAATATAAATGCGGCGGAAATAAGAAAGAAAATTACCAGCCGGACAAAGGCTGTCATACCGGTTCATTTTGCCGGTCAGCCCTGTGATATGGACGAAATCTTCTCCCTGGCCGGTGAATTCGGTCTCAAGGTTATAGAGGATGCCGCCCATGCAGTCGGAACCGAATACAAGGGAAAGAAAATAGGTTCTTTGCCAGGTATTTCGGTATTTTCCTTTCATCCCATAAAAAATATCACCACCGGTGAAGGCGGCATGGCATGCACCGGTGACGAGCTTCTGGCCGAGGAAATGTCGCTTCTCAAGTTTCACGGCATGAGCAAGGAAGCCTGGAAAAGGTATTCCTCGCAGGGGACGCCGAATTACGATATCGTTCTGCCCGGCTTCAAATACAATATGCTCGATATCCAGGCTGCCATCGGAATCCATCAGTTGCGCAAGCTCGATGCTTTCATCAAGCGCCGCAGGGAAATCGCCGAGTTCTATAACGAGGTTTTCTCGCCGATGGATGAGATCGCTATTCCGGAACCGGTCCCCTATGACAACCGCCATGCGTGGCACCTCTATACTCCTTTGGTCAGGGTGGAAAAACTGTCGATAGACAGGGACTCGTTCATGGATGAGCTGAAAAAGGAAAACATCGGGACGGGCCTTCATTTCAAGGCGGTTCACCATCATCCCTATTACCGTGACAGCCTGAAGATGCCGGACGGTGAGCTTCCCAACGCTGATTATGCCTCGGACCGCATCCTGTCACTGCCGCTTTTTCCTTCGATGACCATGGACGATGCACGGGATGTGGCGGAAGCGGTGAAGAAAGTGATTTCGCGAAACCATAAATGAAGAAAGGCGGGCATGTCGCACGCCGCTTCGGAAGGAAAGCAAATGGAGCAAAAAACCAGCATATCGGTCGTCATACCGGTCTATAACGAGGAATCCAATCTCGATAGTTTGATTGAGCGCCTTTATCCGGTAATGAAAAATATGGGGAGGCCGTTTGAAATCATCTTTACCGATGACGGCAGCCGGGACCGCTCGCTGTCGATGCTGAAAGCGAAACTGCCGGAAATACCGGAGATGAGAATCATCGAGTTCAACGGCAATTTTGGCCAGCATATGGCTATCCTCGCGGCATTCGAGCAGTGTTCCGGAGATATCATCATCACCCTCGACGCCGACCTGCAAAACCCGCCGGAAGAAATTCCCAACCTGGTGCTGGAGATGGAAAAGGGTCATGACGTGGTCGGCACCATAAGAAAAAACAGGCAGGATACGCTGTTCCGCAAAATGGCATCCAGAGTAGTCAATGCCACGGTTAGCAGAATGACCGGCATGCGGATGAACGATTACGGCTGCATGCTGAGAGCCTATCACAGGAGCATCATAGACAATATCAACCGGTGCCGTGAAACCACCACGTTCATTCCGGCGCTCGCCCAGACCTTCGCCTCCAATCCAGTGGAAATAGAGGTTTCCCATGCCGAGCGGGCTGAAGGGGACAGCAAATATTCCCTGTACAAACTGATCCGCCTCAATTTCGACCTCGTTACCGGATTTTCCGTGGTGCCGCTGCAGCTTTTTGCCCTGTTCGGTATCGTCACCGCCTTCCTCTCCCTGGTGTTCGCCATGTTTCTGATGATCCGGCGATTCATAGTCGGAGCCGAGGTGCAAGGGGTCTTTACCCTGTTTGCCATCCTTTTCTTCTTCATCGGTATCGTAATATTCGGCATCGGTTTTGTCGGGGAATACGTGGGCAGGATTTACCAGGAAGTCAGGCGCCGGCCGAGATATGTCATAAGGAGGCTGCACGGTTTTGAGGAATAAGGAAACGGGGGCCAGGGTCGCAGTCTGTGCCTATCATAACGTCGGATGCAGGTGTCTGGCTGAACTTCTGCGCCAGGGGGCGCGTGTGGAAGCCGTGTTTACCCATGAAGATTCACCGACCGAGGAAATCTGGTTCGGGTCCGTGCGCGAACTGGCCGGGAAAAACGGTATCCCCTGTTATACAAGCGATATAAACCTGCCGGAGAATATGGCATTTCTCGAGATCTGCGGCCGGATTTTCTCTTTTCCTTCTATTACCGTTTCATGATAAAACAAGAGATTCTCGAAATTCCTCTCCGCGGAGCACTGAATATGCACGGCTCCTATCTGCCCGCTTACCGGGGACGGGTACCTGTCAACTGGGCGATCATCAACGGGGAAAAGCAAACCGGCGCCACTCTGCACTACATGGTGGCCAAGCCCGATGCCGGCGATATCGTTGATCAGGAGAAAGTTGTTATCGACTTTACCGACACCGCCTCTGATGTCTTCACCAAGGTAACCGATGCAGCGGAAAAGGTGATGGCCCGAGCCTGGCCTCTGCTGCGGGAAGGGAAGGCAGCACGGAGAGCCATGAACCTGCCGAAGCGGGAGCTATTTCGGCGGCAGAAAACCGGAAGACGGCCGGATCGACTGGAACAAGAGTGCAGTTGCGATATATAATCTGGTGCGCGGCGTCACCCACCCGTATCCAGGTGCTTATACCTATCTCAACGGGAAAAAGGTCCTCATCTGGAAGGCATGGCCGACAGATGGTAACGGGAAGCCGGGCGAAATCGTTTCCATGGCTCCGCTTGTGGTGGGGACCGGGGACGGACTGCTGGAAATACGTTCCCTGCAGTTTGAAGGGGAAAACGAGATAAATGCATCCGATTTCTCTTCGGTTAAGCAGGTTGATGGAAAAATATTTGAATGACTGGCTAACATTCAGGTTTCAGGTTTTAAACTGTCAAAGGCTAATTCATTTCATTACCGAGCTGTCACATGATACCTGATACCTGACTGACATTTAACACCATAAAAATACAGGAGAATACATGAAAGTACTAATCTTGGGCGTCAACGGCTTTATCGGCAACGCCCTCACCAACCGCATCCTCGAACACCACCGACTGGGAAGTCTACGGCCTGGACATGGCCGACGACAAGCTCGAACACTCCCTCGGGCGATCCCCGCTTCCATTTCCTGGAAGGGGACATCACCATCAACAAGGAATGGATCAGTACAACATCAAGAAATGCGACGTGGTGCTGCCGCTGGTGGCCATCGCCACCCCTGTCACCTATGTGAAGGACCCGACTGCGGGTCTTCGAGCTGGATTTCGAGGAGAACCTGAAGATCATCCGCCAGTGCGTGAAGTACAATAAGCGGGTCATCTTCCCCTCCACCTCCGAGGTCTACGGCATGAGTCCGGATCGGGAATTCGACGAAGAGAACTCTCCCCTCGTGCTCGGCCCCATCAACAAGGAGCGCTGGATTTATTCCTGCGCCAAGCAGATGCTCGACCGGGTCATCTACGCCTATGGCGAACATGAAGGGCTCCGCTTTACACTGTTCCGCCCCTTCAACTGGATCGGCCCCGAGCTGGACAGCATCTCCACCGCCAAGGAAGGGAGCTCCCGGGTCCTCACCCAGTTCCTTTACAACATCCTGGCCGGAGAGCCGATACAAGCTGGTGGACGGCGGCAACGCAGCGCCGTTCCTTCACCTTCCTGGAAGACGGTATCGACTGTCTGATGCAAATTATCGAAAATAAGGACGGTTGCGCTGACGGCGGCATCTTCAACATCGGCAATCCCGCCAACGATCTGTCTGTCAGGGAGCTGGCAGTCAAGTTGATCGAACTGGTCGGCGAATACCCGCATTTCCGGGACAAAGCCGAAAAGTGCAGGCTTGTCGAAGTGACTTCCGGCGAATTTTACGGCAGCGGGTACCAGGACATTCTGACCCGCGTCCCATCCGTACGGGCCGCCAAAGAAAAGCTCGGCTGGGAGCCGATAACCGCCATAGACGATGCGCTGAGAAAAACCCTCGATTTCTACCTGGTTGAAGAGAAAGACAAGATCGTACAGCTGACCCAGTCATGAAACAGATTTCAGTCGCCTTGAAGGTAGATGTCGATACCCATGTCGGCACCAGGGATGGAGTTCCCCGGTTACTTGAGATTCTCGAATCTTTCGGGGTAAAGGCCACATTCTATTTTTCGCTGGGCCCCGATAATTCAGGCAAGGCCATACGCCGCATATTCACCAGGAAGGGATTCCTGAAAAAGATGCTCCGCACCGGAGCGCCTTCCATGTATGGCCTGAGAACGCTCCTGTACGGTACTCTGCTTCCGGCACCCATGATAGGTGCGTCATTTCCGCAGATCATGAGGAAAGTAAAAGATAATGGGCACGAGGTCGGCATCCACTGCTGGGACCATGTCCTGTGGCACGACAAACTGCCCGGAATGAAAAGGGAAGAGGCCGCCAGGGAAATGGAACTGGCGCGCACTGCTTTCCTGGAAATTTTCGGAGAACGTCCACGGACCGTGGCTGCTCCCGGCTGGACTGTGTCCCCCACATCCCTGGAATTGCAGGATGGAATGGCTCTCGATTACTGCAGCGATACGCGTGGCAGATTTCCTTTCTACCCGGTATTTGACGGGCAGCCATTCGCCACACTTCAGCTTCCCACCACCCTCCCTACCATGGACGAACTGCTCGGTCTGGAAGGGATTACCGCTGAAACGATAAACGACAGGTATCTTGCTCTTTTCGGACCCGGCCTCAATGTCCACACCATCCATGCCGAACTTGAAGGGATGAGCCTTTCACCTGTGTTTGCCGACTTGTTGAGACGGCTGACCGGTTCCGGAGCCCGTTTCGTAACACTTGCCGAAGCTGCTGCCGAGGCAGTATCTCTAGGTCCGCCGGCCTGTTCAGTTTCAATGGCGGAGATACCGGGCCGCGCAGGTACGGTTGCCTTGCAGGGTGAACTTCCGGAAAATGCACAATTGCGGAAAGTTGAAGGTGACTAGTTGCAAAATCCGGCAATCCATATAAAATACTTTATTGTCGATCGTAGCGACATTGCTTATCTGCGTTTCATTATCGAGTCCTATGACAACCTGGCGATTCTGAGCACCGTGGACGCCAAAAACGGAATCGTTTCTCTTTCTATTCCCTCTGGTTTTATCGAGGATGTGGAGCAGCTTGTGCAGGCATTGAAAAGCGAAATTTCAATAAGGGAAACAAGTCTGCCGGAAAACTGTTCCGGTCAGTTGGAACTTAATTAATTACAGGAGTGCAACTGGAATGCTCGATCTGGTGGATATTTCCAAAATACTGCGCAAGGCTCTGTCCGCGGGCGGCGAGTTCGCTGACATTTATTTCGAGGAAGGAACATCCACCTCCGTTGTCTGTGAAGACGACAAGATCGAACGCGTCATAACCGGCGCCGACCGCGGCGCTGGAATCCGTGTAATCTCGGACCTTCGCACCTGGTATGCCTATACGAACGAAATAACCGAAGCATCTCTGTTGTCCCTGGCCGAAACCGTGGCTGGCGCCGTCAAGGGTAACCGCTTCACGGGCGCTATCGATATGAGGACGAAGCGTACCGGCAGAGGATTCCCCATTGAGATCCCACCCGACAGCATATCCCTGGGAGACAAGGTGGCGCTTGTAAGCCGCGCCAACATTGCCGCGCGGGGACTGGACCCCAGAATACGCCAGGCCCTGGTGATGTACCGGGACGGAAAAGTCAAGACACAGGTTGCCAACTCCCTTGGAGAATTTGTGGAGGCCACTCGTACCGGCACCGTTTTCATGGCGCAGGTTGTTGCATCTGACGGGCAGGTGATCCAGACAGGATATGAGCCGGTGGGCGAGGGGCGGGGGTTCGAAATCTTCAAAACTCATGTACCGGAACAGATAGCACTGACGGCCGGCCGCAGGGCATTGATGATGCTGGATGCGCGCAAGGCGCCGGCTGGACCGATGCCGGTGGTGCTCTCATCGGAAGCGGGTGGCACCATGGTGCACGAGGCGATCGGACACGGACTGGAGGCCGACCTGGCTCTTACCGGTCTTTCTGTTTACAAGGGGAAGATAGGCATGCAGGTCGCATCGCCTGTCGTCACGGTCATCGATGATGCTACCATCCCCCATGCCAGGGGTTCATTCTCGTTTGATGACGAAGGCGTGCCGGGACAACGGACGGTGCTTGTGGAAAAAGGAATTCTCAGGTCGTATATGCACGATCGTCTTTCCGCCATGAAAGCGGGCTGCTCCTCCACGGGCAACGGCAGGCGCGAATCATATACATCCAAGCCTATTGTGAGAATGTCAAACACCCTGATCGCCCCTGGAGAAACATCTCCCGAGACGATTGTCCGCGGGGTTGAGCGCGGCCTGTTTGTCAGGAAAATGGGGGGAGGGCAGGTGAATACGGTAAACGGTGATTTTGTTTTTGATGTTTCCGAAGGGTACCTCATAGAAAAAGGAGCCATTACCGAGCCCGTACGTGGAGCGACCCTCACCGGAAACGGACCTGATGTGCTGAAAATGGTGGAGATGGTTGGTGATGACCTCGGTTTCGGAATAGGCACATGCGGAAAAGACGGGCAGGGAGTGCCGGTTTCCGATGCCCAGCCCACCCTGCTTATTTCGGAGATTGTAGTCGGGGGAGAGGTGTAACGGTCATTTCTTCATGTGAGGACAGGGGTTATGCTTGTTGATGAAACGATTATAATCAGGCCCGCGGAACTACTGGAATTTTTCAGAAGTTACAGGTTTCTTGACGACTACAGCCTGGAGGTATACTGCAAAAGACACCGGCAGGTCACCCGTCTCGGCCCGGAATCGCGCGCATGCCGGGATCTGGCGGCAGGCATAGGATGCGGGGAATTCTGCGGCTCCGTGTTTGAAAAGGCTGTAATTCTTTCCATGAACAGGAATAAACCGGTCGTTTTCCGGTGCCGGGCGGGACTTCTCAATTTCGCAGTCCCTTTTTCGCCTGACGGACTCACCTCATACAGCATTGTCGGCGGAGGTCTGCGGGAGCAATCGGTTGATCTGTCCAGGATGGAAGGGCTGGCCAAGTCCTGCAACCTGGATGCATTTTCACTGTTGGAGAAGCTGGAAGAACTACCGGTTTCCTCTCTCCCGGGCGTGAAAGAAACTGCCGTCAAAGTCGGCAGAATTATCTCCTCTTTCCAGAGGGAAAACCTGCATTCCAGGTTGCTTGACAAGACCATGAACAGGCTGGACACAATTGCGGCGGTATCCCTGCATCTCGACAAAAGCGGAAGCGCGGATGATGTCGCCCAGATTCTCAACGAAGCCCTGCTGATTCTTTTTGACCTTCCGAAAATCGCCATCGTGTTTCGGGATGCGGATGGGGACGGGTTTTCACTTCAGGCCGGGACCGGTTTGCCGGAAAACTTTGCGGATCTGCCATTTCAAAGGGTGCGGGAACTTTTCTCCGAAAATTGCGACGAGAATGTCAATCTGGCGGGAAAAGAAGTGAGGAGCCTGTTTCCCGGAGTTGATTCCGATTTCGTATTATGCATTCCCGTCCGGTGTGGTGATGACCTTCTCGGTTTCCTGGCCCTTTTCGATGCGGAACTGCACAGGAGGGATGTCCGCCTGCTGGAGCTTCTGGCAGGAAGACTTTCCGCAAAAATGATGCTGCTGATGAAGGAAAGAGAGCAAGAGCGGGGATATAACCTTACCGGAAAACTAATGACGCTTCCGGCCTCGATTTCATCCGCGGCAAGCAAGGAAGAGTTGTACCGGAATCTTCTGGAGGCGGCAGCGGACCTGCTGGAAGCTTCTTCCGGCTCACTGATGCTGGTCGATGAAGACGGTATCAACTTGCGCATAGAGACGGCAATAGGCATGAATTCCCGCCTGGCGAAAAGCATGAAGCTGGAAATCGGGTCCGGAATTTCCGGTAAAGTGGCTTCAAGCGGAAAGCCCATGCTGGTGAATAATATTGAGGAAGACAGAAGGGTGGGAATCCGCAACAGGCACCGATTCAAGACAAAATCTTTTGTAAGCGTACCGATCAAGGTGAAAGGGAAAATCGCCGGTGTCCTGAATGTCTCCGACAAGAATAGCGGGGAGTGCTTCTCGAAACGCGATCTCGACCTTCTCGATTCCATGCTGAACCAGGTTTCCATGGTACTCGAACGTTGGGAATCGGATGAAAAAGCGGAAATGCTTGAACGGATTTCCATGCGTGACCCGCTGACGGGTCTCTTTAACCGGCGGTTCATGGAATTAAGATTGGAGGAGGAACTGAACCGCTGCGGCAGGAAGGGGGACAGTCTGGCCGTGGTGCTGACCGACCTGGACTCTTTCAGGGTTTACAATGAAATATGTGGCGGAAATGCCGGCGATGGAGCACTGAAAAAGACGGCGGCGCTGCTAAGGGCCTCTTCGCGGCAGATGGATACTATGACCCGTTTTGGCGGAGGAATGTTCTGTATTATCGCCCCCGGAGCATCAGCCAGCGAATCTTTAATTATTGCCGAGAGAATCAGAAATAAAATTGAAAATGCATATTTTGCCGGCGAAGAGGCTCTCCCAGCGGGACGCCTGACTGCAAGCATCGGCATATCGCTGTTTCCGGACAATGGAGATACTGTCGAAAAGCTGCTGCAGACCGCCGGCATGGCGCTTAAATCGGCAAAAGAATGCGGTAGCAACCGTGCCGTTCATTATACTCCGGAAGGAAAAGGCAGTGGCAAGGTTGTTTCCATAAGTGCCCTGCAGCGCAAGGAAGGGCATACCGGTTGAGACTTCATGCTGTTCCTCCCCGTCCGAAGAAAATAGCGCATTTCATAAGACAAGCAAAAAGGCCGCCTGAATTATTCAGACGGCCTTTTTGCTTGTGCATCGGATTGCTAAAACTTCTCAGGAAAGGTTCCAGCGCACCATTTCCCAAATGTCCTTCCAGCTTTTGCCGATTTCGCCGACTACTGTAGGTTCGAACCCGCAGTGCATCATGCACTGGGCGCAACGCTCGTCCTTGCCCACCCCGTATTTGCCCCAGTCGGTCTTTTCCATCATTTCCCTGAAAGTCGGGTAATGTTTGTCGGTGATGAGGTAGCAGGGCGCCTTCCAGCCTTGGGTGTTTCGAGTCGGGTTGCCCCATGGCGTACATTCCAGTTCCTTCTCTCCCATGAGAAAACGGAGATACATGGGGGTGGAGAAAAAGCGGTGCCTCTTGCTCATCTCGTATACTTCCCCGAACTTGTTCTCGATTTCCTTCCGTTCCAGGAAGAGTTTTTCACCCACCGCCTCGTATCCGAATCCGGGCGCCACGAGGAAACCATCAACACCAAGGCCCTTCAGGAGGGTGAACAGGGATATCGATCTCGTTCAGGTCGGTTTCCTTGAAGATGGTAGTGTTGGTGCAGAGTCGGAATCCGAGTTTTTTCGCCTTCCTGATACCCTCGATAGCAGTCTTGAAGGCACCTTTCCTTTCCAGTATGCGGTCATGGGTTTCTTCCATTCCGTCCATGTGAACGTTCAGGGTGAAGTTTGGATGGGGCTTCATATTGTCCAGTGCCTTCTCCAGCAGCAGACCGTTGGTGCACAGGTAAATGTGTTTTCCACGCTGCAGAACCCCTTCGATGAGTTCAAAAATCTGCGGATAGAGAAACGGTTCTCCGCCGGTGATGGTGACCACGGGGGCGGGGCATTCGTCAACAGAGCGGAAACATTCTTCGAGGGGCATCATCTCCCTGATGGTGTCCGCATATTCGCGGATCCGGCCGCAACCGGAGCAGGCCAGGTTGCAGAGATGGGTCGGTTCCAGCATCAGCACAAGCGGAAATTTGTCATTTTTGCACATTTTGTTGCCGATGATGTATCGGGTAAGATCGAGATTCAATTTCAAGGGGAAACGCATTACGGCCAATTCCTTTCGAGTTTTGCAATCTGAGGATTCATTCAAAAGCGGCAAAAAAGCCACAGAGACACAGAGTCACGGAGGAAAATCATTCTTATTATCTACAAAATAAAGGTTAAAACCAAGAATACATTTTTACATGAAACATCTTGTATTTATTGAAAACAAATCTCTAAGGCTATGTATCTCAGGGGCGAATTGCTTTCTCCAGGTTTATTTGATGACGGAGAGATTTTTCCCCGCCCTGATTTTATCGGACAGAAATGACTGAACTGACGCGGCAATCCCGGCGGCGTCCAATCCCAGATCTTTGCGTAATTGAGACTGGCTGCCGTGTTCAATGAACCGGTCCGGTATTCCCAGGCGTTTCACCCTGACCCCGCTTACCCGTTCCTGCTCCAGCATCTCCAGAATGGAGCTGCCGAACCCGCCCTGTAGCGCATTCTCTTCGACGGTTACAAGATTGCCGGTTCGCAGGGCTTCGCCCAGGATCAGGTCCCGGTCAAGGGGTTTTACGAAGCGGGCGTTAATTACCGTAGCCCGAATGCCTCTTTCGCGCAGCAACTTTGCCGCCTCAAGGGAAGGGTACACGGTTAATCCGATGGCGACGAGGACAACGTCATCGCCTTCCTCAATGATCTCTCCCTTGCCGATCTCCAGTTGTTTGAGACTGGAATCGATCGCAACTCCGTAGCCGGAACCGCGGGGATAACGGACGGCTATGGGTCTGTCAGAGTAAACTGCGGTCTTGATCATGTGACGAAGTTCGTTCTCGTCCTTCGGCGCCATGACCGTCATGCCCGGCAGGTGGCGCAGATAGGAAAAATCAAAAACACCATGATGGGTCGGCCCGTCGTCACCGACCAGTCCCGCGCGGTCCAAGGCCAAGGTAACCGGAAGCTCCTGGAGGCAGATCTCGTGGAAAACCTGGTCATAGGCGCGCTGGGCAAAGGTGGAGTAGATTGCCGCCACCGGTCGCAGACCTTCCGCGGCCAATCCTGCTGCGAATGTCAATGCATGCTGTTCCGCGATCCCGACATCGAAAAAACGGTCCGGGAAGGCTTTAGCGAACGGCATCAGGCCGGTGCCGTCGGGCATTGCGGCAGTAATGGCAACGATCTTCGGATCCTCGCTTGCCAGCTTTACCATGGTCTCGCCAAAAATTGACGTGAACGACCCCGCAGTTCCCTTGCCGCCACTGACATCACCGGTTTTTATATCAAAAGGGCCTATCCCGTGGAATTTGGACGGATTCTCCTCAGCGGGCGGATATCCCTTGCCCTTGGTGCTCATGACATGGATGAGAACGGGACCTTCCAGCTTGCTGCCGGCGTTGAACACTTCGATCAGCTGCTGGATATTGTGCCCGGGGATAGGGCCGATATATTCGAAGCCTAGAGCCTGGAATAGCGTACCGGGAGTAAGAAAACCCTTCAGTGAACTTTCAGCCTTTTTCGCGAAATGCAGAATATCGTTGCCGACGGCGGGAATGGCTTTCAGCAGTCCCTGCATCTCTTTCTTGAGGTCGCGGAAATAAGTCCCGGTCAGCTTGCGCGACACGAAAGACGAGAAAGCCCCAACGTTTTCCGAAATGGACATTTCGTTGTCGTTCAGGACCACAATCAGGTTTTTCTTCAGATGTCCCGCCTGGTTGAGTGCCTCGAAGGCAATGCCGCCCGTCAGGGCACCGTCACCTATCACTGCTATTACCTTGTTGTTTTCACCTTTTATATCGCTCGCTGCGGCCATGCCCAGGCCCGCGGAAATGGACGTGGACGCATGGCCGGCTCCGAAAGCGTCGTGGGGAGATTCAGTGCGTTTCGGAAAACCGCTCAGTCCGTGATACTGCCTCTGGGTATGGAAGGCGTCACGACGACCGGTGATTATTTTGTGTGTATATGCCTGGTGCCCCACATCCCAGATGATTTTATCCGTCGGAGAATTGAAACAATAGTGCAGGGCCAGGGTCAGCTCGACGCAGCCGAGGTTGGACGCGAGGTGTCCCCCGGTCTTTGACACGGTTTCAATGATAAATTCGCGAATTTCGGAAGCGAGAAGGGTAAGTTCGTTTTCCTTAAGCGACTTGAGGTCATCGGGGGACTTTATGTTATCGAGAATTTGGTGCATAGAGTGACTCCTGTTGGTCGGGAAACCTTAACGGACATATCCCGCGCTGCGAAACCAGTCAACGGCCTTTTCCAGAGCCGATCTTACCTCTGTATTGGGCAGCCCCAGTTCTCTCACCGCCTTCGACGAATCGAAATACATGAATTTGCCTGCCATTCGGACTCCCGCCAGTGGAATCAGGGGTTCTTTGCCTGTGACCCGCGAAATTGCTTCGTTGACATATGCGGCCATGAGTATGGGGGTATATGGAAGCCTTACTTTCGGCGCGGGAATCGAGGAAATTTCTTCGAGCATTCCGAATATATCACGCAGTGTCATGTTCCGGTTGCCCAGGATATATTTCTCGCCCACCCGGCCAAACTCGGCGGCCAGCACGTGACCCTTCGCACAGTCCTCCACATCGATCAGGTTCAGGCCGGTATCGAGATAGGCGGGCATTTTCCGGTTCAGGAAATCGACTATGATCTTTCCGGTGGGGGTCGGCTTGATGTCCAGTCTTCCCACCGGTGTGGACGGGTTCACTATGACCAGCGGAAGTCCCCTGGCAATAAATGACTCCGCTTCCCGCTCAGCCAGAAATTTACTTTTTTTGTAGTGGCCCACCATGTCCGAAAAAGAAACGGGGGTTTCCTCGTTTCCGGGGACGCCGTTGCCGGGATTGCCAAGAGTGCCTACACTGCTGGTATATACGACCTTCGAAACTCCGCATTTCAGCGCCGCTTCGAGGATGTTTCGGGTTCCCTGGACATTGGCGGCATACATCGATTCCGGATTTCTGGTCCAGAGACGATAGTCGGCGGCCGCATGGAAAAGAGTGTCGCATCCAGCCAGTCCGTTTTCAAGGGAAACCCCATCCCGGAGATCACCTTCGAAAAGTTCGATATCCAGCCCGTCCAGATTTCTTCGATCTGAACCCTGTCTCACCAGTGCCCTGATTTCATAATTCCGGTCAAGCAGTTCCCTGACCAGGCCGGCACCGATAAAACCGGTTGCGCCGGTAACAAAGATTTTTTTCATACTATATTCACTGATTGAAGTTTATTTATCCGTAACAAAAATGCCGAGATTTCCATAATAAATTAAAATAATTGATTTTACTACCGAAGATTGTCGGGATTGAAACAAGCGTTTGTCCCGAATTCCGGAGTAGATTCATTGATTCCGAAGCATCCCGCCACTGACACCAAACGGTTTACATACCTCCCGATGTAATTCCATCAGATATCAGTTTATGAAAAAGGCCCCTTCCGGGGCCTTTTTCGGACCGAATTCATCAGTTGGCAGTTCCAGTCAGAGAGCGGAATCTCCCGAGAGCCATAAGCGGGAAACAATTCCGGTAGATATGATACTTGATCATGAAATATTTGGGAAAACCTGTTCCGGTAAATTCTTTTTCATCCCATGTGCCGTCCGGTTTCTGGTTGTTCATGAGGTAGTTGATGCCGTTTTCCACCGTCGTGGACTTAGCTTCTCCGGCTGACATGAGAGCAAGCAGAGCCCAACCGGTCTGCGAAGGAGTGCTCGGCCCCTTTCCGGCCAGGGACGGATCGTTGTACGATGCACATGTTTCCCCCCATCCCCCGTCCGGGTTCTGCCTGGATTTTATCCAGTCAACCGATTTGCGTATATAGGGTTGGGACATGTCTTCGCCTATTGCCGAGAGGCCGCTGAGAACGGACCATGTGCCGTAAATATAATTAACGCCCCAGCGTCCCCACCATGGACCATCGGGTTCCTGGTTCTCCTTGATGAAATCCAGCCCCCGAACCAAAGCCGGGTGGTCCTTTGGAAAACCCGAAAGTTCCTGTCAGCTCGAGCATTCTTCCTGTCAGATCGACGGTCGGAGGATCTATCAACGCCTCCAGATCGGCGAAGGGTATCTTGTTGAGAATATGCTTGGTGTTGTCCTTGTCGAAAGCGCCCCATCCGCCGTTCCTGCTCTGCATCCCCAGACACCAGTTGATCCCGCGATCAATGGCTTTTTTCTTTTCGTGGCTGTCTTTAACCTGGACATCCTTGATGGCCATCATAACGATTCCAGAGTCATCCACATCCGGATACCAGTCGTTGAGAAACTCGAACGCCCAACCGCCCGGTTCCAGATCGGGACATTTGACCTTCCAGTCTCCGGGCTTGCGCACTTCCCTGTCCAAAAGCCACTGGGCAGCCTTGACCAGGGAGGGGTGGTCTTCAGGCACATCCGAGTCGATAAGTGCTTTCAGGGCCAGTGCTGTATCCCACAGGGGCGAAATACATGACTGGAGTACGAGACTGTTGTCGTCTTCTATGCAGAAATTGGCCAGTGCTTCCAAACCCTTGACCACCGAAGGATGGTCGTTGGCATAGCCCAGGCAGTGCAGGGCAAGTATCGAATTGAGCATGGCTGGCTGGATGCCGCCCCAGTCTCCTGTGGGTTCCTGGTGATCAAGCACCCATTTTTCCGCAATGGAGAGCGCCCTGCTCATGAAAGGTCTGATCGGGTTGCTTTCGTATATCTTGAGAAGATGATCCACACCGATGAAGAAGTTTTTCCAGGTCAGTATCCCTTCTTCCTTGGTGAAAGTATAGTCGATGGGCCGGGGCGGACGCACGTAAAGTTCCTGAACCCGGGCCCAGGGCGGCACTTTGCGTACCGGCCTTTCCGCCATTACTATGGCGAGAGGTATAATGGTAGCCCTTGACCAGCTGGAAAGCTCGTACATGTTGATATAGGCCCAAGATGGAACGAGAGTGAACTCGATGGGCATCGACGGCACGCCGAACCAGGCAAATTCACCGAACAGTGCGAGGAATATCTTGGTGAAAACCCGGCATTTGATGATTCCGCCGTTCTTGAGGATAAATTCGCGGGCTTTCATCATTGCCGGATGGTCTGCGTCATACCCTGCCAGCTTCAGTGCGAAATAAGCCTCAACAGTGGTGGAAAGATCGCCCGGACCGCCGTAGTAAATGGTCCAGGATCCCTCTGCAGTCTGTTTGCCGAGGATATAGTTGGCCATTTTCCTTTCCCGTTCTTTATCGACCATTCCGAGAAAATGGAAAAGCATTACATATTCGGCTGTTATGGTTACATTGGACTCGAGTTCCGCCCACCAGTAGCCGTCGGGCAACTGTTCGCGGAAGAAGAACTCGCAGCTCCGCTCAATGGCGATGTCCAGAGGGCTTGTCTGATCAATGTTTTTTTTCTTCCAGATTGAAGAAGGGAGATGATGTACTTTGGCTCCGGTTTTCGGTGATGTGGATTCAGGATCTTCCACCGATTCGCCGTTAAAAGATGTTAATGCATGTGATATTGGGTATTTGCAGCTAATCATTGCATCCTGCTCCTGGTCCGATAAATCGATATATTTTCACCCGAGGCCATGGAAAGCGAGAGAGTAAACATTGAGTTACTACCATATTTTTTAAAAAAGGTATACACTTTTCATCCCTGATTAACATACCGGTTTCATTCCGGTTTGCTCCGTCATGGGTGATTGTTCCCTGTTTTGCTTTTGTCAGTGTTGTAACATGCTCGCCATGTTTTCCCGGGGACAGTCTGCAATTAAGATTAAATTGCTTCACCTCGAAGCCTTTTTGTCTATCCTGACGAAATTGAATAATTAATCTAAGCGCATATCGGATGCATTGATTTCAATATAGGGCTATGTTACCCTCTATTCCCTTAATTGCAAGCTCAGAAGGAAGGCGTCATGATCATTAAAGAAAACAATAGCGGATTTTTCGCATTTATCGCGCGGAATGCCAGAGTCGTTCTCGCCGTTTCGCTCTTACTTTCTATTCTTTCAGTTTTATATACCTGGAAGAAAATGGAATTTCTGACCGGCAGGGATGATCTGATGCCGAAGAACACGCAGTTCCACCGGGATTACACCGCATACCGGCACGAATTCGGCGATATGGAGGAGATCGTTGTCGTAATGGAGAGCGACGATCAGGAAAAGGCCTCCCGTTTCGGCGATCTGCTGTACGCACGGCTTGCCGCCGACAAAAAAGACTTCAGTGAAGTCTTTTACCCCAACGGTCTTCCCTTTTTCAGGAAAAACGGACTCCTTTTCATGCCTTTGTCTGATCTGCGGGCGCTCCGGGACAATATCTCCATGGCCAAACCCGTCTTGAAGCCACTCGCCGCTTCACCCTCGGTCCAGACATTGTTCACTTCGCTCACGGACCAGATTAACGGTTATGTCGGTACAGGATCGAAATCCGGGGCATCCGCCGCGCAGTTGGCGAGCCTGACATTCATGCTGGACAAGCTTGGGAAGGGGTTCGAGCAGTTCGGCAAGGATGGGAAGGCCTCCTTTTCACTGGAAGAATTCCTCATGGCGGCCGGTCCGGAAGGACAGGAATCATCATTCTCCAAGGCGGGAAAGATGCAGATTCTCACCGCCCTGCCGGTGAAGGACGGGAAGAGTTTTGTCCCTGCCGAAAAATCGATCGGTACGATCCGGAAAGAGATAAATCAATTAAAGGGGATGCCGGAGTTCAAGGGCGTGACGGTCGGGATTACCGGGACACCTGTTCTGGAATACCAGGAAATGGCTACTAGTCAGCGGGATATTTCCCTGGCAACCATCATTTCGCTGGTGCTTACTGTCATTCTCCTGCTGTTCGCTTTCCGGGGAGTCCTTAATGTGATTTCCGCCATGGTTTCGCTGCTGATAGCCCTTGCGGTCTCCTTCGGCCTGGCGACCCTGCTGGTGGGTCATCTGAATATCCTGTCCATGGTTTTCGCCATAATGCTGGTCGGGATCGGGATCGAATATGGTATCCAGGTGGTGCTCAGGTACCAGGAGGAGATTGCCAAAGGCACAGTTGAATACGATGCCATTCGGCTGGGAGTGGAAAAGAACGTCTGGGCGATCATCATGGCCGCGGCAACGGTAGCCTGTGCCTTCCTGACTTTCATTTTTACCGATTTCAAGGGGATAGCCGAGCTGGGGATAATTGCCGGCTGCGGCATTGCCGTCTGTGTAATTGTGACGTTCACAGTTCTTCCCGCCATGCTGGTACTTTTTTCGCGATACAGAAAACCGTTGAAACCCGCAAAAACGGCCGGTAAGAAGCCCGTGGCGATGGAATCCGCCGGAGAAAAGATAAGCCGGGAATACGGTCTGCTCATGCGAATTCTTTTCGGTTATCCGAGAGTTGTAACCGCTGTGACCGTTGTGCTCTGTCTCGTCTCCATCTATCCGGTCCTCCATGTAAAATTCGATTATAACCTGATGAATCTGCAGGCAAAAGGCCTGGAATCCGTGGAATATGCCTACAAACTGATGAAAAGCTCTGAAAACTCCGGTTATTTCGCCGTGGCGACGGCTTCCTCTCTTGCTGAAGCCGCCACCAAAAGCAGGGAGCTCGAGGCATTGCCCACCGTCGACCACGTGGTCAGTCTGAACAGCTTCGTCCCTGACGATCAGGCGCAAAAGCTGGCGGTGATCGCGCAGATAAGGGAGGAACTGGCGGATGTTAAACCGGTTGATTATGAAGAGAACCTTCAGGTCATGGAGCTTCCGACCGTTTTCGAGAACTTCCGCAATTCCGTTGAAAGGTTGTCCGTTTACCTGGAGAAGGAGAAAAAACCGGAAGCCGTCAGGGTAAAAAGCTTTCTGATTATCCTCGACCGCTTTTTCGCCAAACTGGATAAAGAAAAGGATACCGGGGCGCTCGGCATGCTGAGGGATTTTCAGGGCAACATGCTGGCCGGCCTGCCGGATAAGCTGAACATGCTGAAAGCGAGTCTCAATCCGTCCCCCGTTACCCTTGCCGATGTGCCGCCGGAGCTGAAAAAGCGCTTCGTGGGCAAAACGGGAAAGTACCTTCTGCAGGTGGCACCGAAACATGAGATCTTCGATCGCGCCCCCCTGGAGGCTTTCATCAATGATGTCCGCAAGGTCGATATTCATGCCACCGGCGAACCGGTAATGGTGTATGAGTCCATGACGATCATGAGGGACGCATACCGGCGGGCGTTTCTCTATGCCTTCATTGCCATTACCGTAATTCTGATTATTACTTTCCGCAATCTCAGGGCTGCAATGATCGGCCTGATTCCGCTCATTGTCGGAGTTCTGTTCATGGTGGACGGCATGTGGCTGTTCGGCATCAACTTCAATTCCGCCAATATAATAGTAATGCCGCTGGTGCTGGGAATTGCTGTCGATTCCGGCATTTATATAATCAACCGCTTCCGCAGGGAAGGGGAAACCAGCGTCGAGGTGGTTTCCCGGAGTGCCGGCAGGGGAGTTATTTTCAATACCTTTACCATAATGGCCAGTTTCGGTGCGCTGATGGTCGCGCATCACAGGGGAGTATTCTCCATCGGTGCCATCATGACCCTGGGAATGGCGGCGTGCCAGGTGGCGTTCATACTCGTGCTGCCCGCGGTGCTGACTCTTTATGCCGACAGGTACAGGAAAAGGCTGAAGATTGATGAAGATCAGGATTTACCTTTAAATTCATGAAATCTGGAATGTCCCGGAAAAATTACGAACCCTTACGCGGACCGGTCCAGTTGTGCCACCAGTTTCTGCGGGAAAGATTGAAACCGGGAGACAGGGTGGTGGACGCCACCTGCGGCAACGGGCACGACACGTTGCTTCTGGCGGACCTTGTAGGTCCCTCGGGCAGGGTATGGTCGTTCGATATCGATGATGGCGCTCTTGATGCAGTAGAGAATAAAATTCGTGAAGCCTCCCTCGAAACAGGAATCAAGCTGATTCATGACGGCCATGAACGTCTTGCCGATCATGTCACGGAGGCTTTGCGCGCGGTGGTCTTCAATCTCGGCTATCTTCCCGGCGGAGCAGGAGACATCGTCACCCGGCCGGAAACAACCCTGGCCGCACTTGAACAGTCCTTAGATCTGCTACTTCCCGGAGGATTCATCCTCCTGGCTGTTTATCCCGGGCATGCCGGTGGCAGGGAAGAAGCAGATGCGGTGGATTCATGGGCATCCGGTCTTCCTTCTCCCCGATTCAACGTGTGGCGCTGCAGCCTTTTGAATCGTCAGGCGGAAGCGCCTTATCTGCTGGTGATAGATAAAACTGCCTCATAGATCAGGGAAATCGGTCATCCGCTTTGTGTCGGGCCGCCCTGTGTGGTCAAATCAACCAGTGATTGGACTTGCTTGTCTTGCATCTAGTCATCATCCGGAAAGTATTTCACAATGTTTTTTGATATTCTTCCATTTCTCATCGTTGCGCCACCTCTTCTGTACGGGTTGATTTCCCTTTTCTGTGCAACGGATTTCTTCTCGCGAAAGAAATCAGCGGCCGAATACACACCTCCGGTCACTATTCTCAAACCCGTAAAAGGCATGGATGAAGAAAGTTTCGCAAATTTCTCCTCATTCTGCGAACAGGATTACCCGCTTTACCAGATAGTATTTGCCGTTGCATCCGGGGACGATCCCGCTATTCCCGTCATAAACGATATCATTCGCCGCTACCCGGAAGTTGACATTGACCTTGTCGTGGACGGGAGGATCTACGGGGCAAACTACAAGGTCTGCAACCTGATTAATGCATACTCAAGGGCAAAATATGACATCCTGATCGTTTGCGACAGCGACATCCGTGTCGACAGGCTTTATCTTGGTCAAGTAAGTACATATTTTTCCGATCCCGGCATCGGACTCGTAACATCCCTATACCGTAGCAGGGAGATAAAAGGTGCCGCTACGGCACTGGAGGCCCTCGGGTTTACCTCGGAGATGGTTCCCAATGTAATGGTTGCCCTCAAATTGGAAGGTCTCTCGTTTGCCCTCGGTGCGTCAATGGCGGTGCGCAAGGAGGCGCTGGAGAAAATCGGCGGATTCCGGGCACTGGTCGATTATCTGGCCGATGATTACCAACTTGGAAACATGGTTTATCGCGCTGGATACAGGCTGGCCCTGTCCGGGCATTTCGTGGAAAGTGTCATGAAAAGGGAAAACCTGCCAGGAATACTTTCCAGGCAATTGCGCTGGGCCAGGACCATGCGGGTTAGCCGTCCCGGCGGTTATTTCGCGTCAGGTGTCACCCAGCCGGTTCCTCTGGCGCTTATCGCCCTTCTTGTTTCTGGTTTTTCGGCTGCCGGTTGGATGGCAATCGTTCTGTTATCCCTTGTCCGTATCTCTGTAGCATTATCCTACAGCCGCATATTTGTCCGTGATTATCTGATGCCCCGCTATCTCTGGCTCCTTCCCGTCAGGGACCTCCTCGCATTCTCAACCTGGGCGCTCTCCTTTCTCGGCAACCGGGTGGTATGGCGCGGTACTTCTTTTCGCCTCCTTCCCGGCGGTAAAATTGTCGAACCGGACAAAAGGTAAAAGCCCAAATCTTCCGGTATTGCCTCCCGGATGGTTGCTGCCAGATCTTTATCTTCAGCCTTCCGTCTTCTTTTTCCTTTCTTGACCTTCCCCCGCACACTGATAAAATTTTAACGAACCGGGCAGTCTTTACTTTCCCGTATATCACTCTATACTTTTCCCATTAAAGATATCGGGGGACAGTGTGTTTAATTTAGTTGAAAAAGTCGGCGACCTTACTCTGTCCCTTCTCAGGGATATGGGGAGAATGCTGAATTTCATCCTGTATGCCATCTACATGATTTTCCGTTCTCCGGGAAAGCCTTTCAATATTTTCAAGCAGATTCATTTTATCGGGGCAAAATCGTTCTTCGTCATTTTCCTGACCGCGATCTTCACCGGCATGGTGCTCGGGCTGCAGGGATACTATACGCTGCGCAAATTCGGCTCGGAAGGGATGCTCGGTTCCGTTGTTGCCTTGTCTCTCATCCGCGAACTGGGCCCTGTTCTCTCCGCGCTCATGATCACCGGTCGGGCCGGGAGCGCGATTGCGGCGGAAATAGGCATCATGAGAATAACCGAGCAGATCGATGCCCTAGAATCCATGGCCCTTGATCCGTTCAAATATCTCGTAACCCCGAAAGTCCTCTCGGCGATTATCGTCCTGCCTCTTCTGTGTGCAATTTTCGACGTGGTCGGGATATATGGCGGATATCTGGTCGGAGTCAAGCTTCTCGGAGTAAATCCGGGCGCCTATTTCAATGAAATGGTAAAAAACGTGGAATGGAAGGATATTTACTCCGGGCTGGTAAAATCCTTTTCCTTCGGTCTCATAATCTCCTGGATATGCTGCTACAAGGGGTTTAACGCCGGGCACGGAGCGGAGGGCGTTTCCAGGGCTACGACGTCATCGGTTGTAATGGCATCGGTGATGGTGCTGGTGGTTGACTATTTTCTTACCTCGGTGCTGCTGTAATGTTGGTTGCTCCGGATGGAGGAGATCTTTCGATCTTGGGCGTGATTTGCATTGCAGGGTGAAGCGACACTAAAATCATGTGATGGATAAAATTCAAAGGATGAATTTTGATACAATTAATTAATGTCAATAAGCGCTTCGGTAAACAGGTGGTGCTCGATAACCTGAACCTGGAAATTCCCGAAGGAAAGATAACCGCCGTAATCGGTCCCAGCGGCGAAGGCAAAAGTGTCCTTATCAAGCATCTGATCGGACTGCTGCGACCCGACAGCGGAAAGGTGCTTGTCGAAGGTGAGGACATTGCCTCAATGAGTCGTGTTCATTTGAACAGGGTAAGGGAAAAGTTCGGGATGCTTTTTCAAAATTCGGCACTTTTTGATTCCATGACGGTTTTCGAAAATGTCGCTTTCCCGCTCGAGGAAAAGACAAGGCTTTCAGCAGGTGAAATACGGGACAGGGTGCATGAGGCACTTGGCCATGTGGGACTAAGGGATATTGATGAAAAATACCCGGACCAGCTTTCCGGGGGTATGAAAAAAAGGGTGGCCCTGGCTCGGGCACTCCTGTTGGATCCGAAGATCATCCTTTTCGATGAGCCGACCACCGGTCTTGACCCGATAATAAGCAGGGCGATAAACATGCTTATCAGGGACACACATGCCCGATACGGTTTTACCGCGGTCATAGTTACGCACGAAGTGCCGGAAATATTCGATCTGTGCGACAATGTGGCCATGCTGTACAAGGGGAAAATAAAATTCGCCGGTTCACCCGTGGAGATAAGGCGTAGCGAAGACCCGCTAATAATCCAGTTCGTGAATGGCGAACTGGAGGGGCCGTTGCATATAATATGAATATTAATACGGAGGAAGGGCAAAAATGAAACGAGCCGGACTGGAAACGATAGTTGGTGTATTTGTTCTGGTGGGAATTTTATGTCTCGCCTACCTTTCGATAAAGCTGGGGAAAATGGAGATACTGGGTGGCGATAATTACGAGATCAGCGCCGAATTCAACTCCGTGTCGGGACTGAAGGAAGGGGCATCTGTCGAAATTGCCGGAGTGGATGTTGGCAGGGTCAAGCAGATTTCCCTGGAACCGGAGAAAGGATACATGGCCAAGGTGACCCTGTTGATACGCTCGGGGCTCAAGCTTTCCGACGACACCATAGCATCGGTCCGCACCAGCGGCATTATCGGCGATAAATTTATTTTGCTTAAACCCGGCGGTTCCGATACCTATCTGGCTGCAGGAGGAATTATAAGGGATACCGAATCGGCGGTTGACCTGGAGCAGCTAATCAGTGAGTACATACACGGGAAAGTATAGGGAAGAAGGAAAAGAGTGAAGAGTTAACTTGTGTGGACATTATATGCCGCTACGTCAAGACTGAATGGCTTGAAGGCTAAAGACTGGCGTTTAGAGTTAATATCGGGAGGTGTAAAGATGAAATTTATTGTATGTTCGATTCTCACAGGGTGTTTCTTGTGCTGTCTGCTTGCGGTTCCGGTCTTCGCGGCGGATTCCGGTCAAGGGAAAATGGTTCTGGGGCTGCAGGACTGCATTTCCCGGGCGCTGTCCACAGCTCCTGAGCTGGGAGAATCCCGGGCGGATATTGAACTTGCCTCTTCGAAGCTGAAGGAAGCGAAAGCGCACCGCTATCCACAGATCGATTTCATCGGCATGATCGGTCCGGTGCCGCAGGCTAGGGGTGATCAGGTTTCCTCGCCTGACAAGATAAATGACACCGGGCGTCTCACCTGGTTCCAGCGTGGCGACGCCACCCTTGTACAGCCGCTGTACACCTTCGGAAAAATCAGCGAAAGCATGAATGCGGCTACCCACGGCATAGAGGTGGATAAGGCGAAAAAGGAGCAGAAGCAAAATGAGATCGCCCTGCAGGTCAAGGAATACTATTACGGACTTCTCCTGGCGCGCGAACTTAAAGAGGTTGTCCTGGAAGTTAAGGAAGATCTGAACAAGGCCCAGGACAAGGCGCATAAGCAGCTTGACAAGGGATCTCCAAATGTCGAACAATTGGATATCTACAAGCTCGACGCCTTTGCCGGTGAAGTTGACAAATACCTTGAAGAAGCCAAAAAGGGAGAAGCTCTGGCCCTTTCCGCCTTGCGGGCACGCCTTGGCCTGCCAGCCGATGCGCAACTGGATATTGCGACCGAACGGCTGATGCCTGATGAAGAAAAAGCGGGTCCCCTGTCCGATTATCTGCAGGCTTCCCTTACAAAGCGTCCCGAATACCGTGAATTGAGTGAAGGGCTCAAGGCGCGGGAATCTCTCGTAAAGGTTGCCAGGGCAGCCTATTATCCTGACTTTTTCTTTGGCGGGTACCTCTCCGGCGCCCATGCCGATAAAAGGACCAAAATTACCAATCCGTTTGTGCCCGACGAGTTCAATCATGACTGGGGCGGAATCGCCATCGGGTTGAAATGGCATCTGGACTTCGGCATTACCGGAGCAAAGCTGGCCGGAGAGGTTGCCCAGTACAGCCGCCTGTTGAGTACCAGGCAGTATGCGGAGCAGAACATACCGCTCCAGATAAAGAAATCATACCTTGACCTTCAGGAGTCGGAGAAGAGTATCGCCGCCACACGGACCGCATACACCAACGCAAAGAAATGGATGGTGGCGGCCCTTGCCAATTTCGACTTCGGGATTGGTCCCGCCAAGGAAATATTCGACGCGCTGGAAAACTATGCGAAGATGCGCTCCGACTATTTTCGCTCCATATACAACAGCAAAATGGCCCAGGCAAACCTGGTTTATGCCGTGGGTGAATCACCGCTCTCCGAAAAATGAACAAGAGGTGAACCATGAAAAGTAAAATAATCCTGTTTTTTATCTTGGCAGCTTTCTGTCTGAATATTGCTTTGCCGGCGCCGGTAAAAGCATCCGTCAGTTACTGACGAAGTGAAACGCACCGTTGATGACGTAATTAAGATCGTAACCGACAAGGAACTGAAAAAACCCGCCATACGAGGAGAAAAGGCGCCAGGCATTGAAGGCGGCCATAGGCAGGATATTCGACTACCGGGAAATGGCAAAACGCTCCCTGGCTGTCCACTGGAAGGCTCTTACCCCGGCGCAGCAGAATGAATTTGCCGGCCTTTATGCCACACTGCTGGAAAATTCTCTATGCCGGAAAGATAGAATCGTATAACAAGGAGAAGGTCGTCTACGACAAGGAACTTGTGGAAGGAAATTACGCCCAGGTGAAATCCAGGGTCATCACTCCCAAAGCGGGACGAGTATAGTCTCGATTACCGGCTGCTCAAGGAAGGAAACAAGTGGATGGTTTATGACGTGGTAATCGAGGGAGTAAGCCTGGTTTCCAACTACCGCACCCAGTTCAACAAGATCATAAACGGGCAGGGATACAATGAACTGGTGAAGAAAATGAGGACCAAGAGCCAGGACATCGGCAACCCTTAGCGGATCGTTTTCGCCTGGCCGCTTCTACAGCATCAGAACGGGACAATGTAATTTGTCCCGTTTTTGTTTCGTACCCGGCTGAACATTTTCGGGGACCGTTAAAAATGGCTTGACACAATCTTCATGGAGCGTTATCTGACTTTGATGGTTCGAAATGACTGCTGTGAAGGCTGAAATACGGTTGAAAACTGGCTGGCGAATTGCCGGAAACATAATCCGGATTTTAAAAAAAATAGAATACGGAACGGGGGAACAGCAACAGAATTACCTGTGTCGAATTCCGTTCAGATAAGGTGGGTATTTTATGAGCGAGATAACGTTTGAAGAGATAATGTTCACCATCATGTCGGCAACTCAGGACACGTTCAAGAGTTACCTGAACCTCGACATCTATGCCGGAAAAGTGGAAAAGAAGGTCTATCCGATGGATTCGGATGTGGTTGGCATAATAGGGGTTGCGGGCGATAGGGTGGGATACATCATTTTCGCAACTGAAATGGCTACCGCTAATGTTCTGGCCAGGGACCTGTTGATGATGGAAGAGCCTGACGAAGAGTCGATACGGGATGCAGTGGGCGAACTCGTAAACAATATCGCGGGTGTTTTCAAAAGCAAATATCATGAACAATACGGTAGTGTTGCCCTGGGCCTTCCCCTGGTGGTTTCCGGAAGGGTTCGCCCTGTCGGCGACAACACCGTCCAGGAGTCCGCTTCCGCACCCAGTATGAATGTACAGTGCAATGGTGTAACTATCCCCTTCAAATCGCTGGACAGTTCGGTCTCGTTCAGGGTCATGGTTTATATGTGATAATCCAGGCCGCGGGCAATTTAGTTTTAAACTGAACAAAAGTATGATCCTATATTCGGCAGTTGCAGGCATCCTCCGTTCGCTCCGGAGGCCTGTTTCTGCTGCTCTAAGCTCATTTCGCTATAGCCGATAAACTCACCCTTCAGGTTCAGACAATATCGGCTGTCCACACTCCATTTCGCCAAGAGCAGCAACGAAACAGGCCTGAGTTGCTTACTTCGCACACCTCCAACTGCCGTTTTTGGGATGATTCGCTTTATCGGATTTGATTTGTGAACCTCTGGTCAGGATCAGGTTTTTCACCCCTCAGTAACATTTTTTTATTTTCAACTGTCGTTCAACAAGGTATAGTAGTGCACTTTCCATAGCATTTGCGTATATTTCCGTCGCTTTTTCACGTACGGCAGAGTTTCCCGGCGGGTTATTCATATGATCATCGGTACTGGTATCGACATAGTTGACATTTCCCGTTTCGAACGTTTTCTCCGTGAAGGAAGAGACGGCATTTTTCAGCGTCTTTTCACCAAACGTGAGCTTGAATACTGCGGTCGTAAAAAACGCAGCGCCCAGCATTACGCCCTCCGCTTCGCGGCCAAGGAGGCTTTCCTCAAGGCCTGCGGACTGGGACTCAGGGAAGGTATTTCCTGGAAAGACATGGAAATTATCAACGATGCACTCGGAAAACCGGAGTTGCATCTGAGCGGCAGGGCTGGTGTAATCGCCGGTGAAATGGGTATGAAAAAAAGCTTCACTGCCCTGAGCCATGACGGCGCGTACGCCGTGGCTATGGTTGTCCTGGAGCGATAATGAAGGTGATTTCCTCTGAAGCCATGAGAGCCGCCGAAAGGCTGGCAATAGAAGAGTTCGGCGTTCCCGGAATGGACCTGATGGAGACTGCGGGTAGCAATTGCGCCGAAGTCATCATCTCGGAATTCGGTTGTGAAAAGGGACGCAATGCGGTTGTAATCGCCGGAAAAGGAAATAACGGCGGCGACGGCTATGTCGTGGCCAGGCATCTTGGTGAGCGGGGGTGGAAGGTCAGAGTCATTGTCCTTGCCCGCCGTGAACAAATTGGCGGAGACGCGAAAACCAATCTCGATGTGCTGGATGGGGACGTGGTGTCTTTTTGTACGGACGCCGGTGAGCTGGCCAGGCATTCAGAACTGGTGCGCAGCGCCGATATCATTGTCGACGCAATTTTCGGTATCGGGCTCCGTTCCGAAGTAACCGGAATCCATGCCGATGCAATCGATCTGATTAACTCAGCGCCGGGGCGGGTGGTAGCCGTAGATATTGCCTCCGGAGTCGATTCGACCACCGGCAGTATCCTCCGGACAGCGGTGCGGGCGGACGTGACAGTTACCTTCGCCTTTGCCAAGGTTGGCCATATACTCTACCCGGGAACGGAATATACCGGCCTGTTGAAATTAGTCGATATCGGATTGCCGGATGAGGCCGCCGCCGGTGTGGATGGATTCGAGTTTCTTGACGAGGCCGCCATCAGGCAGCTCGTACGGAAAAGGGAGCGCTGTTCCCACAAGGGGGATTACGGGCATTGCCTGATCCTGGCCGGATCGACCGGAAAAACCGGGGCCGCCTCTCTTGCCGCCAACAGTGCCGTCAGGACCGGCTCGGGGCTTGTGACCCTGGCCGTCCCGGCCAGTCTGAATCCGATCCTTGAGGTGAAGACAACAGAGGCGATGACGCTGCCCCTTGAGGATTTCGGCAACGGCTGGCTCTCCGGAGACCTTTCGGTCCGGGTGGAAAGCTCTCTTGAAGGCAAGGATGCCGCTGCCGTTGGCCCGGGAATAGGCCGGAATCCCGAAACCGCGTCACTGGTCCGCAGGCTTGTGGCAGAAATCGAGATCCCTTTGGTTGTTGACGCGGACGGGCTGAATGCCGTGGCGGAAGATGTCCAGGTGCTCTTGCACAGGAAATCCTGCAATGTCGTCCTGACTCCTCACCCTGGTGAAATGTCCAGGCTTTCCGGAATGTCCATCGCAGATATTGAAGCCGACAGGATTGGCGCCGCGAGGAATTTTGCGGAAAAGTACGGTGTCCATCTGGTTCTCAAGGGTGTCCGGACCGTTATCGCGGCTCCCGATGGTATAGTTGCCGTCAACGGCAGCGGCAATCCGGGGATGGCGTCCGGAGGTATGGGAGATGTATTGACCGGAGTTATCGTTTCCCTGCTCGGACAGCGTTACAAGGCTTTTGACGCATGCAGACTCGGTGTTTTTCTTCACGGACTTGCGGCCGACCTGGTGGCGGAAGAAAAGGGAGAGGTGGGGATTTCCGCAACGGATGTCCAGGAACATCTCCCATTGGCTATGAAAAAACTGATTGGTGTATAGGAGACCGAAATGCAGACTGCCCGTGAAATTATGACAACTGATATTGTCACGGTAAAAAAGGAAACCTCCATCCGGGAACTTGCCGAGTTGTTTACAACGCGGCGCATAGGGAGCATTCCGGTGGTGGATGAAGACGGAAACCTGATCGGCATCGTGTCCGAGTCCGATCTCATCGAGCAGGACAAGAATTTTCATATCCCGACGGTCATTTCCCTGTTTGACTGGATCATCTATCTGGAGAGCGAAAAAAAATTCGAAAAGGAACTCAAGAAGATGACCGGACAGACTGTGGGTGATATTTATACGGAGGATGTGGAGACTATATCTCCCGATACTCCGATAAATGATATTGCGGATATGATGAGCAACCAGAAAATCCACTCCCTGCCGGTGGTTGATGGCAAGAAGATTCTGGGTGTTGTTTCCCGTATTGATCTCATCCGGACAATGGTAAAGTAGACCACAGGATGTCCGGTATGGTTACCAGTAACGAAACCGAAACACGCGCCCTGGGGGAAAAGCTGGGCAGGTTGTTGCGGCCCGGCGATTTTGTAGCCCTGTACGGCGATCTCGGTTCCGGGAAAACCCGCTTTGCCCAGGGGGTGGCCCTGGGAATGGGTGTTGCCCCGGATGTTCGCGTTACAAGCCCGACTTACACGATTCTTAACGAATATACAGGGGATTATCCCCTGTATCATTTCGATCTTTACAGGTTGGACGGCGATACCGACATAGCCGACCTGGGATTCGGTGAGTATTTCGAAGGAAACGGCGTCTGTCTTGTAGAGTGGGCCGACAGGATGGCCGCTGAATTCCCGGATCAATATCTGAAGATATTTTTTCATCATGAAGATGGCAACTCCCGCAGTTTGAAATTTGACTGGTGCGGAGACCGTTATGGCGAAATTGTGCGGAAACTGCTTCTTCCCGGATAGAGTTCCCGGGAATTCTCACGGAAGCAATCATATGATAAAAGAAGTTCGAAACGAAGTTTTTTCAGTGTTTTACGACTAGCCGCCGGCTGCCGGTTGCTGGCCGCTGGATTTAATATTCTGGTCTGGAGGAGGATGTAAATGGCTCTGGTAGTGCAAAAGTACGGCGGGACCTCTGTCGGCAACATTGAAAGGATACGTAACGTTGCAAAGCGGGTCGCCGAAACCTACGATGCCGGCAATGATGTTATTGTCGTTGTGTCGGCAATGTCCGGCGAGACAAACAGGCTGGTTGCCCTTGCTCAGGAAATCAGCGAGTTCCCGGATAGTCGCGAATATGATGTTCTGGTTTCGACCGGGGAGCAGGTTACCATAGCCCTGCTTGCCATGTGCCTCAAAACAATGGGGTATAAGGCAAAATCCTATGTGGGCAGCCAGATTCCCGTTCTGACCGATAATTCATACAGCAAGGCCCGGATAGATAAAATCAGCGACAAGAAGATCAGGGCAGATCTCGATGAAAAGAATATCATTGTCGTGGCCGGGTTTCAGGGCGTCGACAAGGATGGTAACATAACCACTCTCGGGCGCGGCGGATCCGATACCTCGGCAGTCGCAATTGCCGCCGCGCTGAAGGCGGATGTCTGTGAAATATTCACTGATGTGGACGGAGTTTATACAACCGATCCCAACATTTGTGGTGAAGCACGGAAAATAGAAAAAATTTCATATGACGAAATGCTGGAACTTGCCAGCCAGGGCGCCAAGGTATTGCAGATACGCTCCGTCCAGTTTGCCAAGAAATACAATGTTGTGGTGCATGTTCGCTCGAGCTTTAACAATTCTGAAGGAACTTTGGTAACCAAGGAGGATAAAGATATGGAGTCGATTCTCGTTTCCGGAATAACTTACGCAAAAGATGAGACAAAAATTGCGGTTATGCGGGTGCCTGACAAGCCCGGGATTGCCGCCAGGCTCCTTTCGCCGCTGTCTGAAGCAAATATAACCGTTGACATGATCGTGCAGAATGTCAGCGAAGACGGATATACCGATTTCACTTTTACCGTGACCAAGGGTGATTTCAAGAAGGCCCTGATGATAACGAAAAAGGTGGCAGATGAAATTCAGGCCAAAGACGTCCTGACGGATGAAGGGATTTCAAAGGTTTCCATGGTGGGTTTGGCATGAGGTCCCACGCCGGTGTGGCTACCAAAATGTTTGAAACCCTGGCAGGAGAAGGTATAAATATTCAGATGATTTCAACCTCGGAAATCAAGATATCGGTTGTAATAGATGCAAAATATACCGAACTGGCTGTACGGGTGCTGCATGAAGCCTTCGGGCTATCCGGCAAGGATGTCCGGCCCGAATAGATTGGGCTCGAGGCATAATGCACAGGAGTCGGGTGAATTACAGCGATAAATTCTTTTGATTCGCTTGAAGCCTGAAACTTATAACCCTAATACCCAAACACTTTCCTCTTATCAGCATAAAATTATACTGCTGTATAAAGGCACATTATATGAACACAATCAAAATTTACGATACGACCCTCCGTGACGGCACCCAGGCGGAAGACATATCTTTCCTGGTGGAGGACAAGATTCGTATAGCTCGTAAACTTGACGACATCGGGATTCATTATATCGAGGGCGGATGGCCCGGGAGCAATCCGAAGGATGTTGCTTTTTTCAAGGAAATCAAAAAAGAAAAACTCGTCAAGGCGAAAATTGCGGCGTTCGGTTCGACCCGAAGGGCCAAAACCACGCCGGACAAGGACAACAATATCCGTACCCTTGTCCACGCTGAAACTGACGTCGTTACTATTTTCGGCAAGACATGGGATTTCCATGTACGGGAGGCTCTCAGAATATCCCTGGAAGAGAATCTTGAGCTTATTTTCGACTCACTGGAGTACCTGAAAGGCCGGGTTCCCGAAGTTTTTTACGATGCCGAGCATTTCTTCGATGGATACAAGGCCAATCCCGAATACGCCGTTAAAACCCTGCTTGCGGCGGAGGCTGCAAAAGTTGATTGCATCGTGCTGTGCGACACGAACGGCGGCACCTTGCCTTTCGAACTAGCGGAGATCATAAAGACTGTGCGAAAACAGGTAAAGATCCCCCTGGGTATCCATACCCATAATGATTCCGGATGCGCCGTGGCCAACTCCCTCCATGCGGTCCACGATGGGGTCGTGCATGTGCAGGGAACGGTTAACGGTTTCGGAGAGCGTTCAGGAAATGCTAACCTTTGCTCGATCATCCCCGCCCTCAAGCTCAAGATGAAGCAGGATTGCATTTCCGATGAACAGCTGAAAAGGCTGACTGAACTTTCCCGTTTTGTCTATGAACTCGTAAATCTCTCACCGAACAAGCATCAGCCATACGTGGGAACTTCCGCCTTTGCCCATAAGGGAGGAGTTCATGTCAGCGCCATCCAGCGCCATCCCGAGACCTATGAGCACATAAGGCCTGAACTGGTGGGGAATGCTACGCGCGTCCTGGTGTCTGACCTCTCGGGCCGCTCGAACATCCTGGCAAAGGCCGAGGAATTCCATATCAACCTGGACAGCAAAGACCCGGTAACCATGGAAATCCTGGATAACATAAAGGAGATGGAAAATCGCGGTTACCAGTTCGAAGGGGCCGAAGCTTCATTCGAACTGCTCATGCAGCGGGCGCTGGGTACCCACAAGAAGTTTTTTTCCGTAATAGGGTTCCGGGTTATTGATGAAAAAAGACAGGAAGACCATAAACCGATATCGGAAGCCACCATCATGATCAAGGTGGGCGGCAAGATAGAGCACACGGCCGCGGAAGGAAGCGGTCCGGTGAATGCTCTTGACAATGCGTTGCGCAAGGCGCTGGAGAAATTCTACCCCAGGCTCAGGGATGTTCGCCTGCTCGATTACAAGGTGCGTGTTCTGTCGGCCGGCCATGGAACCGGTGCTCCGATCAGGGTTCTGATCGAATCCGGCGACAAGGAGAACAGGTGGGGAACCGTGGGCGTCTCGGACAATATCATAGAGGCTTCTTACCAGGCTCTGATCGACAGCATCGAATATAAACTGCACAAGGATGAAGAGGTGGAACAGGTGCGAAAATGATGGAAACTCGCCGGCGTCTTGTCCTCTGGCTCATGATGCTTCTTGCAACGGTAGTGTTATTCACGAAAGGCCGCGTGACTTCGGATAAAGAAGTCTCCGCGGCCTTTCTCCATTATGGTCCCGCGAAGGCTATCGTGCTTTTTGAAGGAAACATAGTAAAACCGGGTGTTTATGAGTTCCCAAGGGGGCTTGATTTGATGACCGTCATGAAAATGACGGTTCCGGAATGGAAGCCGGTAAGGACGGACAGAATGCTTTTGAATCGTGTAATACGGGGCGGAGATGTTGTCAGATTGTCGGGCGATGGTAGGCAACATATTGAAATTACACTGAAAAAAATGCCGGCACGGGAAATGATGATTTTGGGAATCCCCCTTGATCCTAACCGGATGGAGGTTGATGATTGGGATAGCTTACCCGGAATAGGCCCGGTCCTGGCAATGCGTATCGTAAACGACCGTCATAAAAATGGCGCTTTTGCCTCCCCAACGGACCTGGAAAGGGTTCCGGGCATAGGAAAACAGAAGTTAAATCAGTTGATAAAATATTTTTGAAATATCTGTAACTAATTATAAAAACAGATAAATATTTCCAGTTCAGATAGTCCGGAAAACTCCCTGAACACCTCTGGGTAAATGTTGGCATATATGATGTATTATCCCATATACCTTGTTATTTTATGTTTGGAGGATAGACACCATGAAATGCCCGAAATGCAGAGGTAGAATGTTTTCCGAGAAGTACTACGATTTCGTAAGGTCATACTATGCCTGGAAATGCACCTGTTGCGGCGAAGTGCTTGACTCAACGATATTATCAAACAGGGCAAGGAACCGCAACGTCTACCTTGGATAAATAATTTCGAGTTCATATCTGTGAAAAGGGGGAGCATCCCGCTTCCCCTGCTGAATCGCTGTATGCATATGCACCTGCCAGCCACACTCCTCAAAATAAATCAATACAACAAAATTCCTGCGCCATTTATCTCAAGCCCCATTAAGCATGATTACGACAGTTTGAGGTAATCCAATAAATTCCCCGCTTAATTCTGTTTGAATAAAGGTGACTGTTCAACCAGTCGTTCCGACAGCGACGATATTTCTTCAATAACGTTTTTATCCATTTTTTTCAGCCATCGTTTGGGGATGCTTTCCAATCCGTAATAGGCGCCGGCAATCATACCGGCAATTGCCCCGGTGGTATCTGCATCCCCTCCCTGGTTTACCGTTCTGACAATGCATTTCTCAAAATCGCGAGTAGTGAAAAAATGATGAAATACGGTCTGCATCGTATCAACAACGTACGCAGTTGCCAGACCACGGTACGGCACGAAACGAAAGTTTTCGTGTTGGCTGAACAATCCTTCCAGTTCTTTTCTCATTCCTGTCTTGGAAAGGCCTAAAACACCTTTTTGCACAAGTTTTCCCAGATAAATGCATGCACTGTCGGAAAGAGGATGATTGTGGGTAAGATGGCCCTGCTCCAGCGCGAACTGATGCAATAATTCTTCACTTCCCAATGAGAAAAGAGCCACGGGGAGCATCCGCATGCATGCCCCATTGCCCGCATCCCACTGGTTGAAAGGAGATTCGAGTTCTCCCTTCAACATATAGTTCCTTATCCCGCGCCGGCAGGTATCTCCAATATCCACCGGTTTCGAACGGAGCCATGCCGCAAAATTATCCGCAATCGCCGTTAATGACCAGCTGTTTTCCGAACATATGGCCCTTGCTACGCATAGAGACATCTCGGTGTCGTCAGTCACCTGTCCCGGTTTCAGTCTCAGCCACCCTCCACCGGTGATATCCGTGAGACAGCCGTATTTGGCCTTGATTTCTCCGGGAGTCATGAATTCTACCGCTGCGCCCATGGCGTCGCCCACTGCAAGGCCGAAAAAAGCTGCTCTTGCGCGTTCAACTATGTCCTGCCTGTTAATTGATATCGCCATGCCGGAGCGGTTGCAATAAGCACTCCTGTTTTGATTGTGCTGATGAAAGCGTGCCAATAGAGGATTCCCGGCTGCTCCTGTTTATGAATGTCTGTTGTCTGGCTGAGTATCTGCATAAAAAATAATCAACGGCATTCAAAGTCAGCATTGCACAATTTAAAGTGTTTACCGGTAGATGATTAAAAAGCCAATAAATACCGTATGATGCAAATATATTTCATAAATGGCACGGTTCCTGCCAGTACAAAAAACAAAGTTCTCAGCAAATCGCATTTTCAGGCAAAGAAGCCCGGTGGAGATTCCTCTACCGGGCTTTTATCATTTGAAACAGGGGAGAGTGTTTCTCCAACTGTGGAAGGGGAAAAACATGGCAACTACATGCAAACAGAAAAATATTCAGGGACATCCGTGTTTCGGAGGGAATCATCACAAAAACGGCCGCATGCATCTGGCGGTTGCGCCTCGGTGCAATATCAAGTGCGGTTATTGTTCGCGCCTCCACGATTGCGCCAACGAATCCCGCCCCGGTGTCACCAGCAGGATCCTCACGCCTTCCGAGGCAATACTGAAGGTACGTGAGGTAATGGCTAGTGAAATACTCGGCCCGGTGATCAAGGTAATCGGTATCGCAGGCCCGGGTGATCCGCTGGCCAATGAAGAGACGTTCGAGACATTCGGCCTGGTCGAAAAGGAGTTTCCTCACCTGATCAAATGCATGAGCACCAACGGGCTGCTTCTGCCGGAAAAGCTGGAACTTCTTGATGAGCTGAATCTGTGCAGTATAACTGTCACAGTCAATGCCCTGGACCCGGAAGTCGCGGCCGGAATTTATTCCCACATCCTTTTCCATGGAAAGCGCTACAGCGGAAGAGAAGCCGCGGAAATTCTAATTGCCAACCAGCTGGAAGGTATCAAAATGGCCGCTGACCGTGGAATGACCGTAAAGGTCAACTCGGTATACATTCCCGGTGTGAATGAAGCCCAGATACCTCTACTGAGCAATACCGTCAAGAAGCTGGGCGCGTCGGTTATGAATATTATGCCTCTGATTCCGCAGGCCGAGTTTGCGCATGTTGTTCCGCCAACAGAGGCGGAATTGGAGGCAGTGCGGAACATCAACGAAAAAGTAATCGGTCAGTTCAAGCATTGCAGACAATGCAGGGCGGATGCAGTCGGCCTGATCGGCCAGGATGTGAAATTCGCCGAGATTGGATGTGAGACGGGAAATGCAAATAAATAGTACGGTTCACGCTTTCTGAAATATAGTAAGCTCTTGCGGTTCACTGCATCATTGAAGATTAAAATTTTTATCAAAAATCCTTTGTGCCCTCTGTGACAAAGTATTTTGGATTCTTTATGGGTTATGAATTTTTTTCACATACCGATATTGCTGTTTTTCTGCAAGTGGCAGCTGCCGAAGGCTGGATTAGCTCGGAATGGGAGCTGAAGTTCCTTCTGCACAATTTTCCGGCAGGCTGTTTTGTCTTCAGGGAAGGGAATGATCCGGTTGCCTTTGTCACATCGATAAAATATGATAAAAGTGGGTGGATCGGCAATCTGATCGTAAAAGAGACATTGCGTGGAAGAGGACTCGGAACGGCGCTTATGAAAAAGGCTCTCGATGCCTTGTGGAGTGCGGGAACGGAAACCGTCTGGCTGACTGCTTCTGTGGCAGGCAGGCCCGTTTATGAACGGCTCGGATTTGTCGAAATGGATGTGATTAACCGTTGGAAAGGAAAAGGCGGCGGTTGCGCTGATCTTATTTGTGGTGTTTCTGCAGAAGAGGCGCGCACACTGGACGGTATCTGCTGGGGAGACTCAAGGGCTGCCCTTGTTGATGCCGTGCGAATGCGTGGTGAGATGCTCGGCATCAGGGACGGATTTATTATCATCCAGGACTGTGGAGAATTCAGACAGGTGGGACCATGGGCATGTACCGGAAAAAAAATTGCTCCGCTGCTGTTTGATATGGCTTTGTCCTTTGTCGGAAAGTCCACGGAATTGGTTGTCGATACACCCGGGAAAAATATTGAAGCTGATGCACTTCTTGCTTCAAGAGATTTTAAATGTATAGGCCGCACTTGCCTGATGTTTACGGGAGCCGAACCGGAGTACAAGCCTGGCCGGATTTATGCGCTGGGAAGTATGGGCAGCATGGGATGAGAGAAAAAAAGATCGTATTCATGCAAAATGATCCGGAAGTGCCGGCTGGCATTTTCGCGGAATATCTGGTGAAAGCGGGAATTTCTTTCACCGTTGTCGACTGTTTCAGCAACGATGCACAACCACCCATGGATGATACTTCCGCCGTTATTGTGCTGGGCGGTTCCATGGGCGTCCATGACATTGGACAATATCCATTCCTGTTGCGAGTCAAGGACTATATAAGATCTGTCCTGGATTCGGGCAAAACATATCTCGGTATTTGTCTCGGAGGCCAGCTTCTGGCAGATGTTCTTGCTGCAGAGGTATCATCCGGATTGCACAGGGAATTGGGTATATGTCCTATAACACTTACCGATGACGGCAAGATTGATCCTCTTTTCCAGTCCGTTCCCGAAAAGTTTTCTTCATTCCAGTGGCACAACGACAGTTTCGTGATTCCCGGGGGAGCGGTTAGGATGGCATACTCGGATGCATGTCCCAACCAGGCATTCCGCCAGGGACAAAATGCTTATGGTCTTCAGTTCCATCCGGAAGTGGACAGGAAAATAGTCAAAGGGTGGTGTGAGGGATTCGAGTCATGGGATGCTTGCCCTTCGGAGATTATTTCCGGATTCGAGGCCGGAGAATCGATGTACCGCACGGTATCCATAAGGATATTGGAGAATTTTCTCTGTATTGTCCGCAACTCCTGAAAATTCGGTGGCGGGTGCCATGGAAGAGACTTGATGCACAAAAAAATTGCAGAAGCCCCCGTGATTAATCACCTGTGTATTCAAAACTTCAGCATATCTCGTGGTCCTGCGGGTGAAAGACCTTAATATCAGCGGGTGAGGAAGCATGTTGAAAGTCTGGCATGACTTATGCTAGTACTGTAAACATAATGGTTGTTTTTTGGAGCAACGGCAATGAAGCCCCGGAATCGTAAAGATCCGGGGCTTTTTGTTTAACGGGAAAGGCGGCAAACATGGACAAACTTACTTTTGGAAATGGCGTGGTAATCGACGATACGACTTTGCGTGACGGAGAGCAGACTGCTGGAGTTGTTTTCAGCCGCAGAGAGAAACTGGCGATAGCCCGCATGCTGGATTCAATAGGGGTACAGGAACTGGAATGCGGGATTCCGGCCATGGGGGAGGATGAGAGAGCTTCCATTCGTGCCCTGGTTGAACTTGGCCTGAATGCACGACTTATTACCTGGAACCGCGCTGTCATTCCGGATATCAAGGCGAGCCTAGAGTGTGGTGTTACAGCTGTGGATATTTCCCTGCCGGTTTCGGATATAATGATTGAGCATAAGATTCGCAAGGACCGGGATGCGGTGAAAGAGCAGCTGAAAACTGCGCTTGGTTTTGCAAAAAGCCACAACCTCTATGTTTCCGTGGGCGGTGAAGATTCCAGCCGGGCAGATATATCTTTCCTTGTCGAGCTCATGCGCATTACACGCGAATTGGGGGGAGACCGCTTCCGTTTCTGCGACACCCTGGGGATAATGGACCCCTTCACCATGTATGAAATGATCAATGCCTTGCGAACTGCCGTGCCCTATGTGGATATCGAGGTGCACACGCATAATGACCTGGGCATGGCGACCGCCAATGCCATTGCCGGGATAAGAGCTGGCGCGAGGTTTGTCAATACCACCGTGAACGGACTTGGTGAAAGGGCTGGCAATGCCGCCCTGGAGGAGGTGGTGATGGCCTTGAAGCTTGCCTGCGGGATCGATACCGGAATTGAAACCCACAGGTTCTGTGAGATTTCCCGTTTTGTCGGCAGGGCCTCTCAGCGGCCGGTGCCCGCCTGGAAGCCCGTTGTGGGGGAGAGGGTTTTTTCCCATGAGTCCGGGCTGCATGCGGACGGTGTCATAAAAAACCCTGCTAATTACGAAATTTTCGATCCCGCGGAAGTCGGACTGAAAAGATATATGGTTCTGGGCAAACATTCGGGAACAACGGGACTGATTGAGCGATACAGGCAGCTCGGAATTTCACTTTCAAGAGATGATGCAGCCACCCTGATGGAGCGCGTCCGGGCAGTCGCACAGGAATCAAAAAGGCCATTGAGCGACAAAGATTTGCGCAAGCTTCATAAAACTGTGGCGGTGCATTGACGAACCTGATCGGTATTTGATCTGCACTTTCCATGATGGAGAAAGTGCCCGCCACTTGTGCACGTTTTATTTTGCAGTACCCTTTATGAATGAAATTTAGCATACCCTGCCTAAATAATAATCATAAAAGAGGGCCTTACGATGATCGTAGGCCCTCTTTTTTTATCTCCTCAAGGCTGTCATTCAGTCAATCTCTTGTAATTATTACAGATTTTTTCTGCGAAAACTGTGGCACAACTTGTGCTAAGAAGGATAGCGAAACACAATGCACAATGGTGTGCTTGAGGAAACGGAATTCAACGGAACAAGGCAAGGGCGCCTATTCACCACTGAAGGGTGACGGTGCCTTTTTTTTCATGAATAAAAGTGAAAGGGGGGATTTTTTCCGTTTTTGCGGTACGGGGTATTCCGGGCCGAACGAGTTCAGAAGTATTTAGCAGAAACGCGATTCATCGCAATCTAATTTGAAACGGAGGTAAGCAATGAAGCTGATAGAGGCGATTATAAAACCGTTTAAGCTGGACGAAGTTAAAGACGCCTTGAATGAAATTGGTGTGATGGGGATAACGGTCAGCGAAGTAAAAGGATTCGGACGGCAGAAAGGCCACACCGAATTGTACAGAGGCGCCGAGTATGTTGTGGATTTTATCCCGAAGGTAAAACTGGAAATTGCCATTCCCGATGAAATGGTGGCCAAGGTGCTGGAGACAATCGAAAATGCAGCGAAGACGGGCCGCATCGGAGATGGCAAGATATTCGTCATGCCTCTGGATGAGGCCGTGAGGATCAGGACTGGTGAAAAGGGCGGCGAAGCCCTGTAAAAATAAAATTTATTGAAATGGAAGGAGCAAAAAATGAAAAAATTAGGTATTGCAGTTATAGCTTTGGCAATTTGTCTGGCGGGCATGGTTTCTTCCGCAAGGGCGGAAGACAGCCTTTCCGGTGATGTATATCTCGGCATGTACAACAAGTACATTTTCAGGGGTGAAGATCTCAGTAACAACAAGTGGGTTTCACAGTTTGGCGCCGACATGAGCTACAAAGGTTTTACCCTGAGCTATTGGAGCAACCTTCTTACCAAGAGCTTTGATGGCTACTCACATGCTTCTGATTTAGGGGCAGGCGATATAACTGAAACAGATATAACCTTGAATTATACTTTTACCCCGATTGAGCTGCTTACTTTTAACGTTGGAAATACTTTTTATTCCCTTGTGGGCCCTGATACCAGCGAACTCTATGCCAAGGCCACTGTAAACACTCTTCTTTCACCGACCCTTTCCGTTTACTGGGATTACGATCAGGCTCAATACGCCGGACTGTTCTATACTTTCTCGGTCAGCCACAATTTTGAACTTACAAAGAAACTCGGTTTGAATCTGGGCGGTCTGATCAGCTACAACCAGTCAAACTGGTCGGCATCTTTAAACAACCAGAATAACACCTGGCATGATTACGAGTTGAGCGCCGGACTGAATTATTCCATAACCGACAAACTCGCTGCTTCGGCTTCCTACACCTATTCAAATGCAATGAGCCACAAAGCCAGGACGGTAGCCGGCGTAAATGATGAAAGCCTCTATGGCTTCAAAGTAGCTTACACTTTCTAACCCGTAAATTTGTTCCGGTCCCACCTGCGGGGACCGGTCACAAAAAATATTAGAAAACAAACGGAGGTAATTATGAGGTTCAAAACTTTCTTGACTGCAGCAATTGCCGGTTTCGCGGCAATCCTGACCCCGCTGATAGCCTTAGCCGATGCGGCTCCGCCCGCCAATCCGGCACCGATCCTGAATACCGGCGATACTGCCTGGATGCTGGTGTCCTCGGCTCTGGTTCTTCTCATGACCCCCGGCCTGGCCCTTTTCTATGGTGGCATGGTACGCGCAAAAAACGTTCTTTCAACCATGATGCACTCTTTCGTGGTAATGGGGATTGTGGCGATTCAGTATGTAATTGTCGGCTATAGCCTCTCCTTTACTGCCGGAAACAGCTTTATCGGGGACCTGAGCAAGGCAATGCTCAATGGCCTGACGCCTGATACGCTGTTCCAGTTCGTTGCAACTTCCGCCAATGCGATTCCGGAATATATTTTCGTCATGTTCCAGATGATGTTCGCCATAATCACTGTCGGCCTTATATCAGGTTCGATCGCTGAACGTATGAAGTTTTCCGCCTGGTGTGCTTTTGCCCTTCTCTGGAGCACGCTGATCTATGATCCGATTGCTCACTGGGTATGGGGCGGCGGCTGGCTGATGCAGATGGATAAGATAATGGGTCTACCCAATGCTCTGGATTTTGCGGGCGGCACCGTCGTCCATCTCTCTTCCGGTATCTCCGGTCTGGCACTGATCCTTTTCCTCGGCAAGCGTCATGGTTTTCCCAACGAACGTATGGCTCCCCATTCTCTGCCTCTGACACTGATCGGTGTCGGTCTGCTCTGGTTCGGCTGGTACGGTTTTAATGCCGGTAGTGCGGTTGCTTCCAACGGCCTTGCGGCACTGGCATTTACAACCACAACAGTAGCTCCGGCCGCGGCAGGTCTCTCCTGGATGTTCGCCGAGTGGATCCATTCAGGCAAACCGAGTGCCCTTGGTTTCGGATCAGGTGTTGTTGCCGGCCTGGTAGGTATTACCCCGGCGGCCGGTTTTGTAACTCCGGGCTGGGGAATCGTGATCGGCCTGGCAGTTGGCGTGGTGTGTTACTGTGCCATTCTCGTCAAGGCAAAACTCAAGTATGACGATTCTTTGGATGCCTTCGGCGTTCACGGTGTTGGCGGTACATTCGGAGCGCTCGCTACCGGCGCTTTCGGTACGGTTGGCTGTGCCGGCCTTATCATGGGCAACGGCAAGCAGTTCCTTACCCAGTTTGTGGCAGTCGGATCTGTTGGCGCATATGCATTCATAGGCACCTGCATCCTGGCTTTCATAATCGACAAGACAATCGGTCTCCGGGTCGACAAGGAAGACGAAATCATCGGTCTCGACCAGACCCAGCATTCGGAATCCGGTTACAACCTCTTCTAGACCAGTCAGGATAAAGAAAAAAACTAAACAAAACGAAGTCAGAAGAATCTGGACGTACAATGAAGGAAGGCCGCCTACTCCAGGCGGCTTTCTTTCTTTACACACCGAAAAGCCCCTTTGATCAACAATAAGTGATTTGTGTCCTGTTATCCGCTTCCCTGACGGGAGCTTCCGGATGAAATCAATGTTTTCACAACGAGCCTGCTAATACAGTGGAATTGCAATATGGAAAAATCCTTCTGAAAACGGCAATAGTGCAGCTGGCACGGAGATACTGAGGAAATCGCAAAAAGATACAGCGACTGGCAGCCAGCTGCAAAATTGCTGATAAACTCATGGTATTTCCGTGGCAAACTACTCTTTCTTGATAAATGTATATCGCCGGACTGGAGCTATATGGACAATCCACTTTCCAAATATTTAACCGGGGATGGTCACGTAGACAAGAAAATCCTCGATCAACTGGCCTTCAACGAAAAGATGGCCGAACTTGGGCGAATGTCCGCAAGCGTAATTCATGAAATCAACACTCCCCTTTCGGTTATTGCCGCTGCCTCGCAGATGGTCCTGGACGAAAAAGACCTTTCCGAGTTCGCAGTCGAGATGATTGAAAGGATTCATGTCGAAGCCCAGCGACTCTCGCAGATGACCAAGGGACTTTTGTCGTTTGCCAGGGAAGAAAACGGGGCTCGTGAGGAAACCGACGTAAACGGCACTATTCGCGATGTAATGGCTTTTCTGAGATATGAAGCACAGAAAAGGTCCATAACCGTCGAGGAAGATTTCGATTTCCAGTTACCGAATATATATGCGGATGTAAATCGCCTTAAACAGATATTTATCAATCTGATAATGAATGCCCTGCAGGCGATGTCAGAAGACGGACGCTTGCTGCTGCATACTTCACTCAGCCATGGCAACGAGGTAAAAATCGATATTTCCGATACAGGCGCCGGTATAGCGGAAGAATTGATAGACAGGATATTCGAACCTTTCTTTACCACGAAAACTGCCGATCTGGGTACCGGGCTCGGGCTGTTTGTTACAAAAAATAATGTTCTGGCGCTGGACGGAAGGATGGAAGTGGATAGCAAAGCAGGCCAGGGCACCTGCTTCAGCCTTTTTTTTCCTGCAATTGCCACCTGATGACTATTCTGGTAGTATTTTCAAATCGATATGGAAAAAACCGGAACCGGAGGTATTTGTGGATATTTTTGATTTTGCGATGAAAATGGAGCAGGACGGGAAAATATTGTATGAAGGACTGGCGAAACGGACCTCACTTGCCGGTTTGGCGAACATTTTTTCCATGCTCGCAGACGACGAACAGAAGCATTACGAAACTTTTCGGGAATTGAAAGATCTGGGCGGGAAAACCACCATGCCGGACTCGAAAGTTCTGGAAAGCGCCAAAAATATCTTTGAAGAAATTGTCATCGGAAAAGAGAGTCTGGATTCAATGAAGGAGGATCTTGACGGTTATCAGTTAGCCATGAGAATCGAAGCAGACAGCGTGCGTTTTTACGAAAACGCCGCCTCCCGGGAAGAGAGGGAAGATATCAAGTCTCTTCTGCTAAGGATTGCGGAAGAGGAAAAGAAGCACTACAACATTGTGGAGAATATCTACGATTTTGTGTTGCGTCCGAAGTATTTTCTTGTCTGGAGAGAGTTCAGCAACCTGAAGGAATTCTAGGCGGCGATTCAACATACGGATAGATGATATGAAGACTGATGATTCCGGAAAATACCTGGCGACGGCTGTTGCCGCCGCCAGGACAGCGGGCGAAGTGCAGAAAGATAGACTCCTCACTGATTATGCGGTTGATTTCAAAGGCGACACCAATAACCTGGTCACCGAGGTTGACAGGCACTGCGAAAAACTCATCGTAGAACGCCTCAGGAGGGATTTTCCCCGGAGCGATATCCTGGCAGAGGAAAACACCTATGCCGAGACCGGTTCGCAGTTAAAATGGATAATAGACCCCCTTGACGGCACCACCAACTATGCACACGGATTTCCATGGTTTTGTGTTTCAATAGCTCTGGAAATCGGAGGTGAAATCATTCTGGGAGTAATTTATCATCCGGTTATGGATGAGCTTTTTACCGTGATCAAGGGACAGGGCTCGCGATTGAACGGTAAAGTGATCCGGGTGTCGGACAGACGCCCCTTGTGCAACAGTCTGCTGTCGACCGGTTTTCCCTATGACAGGACAAGGCAGAACGAAAACAATTTCAACAATTTCGTAAACTTTCAGCTTTCCGCCCGGGGTGTGCGGCGGGTGGGTTCAGCCGCCCTTGATCTGGCCTATGTTGCCTCTGGCAGGCTAGACGGTTACTGGGAATTCAAAATCAATCCATGGGACGTGGCGGCCGGCTCGCTGCTGGTCGAAGAGGCGGGAGGAAAGGTCAGCGATTTCTCCGGCCGTCCGTATTCGGTTTATGACCGCCGGATATTGGCAAGCAACGGCCTGATCCATGACGAGATGCTGGAAACATTGAATATCAAGGATACAGCCCCCGTACCCGGGTAGCCTCGATGACTCTTCCTATCCCCAGTATCTGCGCGGCCGTCCTGTTGTCGACGCCTATTTCTTCGGCAATGGAAATAACCTTTTTGAAGGCGCTCAACATGATGATCCGCAACTTTTCATTGATCTCGTTTTCATTCCAGAAATAATTCTGCAGGTCCTGCACCCATTCAAAGTAGGAGACGGTAACCCCTCCGGCGTTGGCGAGGATATCGGGGATGACGAATACATTTTTCTCCTTGAGAATTTCGTCTGCAATGGGGGTTACCGGCCCGTTTGCCCCCTCGGCGAGTATCCTGGCCTTTATCCCTTCGGCATTACCCCTGTGAATCGAATTTTCCATGGCCGCCGGAACCAGGATGTCGCAGGTAAGTGTAAGAAGTTCGTCATTCGTAACTTCATCACAGCCTTTGAAACCATCAAGAGAGCCATTCTCCCTGTAATAGGCATGGAGGGCAGAAATATCCAACCCTTTGTCGCAATATACACCTCCTTTGGAAGTGCTGATGGCTGTAATCTTTACTCCTTCACGCCATAAATATTTTGCCGCGGATGCTCCCACGTTGCCGAATCCCTGGATTACGGCAGTCGCATCGGCCAGGGGCATCCCAAGTTTCCGCGCCGCTTCTATAATAGTGAACACGACACCCAGGCCGGTTGCGTCGCTTCTCCCTTCCGAGCCGCCGATGTCGATGGGTTTCCCCGTAACCACCCCGGGAACCGAATGCCCGACCTGCATCGAATAGGTATCCATCATCCAGGCCATTATCTGGGAATTAGTGTTAACGTCCGGGGCGGGGATGTCTCTGTCAGGGCCAATAAAAGGAAGGATTTCCGCCGTGAATCTCCTCGTCAGATGCTCTATTTCCCGGATGCTCATTTCTTTGGGATTGCATTGCACCCCGCCCTTGGCACCGCCGAAAGGAATATTCATGACTGCGCACTTCCACGTCATCCATGCCGCAAGAGCGGTTACTTCATCCAGGTCAACATTGGGATGGTAGCGGATGCCGCCTTTTGCAGGCCCCCTTACCGTGTTGTACTGAACACGAAAACCCTTGAAAATCTTGAGCTTGCCGTCATCCATGAGCACCGGCACCGATACCAGCAGAGAGCGTTCCGCGTATTTGAGTTTCTCCATCAGGTTCATGTCGCAATGAAGGTATCTGGCAGCCTTGTCGATCTGTGCTTGCACCATGTCGAGGGGATTCATGTTGTTCTGTTCTTCAGAGATCATCGCTTCCTCCATTAGCTGTATTTATAAAATCCTGAAACCATGAGGGGTGGGTGTCGGGAGTGAGGGGGTGAAGTTCAGTGTATTTCGATTTTCCCTTCGTCCATCAATCGCCTGAAGGCCGAGAGAATGTCGGGATCGAACTGGCTCCTGGTGAATCCCTCCATGATCTTGATGACTTCGAGAGGAGGCATGCCTTTTCTGTATGGCCTGTCCGAAGTCATTGCATCATATGCATCCGCTATCGTTATGATCCGCGCTTCGATGGGAATGTGCTCCGCAGCAATCCGGTCCGGATAGCCCTTGCCGTCGTACCATTCATGATGATGCTTGATCCATTTTATGATTTCACTGAATTCACTGATATTGGACAGGATCGCGGCTCCCTTGGCCGGGTGTTCCTTGATTTTTTCGAATTCTTCCGGCTGCAGTGCCCCGGGTTTATGCAGGATGTTTTCCGGGGTGCCTATTTTGCCGATGTCGTGGAGATAGGCCGCCAGTTCCACCAGTTTTGTCTCCTTTTTCGCCATGCCGAGCTCGTTGCAGATGGCTACGGAAATTTTCGCAACTCTTCTGGAATGGCCGTAGGTGTAGGGATCTTTTGCGTCTATCGCGGTGGCGAACGATTCCACGGTATTTATGAACATATTGCTGATATTTTCGTAAAGCTGCGCCTTCCTGATGGAAGCCGCCGTCTCGGTGGCCAGCATGCCCATCAGCTTGAGCTCCTGTGACCAGAATTCCTCCCCGGACAGTTTGTCGCTTGCCAGTAAAAGACCGATGGTCTTGTCGTCGGTAACAAGAGGAACGCAAAGAATCGATTTCGCAGGATAGGGCAGCGTGAAGTTGCAGTCCCTGTAAATGTCGCATACCGTCACGGGCTCTCCCTGCCGGAAGACGTGGCCGATAAATTCCGATGAACAGTCCGCAACGAATTTTTGCGCAATTTCGGCGTCGATGCCGATACTGTATCTCGTACGGAGAAGGTCCGTATTCCCGTCGAGAAGCATAATGGACATGTTACTGGCCGACAACATTTTGTCAGCCTCCTCGATCACGCGGCGACAAATGGTGTCGACATCCATTTCGCTGCCGAGTTTGCTGGAGAGGGAATAGGTCATGGTTAGTTCTTCGTACAAACGCACGATCTCCGAAGACAGGTCATCTATTTCGGCTTCCAGTCTGAGAACGGTTTCGAGACAGTAAGCCGCTGCAGTGGCAATTTCCCTGTCGCGCGGCATATCACGGAGGACTGCGAGGCTGCCTATTACGTCGGTCAGATAGCGGACAGGAACCGTAAAAGCTTCAGTGCTCTGACAACATCCGCCCGGACAGGTGGAGTCGGCGGGTTCCGGTGCAACCCTGAATAGCTCCCTGCCGCTCGTGCCCAGAAAAACAAAAGGCGTATTAAATTTATCGGATAGAGTTTTAAGTGCCTTTTCCACTTTTTCAGCGTTAACTGCGTCGGCAGAGTTTTTCATTGGAATTTGCCCCTTGAATCCTTGATGCTTTTATCCATGTGCTCGGTGTAAGATGACTCTATCTCGCCGATTAGTTTGTAGACCCCGTCTTTTCCGGTTCTACGGCTGTTTCCTTCGAGAGTCACGGTTTTTACATATCTGTTCAGTGCTGTGCCGAGAATCAGGAAAAGCGGGATGTTAGCCGTACGTGAACCTGACTTCAGAGATGTCATGATTTCTTCAACCATGTTCTTGGGAAAAGAGCCGATGATTACTGCAGCAGGTGGCGAGCCGATGCATGCCTGTATGGCGGGTGAGGCTGCAATGTACAGTTTTGTATCGAATCCGGAAGATTCCAGCAAAACCTGAAGGTTCCGCGAGTCTTCCTTCTCGGGTGAAATAAGTATTATTCTGCCGCCTTGAATGTCCAGCGGGTCGAGAATGGACAGGATCTGATGTTTGTCGAAGGGTCTGGAAATGTATCCATGGAGAGACAGACGGGGCTCTTCCCCGGAATTAAGGATATGCAGCGAAACAAGCAAAGTCCTGATACCATCTTTTTTCGCCCATCTGAGCAGATCAACGAAATCATCCAGCTCGTCGGAAATATCCAGCACGATCAGGCCGGGCTTCATTCCTTTTGCGACCTGCATTGCCCTGATTGCAGTATCGGCGCCAAGGGTCTGGTAACCCAGATCCTCGAGTTTTTTCCTCAACGCTCTTCTGATGGTGGTATCTTTTGATATAACGAGAATTGGCCGGTATGATTTTGAGGCTTCCCCGGCGGTGGAGAAGTCAAAATCCGGCTGGACCTGTTCATTGGCAGAGGCGGCCGGCACGGTGAAATAAAAGGTGCTGCCGCGTCCCAGTTCGCTTTCGACCCATATCCTGCCTCCGTGATATTCGACAATTCTTCTGGAAATGCTCAAGCCGAGACCCGATCCCCGCGGCCGGTTAGGGGTTACTTCGGCTATTCTGTAAAATTCGTCGAAGATCGTATCTTTCTCTTCCGGAAAGATTCCTTCCCCGGTGTCGGCAACATGAAATTCCACAAATCTGTCCGTCGTCAGCCTTGCGCCCAGTGTGATCGAACCTTCATGGGTAAACTTTACAGCGTTGTTCAGCAGGTTGATCAGTACCTGGATTATCTGATTCCTGTCGACATTGACTTCGGGTATATCAGCGGTCTCATCCAGTGTCAGGGCAAGACCCTTGTCGTCCGCCATCGGCCTTACCACCTTCATGCTTTCCTCGAACAGCAACGACGGGCTGGCCTGGCTGATGTTCAGTTCGACCTTCCCCGACTCTATTCTTACCAGGTCGAGCACCTCGTTTACCAGGACTGAGAGACGTTCGCTTTCCATGTTGATGATCTGAATGAATTCCCTGCCCGTTTCATTGTCGATATCGTCGTAATTCAACAGGATTTCAGAATAGGAGCGGATCGAGGAAAGGGGCGTACGCAGTTCGTGCGAGACGTTGGACAGAAACATGGTTCTTTTGACGTCATATTCCCGCAGCTTTTCATGGACCTCGGTCAGCGCCTCCAGTGTGGTCTGCAGGTTCATGTTCTTGTGGTTGAGGGCATCGTTGAGACCGTGAAAAGTGGAGATCGCGTTATTGTATCTGTTCTTTTCACTCTGAATTTTCCGGGAAATAAAACCCGCCGCAAGCGAAGACAGAATAAACGAGACTGCTTCGGCGATAAAAACCGGTACTCCCGTAATCGGGGTTTTGGCAATGAAGGGCAACAGGAGAAAGATTAGTGACAACCCAATCCCCGAACCGATCAGTACATTGGAAGAAAGCGTGGCTGATAACATAAATATGAGCGGAAAATAGAGAAACCAGGCGGGGCTTCCGGTTCCGCCGGTGAAAACGCTTAAGATCGGAATGCAGAATATAATAAGACAGTACAGGGTGCTTTGGATTTTTTTATCCATTGTCTCTGCTTCCAAGAATGGACTTTACTTTAGTTACCACTTCCCTGGGGCTGAAGGGTTTTGTCATATACTCGTCGGCTCCTTCAGACATGCTTTTCTTTCTGTCCAGTTCCTGTCCCTTGCAGGTGAGGATTATGACATACATGTTTCTGAGCCGGTTGTCCGATTTAATTGCTTTGCAGATTTCATCGCCGTTCTTTTTCGGCATTATCAAATCGAGAAAAACGATCTTGGGATTGTATGCCAGGATTGCGCTCATCGCCATTTCACCGTCGTGGGCCATCTCGACCCTGTAACCCTCTTTTTTGAAAATGAAGTTGAGCGCACGCGCTATATGCGGTTCATCATCTGCGATAAGTATGTCGATTTCAGACATTTGAATCCTCTTGGAGAATTTCAGGAATTATAAATAGTATCGGTTTCTGTGCACCCCACTTTAGTGTGAAGGGGCGGGCAGGAACGTTGCATTGCTTTTCAGGATCACATAAGACGCAAATTTTATATACGCAAGTCCCGTGCCGAAAATTTCTCGAAATCATACCATATTTTCACATTTAATCAATTTCCGCCGTTGTCATTTCAGCATCGGAATTGATAAAAAACGTAGTTTTTCACCAATTCTGACAATGTTGAACAGGAGGTGACGTTATGGTATTATTTAATCGTAATATATAAAGAAAAGGTCAAGTTGTTCGTGGGCGGTGCCTGTACTGTGCAAACGAAAAGGAGGAGTTGTTGATGAAAACTATAACTGAAACCGTTATGAACGAAAGTTCTTTTCATGTATTTGCCGATGCGCTCAAAAATCTCGATCTGGCTGAAACCTTGAAGGGGGACGGTCCTTTTACACTTTTCGTTCCGGACGATGACGCTTTCGCCAAGGTTAATCTGTCGGATATGTTGAATGACAGCAAGAAGTTGAAAGAAACCTTCACTTACCATGTGCTGGAAGGCAAATTCATGGCTGGCGAGGTGGCCAATCTGGAACATGCTCACACCATGAACATCAAGGCGCTTACTATCAGGGTGAAAGACGACGATATACTCATTGACAACGGTAAAATAAAAAAAGGCGATATCGAATGTTCCAACGGTGTCATTCACGTGGTAGACGCGGTTTTTCTTCCCCAGTTGTCGGGATGGTACGGAGACAGCGGTTGCTGCTGACATGGCGAAAAATTTGAACTCAAAAAGTCAATAGAGCCGCAGAGGCGGATAAGGCCTGCTCACGGCGAAGAGCATGCCTTATCCTTCAGCGGGATCGGCCTGACTCTCAGCCCTTCGCCTGGGGCAGAGATATGAACGAAGATAATGCCGGTTTCCTCTTCTTTCCATGGCTCAGTGGTGTAGTCGCAAAGAAATTGATAGATGAAGGTTCTCACCTTGCTGCCCCGGCTTATCCTGAGTGCTTCGACGATCTCGCCTTTATCCGGTACTATGTATGATCCCTCGGCTGATGTTTCAGTCTGTTCCATAAAGTCAGGAAGATTTCCAGTCGAAGGATACTCGCAAAGGCAGAAATCATAGCAGAGGGCATCCCTCAGGGGTCCCCTGTCACTTTCAGGATTCCGTTTCTTGATGAACTCCCAGATGAATTCGAAGTTGCCTCTCTGTGACATTCCCGGGGAGAACCCCTTTTTCTCCACGTAGGTCGCCATCTCGTCGAAAAAGCAGGACAGCGGTTCACGTTTCGACTGGACATCGAGCAAGGTCGCGAATCTTCCGCTGTTAAGATATATTTCGAGCAGCCGTGCAACGGTTTCTATCCGGTTTATTTCATCGAAGCCGAGATATGGAGTCGCGAGGATCTTGTATGGTGGGTAATCGGAGAAAACGTATCCTTCCCGTGCGGCGATCTCCTCCATGGGAGACCCTTTCAGCACTTTGAGCGGTTCCACCTGCACGTGGTGCGGCCTGACCCCGAGCAGTCGCTGGAGTGAAGCGAGAAACCCGCTGTATCCTTCGCCCGGCAGTCCGGCAACCAGGTCCAGGTGAATGACCACTCCTGTTCTCGACAGCAGCTTTTCCACATTGGCGAACAGCCTGTCCAGGTCCGTTATTCTCCCCACCTTTTCAAGTGTAGTTGCTTCGGCCGACTGGACGCCTATTTCGAAGCGGAACATTCCCGCCGGTGCTTTTTCCAGAGTTCTGATATTGATTTCTGTTAAAAGGTCCGCGGCGATCTCGAAATGAAACCGGCTTGAACGGTTGTTACTTAAAATGAAATCCCAGATCGAGTCGGCCCTGGCCGGGTCGTAATTGAAAGTTCGGTCCACCAGTTTGACCGTGGCGGCTTCATGGCGGATCAGGTAAAGCAGATCCTGACGGATGCGTTCCATGGAGAACGACCTGACGCCGTTGCCCAGCGATGACATGCAGAAGGCGCAGGAAAAGGGACAGCCCCTGGATGTTTCGTAATAAACAAGGGGCTTGTTAATTTCAACCAGGCCGGCGCCAAAAGGAGAGGGAATGCTGTCCAGGTTGGCGACCGGTTCACCGACCGGAGTGATGATGAGATCGTATTCTTTGCGGTAGGCTATTCCTTCCGGAATCGATTGCAGGGCTTCCGCAAAATTGCCGTTTAGCACAGCTTCCGCGACCAGCATCTGAAAAATTTCCTCTCCTTCGCCCCTGATTATGCAATCAATCGAACGGTTTTCGCGAAGGATTTCTTCAGGGTTATAGGAGATTTCCGGGCCTCCCAGGATTACAGTTGTCGCGGGAAGGACCTTTTTGAGGTCGGAAGCGAGCTTCAGTGTCTGGTCAATATTCCAGATATAACAGGAAAAGGCTGTGATATCCGGCTGTTCCGCAATGATCGACCGAAGCACCTGGTCGGCCGGTTCATTTATGGTGAATTCCCGGATTACCGTTTCCAATCCGCTGATTTCGCCGACTGAAGCGGCGAGGCAGGGCAGAGCCAGGGATGAATGGATATATTTGGCGTGGAGCGTGGTAAGGAGTATTTTCATGCGATCGATTCTATCGGATACGGTTTTCCATTGCCAGAGAAAGTTGGATACCCTTATAATTCAGGATAAATTGTACCCCGCTTTGATAATGAGGGAAATTAACTTAACAACGGCGGTTATCACATAAAGCCGCAAAGATCACCAAGAAAACAAAAACTTGTTTTTAAGCCAGACGTCAATTTGGTGAAAGTTCCAATTTGACAAGACGTGGATTTCTTTGTGTCCTTAGTGTTTTTGTGTGAGTTGACTGCTTTTTAAAGGATAAATCATGAAAAGGAAAAGACTGCCGAAACTCCTCTATGCCGATGCCAAGGGCAATATCTTCGATCATCCCGACCTCTGCATGGCGGGGATGAACGGTACCGAACCGGTGCTGCCCGAAAACGGTGGAGCTGATCCCGCTCCCCGAAGACAGCCGGCTCTTCACCATACCCGATACTCCGCCCATGGCCTGGGACGCGAAAGCAGCGGCGGTTCGCCACCGTGTCACGGTGCGGGAGCGGGCGGAGCATGAAGGTCCAGGCGGTATCGGCCTTCATGGCCCCGGCTATGTGCGGACGCTGCTGCCCGCCTGCGATTACGCCGGAAAAAAGTGCATCTGCCCCTCTGGTCCTATACCGCCGTCGGCTGGGACGAGGAGACGGAACGGTTCGTGGTGGCCGCCACCCGGGTGGACGCCAACGAAAACTGGACCCCCGGAATTACGACGACCGGAAGCTCGATCCGCTGGTCCGGAAGCTGGCTGAAGGACTTGCCCGACAACCGGCTGCTGACACAGCTTGCCCGCTGCGCCGTGGATTACCACTGCTTCGCCGCCAAGAACCTCTTCTTCCGCCGCTGGGAGGCGCCGCTCCCCACTTCCCCCGCCTGCAACTCCCGCTGTCTGGGGTGCATCAGCCTGCAGCCCTCCGACTGCTGCCCCTCCAACCACGAGAGGATAAATTTTGTCCCCACCCCGGAGGAGATCGTCGAGACTGGCGCTGCCCCATCTCCGGGAGGCGCCCGGAACCCATCGTCTCCTACGGCCAGGGGTGCGAGGGGGACCCGATCCTCCAGGCGGACACCATTGCCGAGGCAACGGCCGGATGAAGAAAGCAGCTTCACGCGGGCGACGGTGAATTTCAACTCCAACGGCTCTTTCCCCGACCGGATCCGGATGCTTTGCGACGCGGGGATGGATTCCATGCGCTTTTCCATGAACTCGGTGCGGGAGGAGCAGTACAACATGTACTACCGGCCGGTGGGGTACACATTCTCAGCGATGTGATGGAATCGGTGAGGGAGCAAAGGAAGGGGGCTGTTCACCATGATCAACTACCTGGTGTCGCCGGGGGTGACCGATCCCCGGAGGAAGTGGAGGCGCTGCTGCGATTCATCAGAGACACCGGCGTGGACATGATCCAGATGCGCAATCTCTCCATCGATCCGGACTTCTACAACAAGCGGATGGGGGTGAAGGGAAGGGGATCGGCATGTACCGGATGCTGGAACGGGTAAAAAAGGAGTTTCCACGCATCCAGTACGGCTATTTCAACCGGACCAGGGAGAATTTCTATCCCGATGGGTTTGAGAAGGGCTGGCCGATCAAGGATTGAGAGGGGCAGTTTCCCCTCATCTGCCGATAATCTCTCGAATTTTGCCTTGGCCATCGCAGCAAGGTTTTTCCTGAGGACGACCAGTGTTAATTAGAAATTTTATCTTTACGGAAATTTCAATAAGCATACTGAATCGAGAGACTCCCCTTTTCCTTGGCAGCCGTGGCCTTTTCTGCCTCCACCTCAACACGGTAGATATACGGATAATGCTGCGGTGTGATGGTAGTTGACGCTTCCGCCACGCCTGATCCTTCCAATTGCAGCCCGCTGGTGTCGGTGTTTCCCGGAACCGTATCTACGATCTTGGTGTAAACGCTGTACGGTTGTGCATCCGCTCCGGTCGACTTTAGTTGCATGGTCATGTCGGGAGAAGTTTTCGGGTTCAGCGACGCACTGCAGGAAGCATCCCATCTAGCTTGGGGCAAACGCAGCTTTTGCTGTAAACATGAGGAAGAAGCCGGGAGTTGAAGATTTATTGTACTGAATGAACCGGTCACCTGAGAGCTTGTGTTATTCTGAAAAATTTGCGGAATCACCTCTTTCAGTGCGATTTCCGCACCGCCGTAAGACGCTTCCCGCGCGGTTTTGTATCGCTTGTTGCTCGCCGAAGTCTGGATTCCCTGTGTAATAGTGTAAAGAAGACAAAGAATCATGGTCAGGCATATAAATGTGAACATGAGAGCCGTTAACAGCGCTATACCGTCCTGGTTTTTGATGTATTTCATAATGTAATGCCCCTATTGTATAGAGAGGTTTTTCGGATTCACGACAATCCTGTAAACTTTCCATCTGTAATGCATCTGATCCGCTGAAAAGTTATAATTTCGCGTAATATTGGTTTCTCCGGCGCCGCCCACAACGATTGAAGAGTTGGAATTGGTATAAAGCGGATCCTTATTCCCGTCCTGCGCAAGTATATAGACCTTGATCAGCTTCAGGCTATTGCGGATGCCATCGGCGGTTTTCATGGCGTCTTGCACCTGAGAAGTCGTTCCTCCGCTGACGGTAGAGCCGTCGGCGGTGGAATAGGCGTCTATCAACCCGTCTCCGGTTAGGTCCCAGCCGAAGACTACCTGCATGTCCGCGATGCAATCCAGAACAGGGATTTCAGTAAGGCTGCCGGCATCGGCACCATTCTGGATGACTACGCCTTTATACAGGGTACCTGTATTCGGAGCGCAACGCGCGACGTTGTTCGGCTTGACGTAGTAGTCGGCTCGGTTGAACGGCATACGCAGGGAATTATCGTCCACTCCGTAGATGGTGAATACCTGGTGCTCGACCTGGGGAGAAAAGTTCTGGTCAAAGGCGGTTGAAGAATAAGTTGCGTCGAATGATCCCGATGATGTCACAAGCTGGTTGCCTACTCCAGAATCGCTGAAAGAGCGGTTCAGGACAATTACGTGATTACCGTCGGACAGGTTTTCCGAAGCCCATTGATGAGGAGGTATCGGGATGCTGGAGTAGTTTATGTAAGTCCAGCGCTGTGCGACCTGGGAATTACCGAGTGATGTGCCCTTAATTGCCAGGTAATCACTGTTGGCAAGAAATGAAACGTCAGTAATATTATTTCCTGCGATGATGGGACGTGGGACGTTGGGAGAATCGTTCAGACTGCTGCCGGGAGCAGCCGTTTCCTCATTGTAATCCAGAGTCCCTTCCGAAAATGAGGTGGGCAGACCAAATCCTGCCTGTTCCAGATCGTGGCGGAACATTTCCAATCCAATGACACCCTCGATATTACTCTCCTCGCTGCTGCTTACCTTGGCGTTCTGCTGGAGAATGGTATTGAACGAAGATGCGGCCAGGGTGATGACCACGGTAAATACCGCCATGACGACAATCAGTTCAACGAGCGTAAAACCCTTGTTTTTGGTAATCATGCCAGTTCCTCTTTACTGATATTTGCTGACCAGCGACGAAATCGAATGGACATATCTGGTTCCTTTGTATTTCCAGATTACATCAATTTCTATACTTTTGGTGTTGCCGGTCAGGGTCAGACTTGATCCTATTGTTTCAACAGAATAGTTTTTGAAACTGTTTTTTGCGTTTAAGTTCACATTAATCCAATTTGTTGTAGTGGAAATACTGTCGAAGGGTTTTGTCTTCTCAAGAGTCATTCTTTCGTCTGCCAGCATCACTGCCTGGTTGCGAAACGTCGTCTTGAGGTTCTCTGCAAGCGAGAGGTTTACCGACTGCAGGAGGGCGAGAAGTCCTACCGTGATAATAACCAGTGCCACAAGGAATTCGATCAGTGTAAAACCTTTGCCATTTTTGTATGAATGTACCATTTGTCTACCTCTTCGCAAAATCCGTTCGCGCCGTTGAAATTTTGAGACTGTCGAAAGACGCGTCCGGAACTGTAGTTGTTGTCCAGACATTCTGGTTTGCAGCCCTGAGCAGGCCCCTGATATCGAAACGAATGACACCACCGTCTGTCTGAAGTGGATAGGCGACTTTTTTCACGGATAACACCGTACCAGTGTCGTCAGCATCATCCGGCGAGTTATAAACCTTGATCGTGTAACTGTTCACCGCTATCACCACTCCCTCCTCCTGCTTCTGCTGGATAGCGGCGAGCCTGGCATTGTCCAGGTCCGCTTTCATCTCTGTCATCTGTTTCTCGACAGATCTCTTCACTTGCCAGTCGTGAAATTGGGCGTGGCAATGGCCAGGAGGATGCCGATAATTCCGATCATGACTACCAGTTCTACAAGGGAAAAACCGAATTTGTTCATTTCATCTTTCCTGTATGTGCAGGATTTTCTTCGACCGGTTTCGGGTTGTGATCAAGGACAATCCCTGGACTTTGGCGGCACGCCGGTGATCGGGTTGGCGGTCCTGCGGCCGTTATTTGAACTGAGAGCGGGATCGCCGGGATCAGGATCGAAAATCTTTTTGAGATTGATTTGAGCAAAGGCTCCGGTCGAGACCTGAAGCAAGGCAAGGCCCTGCATCGCCGCGGAAGGCGCCTGACCGCCTGTGTCGTAACGTACCGCCCAGAGATACGAGTTGCCGCCGAAACCACACAAGTCCTGGGTCGGCCTGAACGTGGTGAAGAATACCGCGCCGTTTGTGGCCGCGATCGGGTCAGTGATCACCCTTTCCGAAGCATACCCGTCATTGAGCGCGGATGTGCTCAGACTTATGAACCATCCGGGGTTTTTGGTGTAGTCGATAGCGGCTACGGGGTTGCTCGTCTGGTCCTGCAACTTGGAAGTCAGAATTGAATCGGTACATGAATTGCTGATGGTATCCGTTCCAGTATAGCAAGGCTCGAGTATACCGTAGACGGCGCGGGCACCGTCGGGATCGTCGGTCTTGTAGAAATACCTGCCGGTGCCGAAGTACAGCCAGAGCCTGTGGTTTCCCCTGTCCTGGAGCTTGCTGATCGAGCTGGTTACTGGGCCGGTGCCGTCGATGACGGTGCTCAGCTGCCAGTCGTTGGGGTCCGTGCTCTCCTTGGTGACGAGCCTTAGAACCCCGCCTTGTGTCCAGGTCCCAGCGGACGTGTCTTTCCGGACATAGCCAATGTAAACGGCGTTGTCCTTGTAAAAACCGGGAGATGCCGCTCCGATGCCACGGTCGGTATCTATTACGCTGCTGGAAAGCGATCCCGCAAAGGCGTTTGGCAAGTCGGTGTCGTCGATTGTCCTGACAAGCTGCCCCGTGGCCAGGTCTACTATGAACAATTTGAGATCCTGATCGGAATTGCCCATGAACTGCTGATTGGTCGTGTCGATGGGCCCGGTGGGGCCGGAACCGAACACGGCGAACCACCTGCCGTCCTTGTTGGGGTCTCCGACGCGTACGATCGCCGGGCCGGTCGTGGCGTAGCCGAGTGTCCCCGGTAATGCAGAATTCACGCTGAATTCCCATAAGTAGACGGGATTGTTCGGGTCGGTGACGTCGAGGGCGAAGTAGGAAGAATACCCGAGCCCGTTGACTGGTGTCTTCACGCAATCGGTTGTCGTGGAGCATGTGGCGGTGGAATTCCTGCTGGCACCGCCCAGCCCCATCCCGCCGATCAGGATGGTTCTCCAACTGGTGTTCGTAGTGTCGAGACTTCCGTCATTCTGCAGAACAGTCTTCTTCTGGCAGTTCCAGTAACCGTCCTTCCCGGATGCCGGACAGCCGGGAAATTTGGTAGCGTCGCTTGCTACCGGGTTGACGCTGGCATCGACGATGGAGACGGTATTGTCCACGTAGTAGATGTGGCTGTAATTGGGGTCGGCCAGGTATTTGAGATATGGAAGCGCGTTTTTCGGGATAAACGCCCATTGTTCCTGTCCCAGGTTGGTTCCGCTCAGGGATGCCTTTTTTGTTTTCGTCTGCCCGGATACGTCGAGCAGGCCGAGTTTGAAGGCATGGAGCATGCCGTCATTCGCCCCCACATATACCATTCCCCTGTCCTGATAATCATTTGAATGAAGGAAAAGCGAGTACGAATTATCGCCATAACCGTTGGGTGTTGCCAGGTCATAGGTATTGAGCCTCACATTCGACTCGATCTTCGGGGTCGAACTGACTATGTCACCCAGTTTCCAGGGATAGGAACTCGTGCCGATGGTAACCGTTCTGCTGCGGTAGCCCGACTGGTCGGTCCCGTTTATGTAATTGATGATTTTTGTTGCCTCGGTCTGGTTTGCCGCCTGGAGGTAACCCCACCAGTTGGATTTTGTCTGAATGCCGTTGACTGTATCACTGGTGTTGAAATTTACCATGGTCGGCGTGCTCTGCGATGGGTCGCCGGCGTAAATCGTGCGTGCGCTTGTGCGAGACCAGAGCAGCTTGCCTGCCTTCCAGAGGCTGTTGACGTTATCCGGCAGCACGGTATCAACATACTGGTCGGGAGCTCCGTCCGCGTTCGTGTCGTTCCAGCGCTGGACTAATGTCTGGTTCTGCGAGGGCTCAAAGTAGAACTGCACGACCTTGTCCTTGTCCAGTTCGAGGACGTTGTTCTGGTCGGAATCTTCCCTGATCGTGCTGTTCTGCAGGTACGGGTCGAGATAGTACCAGAGGTTCTGCATCTCGCCGATCCATGTGGCCTGGGTTCCGTTTTCGAAATATTTTTTAGGGTAGAAGACCGCCTGCAGCAAGTTCGCGCCGCTTCCCTCGCTGTTGCTGAGTATCGATGCTGCCGTACCGGAGGAAACTCGCGCCAGAATATCGTTGAAGGCGCTGGTAAGCGACTGTTCCAGCGCAGTTCCGTCGCTTGCCTGGTAGAAAGTATCGGGTCTTCCATCGCCATCCTTGTCCCATTTTCCAACCTGATCAGGTTTCCCTGTTCCGTCGAAATCGTCGAATCCGCCGTATTTTGCGGTTTTGGTAAGGATATCGTATCCAATGGGCGAGTCGTCAAAGGCAAAAACCGTATATATGGTCAGGTTTTGCGTCCCGGATATATTGCCGTTGCCCACTGTCGAGCTGCGCAGGTCGGTATTGTGGGCATAATAGGCGACTCCTTCAAGGTAATAGGTGCCGCCGTCGGTGTTTGCTGTGGTGCCCCACTGGCTTGAATAGCCTTCCTGCGAGGCTATGCTGTCCATCCATGTCTTAACGTTGAAGCCGTAGGGATCGGTGACGGCCGATATGTTGTGTCCCGGTGAGGAAAAAGCGGTTCCGGGCACGTTTTCGTCTTTGGTCGATTCGCCGTCGGTGAGGATAAGGACGAAGTTTTTCTGGCACTTGAAATCTATCGGATCGTGGCCGGAATAAGTCCCGCCGTTGTAGGCGCTGTTGGTGGCTTCGAAGTACCTGACAGCTTCATAGAGCGATTCTCCGAGCGGTGTCCAGGTAGACGGGTCAGTGTTCTCGATCTGGGTAATAAGATTCGTTCCAGTGGAACCGATATATGGATTTATATTGCCGCCGTCATTGACGCTGTTAGTGCCGTCCTCGAACCGGTAGCCGTCATTGAAAGACATTATCCCGAAGTTGATCTTGTCCGAGTAATTGAGCACGAGCCCGTCCTGAGGCGGCTGGTCGCCACATAAATCTTCAGCTTATAGGTTGCATTGTGGGTTTTGTCGTAAACCTGTTCCGTGGCTGAACCGCCGTTGACGACGTAATTTGTGTTATTGTAGCTCTTGTAGAAATCCCGGTCCGGGTCTTCGGTGGGGAACAGGTAATTGGCGGTGCCGGCCGAACGGGGTTGCGTTTTGCCTCCGACCAGCACCTTCCTGATAATGTCCACCCTCCGCATGGTGAGCCAGTTCAGCAAATTTACCCGACCAGAAACTGTTATTGTCCTGCGCTTTGGTGGCATCCACCTGGAAATATCCGCCACTCGTAACATAAGAATACATCTTGGTGTTATCGAAATATCCGAAATACGAGGTGCCCGGTTTATAGCTCGTATCATAAACGATGTTTCCACGGCTATCCGTGTTTCCGGTACCTGTCGCCTTGTACGCGAATTCGTACATGCTTCCGGAGTTGTCGACCAGCAGCAGGACATTGGGTTTGACCGTCGTGCCGGTTCCTGCGACGAAAGGAGGTCGTCTGGCAGTAATTCGCCATAGGTGCCGGAGCTATTGACTGGACGGTGGTGAATTTCCAGGAATAGCTTGAAGACATGTTGTTTCCGGCCAGGTCCTTGACTCCCGTGGATATTGTTGCTGTGTAATTGGTCCCGTTGGCCAGTGCGGCTGAAGGGGTGAATGTTGCGGTCATGGTTGTCGGGTCATAACTGACGGTCCCTGAAACACCGCCGCTGATGGAGAATGTGGAGCTTGAAATGGTGGAAGGATTGATCAATTCACTGAAAGTGGCGGTAATGGACGTGGAAGGGTCCACTCCGGTTGCGCCATTAAGTGGTGTTACGGCGGATACCGTTGGCGGAGTGCTGTCGTTGCTTATGGTCGTGAAAGACCAGTTGTATGCGCTGGCCAGATAGTTTCCTGCCAAGTCTTTAACGCCGGTGGTTATCCGGACGGAATAGGTGGTGGACGGATTCAGGCTGGATAGTGGGGTGAAGGTCACGATGTTTCCGCTGGTGCTGACAGTGCCGATTACTACGCCGTTGTTTACAAGTATGGTTGACGAAGTGACAGAAGCGGGGTCGACAGATTCGCTGAACGTTATGCTGATCTGGGCATCAACCGGGACGCCGCTTATGTTGGCAACTGGCGACGTGGAAACAATAGTCGGCGGCGTAGTGTCGGAAGATTGAGAGCCGGTGGTAAAACTCCAGGAGTAATTATAATTATTGTTGTTCCCCATCTTGTTGCCATATATATCCTTTACCCTGTGGTCGATATATACAGTATAGGTGGAATTCCAGTTGAGGGCCGGATTGACTCTGAAGCCGAACCAGTTTACGCCTGTTCCCAGGTAATTGTTATACATGATCATATCGGAGTAGGCAACGGTGGTGCCGTTTATGGTTACCCTCCCGTTGAAACTAGAAAGGTCCATCGCGGTGTCCCACTGGACCCAGATATAATTATAAGATGTGGGGTCCACATTTGTGCTGCCGTTGGATGGATACGTCGAAATTACAGCCGGGTTGGCATAGGCAAACGATGCTGCTCCCAGAAGAATGAACGCCGTCAGAAGAGTGATGGCAAGTTTTTTCATTTTGGGGCCTCCTGAAGAAAAATCGCATCGGCTTTGCCGTCCTTGACGAATACCCTGACTGCGGAGTTGGGTAGTATATGTTTGACCGGTGACGGCAGGCCACCCGAGAATATCGTTGTTTTTGCGGTGACTTTAAATTCGCGGAGGGCGCCGCTCTTGGTCACGATAGTGATATATGATCCTTTCATTTGACGGACCGTGCCTTTTACCTCTTCCGAAGCGAAGCTGAGTGTGGTTCCGGAAATGATCAGGAACATTAATACAGTCAGTATTATCAATTTTTGTTTCATAGTTTTCCTCCGTCAAACAAAGGGGTGGTGATGAATAGCTATTGTTCATTTGCTAATTCAAATCATTTATTGACATAACAAAGCACGAATATGTACAGCACTAATATTTAGCAAGATGAATGCCAGCACTGATTATGTTGCAAACAGTGCTGTTAGTGACGAAACAAGCTGTTAAGCAACAGAATTGCTGTGCAAGATTTACATAGTTTGAGCTGGTAAAGGGGAAAGGAGGATATGTTAAAAATTTTTTCTTATTTATAATTAAATCATGCTTCTCGGGTGTATTGATAAATATAAGTAATATATAATTACATTATTACTGTTATTGAGGAAATAAAGCATTTTGCGGTTAAAGTTATATTAATGTAATAGTGTTCAAGTAACCCGTGGTGATATTGATGCCTTGGCATCTAAGGTTCGTTTCGCGCTTCGGCATTTTAGTGTCGGAAAAGGTCGAGGTCGGTTTCGGGGCCAGTTAATTGCCGGATTCTGAGGGTTAAATCTCCTAGAAATAATTTGCATGCCGAACATCAGGCTGTTATGGGAGTCGTGTTTATAATTAATTAAATATCTTGAATTGCCTGTTCTGTGTCGAATTGCATTAATTCGGTTGATCCGTAATGTGAAAAGGGAAAGGCTGATTGTGTTTGAAATGAGCGACGGATTTTGGCTGAAGCGGCGGAGCCGGCAGCAAGGAGGAAATAGGCGGGAAATAGTGGAAGCAGCTCCTGTTGCGGTTTCTCAGGCAACAGGTGAAAAAACCGGGAGGGAAAGTCAGCTACGCAAAATTTACATAGCTGACCCGGAGCGTCCGCAATGGAAGCACTGTCATTCTTTTCGTATGAGCTACAGTTTCCCGGTCACCACCAGAATGATAAACGCGAAATAGAATAATCCTCCGGCAAGGAGTGTGGATGGGGTCAGGGTTTTTTTCGTCCGGATCTGCAGATAGGCGAGGCCGACCGAGGCGAAAGTCAGAAATACAGTGACAAACGCGGCGTGGGTAAGTTTCCACTCGGTCAGAAGAATTCCCATCGCGGTAATTACGGAGCCCTGGAAAACCATGGCGCCGGTTATGTTGCCGATCGCCAGGGTGTCTTTTCCCTTGTTGATCCAGATAACGCTGTTGAACTTTTCCGGAAGTTCGGTGGCTATGGGAGCGATGATCATGGCCAGGATAAACGGAGAAATTCCCATCTGCAGGGATATTATCTGAACCTTTTCGACAAAGATGTAACTGCCCCAGACGATCAACAGCAGAGAGGCGACAACCTGGGTGAGGATTATGAAAAATTGCGGGTCGTGGGATTTAGGCGCGAAGTAGCACGGATCGAGGACCGACTCTTCCACCGGTTCGTGCCCGTCCCCTCTGAGAGTTTTCAAGACATAGGCTCCGTAGGAAAGAATGAGGATGAGGGCAATGGTAAGCCGCAATACCGGATGGGTGAGAAAGGTGGAGATGATCGCGAAAAAATAGAGTATGAGAAAATATTCCATATCCCGTCTCATGACGATGGGATCAACTCTCATGGTCGGGTAGTCGTCACGTTTTTTCCTGTTGAGGATTACTGCGAGGCCGCTGATGAACAACGCCAGTGTTCCCAGCATGAAAGGCGCTCCGATGATTGCCCCGATGCCGATACTGTGACCGGAATCCTTTGATCCGAAGACAATGGCGATAACCGGAATGATGGTTTCCGGAAGGGCAGTGCCGACTGCGGCAAAGATGCTGCCCACAGCTCCGTCGGTGAGATTCATTTTTTTGCCGAACCATTCGAGGCCATTGGTGAAAACCGTAGCGCCGAGTAGTATTACGGCCAGAGCGACAAGCAGCATGAATTCATTGAACATGAAATTCTCCTGTTGGAAAAAAGAAAGCGAGATGATCGGCTTGGCTTTCGCCAGACCGGGATTCTCGCTTGTCAGCGTTAAGCAAATTACAAAAACGTGTGCGGGCGGCATGCGGCATGTTTGGTTTCACATTTCATTTCCACCTCGGGGTAGGTCTTGACATTTAAAATTATTCCCGCTGACCCTTAGGGTGACTAATCTGAATACATCATTTTTTTTAGAATTGCAACCAGATAAAGCTATACAATGTGAGCATGTAAGTATTTGATATAACAATGTATTTGTAATTAAAAGTATGGTTGTACTGGATTTTTATTAACTAATGTGGTATACACTTAAAAAACCCAGAGGCTCAAGCGCCCTTGGGTTTTTATGTTTTAAACATGAAGTGAGACAGGAGGATGATCTATGAGTAAGAAACTTCATGCCGGGTATATCCCGTGGGGAGCAATGGAAATCGATAATAACAGGATTTTTTCCATGATCGGCCAGGTGGTGACAATGCGTCTTGTGACGGATCCCCACACCGGGCGTCAGAGGTGGATGGCATTTGCCGAAATGGCTTCAAAAGTAAAGGCGGAAAAAACGATTGGGCTGAACAGGCTGAAAAAGCTTATTACTGGAACTCTTGATATTTTCAGGCGGCGTTCGGTAATGGAGAAAAGAATTCTTCTGGCAATGGCGGCAATAGCGGCCATTTGCGGTATTCTAAGCTGTTTACCGGTTGAGCATCGAGTTGCTCCGGTGGTTGCAAAGAAAAGCGAATCGGCCGTCGATTTGGAAATCCGTCGTATTATGGAAAAAGGGATAGGCATGGCTGAACGCCGGCGCCAGGTGCCCGCCATAGTGGCGGCATTTGCCCGCAGGACTGATCCCCAGCGTGCCCGGCACCTTGCAGCACTCTGTTACCTGAAAACGCTGGGTACACCTTTCATGCCTCTTGATATTGCGGTAATTGCCTTAGCGGAAACCGGCAATTTCGGTCTTTCGGCCAAAGCAGTATCGTCCAAAGGAGCAATGGGTGTATGGCAATTGATGCCGCGTCGTGCGATGAGCCATGGTTACTCGCCGGAGGATATGAAGAATGATGAGAAATGTGCAGACGCTGCCGTGCGCGAGTTAAACTCCAAGCTTATAATGGCAAAAGGCGATCTGGCAAAGGCCAAGAAACTATACTGCGGAGTCGGCCCCGCAGCGGATGCTTACGCAGCGAAGACCAGAGAGTACAAAAGGGAAATTCTGGCAGAAATGAGCAAAATCGAAGCCGCGAAAGACAAAACCACAAAAGATGGAATCAAGGACATGTCCCGGGGGTAGCCCAGCGGGAACATGAAGTCGGAGAGTCAAAGGCCCCGGAGAAATCCGGGGCCTTTTTTTGTTTGCACGCCGCTACGCTTTTTACGGATGTTTTGCAAAGTATAACTTATCTATCGTCATTACCCGGAAAGCTGGAATCCAAAAAATCAACGAAATAGACATGTTTGATACCCTCTTTGCGTCACTCCTGATGCTGGTACCTCGTAACACATTTTATTTCGCAAAGCTCCCCCTCCCTTGACGGGAGGAGATATATTTGACCGCTGTTTTAAGAGTTCCATGGTACTTGAGTGACGTGTGGTCGCTTAAATCACGAATTCTTGCGAGCCACCAAAAACAGCAGCCCTTTTCTGATGGCTGGTTCCGTAAATGATGGTAATATCCGGTCCGATCGTAATGTTGTTTACTCGGTGCATCAAATAAAGAATTGACCTTGAGAATGAATAAATAGTAAATTGATAAAGTATAAAATATGATTATGCACGATACAAGTGTATTTAAAATCGGAATTGTTATGTCCTATCTAAAATTACTTCACCCCTCACGGTTTCGATTAACAACACAAATGTCTGGAGGTTGCTTTGGAAAGAGATGAAATACTCGGGTGGTTGCAAACGACTGACGAAAAAAAACTGGAAACACTCTGGCAAAGGGCCGATGAAGTACGCCGCAACAATGTCGGCGACGAAGTTCATCTTCGTGGTCTTCTGGAGATATCCAATTCATGTGCGAGAAGTTGCTGGTATTGCGGGATAAGGGTCGAAAATTCTTCCCTGCAGCGATACCGAATGACGGAAGAAGAGATAATGGCCTGTGTCGGCGAAGCGGTCGATTACGGCTACGGTACGGTGGTGTTGCAGGCCGGCGAGGATTACGGTATCACTGCCGACTGGATGGAGGCCCTGATCAGGCGCATCAAGAGGGAGGCCGGCCTGGCCGTGACCCTTAGCCTTGGGGAGAGGAGCGACGAGGAACTAAGTCGATGGAAAAGCGCTGGCGCCGACCGTTACCTGATGCGTTTCGAAACTTCCAACAGCAAAATCTACGAGAGTATCCATCCGCCGTTTCCCGGCAAGGGCGCCGACCGTATCCAGCTCCTAAGGAGGCTTCGGGAAATCGGTTATGAAATCGGTAGTGGAATAATGATCGGCATCCCAGGGCAGACCTGGGAAGACCTGGCCAGCGATATTGAGCTGTTCAGCACTCTAGATCTGGACATGATCGGGGTAGGGCCTTTTATCGCTCACCACGATACGCCCCTGGGTGGCGGAGGTTCGATTGCAGCGCCTGAAGGCGAGCAGGTTCCCAATACCGAAGAGATGACCTACAAGGTAATTGCCCTGGCCAGGATTGTCTGCCCTCTGGCCAATATTCCCAGCACCACAGCCCTGGCGACTCTCAACACGGCGACCGGCAGAGAGCTCGGACTGTCCCGCGGGGCCAATATCGTCATGCCCAACATGACACCCAAACATTATCGCGCCATGTATGAAATATATCCGGCAAAAGCTTGCATCGATGAAACCGCCGCTGACTGCCGGGCCTGCATGCACAGACGCATACTCTCCATAGGCCGTTCCATAGGCAAGGGGCGGGGCGATTCCCGGAATTTGGAGAAATGAACCTCCCCCTCTCCCCAGCCCTCTCCCACTGGGGGAGAGGGTGTTAAAAGTCCTCCTTCCTCTGATGGGCCTGCGTGCTGAAGGGCGCTTCTGCCCACAAGCGGGAGGGATTGGAGGAAGCTGAAAGACAATTCAGTCAATTTGTTTTTTTTACTTGTTTTTCGTGGCTGGTTTTGATTTCAGATAATAATTTCAGTAGAGAGGGTCTCATGTTTACCGAGACACAGATAGAACGCTATTCCCGCCATATTATCCTCAAGGAAGTAGGCGGAAAAGGTCAGAAAAAACTGCTGGATGGCAAGGTGCTGATAATCGGCGCAGGCGGTCTCGGTTCTCCGGCCGCCCTTTACCTTGCCGCGGCAGGAGTCGGCGTTATCGGCATTGCCGATGCCGATGTGGTTGATTTGTCCAATCTGCAGCGGCAGGTTATCCATCACACGCCGGACGTGGGTAAGCCGAAGGTAGTCTCGGCTAGGGAAAAAATGGAGGCCATCAATCCCGACGTCAAGGTTACAACCTACCAGGAGTGGGTGCATGCCGAAAACATTCTCGACATTATAAGGGATTACGACTTCGTCATAGACGGCACCGACAATTTCGCTGCCAAATTCCTGATCAACGACGCATGTGTGATGGCGGGCAAACCCTATTCCCATGGCGGTATCCTGCATTTTATCGGACAAACCATGACCGTAAAACCGGGTGAATCCCCATGCTACCGCTGCATTTTCCCCGCGCCGCCGCCGCGCGACTCCATACCTACCTGTTCTCAGGCCGGTGTAATAGGTGTCCTGCCGGGTGTCATCGGCTCCATCCAGGCTACGGAAGCCGTCAAATTTCTGATCGGTGTCGGTGAGCTGTTGACCGGCAGGCTGCTTATCTACGATGCTGAAGGGATGGAGTTCAGGAATGTCTCCATGAAGAGGAACCCCCGTTGCCCGCTCTGCGGAGAACATCCGACCATCCTGGAGTTGAAGGATGAAGCTGATGCAATGAATGTCTGTGAAATTGCCGGAAATACGGGCAAATAGTAATAGTTCAGGAGTGGAAATAATCTTGAAATCGTAATTTAGCCACGGACCCACACGGACATGGATTTTCACTGAATTCAGAAAACTTGAAATTGCTTACAGAATGAATTTCGGACCTGGATTTCCCTTTGCGACCTTGCGTCTGGTTTAAGGGTGCAAAAATGCTGCGAATCCCAGAAAAAATCCTCAACGACATTTTCAGTCACGCCCGTGAGGGGTTGCCGCTTGAGGTTTGCGGCATTCTCGGCGGGCGCGGTGAAGTTGTCACTACTATTTTCCCTGTAACCAATATTGAAGCCAGTCCCGAACATTTTTTGATGGACCCCCGCGAGCAATGCATCGTATTCGCTGAATTGGAAAGCCTGGGTCTCGAAATTGCCGCATTCTACCATTCCCACCCTGCCGGACCCGGATATCCTTCCGCCGAAGACGTCCGGCTGGCCTTTTATCCCGATATCCCGTCTTTGATAGTTTCACTTGCCGATCCGGAAAATCCTTTATTGAATTGTTTCAGCATAAGAAACGGGAACGTCGAACCTGTTGAGCTGAAAATCATCCTGCAGTAAAACATACCAAAATAATCAAGTATAAAAAATAATGTAATTTTATTCTTGACTGATTTGATATATTATAATAATCTGGAAGCACATTTCGTTGATGTATTAATCAAGGGGTGTTTTATGAAAGAGGAAAAGAAGCAAACCGCAGTTGATCTCAAAAATCTCAAGGCAGGCGGCTACATCAAGGAGCGTGGCGGGAACAAGTTCACGGTGCGCCTGAGGGTTCCGGGTGGAAGGCTGCCCGTGGAACGGCTGGCAAAGATAGCAGAGGTTGCGGGAAAATACGGTGGAGAATTTGTACACTTGTCAGTGCGGCAATCACTGGAACTGGTCAATATTGATTTTGCTGATTTCGATGCGGTCACTGCCGAATTGGGAGAAGCGGGTCAGGTTGTTGCTTCCTGTGGAGCGCGGGTGAGGGTTCCTGTTGCCTGCGGCGGATGCGAGTACAATCCGAACGGCCTGGTGGATACCCAGCAGTCGGCGCTGGAAGTGGACGAGAAGTTGTTCGGCACTGCAACCGGGCACCACAAGTTCAAGGCCGGTTTTTCCGGTTGCCCCCATGACTGCCTCAAGGTGGCTATCAATGATGTCGGCTTCATCGGCGCCGTTCAGCCGGAACTGAATAAAGATGAATGTATAAAATGCGGACTGTGCGTCAAGTCCTGTTCCGAAGGAGCAATCCAGGAGGGTATTGACGGGACTCCAGATTTTATGCCTGAGAAGTGCATATCCTGCGGTGATTGCATAAAGGTCTGCCCGTCAGGGGCCTGGAAGGCTTTAAAAAGTGGATATACAGTATATGCCGGCGGAAAATGGGGAAGATATCCCCTGGTGGGAACACCGATAGCCGCATTCCTTCCAGCCGAACGGGTGGTGGAATTCATAGAGGAAATTCTGGCCTGGTACAAGGAAAAGGCCGAAGGGCTTGGGCGTATCCGGCTCGGACAGATTATTCTCCGGGAAGGGATCGATCCGCTCCTCGAGAGACTGCGGGAAAAGTTTCCGGAAAATGTGGAGGATGAGACTTTTCCTCCGCAGGTGATAAAGACGAAGGTGAAGAACGTGAGAAGTGAGAAGTGAGAAGTGAGAAGCAAAACCTGAAACCTGTAACGCCTGTTAACCGGAGGAATCATGCAAACTATAGATCTGCGCGGCGTATGCTGCCCGACAAATTTCGTAAAAGCCAAGCTGGCACTGGAAATGGTTGATTCCGGGGAGGTCGTGGAGTTTCTGCTGGATGACGGTGAATCGGTGAAGAACGTCCCCCGAAGCCTGAAAGAGGACGGCCACAAGCTGCTGGCGCTGGAAGAGAAGGAAGGTTATTACACCCTTAGCCTGGAAAAGGTCTGAGAAAGGAAACGGCAATGATCAAAAACATCCCCCAGATTTCTGAAAATGCGACACCGCAGGAGATCCTCAAGACCGGAGTCGAGGCTGCACAGGGACAGGTGAAACTGGCCTGCTCTTTCTCTGTCGAGGACGTTGTTATTATCGATATGGCTGCGAATATGGGCCTTCCCGTCGGCATTTTCGCCCTCGATACCGGACGCCTGAACGAGGAGACATATGAGGTGGCTGAAGCCCTGGTGGAGCGCTATCACATTTCAATCGACTGGTATTTTCCCAGGCATGAAAATGTCGAGAAACTGGAGCGGGAAAAGGGAATGTTTTCCTTTCGCGAATCCCTGGATAACCGCCATGAATGCTGCCGCATACGCAAGGTGGAACCGCTTGGAAGAGCGCTGGACGGACTCGCCGGCTGGATAACCGGTTTGCGCCGGGAACAGAGTGTCACCAGGACTGGTCTGGCTCCTGTCGAACTCGATAAAGCAAACGGCGGCATTTTGAAAATAAACCCGCTGCTGGAGTGGAGCGAGGAACAGGTCCGGGAGTACGCGAAACAGCATAACGTCCCGATAAGCCGTCTCTATGAACAGGGTTACCGGTCCATCGGCTGTGCCCCCTGCACCCGCGCCGTAGCCCCCGGCGAACATGCCAGGGCCGGCAGGTGGTGGTGGGAAGACCCGGAGCACAAGGAATGCGGCCTGCATCGGCGCTGAGATATCAGTGAGAAGTAAGAAGTGAGAAGAAAAGGCATTTATCTCTCACTCTTCACACCTTTCCCTTTACGCTTCACTAATTGACGAAGGAGATTCACATGTACGACCATCTGGACGAACTTGAAGCACAAAGTATCTACATATTCCGTGAAGCTTACCGGAAGTTCGAGAACCTGGCCATGCTCTATTCAATAGGCAAGGATTCGACAACGATGATCCACCTGGCCCGTAAGGCTTTTTCGGCAAGATTCCGTTCCCCCTGGTGCATATCGATACGACCTACAAATACCCGGAAATGATCACCTACCGCGACCGGATGGCGAAGGAGTGGGGCGCGGAACTTATCGTGGGGCGAAACGAGGCGGCAGTGGCAGCCGGCATGGGGCCTGAACAGGGCCGTCTTCTCTGCTGCGAGAAAATGAAGACGGAGGGACTGAGCCAGATTATCGAAAAATACGATTTCCACGGGCTTTTCCTAGGTATTCGCCGCGACGAGGAGGGAAGCCGCGCCAAGGAACGGGTGTTTTCCCCCAGGGACAAGAATTTCGAGTGGCCCTACAAGGATCAGCCGCCCGAATTGTGGGACCAGTTCAATACAAACTTCGAACCCGGCACGCATATCCGTGTCCATCCGATCCTTGGCTGGACGGAGATGAACATCTGGGAATACATAAAGCGCGAAAACATCGAGATATGCCCGCTGTATTTCGCCAGGGACGGCAAACGTTTCCGTTCACTCGGTTGCATGCCCTGCACCGGGCCGATCGACTCCACCGCGGCAACGGTAGATGAAATCATCGAGGAACTGAAGATCATCAAGGACCCGGAGCGCGCCGGTCGTGCCCAGGACCAGGAGAATGCCTACGCCATGCAGAAGCTCCGGGCAAAGGGGTATATGTAAGGATAAAAGAAAATTTTGAATTGTGAATTGTGAATTAACACCCGAAACCCGAATCCAAAAGCCTTGACATCTGAAACCTGACACATTGAAAAATATTTTCACGGGGAACGAAATGAACCAATCCGAAACTTTAAAAATAGTCATCGTCGGCCATGTCGACCACGGCAAGTCCACTCTGATCGGCCGGTTGTTCTACGATACGGGCAGCATACCGGAAATCCGCTACCAGGAAATCGCGGCCACCTGCAAGGCCCAGGGGCGCGAGTTCGAATTCGCCTACCTGATGGATGCCCTGGAGGAGGAGCGCGATCAGAATATCACCATAGACACCGCCTCCACCTTTTTCAAGACCACCAAAAGGCCGTACGTGATTATCGATGCCCCCGGCCACAAGCAGTTCCTGAAGAACATGATAACCGGGGCCTCCAGCGCCGATGCCGCCATCCTGCTGGTGGACGGCGTGGAGGGAGTGCGCGAGCAGACCAAGCGTCACGCCTACGTTCTGTCCCTGCTCGGCATCCGCCAGGTAGTGGTTACCGTGAACAAGCTCGACATGGCAGGTTATGACCGGAAAGTTTTCGCCAAGGTGGAAAACGACATCCGCGCATTTCTCCACACGGTGGGAATTGTCCCTTCGCACGTGATTCCGGTCTCGGCGCGGGAGGGTGAAAACATGGCAAACCGTCTGGGCAACACTCCCTGGTATACCGGACCGACCGTGCTGGAGGCTCTGGATACGTTTGAAAACGTGCATGCCGACAGGACCCTTCCGCTCCGTTTCCCCGTTCAGGATGTGTATAAATGGGATGGAAAAAGAATCTATGCCGGGCGGGTGGAGAGCGGTGAAATAAGGGTCGGCGACGAGGTGATCTTTCTCCCTTCCGGTAAGATTACCAGGATAAAAAGCGTTGAAAAATGGCAGCAGCCGGATCTGTTCTCTGCCGGTGCGGGTGAAAGCATCGGCATAACCACCGAAGACGAGCTGTTCGTGGAGCGGGGGGAAGTGGTTGCCCGCAGGGACAATGCACCGGTAAGGACAAGGGAAATAAAGGCCAGTATCTTCTGGCTCGCCGACAAGCCGTTCCAGGCGGGAAGGAACTATACCCTGAAGCTGGCGACCTCCGAAGTGACGGCAACCGCCGCCGTGATCGAAGAACGACTGGACTCCTCCACCCTGGAAGTGAAGGAACGTCACGGCAGGGAAATCCTGGCCGCGGAGGTCGGAAATGTGGTCTTCGCCCTTAAAAACGAAATCGCTGCCGACCTGTATGGCGAGAACCTCGCACTTGGGCGCTTCGTCATCGAAGACGGAACCCAGATCTGCGGCGGCGGCATCATCCGTTCCCTTACCGCGGAAACCGGCAGCTCCGCGCAAACCATCCATCTGGATGAAAAGTTCATTATCGGCGATGACGGGAGCTACGTCGACTTGAGCCGCGAACGCGGGCAAGTTGATTTCTATGTGAATACCGCATTTCTCGATTACCTGGAAGGCGGCAACCGTGTCCTGTTCCGGCTCCGCGACCCCCGGCAGATCGAGCCGGTGGCGCTGATGGCCTTTGAGCATAACCTTAATTTCCTGTTCACCAGGGACCGTGACCGGGTCAACCTGGTCCTTTACAAGTACGGAGCCGAACCGACCCCCATGGAATTCGACTTCGGAGGACTGTAAAAGCATAGGGCTGGGGACTCGGGAATAGAAAATTTTGAATTTTGAATTTTGAATTAAACCTGAAGGCTGAATCCTCTTGTTTTTAAAACTTACTTTTGCCAGCCCCCAACCCCTAGTCCCTAGCCCCAGTTTTTCAAAAACAGTGGTAAACTTGTAAATGAGCGGCAGTACCAGGGGTGTCCGTAGACTTGGAAATAGCTTTTCCCGGGTTTGAAAGGGGGAAAAATCATGGCGCCTGCGGCTTTAAGTGTAATGCGTTACGCGACCTTTTTCAAAAACAGAAAGGCACTGAAAGTGCTGGATTACGGCGCTGGCAAACTGCGCAATTCCTTGTATCTTGCCGGTTCGGGCTTTCATGTGTATGCTGCCGACCTTCCTGAACAGGTTAGCCGCATCAGGGAATTGGGCGAGGCTGAAAGGCTGGAAGGGCTTCTGGAAAATAACCAGCTCAGCGCCGGCGGCCTGGAAGCGGACCTTGTCATATCGACCTATGTGTTCAATATCATTCCCGATGATGCCGAAAGAAACAGGTATCTGCGCAATGCCTGCCTGAATCTTCGCCCGTGGGGATACCTCCTGATCGAAGTGCAATGCAGGAGAGAGTCACCCCGATGCGGCAGCGGCTGCTCCTCCCACATGAAAAGCCCCCCTTGCGCCAAGGCCTGTTCCCTGGAAGAGCTCGATGATATGCTCAGACCCTTGGCTTCAACCGTCTCTGTCATTATCACCGCCGCCATGCCCTGGCCGCGGTCTATCAGTTGCAAAACGCCTGAAGTCGCTTCTTTTCAGGTCGGATTATTCCAATATCTTTTCCGCGTCTTTGACTTGCCGTGAAATTCCTTCCCTCATTCCAGATTTCTGATCATCTCACCACACCGCTTCTGGCGGCGTTTTGACATGGAATAACTATTTCTTCGTCATTCCGGCGATAGCCGGAACCCACTCTTTTCAATCAAATTCCAGGACCCCGCTTTTCGCCACCGCTAACCCGGTCTTCTAAGCTAGTGCACTTCGGCGGAGCAGGCAGCTGAAGTGGCATACGATAGCATGTTTGATGACTCATTGAGGTGGAATGCACTGGATAATTCCCAATCCGGAATATTTTATTGACAAAAATAATAAATAACTATATCTATATAACACAGCAAATAACTAAACAATAAATAAGATAAACACAACAATTAAGTGTAAATTAAAGGGAGGCGGGTGGATGAAAAAGGTTCTCGGCTATTTTGCGATACTGGCGACGCTGTTCGGGATTGTAGTCCCGGCTGCGGCCCGGGCGAATATCGTCCTCCTTAACGCCTCCTATGATCCTACCCGTGAATTGTTCAGAGAATTCAACATTGCCTTTTCGAGATACTGGAAGCAGAAAACGGGACAGACCGTTATTGTGAGGCAGTCCCATGGCGGCTCCGGCGGGCAGGCCAGGGCCGTCATCGATGGCCTCGGTGCGGATGTCGTTACCCTTGCCCTCGCCTATGACATTGACGCTTTGCACCGGAGGGCGAATTTCGTTCCGGAAAACTGGCAAAGCCGTCTTCCCTTTAACAGTGCTCCATACACCTCGACAATCGTGTTCCTGGTGCGCAAGGGAAATCCCAAAAATATAAAAGACTGGGGCGACCTGGTCAGACCGGGTGTTTCGGTAGTAACCCCAAATCCGAAGACTTCGGGGGGCGGACGCTGGAACTACCTTGCTGCGTGGGGGTATGCCCTCAGGCACAACCAGGGCAGCGAGGCCAAGGCCCGCGAGTTCGTAAGCCGGCTTTACAGGCAGGTGCCGGTGCTTGATTCCGGGGCCCGTGGAGCAACTACCACATTTGTTCAGAGGAACATCGGCGACGTGTTGCTTACCTGGGAAAACGAAGCGCACCTGGCGATCAGGGAACTCGGCAGCGACAAGTTCGAGATAGTCGTCCCGTCCGTCAGCATTCTCGCCGAACCGACCGTTTCCATAGTTGACAGGATGGTTGACAGGCACGGGACACGGGCCGTCGCCCGTGCTTACCTGGAATATCTCTACAGTCCCGAGGGACAGGAAATTGCCGCCAGGAATTTCTACCGCCCCCGTCTCAAATCGGTAGCCGTGAAATATGCAAAACAGTTCGGCAAGCTGGACCTGTTTACAATAGACGTGATGTTCGGAGGCTGGCAGAAGGCGCAGAAGACTCATTTTGCCGATGGCGGGGTGTTTGACCAGATATACAAGGTTGGCCGCTAGCCTCTGGCAGCTGGCCACAGAATAAAGGCTTCAGGTGTTGCCAACCCATGCACCCGGCCCAGCTTTTAAGCTTCAACTGCCTGATTCAAAGGAGGTTCCCATGACTGCAGTAATTGTCGGAGGTGATTATATCAAGCCGATCGAGAAGGTCTTTGCCGGAAAGGGCGTGAAACGGGTGGAGCACTGGACCGGAAGGAAAGCCGGCGATCTGAGGAAGACGCTTCCTTTGGATACCGCGCTCGTAGTCCTTCTGTGTGATTACGTGAATCACAGTCTGGCCAAAAAGGTGCGTGATGACGCGGACCGCCGCGGTTTTCCTGTTATCTACTGCCGACGGTCCCTCGGACAGTTCTGCCGGAAACTGGACAATTTCATCGCCTGTGGCGGGCTGGGTGACACCTGCGACAAAGGTCACCCGTGCTGCAAAGATTGCCTTGAGGGCAACTGAACGGTAACTGGCAGAGAACCTATTTACTGCAGGAAAGGTTTCGGGATGTTTTTTCGAGCAAAGAAAATGAGCGTGATTCCGGGATTCGGACTGACTCTCGGGTATACGATATTTTACCTCAGCCTGATCGTCATAATTCCCCTGTCTGCTGTGGTTATCAAGACCACTGATCTGAGTTGGGGAGCATTTTGGTCCACGGTAACATCACCCAGGGTAATCGCTTCATACAGGCTGACCTTCGGCGCCTCAATGGCAGCGGCCCTGCTGAACGGTTTGTTCGGCACCATGACTGCATGGGTGCTGGTCCGATATCGTTTGCCGGGCAAGCGGATTATCGATGCTGTTGTCGACCTTCCCTTCGCCCTCCCCACGGCGGTTGCCGGGATCACTCTGGCGACGATTTATGCGCCTTCCGGCTGGATAGGACGGATTCTGGGCCCCTTGGGAGTCAAGGTCGCTTATACGCCGCTGGGCATATTTGTCGCCATGACCTTTATCGGTCTTCCTTTCGTTGTCAGAACGGTTCAGCCCGTTCTGGAAGAGCTGGAGCCGGAACTGGAAGAGGCTGCCGCCTGCCTGGGGGCTAACCGGCTGCAGACCATACGCAGGGTCATTTTCCCGGCTCTGCTGCCTGCGGTTCTTACCGGCGTAGCCCTGGCCTTTGCCAGGGGAGTCGGAGAGTACGGGTCCATCATTTTTATTGCCGGCAATATGCCGATGGTTTCAGAAATTACCCCGCTGATGATAATTACCAGGCTGGAGCAGTATGATTATGCGGGAGCAACCGCTATAGCCACGGTAATGCTCGGGACCTCGTTTATAATCCTGTTTGCCATTAACCTGTTGCAAAGATGGTTAAGGAGATACGAGGAGAGGTGAAACTGTAAATAATAGAGGGAAATTCAGAATCAAACATTAAACAGAATTTGAACAGATTTTTTCATCTTATAAATTAAGAGTTGGAAGGAAACAAAATGCTCGCACAGGGTGTCCAGAATAAAAAGAAAAAGAATGAAGTGGCAGACAGACTCACGGAACCGGCTTTTGTTCGCTGGGGGCTATCGGCTGTGGTATTGCTCTTTCTGGCGTTGTTTCTTTTCGTTCCCCTGGTTTCAGTTTTTTCACAGGCAATGGCGAAAGGGTTGGGCGCATATTTTGCGGCAATAATGGAACCGGAGGCGCTTTCCGCCATAAAACTCACCCTGCTTGCCGCGGCGATCAGCGTTCCCTTCAACCTGGTATTCGGTATTTCCGCCGCCTGGGCCATTGCCAAATTCGAATTCAGGGGAAAGAGCCTGCTTATTACCCTGATCGATCTCCCCTTTTCCGTGTCGCCGGTTATCGCCGGGCTGATATTCGTACTTCTGTTCGGCCTCCAGGGTTGGATGGGGAACTGGCTCGACGAGCACCAGATCCGGATTCTCTTTGCCGTGCCGGGCATCGTGCTGGCCACTGTTTTCGTTACTTTCCCCTTTGTCGCAAGGGAGCTGATTCCCCTGATGCAGACCCAGGGAAAGGAAGAGGAAGAGGCCGCGGCCGTTCTGGGAGCGGGCGGTTTCACTACTTTTTTCCGGGTAACACTGCCCAATGTAAAATGGGGAATCATCTACGGAGTGATTCTCTGCAACGCCAGGGCCATGGGGGAATACGGCGCGGTGTCGGTAGTATCCGGTCATATCCGCGGGCTTACCGACACCATACCGCTCCACGTGGAGATTCTGTATAACGAGTACAATTTTGCCGCGGCGTTTGCGGTGGCATCCCTGCTGGCCCTGCTGGCGCTGGTGACACTGGGTGTGAAGAGTATCGCCGAGTGGAAAATGAAGGCGCAGATGGAAAGCTGATAATCCTGATTCGAAAAATACAAAATCTTTATTTGACAGGGATGAACAGGATAAAACATAAAATCTGTTTCGGTTCAAAATTCAATTCTTTCAATCCTGTCCATCCTGTAAAAATATGACTTTGAGCGCTTTGTATTTTTGAAGTTTGATTGATTTCCCTGGTGTCTTTGTGGCTTTGTGTGACCAATAATGTTTTCGGGTTGAAGGATCACGACATGAGTATCGAAATTCAAAATGTGAGCAAGAGATTCAACAGTTTCAATGCCCTTACGGACGTTAACCTGACGGTGCCTTCGGGGGAACTGGTGGCGCTGCTCGGCCCTTCCGGGTCCGGCAAGACTACCCTTCTGCGCATAATTGCCGGGCTCGAATCCCCCGATGAGGGATCGATCCGTTTCGATGGAGTTGATGCCACGGCACATGACGTCAAGAAAAGGCAGGTCGGGTTTGTCTTCCAGCACTACGCGCTTTTCCGCCATATGAGTGTTTTCGACAATGTCGCCTTCGGCCTGACGGTCAAACCGAAAAAACTGCGCCCGAGTAAAAGCGAAATCAGCGACAGGGTCCACGGGCTGCTCAAGCTGGTGCAGCTGGAGCAGCTGGCAAAACGCTTTCCCGCGCAGCTGTCAGGCGGACAGCGGCAGCGTGTGGCCCTGGCCCGAGCCCTTGCCGTTGAGCCCAAGGTGCTGCTCCTGGATGAGCCCTTCGGCGCCTTGGACGCCAAGGTGCGCCTGGAATTGAGGCGGTGGCTGCGGCGGCTCCACGACGAGATCCACTTAACCAGCGTATTCGTCACCCACGACCAGGAGGAGGCGCTCGAGGTGTCCGACCGGATTGTGGTTATGAACCAGGGAAAGATTGAGCAGTCAGGGACTCCCGAGGAGGTTTACGAACATCCGGCCAACCCGTTTGTCTTCAACTTCCTCGGCAATGTCAATCTCTTTCATGGCAGGGTACATGCCGGGGAGGCTAAAATTGCCGACATGAACATCGATCTTCCCGAATTCCGGGAAGTGAACGACAGGGCTGCCGTTGCCTATGTCCGCCCTTACGATATCGAGATCAACCGCGTCCGGCGCAGTGAGGACGAGATCGAGGCGCGAATACTATATATCCAGGGTGCGGGGGCGGTTGCGCGGTTCGAGCTGGAGCGCCTCGACACCCTGGAAATAATCGACGCCGAGCTGACCAGGGAGAGATACAGGGAGCTGGGGCTTCGTGAAGGAGAAAATGTCTTTATCAAGCCGCGCAATTTAAGGGTGTTTGTTGATGATTACCAGATTTGATGGACTCGCAAAACTTCATACAAGTCCATCAAACCTTGAATAGGACAAAAATTTTCAGGTATTCCACTACTTGATAAGGACAGGCGGCGTAACGGTATTGCTTTGCGGCCCACCGGGGTGTAGTCCTACACTAGCAGGCGGTAGATAATAGTTTACAAAATGTCCATAGATTTGTTTATTGGACCCTTGATGGATTGCTCCATCAATTTGAAAAGAGACAAATGCTAAGACCGGCGACCATGTATGCGTGGAGTCATCGACGTTTTGTACGACGGGAAGTAAAACCGTTTTGCCTACAAAATCTTTATTTACATCCTGAAAAAGCACATCTTTTGTTCCAGGATCAATCCAGATGTTGTCGCCAAAATTAACAGGTGGTGAAGTTTTTGTACCGTACATCAAGCCCTCAATGTCAGGAACATTATCTGTACCTAGCTTGAGTGATGTCCACTGACCTGTCTCACAGCTTGGGCCAATTGCTGGCCCAGGATACCGGAACGTCGCTTTTCCTTCAGGCGATAACTGTCGCCTCTGATTTGGATGACATGAGCATGGTGAAGTAACCGGTCAAGCATTGCCGATGTCAAGGCCGTGTTACCACCAAAGGCCTGCTCCCACTCGCCGAAGCTCAGATTCGAAGTGAGAATTACGGAGCCTTCCTCATACCTCTTGGCGATCACCTGGAAGAACAGGTTTGCCTGCGTATCACTGAACGGGAGGTAGCCAATCTCGTCAATAATCAGGAGCCTCGGTCCCAGAACGCTCCGGCGCAGCACTTCCTTATAGCGTCCCTGCCGCTGGGCGCTCTCCAGCTGCAGCATGAGGTCGGCGGCAGAGATGAAGCGGACCTTTACCCCGCACTGTGTCGCCCGGTAGCCCAGGGCAATTGCCAGGTGGGTCTTGCCAGTGCCGCTGGGGCCCAGCAGAATAACGTTCTCCTTTCGCTCCAGAAATGCCATGGCGGCAAGATCAACGATGCGCTGTCTGGGAGCTCCACTAGCGAAGTCAAAGTCGTAATCTTCCAGCGTTTTGATCGCCGGAAACCCGGCAAGCTTCGCCATCGTATGACGCGAGCGCCCTTGCCTGAGCTCGTTCTCCGCCTTGAGAACCTGTTCCAGATATTCGATGTAGGATGACTCCTGCTTTGCCGCCACATCGGCCAGATCGGCGTATACATTTGCCATCGCCTGAAATTTGAGGTCATCGCAAAGGGCAACGATCCGCTGGTGCTGTATGCCACTCATAGCCGTCCCTCCTGAAGCATCTGCTCATAGATGCCGGGAGATCGCTGGAGAGGAGTTGCCGGCCAGTAAACAGGGACGATGACTTCCGGCTTTGCCGGCTCAACCGGCAATCTCTGGGGCAGCGGCAACAGCGCCTGTCGCTCAACCTCCAACCGGTCGCATGGGCGTTCATTGGTTTCGCCGTGAATGCGGCAGTTGGCTACTTCGGCGAGCCACTTTCGGACCTCGATGTTTGCGGTTGCCGCATCGAGGGTAAGGCCTGCCTGTTTCAGGCGTGACAGCAAAGGGTAGTAAAAACTGTAGCGGAGATAGCGGTTGAACCGCTCCACCTTTCCCTTGGTCTTGGCCCGATACGGCTTGCACAATCTCGGCATGAAACCGAAATGCTTTGCGACGTCCCACAGGCCGGGATGAAAGCGGTGTTTGCCTTCACCGAAGGCGTTTCGCTCCAGCACCACTGTCTTCATGTTGTCATAGAGCACTTCACGCGGCACACCGCCGAAGCGAGAGAATGCCTCTTCGTGACACTCGCGAAGGACATTGAAACTTTGGCTCGTCGTAAACATGACGAATGCGTCACGGCTAAAACCAAGGGTCGCGACAAAGGCGTACAGCGGATTTTTACCTTTACGCAGCTCGCACCAGTCGGCCTGCATCTGTTTGCCGGGTTCGGTCTCAAACCGCACAACAGGTTCAGGATCTTTAGCCGGATGAAGCGTTGCTAGAAAAAGCCTGACCAGCCGTTCAGAGCCATCAAAGCCGAGGCTTCTAACCTCCCGTGTCAGCACGGTTGCCGGAAGGCGATGCGGTAGTGCTGCCTTTAATCGCTCTTCCAGGAAGTTCTTGAAAGGATCAAGCTTCCCCGGACGTTTTGCTCGTTCCTTGTATCTCGGTTCCGCCGATGTGCGCAGAAACTTCCTGATGGTGTTGCGTGAGAGCCCCGTGATCCGGTTGATCTCCCGGATGCTCTTTCCTTGTTTGTTGAGAATTCTAATTTCCATGCACTCTTCCTTTCCAATCATGCCGACCTCCTGGTCGGCTAGGATATAGGAAAAGTGGGTCAAATTTCAGTTTCCAAGGTGGGTCATTTTCACATTTCCGCTAACACCAGGGCCGTATGGACCATATATATATATTTCTGGAGGGAGCGTTGGAAGAGGATTTTGAGTAAAATAGGAGTCAACCATACACTTGGTTAGAGCCACAGGAAAGAGACCGATTCCAGAATCAGGATATCCTGTAGCCGCCACTGCAGAGGCACGTGCGGAAAACTCTGTCCATCCCAATACACGTGCAAAAAATGAAGACACGCCGGATTTTTTGAGCGTCACCTGCACTGCCGGAACATCTTGAATCAGGCATGATTCAGAGGGATTGCAACCTGCATCCGAAGTGCACGCATTTCCGGAGCCTGAACATATCCCTTTAGGTATTGTTGTGTACGGTTGCATGCCGGAGGGAATTTGTTTAAGATTCCAGTAACCTACCTGGACGCTTTCAATGTCGGCATCAGCAAGAGTGGCGCCTGCTGCGTTGTTTTTTTTGATGAATGTGGTTGCAGCTGACTGCGCTGAAGTCCAGTCAGGGGTTATAGTGCTGGGGAGGGAGGAAGAATTCTTTGGATACAATACTCCAGTCCCGGCCAAAGCGCCGGCGTCTGCGGCATTCTGTAGCTGCCCTTTAACAAGGTACATATATCCGAGGTCCACACCGAATCCGACGAAGGCAAGTAAAACAAAAATAGAGATAGCAATAAAAATGAGTGAAATCCCCTTCTCGTTTCTGATGCATTTCAAAGTTAATTTGTTCAATTTCATTTACTTGCCTCCGTTTCTTGGTATAAAGCCAAATAGTATGCAGACTCATTTTAACTTTGCAATTTTTTCTAGCATAATTAGTACCAACAGACATTTATAATGTCTTATTACTTACTTGCGTGCAGGAGTAAGAACTTTGATAAGCATTTAGTGGAAAATTTATTTAGAAATAGATTTACACATCTTTACATATTTACAATCAGAACTTTAGAAAATCTCCATGTTTCAGTAACACTATGGTTTGAAAATATATCCACTCAATAATCCCTTCTTGTATTGCACTAATCATATCTTAAAAAGTCAATTTTGAAAGTACCTGCATCCCGACATGACACTTCATCGACAAAATGCAATCGAAGTAAGCAAAAACCGTGTCCGCCCGGCAGTAATGATGCTAAGGTGGCTTCGTATGTCGATAAAATTGTTATTGTTTCCCCTAAAGCCCAGTTTTGTACATCAACGGTTCCCAATGCTTCAAATGTTAATTAATACATACTTGCAAGCGGTTTATGTTTGCAAATGTAAACGCGTAACGTTAATAAAAAATAATAAAAAAAATATAAATTTGACAGACATGTCAAACGAGATATTATCTAATTAATAAGAATGGCCTTACGAAGTGGCTCCGATGTCCGGAAATAGCAAGTTGTGTTAAACGAGAGTATGCAAAAATAATGAGTAACTTAAACAATTCCCAAACATCCTTTTCTCATATTAAGTATACTGCTCCACCCCTTCGCTCAAAATGCTCCGTACTTGAACATCTGCTGGACGGTTAACCATGGTCAAAAGCAAAGCGTATGAAAAGTGTAAAGAATATGTAAATTTGATGTTAGCGGCCATGGGCGTGCGGTATCCGAAAATTTATAAATCACTGAATTAATGATTAATTACCTGTGGCATTGATTTTGCGAATGAAAATACAAAAATACGAATTTGAATCATTAGAGGTGGTTTTTTATAAACCAGGGGTAAGTAAAAGCGAAGTGAGAGTGAACCGATTTGAAGAAATGGGGTCATGAAATGCTGAAAAATAAAAAGGGACAAACAGTCGTGGAATTTGCGCTAGCCGTGCTGTTGCTGTTCGGCCTGTTATTCGCCATAATCGACCTCGGCATGTTGTTCTACGTGAATCTCACCATGCAGCACGCGGTTCGCACGGCCACCCGTTATGCTGTTACCGGCAGAAGCGATTTGCCGGGAATGACCGATCTCGACCGACGGGATGCCTTGATACAGGTAATCAAGGACAATTCAATGGGCCTTTACAACAAGAACCTGCATAACCCGAAGGACCCGACCATCAGCGTTATCCATCCCAATCAGGTGACTTTCGGCAATTACTCCGGTACTCCGCAATCGGGTGAACCGGGAAATCCGGGCGATGTAATAGAGGTGAGCCTCACTTACACTTGGCCGCTGCTTACACCGGCTTTGAAACCCTTCTTCCCGGGTGGCCAATACACCTTCACCGTGAGATCGACCATGACGAACGAAAATTTTCCGGCCTCCGGAGGTTAATCATGAAGCCTTTGGCATTTTCAAAATTAAATGACAAAAGAGGACAGGCGTTGGTTGAATTAGCTCTTGTCTTGCCGCTGCTTGTCCTGATTTTACTCGGTTTGTTCGATTTTTCTCAGGCAATTCATGCCAAGAACATAATTGCGAACGTAAGCCGCGAAGGAGCAAATATGGCGTCACGCAGTGCATTGACGTCGCAGGACATAATGAATGCCGTGGCTTATACGGCTCGGCCACTGGATTTACAGAACAAGGGGATGATATATATTTCCAAATTAGAAGGAGTCACTAACAGACCCCCCACGATTCAGACTCAAGATCCCTGGCAAAATACCGCGCTTAAAACAACAGGGAGGAGAGGTGGTGTTTCATATGATATCACAAGCAAACTGGGGGAAGCTGGTGATAGTGTTCAAAGCTTGTCTACCCTTGGACTGAAAGACGGGGAGACGGCATATGTCGTTGAAGTATTTTACAATTACCAGAGCGTTTTCAGTTTTAACTCCAGTAGACTTGCATCGCAATACTATTCCAGGGCAATATTTTAATCATCAGAGAGGTGAAGAGAAATGAAAAGGCTCGCGGGAAGACATGAAGGCCAAGTATTAGTCATAGTTGCCATCGCCCTTGTTGTTCTCCTGGCAATGGTGGGTTTGGCCCTTGACGTAGGTATTGCTTACGGGGTTAAAGCCAAACTCTATGCCGCAGTTGATGCCGCGGCCATAGCGGCAGGCAGAGGGATAAAGCAGGGCGCGAGCGATGATGTGCGCATACAGAATGCCCGTGATGAGGCCACCAGATTTTTTAACGCCAATTTCCCCGCAGGCGCCATGGGGGCGACCGTACCAGCCCCTCCGACCATAAATGCTGTGCACAATACGGATGGTTCGTGGACCATTTCAGCAGATGAATCTGCTTTCTCGCCCACGTATTTCGCCAGGGTCCTCGGATGGAACAATTTCACGGTCAAAGCCTCGGCACAAACCACCGTCCGCGACCTGGACATGGTTTTGGTAATAGACAGTTCGGGCTCCCTCGCAGACCCTGACCCCAGTGATCCCTTGCACCCGGCGTTCGATCATGTTAAAGCAGCCGCTGTAAATTTTCTGAACAACTTTTCCTCCGGGGCAGGGGGTGACAGGATCGGGCTCGTAATGTTTGCTTCCGGAGCTACTGTCAGTGTCCCCATCGACAGGACTTCCACAAGAGGCTTCGACAAGACAGCCATGTTGAATATACTGCAAAATACGAGTTTTACGGCTTCTGGTTCCACGTCTTCCGGAGAGGCAATGAGGCTGGCAAAGCAGGAACTCGACGCAGTTCCGTCTCAATATCGTTCTGGTCTCAGGGTCATCGTTTTTTTCAGCGATGGTGCTCCAAATGACGTTGCTGTGACAATCGGTAACGGAGCCAATGCCTTCACTGGATCACTATATTCCGAAACACCTGACTCAGTAAATTCTTTGTGTTCCGATAATAACGGGCATTCACATATCAGGCCCAACCGGACATGGTTTGTAAATATGCGTAACAATTCAAATAATGGGGGGAATGGTGATACCCATGGCTGCAATATACAGCACCTGCCCAATCAGGATTGGTCTCAGACCGTGAACCTTGAGAGTTACGACGGTAAGCGAAACCTTGATTACGAAGGAAACGGTAACAGCAAGAATTTGATAAACAACAGATGTAACGTTAACAAAGCGGCGAGGAACATGGTTGAGAACGTGGCCAACGCTGCTCGCAGCGGTTCCGGGAATACTGCGGCAACTGTATATACCCTTGGACTGGGAGATAGGTTGCGTACTTTGGAAATTGATCAGAGTTGGTGCGGATATGGAAATGAAGAATGGGGGGAGAATATACTGAAAAGACTCGCTAACACTTCTGATTCGGACACTCATAATGCGTCCCAGCCAACGGGAATGTATGTCTATGCGCAAAATGCAACCGATCTGGACAAAGCCTTCCAGACCATTGCCAACCAGATACTGCGCCTGACCAAGTAATAAGTCATTATGCAAGAAATTGCGGGATGGTGACGCTGGGCGTTGTCATCCCGTTTTGTTTTTATAAATCCGTACAAGCTATAGTGTAATGGTGTGTATATTTTGGCTAATGCCTAAACGCCATATTCTCATCCGTCCTCGGAGCAATTCAGGATAGGAAATCTCCGCCATTTGATCCAATCCTTTATATTTGTCAATCCTTTCCACAATAGAATCTGTAAGACAGGCAGCCCTCTTTGCCTGTCTGCTCATGATTCCCGCTGCCGGTATAAACTCTCTTGAAGTTAGTCCCACCATCTCGCAATCAACGCGTCAACATCTCGACACATTTTCATTGATTGAAACTAAATGATCGCATTTATACATGTGTAATTGCTTTCACTGACCGTAGTACGGTTCATCTGCTGTAATAATATAGTATATGCTAATAAGACATATTAAATATAAAGGAACTGTCAAAAGTGTAAGTACATATGTAAATAAAACGAAACAGTATTGAAGCAAAAGTTCAGAAATAACTACAAGATACTGATAATATGGGAAAATATAATTGGTATAGAGTTTGCGAAATGAAAAATAATAGATGCTTTACAGATATAAAATAAATCTGTGTATTAACAATAGATATTAACATTCTGTCATTGTATTAATAATATTTGTTAAAAAGAGATACTGTCTTAGTAAGAGCTGTGGATATTGACTGTGACATCATGAGTGAAGGAGTGAAATATGAAAATGAATTCATTCACGCTGATGAAAGCCTTGGCGATACTTATATCAATCGCAGTTATAACTCTACTCGTACCGTTATCAGTTTCAGCGGGAGAGTTGAGCATCTACGGCAAAAGCGGCTATTTCTCGCTTACCGAAACAATCGATGGCCAGAGATACGTGCGTGAGGGCGGATTCCTCTCCGGGGGGGAGCATCTTATTCCTTGAAGTTTGCGCGATATCTTGCTGTTAAGGGGACCCTGGAGGGTTTTTACGGACAGCTTGACTATCAGGGGGTGAAGCTCGCGGATATGACCAGGATCGATACTGACACTGAGTACATCGGCACAAAGGAGGAGATCTCCCTTTCTGCGCGGATTCCTGTCGGTAGTTTCTCGATCGGGCCAATAGCTGGTTTTGGCCACAAATGGTTCGACCGTTCCCGTTCCGATGAACTATGGTCTTATTTCTATGTAAAAGGCGGCGGTTATGCCGAATACAATGGAGACAGGTTCACGATATCCGTTGAAGCAGGTGTTATGAACCAGATTGACACCTCGGTAAATATAGATTGGTCCTCATTGGGGTATGGAAAAATTACATGTAAGCCGAAAGGAACAATCAACCCTTATGCGGAACTCAGGGTCAAAAGCAGGAACTGGTTTGCTGCATTCTTTTACGAAGAGGCAAACTGGAACAGGTCCGACAATATCCCCATCACCACGGTTGTACCAAACCCCAACGGGGCCGTGCTAGTCAATGGGCAGGCATTTCAGCCCGACACCCGTTCCAGCATCATAGGCCTGGAAATCGGATACGAATTCTAGCCGGCGGTTTCACTCCGAAAAATATTTTCTCCGTCAAAATGCAAAGAAAAGGCGGAACCACAAAGGAAAAACTCACTAATACTGATCTTTCGTTTTCAGGAAAAAATCCAACGAACCATCACCCTGGCACGCATCCACCCCCTCACCCGGCGCAAGGCGCCACCCTCTCCCACAAGGGGCGAGGGGAAATGCAAATCCCTTCTCCCCTTGTGGGAGAAGGTGCCCCGAAAGGGGCGGATGAGGGGGGCTGGGTGAAGATTAGTGCTTCAGGAAAGAAAAAGCTTTCCAGCCTCTAATATTACCTCATGATTACCAGGATTTATATTCAAATTCTTGAGCAATTTTGAAGTAATCGTGAAGCCGAATAGCTTTTAAAATCAAAAAATTACCGTCTCTCTGCGGTAAACTGTTTCTGCTTTGATCCTGTTTTGTCCAGTCCGGCATGGTTGACAACCGTCCATGGTGGTATATCCTAGAAGTAAAGGTCTTGAGGCGCAATCTCCTTACAGCAGGGCGCTCACTTATTTTCACCAAAGAGGTTTGTAATGGGCAGGCTCGATGTACGGGTAAAGACCAGACTTGAAGCAACAGTTATTTATATATCCCGGAAGGACCAGCGCGAAGAAACGGTTTCCATCAGGGAGTTGAGTTTGAGCGGCGCTCTGGTTATCGGTATGTCCACCGAACTCAATGAATTGTTTACCGTCAAACCGGTCTTGCCCGGTGTAGGTGAGCTTGAGCTGTTGGGTAAAATAGTCAGGCGAAGCCGTGGTGGAACGGCGATTCGCCTTTTTTATTCCGACAAGAACACCATGGAGGCCCTGTGGGACTACATAAAAAAGAACCTTGAAGTCGGAGGTTCATGCCCTTATTGCGGCCATCCCGAGAATCCGGGGGAAGGCTGCTGCGACAAATGCAACCTGTACCTCAATTTCCGCAGCGAAAACTACCTTGAAAGACACATCGAAAATACCTTTGCTCAACGCCTCAATATAAGGTTGAGCAGACTCAATCTCGAACACATCCAGAAAATTATCCAGTTTGTCGATTCCAGGTTCCTGAAGATACAGCACCGTGCCCCTGACCGTGAATTTGTCGGTTCATGTCCAGCCATGCTGTCGGTTTTCAGCATGATCAGGAAAGTGGCGCCCACGGAAATGAGTGTGCTCATTCTCGGTGAGAGCGGCACGGGCAAGGAACTTACGGCTAAAGCCATCCATGAAATGAGCGTGAGAAAAGAAGGGCCGTTTGTTGCCGTCAATTGCGCGGCCATACCCGAGACCCTTCTCGAAGCCGAGCTGTTCGGTTATGAGAAGGGTTCTTTCACCGGCGCTTACACCATGAAAAAGGGAAAGTTCGAATCGGCGGACGGCGGCTCGCTTTTTCTCGACGAGATTGGCGACCTTACCCCGAACCTCCAGGCCAAGCTACTGCGCTTCCTGGAGGACAGGATGATCGAAAGGATCGGCTCATCCTCCTCCAAAAAAATCGATGTGAGAATCATAGCCGCAACCAACAGCGATCTGCGAAAATCAATGGAAGAGGGAAAATTCCGGCCTGACCTTTTTTACAGGCTGAATTCCTTTACCATCAATCTGCCGCCACTGAGAGAGCGGGGGGAGGACAAGGTTGTCCTGGCCGGGCATTTTCTGAAAAAAACGGCCGACAACGGCAACGGATCGAAGGAATTCTCGGATGAAACCCTGGAGGCAATAAGGCTTCACTCCTGGCCCGGGAACGTAAGAGAGTTAGAGAACAAGGTCAGGAGAGGGGTTTTGATGTCGGCGGGGTTGCTGATCGAACCTGATGCCATGGAGCTTGATGATCGGAATATTCTCATACAATTGCCCGCCTTCAAGACCGGGGAGCAGAAGTCGCAAAAGGAAATCGTCTCCGAAGTCCTGGAGCAAAACGATTTTGTAATTGCCAGGGCGGCGCGCGAACTCAAGATCAGCAGGCCAAGCATGTACGCGCTTATGAAAAAATTCGGGATAAGCGGTCGGAGCAGATAACGACAAAACTCACACAATCTGTCCCATCTTATATCAAAAATCCTTATATAAATATATGTATATAGCATAACTCAAAACATTATAGATTATGGTTTTGCAACTAAAGTGTAAATGGAACGTAAAATTGTATGTAAAGACATGTTTTTTGTTTTATGTTGCTTAAAGGAAAAATGTCTGTAACAAATTGTATTTGTTATGTTTATATTTCTGGCACTGTGCTTGCTAGAGAAATAACAAAAGAGTTTGCATCCACAGACCGGGGGGAACATATGAAGAAATTTTACGAAAATCCTGTTTACATTTTGCAAAGTTGGAAGTCCGACGCTCTTTCGCTTCTCAAAAGCGAGAAGGGACAGAATCTTATTGAATACTCGCTGCTGCTGGTACTTATAGCAGTTGTCGTGGTCCTGATGGTTAAGGGCGTCGGCTTAACGGCCAACAACACTTACAGCAAGGTCAACAGCTCGGTGTCAGATGCAATGAATTGATCCATGGCGGGATTGCGGAATGTATATTTATTTAAGCTTTCCCGTTACTTGACAAACAAAAATAATATTTTATTGTTAAGCTGAATCGATTGTTGGCAAATTGTTACAAACTAAGGTTTATTTATTTAAGTATGGTCACGATATTAATGAAATAGCTGGTTATATTGTTCTTTTCGGACAGGATTAAAACAAACACTGATGTCGGGTGTGAAGCAAATGACATGAAAAGGAGGTGGCGGCGGTTTGTATGATGCTGGACGGGTTTTTAAAGAACCCGGTTTTTAAACTTTAAACTAATGAAAGGAGATACCCAGATGATCAACTATTTAAATGGACTGTATGTAAGAATGATGAACGCCGTCAGGAGCGAAAAAGGCCAGACCATCGTTGAATATGCCTTGCTGCTCGTACTGATTGCGATAGTCGTTATCCTTATTGTCAAGGGCGTGGGTCTGTCGGCCAACAATGCCTATTCAAAAGTCAACAGCGCATTGCAGGGCACATAGGGATTTCGTCAGCGGGAAAGCGCCCCGCTGTTTCAGCGGGGCGCTTTCATTTTGATGAATACGAACAACGGGGGTTTTTTATTTATATGTTTTTAATTGACGGTAGTGCAAATAATTATTTTTTGATAGGAGCATCCGCTTATCTTTACAATCCGGAATTACAGGATAGAATTAGGATAAAGGATGCTCTTTTGTTAGCACTAAAGTTTAATTGTTGTCATAAATTATATGTAACTAAAGTATGGAATCTGGTTGAGTGAAGCTGTAACCTGAAGATGGTTGGAATATGTTAACAATGAGCAGGATGAGCGAGGATGACGCCTTGTTATACAATAAAATCAAAAACAATAGAGGCCAGGCCATAGTTGAAACCGCGCTTTCTATTATCATATTGTTCCTGGTGGTATTTGGTATTACGGAATTCGGCCGGGCTATGTATATAAAAAATATGCTTAATAATGCAGCGAGGGCTGGCGCAAGGGCAGCAGCGGTTACGTCAAACCTGACTACTACTTCTACAACGTATAGTGATTTTAGTGTGAATAACTGCAATAGTACTACGGATCCAATTAAACAAAAAATATGTCAAGGTATTTTTTATATTACAGACAATGATAGAAAAAATAACGTGAGCGCAACGCTTAACGTCACCAGTGCAAATTCTACAGCACAAAGTGGTGATACCGTAACGGTAACAGTACAATATTCTAACTTTAATTCATTTGTCCCTAATTTAATAAAAATTGGCAAATCACTCATCGGCACAGCTTCAATGAGATATGAATAATATATTCCGGATAGTCAAGGAAATAAATGAAACAGAGGAGGGAGTATGACAAGACCGAAGGCTGTAATTGTTGTTGCTGTTCTGGCGGTTTTACTGGCCGGCGTAGCAGCCATGCTTACGTATAACTACCTTCAGACCGAAACAAGCAAGGTCAAGGCGGGGCAGCCGCAGGACATCGTAGTAGCTACCGCCGACATTCCCATCGGCAGCAAAATCCTCGATAACCAGGTTAAAGTCGCAAGCTTTCCGAAGGAGAGCATACCTGCCGGTAGCATATCGGATATCAAAACCGTTTCGGGCCGTGTTGCAATACGACCTATCGCTGCCGGCGACCCCATTACAGAACAAAAGCTCATGCCAAAAGAGGGGGCTGCAGGCGCAGGCATCATGACTTACCTGGTTCCTGACGGACATCGTGCCGTGACGGTTGCGGTCAATGAAGTTGCGGGCGTGGCCGGCTTCCTCACACCTGCCGACCGGGTTGACGTGGTCTTGACGACACAGCCTCCCGGTTCGACGGACAAGATCAGCAAGATTGTTCTGCAGAATGTTCCCATCCTTGCTATCGGCCAGATCACCCAGATGCAGGAGGGCAAGCCGGTAGTAGTTCCCACTGTCACCCTCGATCTTTCCCCTGAAGATTCTGAAAAACTGGTTCTTGCCGGCGCCCAGGGGCAGCTGCAGATGCTTCTCAGGAATATTACCGATACCGCAAAAGTCGACTCCAAAGGAGCAACCATCCGTAAGGTCCTTGGTGAAACGGAGCGCTCTGCGCCTAGAGTCGTTGTCCATAGAGTTACGCGAACCGTCGTCCGACGGACGGCTGCTCCCGCTCCTCCTCCCACGTACAGCGTGGAAATTATAAAAGGCAAGGAGCGTTCGACCAAGCAGTTTGCCCAGTAACTTAAATTACAGAGCGAGGTGATACAATGAAATTTCCCGGCGCAATCAAATATTCTCTGTTTTCCGCCGTACTGTTCGTGCTGCTCAGCGCAGGGGTGGCATTCGGAGGGATCCCAACCGAAGTGGTCATCAGCAAAAGCGTTCTCGTGAACCTGAAAGAACCTGCATCAAGGGTGTCCGTTGCCAACCCGGCGATAGCCGAGGTTAACCTGATTTCTCCACGGCAGATCCAGATTAACGGAACTGCTCTCGGCGCAACCTCCATGATAGTCTGGGAGCGGGGCGGAGGAAAGCCGGTTTTCTTCGACCTGAAAGTTGTCGGAGACCAGGCTCTGGTCGAGTCGCAGATCAAGGCGATAGCTCCGGATGACCCGATATCGGCGCAATATTCGAACGACACGATTGTTCTGACCGGTACGACCAACAAATATAAAACCAGGGCCAAGGCCGAGGAAATTGCCAAGTCGTATGCGTCTAAGGTGCTGAATTACATCAATGTAGACGACCCGCAGCAGGTACTGCTCCAGGTCAAGGTTGTCCAGGTGGACAGGACCTCCCTGAAGAAGCTCGGCATAAGCGGGATGCTGAAAGGCAAGACGGCTGAAGGTTTCTATAATCTTATTTCAGCTCCTAGCGGCGGTGCTACAGTGAGCACCACATCGTCAGGCTCCGGATTCTCAAGCTCTCAAACGGTAGCGGAACAGGCATTTCAGGAAATGTCCCGGGTCTCGGCAGCTTTAACCCACTGGATGCATTCACGGCCGGTGTTTCTTACTTCCCCGGCGGGATCGGAGCGGTCATCCAGGCGCTGGCCACGAAAAATCTGGCGAAAGTGCTGGCCGAGCCAAACCTCCTGGTCAAGAGCGGTGAAAAGGGCGAATTCCTGGCCGGCAGCAAAATACCTTACAATATCGTGACGAGCACCGGCGGTACGGCCACGACCTCCATAGTTTTCGTGGATGTCGGCGTTAAGCTGAATTTCGCTCCGGAAGTGCTTGACAATGGCATGATAAACCTGAAAATTGACCCCGCGGAAGTCAGCAGTATACAGGGTACTCTACAGGTAAACGGCTATCCGATTATCGACACCAGGGACGTTAGGACGAATGTGGAGTTGAAAAACGGTGAGAGCCTCATTCTCGCAGGTCTCCTTTCGGAAAACCAGATCCGGACGATGTCAAAGATTCCGATCCTTGGTGATATCCCCATCCTCGGCGCTCTTTTCCGGTCAACCGAGAAGGATATTGAAGAAAAGGAACTGGTGTTCTTCATAACTCCCAAGCTTATCAAGCCGACTGCCGCTGGAGTGAAGACGAAGCTGCCCGGTGAAGGCCGCCCGACTCCTCAAGAAGAGAAGGAGCTGCAATGGATACCAATGGGAAAATAATAACAAATGAGAAAGGCATAGCTGCAATTTATATTGCTCTTCTGCTGGTTGCGCTTGTTGCTCTTGCAGGTATAGTTATGGATTTCGGCTATATGTACATTACCAAAGGTCAATTGCAAAACGCTGCTGATTCCGCTGCTTTGGCGGGAGTTGCAAAGATGAAATCTGTAGGCACTGGAACAGCTAATCCTACTGATACGGTTCAGGCTACTGCGCGTAATGAGGCCATTACCTTTGCCGCGAAAAATAATGCGGCAAAGTCCAGTGTTGTCATTGCAAATAATAACTCAAATGTATTGAGCAGTGATAACGACATTGCTGTCGGGAATTGGAACGGAACATCCTTCATTCCTAACTCAACACCGGTTAACGCTATGCAAGTGAGAGCAAGAAGGACCAGTGACGCTCCTGGAGGACAGGTCCCCACTTTTCTTGGTAGGGTAATTGGATGGAACCAGATGGGTGCATCAGCCGATGCCATAGCCGCATTGCCGCTTCGCGCCAACGGCTATCTTTCCATATGCCAAGATAGCTGCTCGGGAATTTCTAATGACCCGTCGAATCCAACCGTGTTGAACCCTGCCCGCGAATACACGAGAGATCCGACAACAGCTCCACCTGACAGCTTTGCCTGGACGTCATTGCTAAATCCTGTTTCGTCAACTAATGATATCAGCCCCCTTGTCTGTTCCGACCAGCAACCGAATGTTGATATCTGTGGCAAGCAGATTTGGACAACGCAGGGAACATCATCGGAACTTTTTAAACAGATGGAATCTTCCTTCAATGACCCTAACTACGATAAAGAAAACAAGGAGTTCTCAGGAGGCGACGTATCCGCATGGTGGGTTCTTGTGCCGATTACAAAGCTTTGCAATCCGGGTGCACAACCGAAGCCTTTTGATATCTGGGGGTATGCGTGGTTAAGGATAATATCTGTTTGTGATACCGGTGGAGGCAATCCGTGCAGACCTTACAGCACAAAGCATTGTTTATATCCACATGAAGTTGTAGTTGATCGCATTGCTTGCGTTAGTTGTGCAGATGCTCCTACTGATTCAGGTTCCAAAGCGCTTTTGGTAAAGTAATAATTTTGAATTATAGACAGAAGTGTTTTTTCAAAATAGAGTAGTAACTAGATAATGGTTAGAAAAAGGTAACTATGTCTCCACACATAACACTACTAATTATAGATAAAGACAGCGCTTCGAGAAGTACCATCGAAAGCATATTAAAGCCTTTCAGTGATACTCTAAAGATAGTGGCTTCGTGTTCCGACTTTAGCGAGGCGCTGAAGATTTTCCAGAAAATTCCACCGAGCGTCGTTCTGATGGAAGTCGACGACATCCAGCGGGGAGCTGAGGAGATACACCATATCATCACCCATTTTCCCAGGACCTCTGTAATCGTCAGCGCGGCGGAAAAGAGTTCGGAATGGATTCTCACCACCATGAGGGCGGGAGCGGTGGAATATCTGCTGCGGCCGATCGTCCAGGAAGAGCTCCTGCAGTCTTTGCGCAAGGTTGGCAGATTCTGGTTTGAAAAACCGGAAGAAGAGGTGAAGGAAGGTAAGATTATCGCCGTATACAATCCGATCGGCGGGATGGGTGCGACGACCGTTTCCGTCAACCTGGCGGCCAGTCTTGCCGATGATGAAAAAAAGGTCGCGCTTGTCGATCTCAACCTTCACTCGGGCGATATTTCGACGTTTCTTGATGTCAATCCGGCCTACACCCTGAGCAGTGTTACCAACAATATAACAAGACTTGACTCCAGCTTTCTCATGAGCGTCATGACAAGGCATTCATCCGGACCCTATGTGTTGACCGAACCGCTCGACGTTGAAGAAAGCCTGGCAATAACCCCGGAGCAGATCCACCGCCTGCTGGGATTTCTGAAGGGGATTTTCGACTATGTTATTATCGACTGCGGCGGCCATCTGGAAGGCTGCAACCTGGCCATATTCGAAAACGTGAGCCTGTTGTTGTACACGACAATCCTGAGTCTGCCGGCAATCAACAACACCAAGCGGTATCTGCTTGCTCTGGACAAGAGGGGCTTCAGACAGGACAAAGTGAAGCTGGTCGTAAACAGGTACCTTTCCAACGCGGACATTTTGATCAAGGATGCCGAAAAGGTTCTGAGCCGACAGGTTTTTTCCGCCATTCCTAATGTATATGCGGATGTGGTCGGCTCGATAAACAAGGGTATACCCCTTGTGAAAATGATGCCCCGCTCCCCGGTCAGCAAGGCGATCATCAAACTCGCTGACCAGGTGAAGTGAGAGGCTGAGTAGGAGTCAGAAGTCAGGAGTCAGGAGTCAGGAGTCAGGAGTCAGGAGTAGAAACGTAAAATTAAAAACCTAAACCTAAAACAAGCATCACCGATTTTAAGAATGGGGAATGTATATGAGACCGAATGAACATTTTCAAACAACTGACGCCGGGACGGTAAAGAGCAGGGAGTTTTTCCAGGACTTGAAAAGCCGCATTCACAGGCGGTTGATCGACAGGCTCGACCTGGGGAAACTCGAACTGATGGGCAGCAACGACCTGATCCGGGAAATCGGTTACATAATAGAAAGCCTTATCGCCGAGGAGGGGGTACCTCTCAACCAGATGGAGAAAGAGCGCCTTGTTGTCGAGATACAGCATGAGACTTTCGGTCTCGGTCCGCTGGAACCGCTTCTCGATGATCCGGAAATCTCCGATATCCTGGTCAACAACAGTTCGCAGGTCTATATCGAAAGGTTTGGCAAGCTGGTCAAAACCGATATCTGTTTCAGGGATGATTATCATCTTATGCAGATTATCGAAAGGATTGTCTCCAAGGTCGGAAGAAGGATCGACGAATCTTCTCCCTATGTTGATGCGCGTCTTCCCGACGGCTCCAGGGTGAACGCCATAATTCCTCCCTTGGCAATCGACGGGCCTGCTCTATCGATTCGTCGTTTCGGCATGGAACCGCTGAGAATGAACGATCTCATCCGTCTCGGTGCAGTGGATGAACGGATTCAGAAGATATTGGAAGGTGCCGTGAGAACCAGGTTGAATATACTTATTTCCGGAGGTACCGGTACAGGAAAAACCACCCTTCTCAATGTACTCTCGGAGTACATTCCATACAATGAAAGGGTGGTGACGATAGAAGACTCGGCCGAACTGCACATGAAGCAGGAGCATGTGGTGAGACTGGAAACAAGACCGATGAATATCGAAGGGCGTGGCGAGGTCACCCAGCGGGATCTGTTGAAAAACGCTCTGAGGATGAGGCCCGACCGTATCATCATCGGCGAGGTGAGGGGCGGTGAGGCCCTTGATATGCTGCAGGCAATGAATACCGGCCATGACGGTTCGCTTTCGACTATCCACTCCAACTCGACCAGGGATGCCATGGCCAGGCTGGAAACCATGGTTCTCATGGCGGGAATGGACCTTCCCGAAAAGGCGATCCGTGAACAGATAGCGTCTGCGCTGAACATAATCATCCAACTGGTCCGTTTTTCCGACGGCACGAGGAAAGTCGTAAAAGTTTCCGAGGTAACAGGTATGGAAGCAAATACGATCGTCATGCATGATGTCTTCGTATACGACCAGAAGGGAATAGACAAGGACGGCAATGTGGTGGGTGAATACAAGGCTACGGGGGTCCGTCCGCTGTTCGCTGAGAAATTCAGATTGTACGGATACGAAGTGCCGCCGGGTATTTACGAGTAATCAATTACAGTGTCCCCTCCCTTGAAGGTGAGGCGGCCAGGTGTGCGTGAAGCTGCAACCTTGGAAAAATCATGGCAATTTCACCCTCACCCCGACCCTCCCCATCAAGAGGGAGGGAGAACCGGTTGCATGTAATCAAACGGAAGGAGGCTTCCCTTGCTTATTCAGGTTGTGTTGGTAATATTTGCGGCCGTTCTGCTTTTCATCATTGCCGGTTACCTGTGGTTCGTTTCGGTCAAGGAATCACCGAAGGCCGAGTTGAAGAGAAGATTGCGCCGCTTGGCAAAGGGCGGCAGGCCGGGAGGAATGCCGGAAGAACTGAGAGACGGAGATTCTGAAGGAAACTCCTCCCTTCGACAAGTTTCTTTCCAGGGATTCCCGTCCTGAAGGACCTGGAAAAGAAACTGGACCAGGCCGGCCTGAAAATCACCACGGCCAGATTCCTGTCGATAGTTTCGATAGTGGCGGCTGTTCTGTTTCTTTTGTGTCTGGTGCTGACCAAGCTGATACTGGTAGCCCTTGCGGTTTTGGTTGCATTCCTTGTTTTGCCCTTCGTTTACCTTGAATACATGAAACGAAAAAGAGTGGATAAATTTACCGAACTTTTTCCCGAGGCGCTTACCATGATAGGCAGGTCTCTTCGGGCCGGCCATTCTTTCACCAGTGCGGTCCAGTTGGTTGGGCAGGAAATTGCCAACCCGGTGGGGGGGCTTTTCAAGACGGCTTATGACCAGCAATTGCTTGGCTTGAGAATGAATGATGCCCTGGCCAATATGAATGAAAGGATAGACAGTCTGGACCTGAGGTTTTTCACGACCGCTGTCGGCATCAATACGGAGATTGGAGGCAACCTGGCTGAAATACTGGACAAGCTTGCCGAGACAATTCGCGAAAGGGCAGAGAATCCGGCGACAGGTCAGAGTTTACACTGCTCAGGGCCGGATGTCAGGTTATATCCTTGCTTGTTTACCGATTATAGCATTTATTCTTTTCAGGTTTTTACTTCCCGGATACGAGGAAGACATGATGCGTTCGACAAAGGGTGTTTATGTCATGGTAATTGCGGGTGTCCTGCAGTTTGCCGGGTTTTTCGTAATAAGGAAAATAGTCAATATAAGAATCTGAGGTCAGCCTATGATTTATCTTATTGTTATTTCAGTCTTCGTTGCCATACTAATCCTGACCGCTGCTTTACTTTATCCGATGCTTGCCAAGAGGAGCCTTGCGGTCGAGCGGCTGGAAAAACTCGCTCCCAGTCAGCAGGTTGTAACCCTTGATACTGCATCGGATCAACATCCAAAGCTTAGGGATTTTTTCAAAAGATTGGGTGGGGCAATGCCGGTTTCTCCGGCGGACCAGACGAAATATACGAAAATTGCTGGTTGCCGCCGGATTCAGGAAGGAAAGTGTGTACGCATTTCTCGGGAGCAAGTTGTTCCTGGCGTGCGCTCTGCCTGCTTTGTACATCGCATACGTTCTATTTTTCAAGTTGAGGGAAGGAACCCTCGCTGAGGTCTTTACACAACCGCAGACCTTGCTGATTGTTGTAGTTCTTGCCATTGTCGGTTTTCTCCTGCCGAGCTACTGGTTGCACTACAAGTTGAAGAACCGCCAAAGGAAGATATTTCATACCCTGCCCGACATCCTCGACCTGATTACCGTTTGCGTCGAATCGGGCCTGAGTATGGATGCAGCCTTGATACGTTCCACTGAAACCCCCCAGTTTGCCAAGGACCCGCTGGCGCCAGGAAATCAGGACCGCTACCAGGGAGGCCAGGGCGGGTAAGCCGCGCACTGAAGCTTTGAAGGATATGGCGGAGAGAACAATGGTTGATGATGTCAAGGCGTTTGTCACCATGCTGGCCCAGACGGAGAGATTCGGCACCAGTCTCAGCCAGGCATTACGCGTGCACGCCGAATCCTTGCGCACCAAGAGGAGGCAGATAGCAGAAGAGGCAGCCGCGAAAACAACGGTGAAACTGTTGTTCCCGTTGATATTTTTCATTTTTCCGGCGCTGTTAGTTGTAATTCTCGGCCCGGCGTTCATAAGAATCACCGAATTCCTGAAGTAGCAACTCTGTATGAACAAAATTCAGACGAGGGGAGGTGTTTATATGCCGTTTAGTTTCGATTCTGTACTTCTTCTTAATTATTGCCGTGGAATGCGCATTAATCTATGCCAAGTTGGGCAGAAAAAGCGCCTGACGACAAGGGGTCCAGCCACCTGTGTTCGCAAACGGGTGGCTGGTTTTTTTTATTCTAACCCGAACAAACCGGACCAAAAAGGAAAAGCCTTTTTGCTTCTCGATTACCTCAAGATTACCTGGATTTGTTTTTAAAAATCTCGAGAAATCATGAAGCAATCGTGAAGCTGAAAAATGGTTTCTATCTGGAATCAGCCTTACTTTTTGTTCGCTGGTATAAGCTTTTATGTCTAACGAGCCTTTTATGAGAGTACTGAATTCAACAAGTGGAAAAATAATTGCGTCCGACCTGACCGTGGCCGATAGCATTCTTTGTCGTATGAAGGGCCTGCTGGGCAGAAAAAACAATGTCTGCCGGAGAGGGGCTTCTGATAAAGCCTTGCAAAGGCATACACACAATCGGCATGCAATTTCCAATAGATGCAATTTTCCTCGACAATAACAACCGCGTTGTTGCGGTGATAAATAATCTAGTACCGAACCGCTTGACCAGGGTTTATCTGACAGCGGTGAGTGTGCTGGAAGTTCCCGCCGGTGCAGCTGATATGACATATACAAAAACCGGGGACCAGCTTGAAATTTCCTGACATCCTGAAAAGAAACGAAGCTTTCCTGCTGCCCGCCTGCCTGTTTGTCATGACCGTAATTTCCAGAATACCTTTTACCAGCAAATACCTGTACCATATGGATTCAGTCCAGTTTGCGCTCGCCCTGGACAAGTTCGATGTCACCATACATCAACCCCATCCTCCCGGGTATTTCCTCTATGTAATGCTTGGCAGGATTCTCCATTTATTCATTCATGACGCGAATATGGTATTCGTTACAATCAGTATTTTCTTCAGCGGTATGGCAGTCGTTGCGGTGTATTTGCTTGGGAAAGAGATGTTTGACAGGAAAACAGCCGTCGTCGCGGCTTTTCTGGCTGCTTCGAGTGCTGATTTCTGGTTCCACGGCGAAGTGGCGCAGACATATGCAGTGGAAGCCTTTTTCAGCTGTTTTATTGCGTTTTTGTGCTGGCGGATACGCAATGGGAAAACAATGCTCATATACCTCTCCGTTGCCGTTCTGGCAATAGCGGGAGGCATTCGGCAGAATACCCCTGTGTTCCTGGCCCCGCTCTGGCTGTTTTCGGTAAGGAGTATCGTTTTCAGAAGGATATTTGCGGCCTTGGCTCTTTTTATTCTTCTTTCGCTATGCTGGTTCGTTCCGATGCTTTATATGACCGGCGGCCCGGTCAGGTATTTCATGGCGCTGAAAGAACTATGGTCGATCGCGGGTACTCACAATTCTGTTTTCGTTAACGGACTCGACGCTTTGATGCAGTATTCAGATACAGTTTTCAGCTATGTTGCCTATTGCATCGGCGGAGGTCTGGTTGTTCTGATCTTCGGATTTTATTACATTCTGAGGAACAGGAAAATTGAAACTCTGAAAAAAGGGAAAACGTTGTTCCTGCTGGTGTGGGTCCTGCCTATCCTTGCTTTTCATTTACTGGAAACACCGGGCATTCCCGGACATATGCTCATCATCCTGCCGCCACTTGTTCTTCTGGTTGCCGGGGGAATAACTTACATTAACGGTGAGGTTTATTCCCTCACGGGAAGAAATATTTCCATTGCCGCGGTTTCCGTTCTTGTTGCCGTCAACCTCTACATCTTTTTTTTGATGAAATACCCTGTTTCTTACCCCGTGATCAGGGCTCATGATAAAAACCTTCCCGAAATCCTTGATATAATAAAAAGCTACAACCTCTCGACAACCGTGCTGCTTCTGGATTATAACTACCGTTTTTACAGTTTCGATCATGTAGGTTATTATCTGCCCAGTTACACGATTCTTGAACCGGCAAAAGCCTCCGACAATGCGGTCGGTAAGGGAAAGACATTTGCCAGGATCGACGGACATACTATCATCATAGATAAAATTGTATTGCCGGACAGGATAAGTGCTTTTGTCACTATCATAAGATCGGTGGATTTTTCACCAAGATGTTGCGACGACACAAATATAAAGGTTTTGGAGCCTATTCCGGAATATTACTTGGTGTCAGGACCGATCTTTCTGGTGAATAATATTTATCCTGGGTTCCGGAACTCTGAATGAACAAGTTGGTTTCCGTATTGAATAAGACCTTCCCTAGTGGACAAGACACGACAAGCCAGGTTGTTTCAGGCTATGCCATGTGCCTGTCATTACTTGCAGTGACGGCGTTTCTGTGTGTCTTGCCGCTTTTCGTTCATCAAACACTTCTGGTAAGCCATGATATAAATGTTCATATTTTCCAAGCCGATCAGTTTTACAAATCCATTTCCACCGGTATTCTTTTTCCGAAGTGGGTAATGGATGCGAACAAAGGTTACGGGGCGGCGAATTTCGTATTTTACTCACCGTTTAGCTATTATGTGGTTGCCCTGTTCCATATCTTTCTTTCCTCGACAATCTCTTCCTTGATTGCCGCCATCTGGCTTAGCTTTTTCCTCTCCGGCGCCGCCATGTTTTTTGCCGGGAAGAAAGTGGCGGGAAACCTGACAGCTTTCATATGTGCGGTTATATATCAGGTTTTTCCTTTTCATATCTTCGATTTGTATCTGCGGGGCACTTTTGCTGAGTTGTTCGCTTATGCATGGTTTCCGCTTGTATTTTATTTTTTGTGGCAAATCTATGAATCAAATAACAATGTAAAAGCCACGGTCGGTCTGGGTGTTTCATATGCAGGACTTATCCTTACACATCTGGTTTCAGGTTACATGTTTACGATAATATTACTCGCAGCTATGAGTTTAATTCTTTTTACCTCCGGAGGCTGGAAAAAAAGCCTTGCAATTCTCGGCTCGATTGTTTTTGGATTCGGGCTTTCCTCTTTTTTCCTCCTCCCGGTAATATTTGAAAGAAAATTCGTGCAAATCGATTACATATTTGAGTATGTATTCAGCGACTTCAGGAAAAATTTTCTTTTTCTGCCCGGCAACCTGAAAGGTGCACCGGGGTTGTTCCATGTCCCGGTGCATATAATGGTAGTCTTGGAAGTTGCGCTCTTTTTGCTCGTACTTACCACGAAAAACACGGGAAAGGATGGTCGGCGGGATAAATATTTCAATCGCTTTCTTTACTATCTGTTCCCGGCCGCTTTTTTGTTGACGACTCCGTTGTCGAGATGGGTATGGGACTTCCTGCCCGGACTGAAATCCATCCAGTTTCCCTGGAGGTGGGTCTCGGTTATGGAAGTGGCGCTGGTTTTTCTGATCATGCAATATTTAATAGACATGAATCTACGCCAATCGGTGCGAGGTTCCCTGAAAAACAGGTCGATATTGTATATCATTTCAATACTTGCCCTGATATCTGTCATTACTATTGCCGGTAGCAACAGAGTTGTCCCGGTAAAAGAGTTGAACAGCATTCTGTATCCTGAAACTGCCGGATATTATCCTGATTTACCAAAAGAGTATACCCCTGTGTGGGCGACTGGACTGGAAATGATTTTGAAGAAGCCCTTGCCACTCAGGATATCGGTACTGTCCGGAGATGCTTCCACAAGCATCACCGCCTGGTATCCTGAAAAACGGGTGATTGATATAAAAGCATCGACCCCTGCCGTACTGCGTATAGCGACTTTTTTCTATCCCGGATGGGTTGCCCGACTTGCAAACCGAAGGGTGCAGATCGAAATTGAAAATAATTCGGGCTCGATGATTGTTTCCGTGCCGAAAGGCAGGAATACTCTAGACCTGGTTTTTGTCGATACAGTGCTGAGGATATCGGCTAAATATATTTCACTGTTTTCATGTTTTATTCTCTTCATATTTGCTGTGGGGATAAGAGTTAGGAAACTTAAATTTTGAAGAAATTAAGCAGCAACACAGTCTTTTTTACTTTTTTGCTTACTGCTCACATCGCCTTGGTCTGGATGCTCCCATATTTTCCAACCCAGGACGGTCCCAGTCACATGTATAATCTTGTCATTCTCCATGATCTCCTCAACGGAGGAAAAGATTGGGGAGATTTTTACACCTACAGATTGCAAGCCACACCGAATCTCAGTTTTCACCTTATTGCGTACCCTTTATTGCGATTTTTCTCTCCACTTGCTGTGGAAAAAATCTTCGTTTCTCTTTACATTTTTTTGATGGGGGTGAGTGTCCCTGTATTTATCAAGACTTTTAGCGGAAAGGTTTTTCCGTTCGCCTATCTCGTCTTTCCCGTCATGTTTAATTTTTGCCTGATGATGGGGTTTTACAGCTATGTCATTACCGTGCCCTGTTTTCTGCTCGCTGTTTCGGCGAGCTGGGAGATGCGTAACCGTTCGGTTCCGCAGAAGATGCTCCTGTTCAATGCCATGGGGATAGCCTTGTTTTATTTACATCTTATACCGGCTGTCCTGTATATTATGTCTCTCGCAATCATGGCCATAGTCGAAGCCTATTCTTTGAGAGAAAGCGTTGCAACTGTCCTGAAATATGCCGGAATCACTGCACCCTGGCTGCTGATTTTTTCCCTCTACATGTGGCGGGGTTTCTCTTTTTCGGGTCATTCGCTGCCTGTTATCCATATCCCTGAAATTGACCTTTCAAGGGACTTCTTCTCTTTTTCCACTGTCACTTTTGGCTCGCTGCAGCAAATAGCAGCGGAATTCCTCCTGTTTTTAGTCCTCTTTTTCTTTTCCGTGTATCTGTTCGAAACAGCAAAGAAATTCATTCAAAAACGAATTAGTGCCAGTGATATGCCGCGGCAGGAGATCTTTCTACTCGGCTTTCTTGTCTCCCTGATTTTCCTGTATTTTTTCGCTCCGTTCAATTTCGGGGAAGGGAGTTTTTTTAACCAGCGATTTCCATGGGTAATTCTGCTGATTATGCTGCCCCTGCTGCGTATTCCGGAAAAGATTCGCGTGCGGCGTTTATTCTCGATTATCGCGGCGTCTGCCGCCTTGGTGTTTTTCATTTTCAATTGCAAAGTCCTGAGTCAGCAGAGTGATATTGTAAGCGAATTTCTGCGCGGTTCGGTCGCAGACTTTGCCGAAGGGTCGTACATAATGCTGTACAGGTACGGTAATTCCGGCTGGTCGCGGGCTGATGTCCTGCTGCATGCAGCTTCATATTACGGAATGGAAAAAAAATGCGTGGACATTGGCAATTACGAGGTGAGCTATAATCTTTTTCCTGTGAAATACAGACGTAACGTATCGTCGCTCCCGGCCTGGGACAAGGTTGAATACGAACCGGAAACCATCAGGTGGGATAAATATCCGGCCATTGATTATCTGCTTGCCTGGAAGGCCGATCGCGTCGGGACAGACGCAATATCCAGGTTTTTTCATGTCGTCTGGAAAGACGAGTCCTTGACCGTATGGCGGAGAAATAGCCGCAACGTAGATAATACGAGGTAAATCATGCATCTTAGTATTGTCATCCCGGTATACAACGAAGCAGAAACCATTTGCTCGATTTTGCGGCGGGTAAATGCTGTTTCCGTACCTTTGTCAAAGGAAATAATCGTTGTCGATGACTTCTCCAGCGATGGCACCCGTGAATTACTGGAAAACTTCAGGCTTTCCGGGGATACAACCCTGACGGTGGTTTACCATGAGCAGAACATGGGTAAAGGGGCAGCTTTGAAGAGTGGTTTTGCGAAGGCAGGGGGGGACATCGTAATAATCCAGGATGCCGACCTGGAATATGACCCCCATGAGTATATAAAATTGCTGCAACCGATCCTGGACGGAAAAGCAGATGTCGTATACGGCTCCAGGTTCATGAGCGGAGAGCCTCACAGGGTGCTTTTTTTCTGGCATTCGGTCGGAAACAGGTTTCTCACTCTTCTTTCCAATATGTTCACAAATCTGAATCTGACCGATATGGAAACCTGCTACAAGATGTTCAGGAAAGAGGTTCTCTCGCAAATTGACATCAAGGAAACACGCTTCGGATTCGAGCCTGAAATTACGGCGAAAGTCGCCAGGTTGGGCTGCCGCATCTATGAAGTGGGAATTTCGTATTCAGGACGATCATATAAGGAAGGTAAGAAAATCAACTGGAAGGACGGAGTCCGGGCGCTCTGGTGTATTTTGAAATACAATCTGTTTTCAAATTAAAGCCACAAGTAATTTATTTCCGTGTGTTCCGGGGGGGACTTTATCATGGGTTCTAACGTAACGAGAGGTAATGGTCTGCTTGAAGCTTTCCTGGCAAAAAAAAGGTGCCGGCTGGCGGACAGTCTGATTCCCGCGTCGTGCAGGACCGGTCGAATTCTGGACATCGGTTGCGGATCTTTCCCATTTTTCCTGACGAGCATTGATTTCACGGAGAAATACGGTCTTGACAAGACCGCGACGGAAGGAAACCGGGAGCTTGGCAGACGGGGAATCAGTTTCTTCAAGTTCGACATCGAGACAGGAGAGACTTTGCCGTTTGATGATGAATACTTTGATGTCGTGACCATGCTGGCCGTTTTTGAGCATATCGAGCCGTTACGTTTGAAAGGCTTACTGGCAGATATTCGAAGGGTGCTGAAAAAGCAGGGTGTATATATCATGACAACTCCCGCCGCCTGGACGCAGAACCTGCTTGCGATTATGGCCCGGTTCAATCTTGTCAGCCCGGCGGAAATCGAAGAGCATAAAGGTGCATACGATCACGAGACGATTGCTGAACTGCTCGGCAATGCATCTTTTCAGCGGGAAAAGATGCGTTTCGGGTATTTCGAATTGTTCATGAACAATTGGGCCGTCGCGGGGAAGTGAAGCTTTCTCCGGCTATTCAGGAGTTTTTCCGTTTAAATCATTTTCATCCCCACTGACAAGGTTGTCCGATTATGAAACAAAGCGATAATTCCATTCTTGAGGCAGTGGAAAACGATTATTTCTGCCTGTTGCTGATTTTCCTCCTTTCTCTCCTACTCATGCTTAAGCAGCTTATTATCCCCGGCTACTTCTCGGTTATGATCAATGATGCTCATTCCTATACCAGTTGGGCATGGCAATTCAAAGAAGCTTTGACGGAAGGGGTAGCTGTTCCCAAATGGATGCCTCTTGACATGTGGGGATATGGAAGTCCGACTTTTATCATCTATCCACCTCTTTCCTTTTACATGGTTGCTTTTTTCAGCCTGTTCACCGGGTCCACAACGACAGCGATGAATATGTGCTTATTTGTCGGGTTATTCTTTTCCGGTGCCGGCATGTTTTATCTAATCAGGGAGTTTTACGACAACAGGACTGCGCTTCTTTCGGCGTTGTTCTACATCCTTTTGCCTTACAATATCAAGCAGTTTTACATAATGGGGTCATTTGCATCCAAAGTATCGTTCATGTGGTTCGCGCCGATATTACTGTTCACCTATTTATACGGCAAAAACGGCAGGCGCAGGGACCTGGTTTTTGCGAGCCTGTGTTACGGCGGTTTGATCTGTACCCATATTATCAATTCGTATATGTTTTCCTTCGTTTTGCTAGCCTTCATGATCTTTGTTGCGTCGAAGGGAAAAAAGTCGAAAGATATCTTGCGGCTTTCGGCCGTTATTCCGATTGGAATATTGTTGTCGGCCTTTTATATTCTGCCGCTTGTATACGAAAAGCATCTGATCAACCTTCAGGGGTTTTTTACAGAGGGAAGCGGCGTATATTACGCAACCCATTTCATCTTGCCGGATCGGACCGGCGAAGTCCCACCGGGCCTTTTTTGGCCGGTTTATTACAAATCGTTTATTATTGTTACGGTGTTTTTTGTATTATCTATATTGTTGTTCTACATACCCCATCTAAGGACTGACCGGAACGCTGATGACCACTCGCGAAATAAATTAACATCCTTTTTTTTTGGGGCGGCGTCCGTAAGCGTCTTCCTTCTTTTCGGGCCGTCGGCATTTATCTGGGAGAATGTACCGTTTTTCAAATATGTCCATTTCCCGGTAAGATGGCTGAACCTAACCGCCTTTGCCGTTGCCCTGCTGTTTGCTTCTTTTTCCTGCCTCCTGAGGAAAAATGAAAAGCTGCGCGCATTTTTTTGCATATTCATCGCGGGGATGTTCTTCATTTTCATTTACTTTGATTGTCATTACATCTACCACGCTAACATTTTTAGTGAAGGAGAACTAATTCCTCTGCGTGCGGAGAATTCAAGTATAGACCACCAATTGCCCTGGGTAGATGTGAAACAACTCGACAAAAAGAGCGGGTATAAAAAGAAGCTGGATATTGCAGAGGGGCTGGGCAGGGCGCAAGCCGTAGTATGGAATTCGGCAACAAGATTTATTGATGTTCAGGCTGAGAAGCCTGTGGTTCTGAGAATCAGGACCTTCAATTTCCCCGGATGGAAGGCTTCTCTGGATGGAAGGGATATTGGAATTAAAACAGAGGACAAAACGGGACTGATCCTGATCAATGTGCCGAAAGGTATCCACAAGGTAAAACTGGTTTTCGAGGATACGCCGGTGAGGTTTTATGGGAAAGTGATTTCTGTTTTATCACTTCTCTCACTATTGTTATTTTCCATACTGGGCAAAGGGGAGCGGAAGGAAAAAATAAAAGGCTAAAACCTTTTTTTACAGGGATGAAGGGGATAAAAACAAGAAAAAACCCGGTTTTGTGACTTTGACGAGTGGGTTGGAAAGCTTTCCGTGGCAGCTTTTGACATATGTATTAAATAGTGCTACAAAGAAAAGGTGTAGGAATGATTGAGTTGGTAGGAATGGATGTCAAAGGAGTTTTTATGCAAATTGTAAAAGTATTGCCAAAGGGACAGATCACCCTCCCCAAAAAGATACGCGAAAACCTTGGCATCAGGGAAGGGGATACTCTGGTTCTGGAGTTCCACGACCGCGAGATCGTGCTCAAAAAGGGGAAGACTATCTACGATTTTGCCGGTACCCTGCCCAACCTCGGGATGACAGTGGATGAGATGCGTGAAAATGCGATTGAGGAGGCAATGAAAGAGGATGAATAAGGCCTTTGTTGATACCAGCGTAATCCTGCGAATTTTGTTGAAGGATGACGACATCAAGCGCGAAGCCGCTGAGAATCTTCTGCGGGAGTCGGGCGGGCGCGGGGTAACCCTCTATCTGCTGCCGGTGGCGGTAATGGAAATCGTTTGGGTGCTGGAGAAGGTTTACAAGTACGGCAAAGAGAATGTAAGGGAAATTGTCGAAGCGATCCTCAACACTCCCGATCTTAAGGTGGAGATGAATGAGGTTTTCAAGAGAGCTGTCCGGGACTATGCGGAGAAAAACATCAAGTTTGCCGATGCGCTCATGGCGCAGTGGGGCATTGAGCGCGGATTATCAATGGTGTATACATATGATGCGAAGCATTTTAACAGGGTAGAAGGTCTGAAGGCGAAAGCACCGACATGAATGAAGTTATTCCCTTTTCCCCTTTATATAAAAGCTTTTATGTATCTTTTTTGCACCAGCTTGTGAGGTTTCGGCATAATAAAAATTATCATGTCCGTGTCTTGGTAAACATCCAGTAATAAATCCCATTTTCAAAAATTTATCCTTTCCTTCTCGATAACCAGAGGCCTTTTCAGAACCTGGGTATGTATCGAGCCGATATATTCACCGATGATCCCTGTGAAGAACAGCTGTACTGATGCGAAAAAGAACAGGCCTATCACTATCGGGGCAATCCCCATGGTAAATGTATTCCAGAACAAGATCTTGGCGATGAAGTAGCCGAACGCCACCAGCAGGCTGATTCCGGACAGGGCGAAGCCGAGCATGGTGGCGATCCTCAGTGGCACTTTCGAGTGGTTGGTTATGCCGAGCATCGCCATGTCGTAGAGGGTATAGAAATTGTTCTTGGTGATGCCCCTTTTGCGTGCCGGTTGGGTATATTCGATCTTGGCGCTTTGGAAGCCGATATCCGAAATCAAACCCCTGAAATAAGGGTACGGATCGTTTATCGCTCTGAGAATTTCGATAACCTGCCGGTCGTAAAGGCCGAAACCTGTATTGTTCTTGGTCAACCGGATTTCGGACAGGCTGCCGATGAAGTTGTAGTACATCTTGCGGATGAAAAACATCGAGATCGATTCTTTGCTTTGGGTCTTGACGCCGAGAACGATCTTGAACCCTTCTTCCCACTTTTCGATGAAATTCCCGATCATCGACGGTGGATCCTGCAGGTCAGAGACCAGAAGGACGGCCGCATCGCCCCGTGCCTGGAGCAGACCGTAGAACGGCGACCTGATATGGCCGAAATTTCGGCTGTTGACGATGATTCTTATATTCGGGTCGTCAGCTGCCATTTTCTTCAGGATTGGAACGGTATCGTCAGTGGAAGCATTGTCAATAAAAATATGCTCATAAGTGTAATCGGGCAGATCCGCAAAAACCGCCTTGACCTGTCTGACGACTTCCCCGACATTTTCCTGTTCGTTAAGGCACGGCGATACGACGCTTATCAGTGGCATTTATACTGTTTTCTCCCTGAATACGACTTTGCTGTTAAGCAGGAATGAAACTATCGTTGTCGGAACAAGCATCAACATTCCTGCCAGATAAGTATTGATATCGAAATTTATGAGTATCTTCAGCCCAATGACGTTCAGAACGTAGGTTATTGCATATACCATAAAGAATTTGTATATAAGGGCGTTGTTACTGCTTTTGAAAACCATTGTGCCAATGGTTTTGAAATTGAAGATGATACCTATGACAGTTGAAAATAAGACAGCGAGAGAATAATGTAAGCCCAGATATATGAACAAGGCAAACAATGAATAACCGAAAATTGTGTTGACAATGCCTACGAGGATATATTTGGCGAATCTGCTAATCATTTAAGGATAGCGCGCCGTAAATTCCGAGAGGGCATCAGCCACTTCGGCGTCTGTCAGATCGTCGACTTTGAGCATTTCATGTTGGTCGCCTGCCATCACCAACGGCAGAAGCGGACCGGTGCGTTTCTTGTCATGCCGCATCGCCTCTGTTACTTTTTCAGCGTCGAAATGAAGATGCCTCATGTCGGCCCTCATAACCGGTCTAAGTATATCCTCGGCAAAATAGCGTTCCCGTTCCGCTGAAAGGATTCCCCTTTTTCCCGCCACGATATTGGCGATCATCATTCCCATTACAACGGCCTGACCGTGGGGAACTGCGAAATTGTTGACCGATTCCAGGGCATGGCCGAAACAATGCCCGTAATTAAGAATATTTCTCCTGCCGTTGTCAAATTCGTCGTTTTCGATATAGTCTTGTTTAATCCGGAGGGATCTTCTGATTATCTTCAACAATGCGTCCGCATCCCGCCTGACAATTGAAGGAAGCTGATTTTTCAAATTGATTGTATCCGTTTCACCGCCGATGATATGCAGTTTCACCGACTCCCCGAGACCACTGAAATATTCGGTTGACGATTGCGTTTTAATGAAAGGTGGGTGGATAAAGACCTCCGAAGGAGGATAGAATGTCCCCAGTAGATTCTTAAATTTCCTGAAATTCAGGGATGTCTTTGCGCCTATGCAACTGTCAGTCTGGGCCAGCAGGGTTGTCGGGACATATATCCATTTGATTCCACGATATAACGTGGAAGCGACAAAACCGGTTATGTCCTGGGTAATTCCTCCGCCAAAGGAAACGATGGTGGCGTTTCTTTTCAGGGAACGCTCCATGACCCTTTCATACAAATTTTCAGCGCTGCGAAGGGTTTTTCTTCTTTCATTTACTGGTAGCAGCAGCACATTGTTGTTTCGCAGGGGTTCCAGACAACCGTCGGCATGTCTGTTCCAGACCTTTTTGTCGATGATGAACAGGGAATCGGGCGTAGCGGCAAGTTTGTCGATGAAATCGGAACTGTCGAAAAAATCTACCGTATAGTCGCGGATTTTCGATTTCAGGCACATCCGGTCTACTGGCATGAGAAACCCCCGTCGATAAACAGGGTCTGCCCTGTGATATAGCTGTTGTTTCCGGAACAGAGAAAAAATACAAGCCGGGCTATCTCGGCGGGTTCGGCCAGTCGTCCCATGGGAATTGTTTCCGCGATCAGTTTCAGATCTTCTTCCGAATTGTTCTTTCTCGTCAATTCCGTATTGACATAGCCGGGAGCAACGGAATTTACCAGGATGCCCTTGCGCGCGAATTCCACTGCCATGGAGCGCGTCATGCCGTTTATACCGGATTTCGTGGTTGAATACATCACTCTGCCCGCCTTGGATATTTCACTCCAGATTGAACTGATGTTGACAATGCGGCCGTAATTCCGTTCGGCCATCCCCGGCGACAGTGCTCTGATCAGGCGCATGGGCGCCAGAAGGTTAGTCCTGAACATTGCATCCAGATCCTCGTCCCTGATTTGCGGAGTCGTTGCCAATATATTGATGCCCGCGTTATTTACCAGAATATCGACATTTTCGGTCAGGTTTCCCATATAGGCGTCGATTGACGAGTCGGACAGAAGGTCCATCTCGCCGCGAGTGGGGGCAAGAACCTTTATCCCGTTGTCCCTGAACAGGCCGGCGACGGCCTTGCCGATTCCCCTGGACGCTCCCGTGACCAAAGCCGTACGTGCGCTCATTCGTACAGACCTCCGGCTTCCATGATCAAGGTATCGTACCGCGATTCCAGCATCGTAATCCGCTGCAGGTCTTCTTCGAAAATCACCTTGTAGTAATCACGCTTGTTTTTCAGCCACATCAGCTCGAAACCGACAGCCTTGAGAATACCCTTGTCAAAGCCGTCGTGCAGCGCTTCGGGGCACTTGAATATGACCTTCCTGGTCTCGTACCTGTCAACATAGCCGGCCGGCAGTTGCCTGATGAAAGGAACCGTTTCCTTGGAAACCCCGCCACCTATCACGCATTCCAGGTTTTTTCCCTTCGCCTTGCAGAAAACATCCTGCGCCATGCCCAGAATTTCGGGAGAATTCACGTATTCGCGTGTCTTGCCCATGGAGCCCGTCAGGTCTACCCTGCCGAATACCACGCCGTCAAGCTCGCAAATTTCTTCTATTTCGAGCATGCGGCCAAAATTGCGGCATGCGTCGACAGTCTCGATATTCACCAGGAATTTGACCTGCTTGCGTTCTTCCTCGGAGAAGGCGAGTTTTACTGCGCGAAGGTATTTTCTCAATGCGTAGGGCGTTTCAATCATCGGTCCCACTATATGGGTCACGCCGATCACCCTGGCCTGGTACATGTCGAGGAGCGCTTCGCATCCGCCTACTTTTACGGTCAGCTCCAGGCCCGCTTTCGACACTACTTCCTTGAGCCTCATCGCTTCCTCCAGGCGCGTGCCCTCAGCTTCGAATTCCGCCTTTACCCCTGTTACATTATGGTTTTCTTTAAGGTCGGTCAAAACTTCTATCATCCGTTTTTCCAATGGGTTCATAAATACTCCTTGTTACAAAAAAGCCTGCCGGGGGTGAATTTGTCATTCTGCCGCAAAATTCAAATGTTGCCCTCTTCGTCATATACCGGTATCAGCATGTTGCTTCTGAACTCGTTTCGGTCGAGAAACGGATACATGTCTTCAAGAGGCTTGGAAACGATGCGCCCATCGGCTTTCCGTTCCGAGGACAACTTGGGTTCGAATGAATAGTCGGCCGAAAGGCGGACATTACATATCACAGGCCCCCGCGTCTTAAGAATGCCGCTAATTTTTTCCCTCAAATTGCCGGTCTTGCCGATGGTTTCCGTCTTTAGACCGTATGCTCCGGCCAGTTTGACGATATCCGGAAAGCTTACGCCTTGATCCGGACCGCAGCCCACGTAATTGCCGCTGAAAAATGCTTTCTGCGTCTGCCTGATGGAGTTATAGCCATTGTTGTCGAGAACGAAAATCTTTATCGGCAGCCGGTAGTGAACGACAGTCTGCAACTCCTGTATGTTCATCTGAAGACTGCCGTCGCCTGCCAGGCATATGACGTCTTTCCCGTTGCCGGCGAAACAGGCCCCGATAGCCGCCGGCAGGTCATAACCCATTGATGCGCAACCCGAATTCCAGAATATCCGCTGGCCCGGTTTCACTTTTCCGGCCTGGAAGAGTGTGACGCAGGCGGTGCCGTTGCCAGCGACGGCGACGGCGTCATTTTCAAGAAGTTCGGTCAGCAGCTCCATAAAATAATAAGGGTTCAGTTCATTTGAGTCCCGGTGGCTTGTCAGAACGACGGGGTAGCGGGTTTTGAGGTCCCGACACCATTCTCCCCATGATTCCCATCTTCGGGTAGTGGACTTTTTCAGTCCGTTACCGATTGCATCGAGAAATATCCGGGCATCCGCAAGGATTGGCAGATCAGGTTTTACGGTCGGTTTTTCCAGCTCTGCCGGGTCCACGTCCACTACTATTTTGCAGGCGGCCCTGGCAAAGGAGTTCCAGTTGTAGCTGACTTGCCTGATGTTATTCCGCGACCCGATGCAAATTAACAGGTCGGCATTCTGGAGAGCGAAGTTTCCGGCCCTGCCGCCGATAGTTCCGACTCTGCCGATATGGAGTTGATGGTCGGAAGGGATGAGATCGAATCCGGAGAATGAGGTGACAACCGGAATGCCGGTTTTCTCTGCAACTTCAAGAAAGAGCTTATGGGCGCGCGCAATACGGATCCCCTGACCAGCGAGAAAAATCGGGCGCTGCGCATGTTCCAGACGTTCAAGGACTTCAGATATCTGTTTTCGGAAAATTGATTCATCAAAAACAAGCCGGTCCTCGGCCGGGTCATAAGCCTTCAGACCGTATTCATCAATCACGGCGCCCTGGATGTCAAGGGGGATGTCGATCCAGCAGGGACCGGGTCTGCCGGAAGCTGCGAGGTACAGCGCACGTTCAAGATGATAACGGATGGAAAGTGCGTAGTTTACCAGAACTGCATACTTTGTGATCCCTTTGACCATGCCGATGATATCGGCTTCCTGGTCACCCAGCTGGCGCAGGCCCGGTGAATCGTATGTGGCAAGGCATGTCTCCCGTTTGACCTGCCCGGAAATTACCAGCATGGGTATCGAATCCGTCCACGCTCCGAAAACACCGTTTAACGCGTTGATCCCGCCCGGACCAGTGGTTACGTTAAGCACCCCGATTTTGCCGCTAACCCGGGCATAGCCCTCCGCGGCCATGGCACAGGCCTGTTCGTGGTGATTGCAGATATATTCGATATCCCTGCACCTGCCGATGGAGTCGTTGAGGTGCATGGCCCCGCCTCCGGTTACCATGAAGACGTGCCTGACCCGTATTCGACGAGTCTTTTGACAATGTAATCCGAAACTTTTATCATGCTTCCTGCTTTCGGAGTTTCCGTTGGCAATGCGAAAAATATTCTAAAGTATTGCGATACCAGGCGGCTGTCCTGCTCATTGATTCCTGGACTGCAAACTCCTGGCTCAGCCCCAGTTCATTCCTTGCCCTTTGTGTCGAAGGGACATACCTGTCGCTTATCCTGCCCGGTTTGCATTCTTCCACGATAATCACTTCCCGTTCATTGCCCGATATGCAGGCAGCCATGTCCGCCAGGGATTTTATCGAGATTCCCGTCTCCGACCCGACATTATAAGGCCGGCAGGTTTCTCCCCTGAACAGGATCGTCCAGAGCCAGACGGCCAGATCGGCAGCATAAAGATACGACCTGAAAGGGGTTCCGTCTCCTTTCACATGTATCGGGCCGTCGTTCAGACCGTCGCGGATGAAATTGCCGATGGCGAAGTGGCGGTCGAGCGGCAGGTACGGGCCGACAAAAGCGAAGCAGCGGGCTATCTTCGTTTCGAATCCGTATTTTCGGGAATACATGGCGCACAAAAGCTCGGCGGCGCGTTTCCCTTCGCCGTATGCGGAACCCGGGTGCGCATGGGTCGGGCGCGCCCTGATAATCCTCCGGAATATGCGTCATTTCGGAGGCTGCTTTCCGTAAACAGCGCCGGAACTGGTAAAGAGAAATTTTTCTGCTCCGCAATGCGCGGCAAATTCGAGAGTGCGTCTCGTCCGCCTGACAATGGTGTCGAACATCAGCAGTGGATCTTGCTCGTTGAGAGTAGCGCTGGCTTCCGTTGCAGCGTGAATAATGTGCGAGAATTTCACCCGTCGGGAAATCGAAGTCCCGCACATCCCCGGTATGGAAGCGGATTGCGCGGTGCGCGCAGAGGTGCGGCGCCTTGCGGCGGAAAGCCTCGGGGTTCCGGGTCAGAACCGTAGCCGATGCATTCAGTTCAGCTTTCGTTTGCCCAGGCAAAGCTCTCCAGCAGCCAGCAGCCGAAAAATCCGGTTCCGCCGGTGATGAAGATATTGCCGTCGCGCAACTCCTCCCACAGGTAATTGGTGTGGGAAAGAATATGGTCGAGGTCGTTTGCCAAAGGGTTTGTCATGATTTGTCCGTAATTCCCCCTCTCCCTGGCCCTCTCCCCACAAGGGGAGAGGGAAAAAAAGCACCCCTCTTCGATGGGAGGGGTTGGGGGAGGGTGAAAGGAATTGGTTAAATCAGTTAATTTTATTATTGTTCCCCGCAAAATTTCCGAATGGAATCAATCACGAATTCGATCGCTTCCTTGCTCATCCCAGGATAGACGCCAGTCCAGAAAGTATTGTCTGCGATATAATCAGTATTCTCCAGGGTCCCGGAGACGCGGTAGCCTTGACCGTTTTCCCTCATTTCATCAAAACATGGATGCTTGATCATGTTACCGGCAAAAAGCATCCTGGTCTGGATGCCTAGACCTTCCAGATGAGCGATGATACTGTTTCTTTTGAAACCGGCGACTTCCCTTACGGTAAGGGGAAAACCGAACCAGGAAGGATCTGAATTTTCGGTCGGTTCCGGGAGAATGAACTTGTCCGACAAATCATCGAGACCTTTGCGCAACAGTTTCCAGTTTCTCTTTCTGGCATCCGTGAATGCTGGCAGTTTCTCCAGTTGTGCGCAGCCGATGGCGGCCTGCATGTCGGTAACTTTCATGTTGAAGCCGAAGTGGGAAAAGACATATTTGTGGTCGTAGCCCAACGGCAGTTCTCCGAATTGTCGAGTGAAACGGTCGTTGCATGTATTGTCGCTGCCCGGACTGCACCAGCAGTCGCGCCCCCAGTCCCGGAAGGATTCGACTATTCGTTTCAAGGTGGAATCGCTGGTATAGACCGCGCCCCCTTCACCCATGGTTATATGGTGGGGGGGATAAAAACTCGATGTCCCCAGATGCCCGAACGATCCTGTATAACGCCATTCCCCGTCGATGAAATATCGTGAGCCCAACGAATCGCAGTTGTCTTCGATAAGCCACAGGTCGTATTTTTGACAAAAATTCCTTACTTTTTTTATATCGAATGGATTGCCCAGTGTGTGGGCAAGCATGACGGCCCTGGTCTTTTCGGAAAGGGCGTTCTTCAGTAGGCTGCAGTCGATATTATAACCGGGAAGTGATACGTCCACAAATACCGGTATGGCGCCGTATTGAACGATTGGCGTTACGGTGGTTGGAAAGCAGGCCGCAGCGGTTATGACTTCATCGCCGCGTCTGATACGCCTGTCCCCCAGTTTCGGCGAAGTCAGGGCCATGAATGCCAGCAGGTTGGCCGATGAACCGGAATTCACCAGGGTGCAGTGGCCCACTCCCAGGTAGTCCGCCAGTTCACGCTCGAACCTGTCGGCGTAACGGCCGGAGGTCAACCAGAAATCCAGGGAAGAATCGATAAGAAGAGATATTTCCTTCTCGTCAAAGACCCGGCCTCCGTACGGAATCCGGTCGCCGGGAGAATATTGCTTCGCGGGTGCATGCCGATGTTGATAATATGTTGTTGCGGCGGCTATTACCCGCTTCCGCAACTCTATTTCAGTTTCATCTTTTTCGGGCATCCGTAACCTCAAAATAAAGAGAAGATTTCTGTAAACGATATAATAACTAAAAATCAGTCTTTTGCAGGGATAAGGATGATAAAGGGGATGAAAATCCAAAACTTAAATTCTTGAAGTCTGAAAACCTCGAATTAAATCTAATGTTTTAATCCGGAGTGAAGGTTATGTTTTTGCAGTTATCCACTTCATCCCCTATATCCCTGTTAAATCCGGTATTTGATTTTTCAAGTCTTACAGGTGTATTCCTCAATCTGCTCAAGGCACGCGTCCCGGACATCCTTGTTTTCCCTGTACGCCCGCGTCCAGTCGACAATGCTTTGGATGGATTTTTCCAGATCCCATTTAGGACGCCAGCCAAGCATTGCCTTTGCCTTCGAGCAATCCAGTTTCAGATATGATGCTTCATGGGGATGTTCGCATGAGTCGGTCTCGTATCCTGCATTTTCCCCCCATTTTTCACAGATTGTTTTCACGACCCACTCGACCGGTTTTGCACCCTGGTCATCGGGGCCGAAATTCCAACCTTCACCGTAGCCGGGTCCATAAAGAACAAGTTTTTCAGCCAGATACAGGTATCCACTTAACGGTTCCAGTACGTGTTGCCATGGCCTTACGGCATGGGGATTCCTTAGTCTGATTTTATCTCCGTTCAAGAGCGAGGTAACACAATCGGGAATAAGTCTGCCGGCAGACCAGTCGCCACCACCAATGACATTTCCGGCCCTTGCGGATGCAATGGCTACACCGTGATCGGAATAATCATCAGGATTGAAGAAAGAACAACGGTATGCTTTCGTCACCAACTCAGAGCATGCTTTGCTGCTTGAATAGGGATCGTACCCACCCAAAGCTTCGTCTTCACGATAACCCCAAACCCAGTCCCTGTTTTCATAGCATTTATCCGTTGTCACATTAATCACGGCTTTAACGCTTTTACAGCTGCGTGCAGCCTCCAGCACATTAATTGTACCCATGACATTGGTCTCATAGGTCAACGCCGGATACTTGTAAGAGTCAAGTACCAGAGGTTGCGCCGCCATATGGATCACTATTTCCGGTTTTGCTGATTTTACAGCATCCAGCAAAGAAGACGCATTGCGCACATCGGAGATTACTGATTTCACAGTTGCATCAATCCGGCACAGGGCAAAAAGGTTCGGATCTCTCGGGGGCTTCAGCGAATAACCCGTCACTTCCGCTCCCAGCCGGTGAAGCCAGAGGCAAAGCCATGAGCCTTTGAAACCGGTATGACCGGTGATGAATACCTTACGATTTTTCCAGAACCCGGGATCTATCACTAATATTCCTTTTTTATTTATCCCATATTTTCCAAGGCGCCCGGCCCGAACTCCACAGTGCTTCGAGCTGGTTTTTGTCCCTCAGCGAATCCATCGGCTGCCAGAAACCGTAGTGCCTGTAAGCCAGCAGTTCTCCGTCCTTGGCAAGATTTTCCAATGGTTGTTTTTCAAACAATATGTCATCACTTGCGATGTAATCGATAGCCTCCGGCTGCAGGACAAAAAAACCGGCGTTTATCCAGCCCCCATCACCTTTTGGTTTTTCCTGGAATCCGGTTACTCGATTGTCCCCGCCCATGTCCAGCGAGCCGAACCTGCCTGACGGCTGGGTCGAGGTGATAGTTGCAATTTTGCCGTGAGATTTATGAAAATCGACCAGCTCACGGATGTCCACGTTTCCAACGCCGTCTCCGTAGGTGAGCATGAACGGTTCGTCGCCAATATATGACCGGATCCGCTTGATGCGGCCCCCGGTCATTGTTTCCAGGCCCGTATCGGCGAGGGTCACCCGCCAGGGTTCCGCGTGGTGGTTGTGAATCACGGTTTCTCCGCCGTTTCTGAAGTCAAAAGTTATATCTGACTCATGAAGAAAATAGTGGGCGAAGTATTCTTTTATGTAATATCCCTTGTAACCGAGGCAAATAATGAAATCATTAAAGCCGAAGTGGGAATATATTTTCATGATATGCCACATGATCGGACGTTCGCCGATTTCTATCATGGGCTTGGGTTTTAGATGGGATTCTTCGCTAATCCTGGTTCCGAATCCACCAGCAAGAATGACAACCTTCATGTAGCTCCTCTGAAATAACTTTTGCGTAGTATTATAACTAAAAATTTGTGTCTGTCAGCATGCCAGGGGTTGCGAATTGAAATATGAGAGGTAATATATGAAGTACTCGAAAAAATGGGTTGTACAACTGAATGGTAAATGGCAGAAACTGGTATTCTTGTGAGAATATAAGGTGTTAATCTAATTAAAAATTGATGGTATAGATAGCTGATTATAATATCCGGTTATCCCTTTATAAAAGGTTTACCGGTGAAAAAAATTTAGGGATTGTCGGGAAAATAATCTTTTCGGGCGTTTTTGCCTGGAACAATATTTACTGACAAGCTCTCAAGAAAGATTGTGTCCATGACCCATACCCGCAAGATTTCCTATTTTCTCCTTCCATCAATTGCCGACGTGATATTCCTGGCAATTTTTCTTTGTCTTACCTTTTCCATAGGAAACGGACTGCTGGGCGATACCGATACCGGCTACCATATCCGTGCCGGTGAATACATCCTCGCTACCCATACGGTTCCGCACTACGATATTTTTTCCTACATTTCACCTCCAATGCCCTGGACGGCCCACGAATGGCTTGCCGAGGTTATCATGGGATTTCTTCACAGGAGCTTCGGACTGACAGGGGTGGTGATATTTTTTGCCTTTCTGCTTGCCGGTACCTATTATTTTCTGTTCAGGATGCTGCGGACCGATAAAGGCAACATACTTGTCGCTGTTCTCATTGCCCTGCTGGTAGTTGCCTCGTCCATGCTCCACTGGCATGCGAGGCCGCACATTTTTTCTCTTGTCCTGCTCCTGGGCTGGTATTACATCCTTGAAGCATTCCAAAGTGACAGGAAAAACTACCTGTTCCTTCTGCCGCTGCTGATGCTTTTCTGGGTGAACCTGCACGGCGGGTTTATTACCGGTTTAGTCATGCTGGGTATTTATTTCATCGGTAACCTTGTGCGCTGCCGCAATGCAGGCGAAAGGAAAGGGGCGGTTCGTAAAATGAAGCTGTTCGCGATTGTGATGATCGTGAGCCTGGCAGCATGCCTTTTGAATCCGTTCGGCTACCATATCCTTCTTTTCCCCTTTAATCTTGTGGGAAACAGGTATCTGATGGACCACGTCCAGGAATTCCTGTCCCCCAATTTCCATGAACCTATGCCGTTCAAATATCTGTTGCTGCTCCTGATTGCCTTCATCGGTGTATCATCCAGGAAGCTGAACGCCATAGAGCTTCTGCTCATATTGTTTTTTCTCAATATGTGCCTGTTTTCCGTCAGGTATATACCGCTTTTCGCCATCATCGTCGCTCCTGTTATGGTGAGGTATGGTGACCGTCTGCTGGAAAGATTAAAGGGGTGGCCGAAAAAGTTCCTGGAAACCAGGGGAGACCGCTTTGCCTCGGTTGACTCGGTGTCAAGAGGGCATCTGTGGCCGGTAGCCGGCCTTGTGGTGGTTGTGGGCCTTGCCGCGAACGGGCAGCTGGTACGAAAGTTCGACCCGAAGCAGAGACCGGCGGCGGCTGTGGAGTTCCTGAAAAAGGAGCCTATAAAGGGTAACATGTTCAACAACGACCAGTTTGGCAGCTATATCATTTACTCTGCCTGGCCGCAATACAGGGTCTTTTTCGACGGCAGGTCGGACATGTACGGCGTGAAAAGGATGAAGGAGTATTTCAAGGTAATGAGTTTTCAGCCCGGCTGGGAGAAAATCATTGACAAATACCGGATCGGTTGGATCATTTACAACGCCGACTCCGAGCTTTGCCGGTATCTGCTTGAAAGACCGGACTGGAAGCTGATCTATGCAGACAGAGTGGCTGATATCTTCGTGAAAAACACCCCGGAATACCAGTACCTGATAGATAGATACAAAGATGTGAAACCGCTTCCGCCCGAGAAAGACAAGAAGGACGAGGCGGAGTGAAAAAACCCTTTTGCGTGGGCATCGAAGTTCAGTCCTGACGATCGTGAAGTAATCAAAAAATAACAAGCAGGTCGCATTGAAAATACTTGAAAATGTGATATGAATTTTTCATATCACATTTTTTTTATTTCATTATTTGAGTAAGTCGTGTTGTGAAAAAAGAGCATATGTCATAAGAATCTAATCTTGTTTATAACAACGATATCAGATTTGCTGGCCACTTGATAAAAGGGGGTAATATTAATGCTTAATTATTTTAGGCAAACTTATGTAGGCGTTCTCAATGTTGTTAAAAGTGAAAAAGGACAAACTCTTGTCGAATATGCTTTACTTCTGATCCTTATTGCTGTCGTAGTAGTTCTTATTGTCAAAGGCATAGGGCTGACCACTAATAATTCGTACTCCAAGGTAAACAGTGCATTGCAGGGTTAATTAGAATTGTTGTTAAATAGACAATAACTTGACTGCCGATGATTTCCGGTAATAATTAAGTCGGTGTCACGGCATATATCGGAGATTTTCTGCTGACTGCGAGGACATTCGTAAAATGTCCGTGTATGTACCGGTATCCGGCCAATAACTGCAATTACCTTAGATTCAAGGGATCGGCAAGAAGTCTGAAAGGCTATGAATAATTATATCTGGTTACTGGATAAAAAAAAGGATTCGACTTTTGCATGGCCATTCATCATGTCTCTTGGGCTTCATTTGCTGATCTTTGCGGTGCTGGTCATAAAGCCTGTCTATCCGCAAACGGGAGATACGGAACGACTGGACAGTATCTGGCTCTATTTCAATGCGCAATCGCCGGGACAGGCCGCGCCGCCGGCTATGGAAATTGCTTCTGAGGCTGAAAAAAAACCTGTTGCAGTCCGTAAAACGGATGAGTTCCCGAAACCTGAAAAACAGGTGAGTAAGTCAGCTCCAACGCCGGACCGGATTCCACCACGGGAAGATGTAGAGGAACAGCCTCCTGCGGTCGAGGAAACCGTAAAGGAAGCTGAACCTGTGACCGAACTCGTGGTTGCAAAAGAAGACAAGAAAAAGCCTGATCCCCCGAAAATAGAGGCTTCGAAAAAGCTCGAGTCTCTGCCGCTGATGAAAAAGGAACCGGTAAATGAACCGGTGGTGAAAGCAGACCCTCGGGAGAACAGCGAAATTAAGTCCCTTGTGGCCAGAGAAATTAAAAAAGAACAGGCAGCGGCGCTGAATCAGGTTCCGGAGTCTGTTGAAGAAAAGGTTGCGGAAAATATATTTCCCAATTTTTCAGAAGCGGTGAAAAAAAGCACTGCCATCCCGCAAAAAGATTCCGTGAAAGCCGCTCAGATTGGCCAATCGGTTGATGTGCGGCCATTCAAGCCAGTCCCGCCCACTGAAACAAAAGGTTTGCAGGCTGCAGTGACCAAGGTGTCCAATACCGTAAGTCCGGCTCGTGTTGCGGAAGCTCTCCCTGTGAAAAACAGCGGGGTACAATCCGGCAAGCCTTCTGTTGCTGCCGTGGAAAGTAAAGAGAATAACAAAACTCACCATGGTGTAATTAACGACAAGCCCGACCTGAAAGAAATATTTTCCGGTTTTGGCACGGAAAAGCTGGTGGAAAAGGTCAGGATGACCGGGATAAATACAGAGGCGCCGGTTCACGTTGCTAACGTGTCTGGAGGAGATAACAGCGGTAAAATTGCGCATCCATTGACAACAACCGCGGCAACACCGGAAAACAATACAGGCACCGGCAAAACCGCGGAAATGAAGAAACCCGGACTGCCGGAAAAAGCGGAAGCTGTTACTTTACCGCGGTTGACGGGCGATTTGAAACTGGAGTTTACGGGAACTGATGATTTGAAGGTTACCTTTGCTTTCAGGGAGTATCTCAAGAACCGGAGAAGCAGGCCGATGTCCGCAGCGGAAGCAAGTCGCTTCAATTATATAACACCGAGGATTGCCAGGCCGAAAGAGAATCTTCTCGAAGCAGTGCTGGGTACGACCGGAGAGGGTATCTACGATATCTTTGTCACTCCGGCCAACGGGAAACCTGCATCAGGCGCTTTCCTGGTCAGGATTTATGAAAATAGCAACAGGTCGAAAACCAAATCCCTCGGAAGCAGGAGTATTAAGGACAGGACTGATATTGCCCGTATTCTTATGCCGGAAGGGATATTCTGGGATGATAATAATTATTTCACCGGCAACCTGGAGGACTCGGACAGTATCACTAAATTCAATACGGACACCGGGCTGATTTGGAAGGAGTACAAATGATGGTGTTGGTACTTCTTCACTGCTCATCCTCTTCTGCAATTTAAAGCGTACTGTCGCTGTTTTTCCTGTAGGCTTGATTGCTTTGTCTCAGGTGATAAACTTTCTTCAAATAGTATACGTCATGATGAAATGATCGTATGCATACGAAGGTTGCATTCAATTTTGAATCGGTAAAATAACGGCATGAAAGTGGGGAGAGGCTTTAATGGACCAGTTCGGCAAAAGGTTACTAAGAGAAGGTGTAATAACTGAATCTCAGCTCGACCAGGCCCTTGAGAGGCAGAAACGGCATGGTGGAAGGCTGGGGCAGAATCTCGTAGCACTGAATGTGCTCGATGAAGAGACCCTGGACAGATTTTTCAAAATGCATCCGGTTGTGCCCAAAACCGTTGAAGAAACGGGTTTGTCCATATCGTTTATCGCCGATCTGGTCATGAAACATCTCCTTGTGCTCGGCGAATTCAAGCTGGCGGATGTGGCAGAGGTCATCGGGCTGCCAATTTCCGTAATCGATTCGGTAATCGAGGTCTTGCGGAGGGACAAATATGTCGAAGTGAAAGGTGGCACCGGCTTCGCCACCGTAACTTACACATTCAAGATCACGGATAACGGTATCAGGCGGGGTAACGAACTCATGGAGTTGTGCCGTTACGCAGGCCCGGCACCCGTTACTCTCGAAATGTACAAAAAAATGGTGGCCCTGCAGACGATCAAGAGTATCGTTGTCAGTGAAGATACGGTGAAAAGGGCTTTTTCCCATCTTATTATCAGCGATAAACTGCTGAAACGCCTGGGGCCTGCCATAAGTTCGGGGAAAGCGCTCTTTTTCTACGGACCACCCGGAAACGGCAAGACCGCAATTGCCGAAACGATCGGCAAGATCATGCCCGACACGATATACATCCCTCATGCGATTACCGTCGGCGGGCAGATAATAAGCCTGTTCGATCCTGTTAACCATATCCCGGCGGATAACGGCAGCGACATGGAAGATATCGACCGAAGATGGTTAAGGATCAAGAGGCCTGTTGTTATGACGGGAGGGGAACTGACCCTGCGGATGCTCGACCTGGATTTCAATCCTATTTCGAAATATTATGAAGCCTCCCTGCAAATGAAGGCGAATAACGGCGTCTTTATCGCCGACGATTTCGGGCGGCAACAGATAGAGCCTCACAGGTTCCTGAACCGCTGGATTGTGCCCTTGGACCGCAGGGTGGATTTCATGACGCTGCATACCGGGATGATGTTTGTCATACCTTTTGACATGCTGGTGGTATTCGCAACAAATCTCGAACCAAAGGAGCTGGTCGACGAAGCCTTCCTGAGACGGATCCGTTACAAGATCAAGATCGAACAGCCTTCAATAGCCGAATTCGAGACTATTTTCAAGCTGGTTTGCAAAACCAACCACATACCGTTCAACGGTGAAACATTTGACTATCTTGTGGAAAATTATTACAGGAAATTCAATGTAAGTTTCAATGCCTGTCATCCGCGCGACATCATCGACCATGTCATCGACAACGCCCGTTATTACAATCATGCTCCCCATATGACGCGGGAGGGCATAGATATGGCCTGGCAGAATTACTTCGTAGATTGATTCTACCCATCCCAATAAGACCTCCGGCGATGACAATGAACCGGAGGTCTTTTCTTTACCGTTTACATCTCGTCTTCAGGCTGTCTATTGCCGCCTCTTCAATGACAAAATCCTTGAACCGGTCTGTGCCGACGGTTTTATTCAACCAGGAACGTTTATCCCAAAGACGGCAGTTGGAGATGTCCGCAGTAAGCAACTCAGGCCTGTTTCGTTGCAGCTCTTGGCGAAATGGAGTGTGGACAGCCGATATTGTCTGAACCCGCAGGGTGAGTTTGTCGGCTGTAGCGAAATGAGCTTAGAGCAGCAGAAACAGGCCTCCTGAGCGAACGGAGGATGCCTGCAACTGCCGAATCTTGGTTTATTCTGTCCCGAATCCCGGCGTAAAACGCGGCATGTCAGTTTCTTTCAAGTCCCCTGAGGAAGTCGTCAATCTTTTTCCTGAGATAGGAAGGATATAATCCTGCCGGAATGGAGAAGGTGCCCGATTTGGTAACCGGAATGGCCATGCTGCCGATTCCACTGCTGACTGTCAATTCCGCGTGTATCTGGTAGGGAATTGCGTCGGGGCTCGGGTTTCGTTTGAATATTTCCAGAAGGTTGTTATAGGGGATTTTTACCGGTATCAGAAGGTCGGATGTGGAGTTTGCATAAAAATCGTATGAAGTCTTTGCATTCCCCTTTGCCAGCGGAAGGGAGAGGACTCTTACATCATAGCTGTATTCCTTAAGTCTGAGGTCGAAGGAATTCGGGTTGTTAACCGAAAAATAAAAATCGAGTTCCATGTCCTTTGAGTCCAGACCGACCATTTTAACGCTTTTCAGCGTTATCTCCGGCTTTGTCATGAAGACCGAACAGCCGGATAAAAAGATCAGCGTCAGGAAAAGCAGAGTTTTCATGATTTTACTCCGGAGAAGTTGATTGGCAGGTAAACGAGAATACTCGTGTCGATCTGGTTGATGCTCCCGCTGTTTGCAGGAAAATTGGCGTCAGGGCGCCGTTATCTGGACTACGGGGCTGGATTCTCCGTTCGGATTTATTATCTGCAGCCTGATGTTCTTCGGGGAAGTATCATATGGATACCGTTCATATATTATCTGGTTACAGTTGACGTAAACGAATTTATCTCTTCCTGCCGCGTAGGCCCCTATTCCGGGGATACTGTTCCCGTCAACGATCAGGGAGGAATTCTGCTGGAAATTCCTGCCGTTGATAACCAGGTTGTAATAGTTCACATATTGTTCGCCCTGGGAGAGGCTGGTGATTTCCGGTTTTGCGTCGATGAATAGTGCCATTACGGTTGAATAGGCATCTCCGGTGTTCATTACCTGGACCTGATGCAGTCCGGCCTGGACATCGGGGATGGTAAAGGCCAGTGCTTCCGGAGATATGAAGCGGCTCCCGATTGCTGCCCCGTCGAACATCACCATCGACCGTTCCTGGAAATTCCTGCCGGAGATCTGGGCTTCGCGTGCTCCACCCGAATCACATGCGGAAATCTTGTCAGGCTGGATTCCTGTCACCACCGGTTTCAGGGGAAGGATAGTGAAATTATAAATGCTGCTGGAAACCCCGTCTTTGCGCTGCAGGTAGAGGGCGTACAAACCGGGATCCAGTTTTGGTATATTGAATGATAGATGTTTTGCGCTCAGGACACGCGCCGGAATCGCCGTGTTGCCCAGATAAGCCGTGATCCCGTCATTAAAGCCGTTGCCATAGAGGGTTACGCTTCCCCCGGGTTCTCCCTGCGCCGGAATTATGCTGAGAACACTGACCGGGATCCGGTGTTCTTCACTTGCCTTGGTCGCATTCGATCGAGCTGAAACCGCCACCGCGGCTTGCGCCATGAGCATGAACAGGAAAAAAGCAGCTATGGTGTATCGGAGAATCATGGCCACCTCCAATTGTCTCAAGGTTGACAGACTGAAGGAGTAAAGGTTTTTGGTTTTCCTTAAGCCTGTCAACCTTGAATCTTTATTGTCTATTAAAGCACTGCCGAAGCGCTTGTCAATCGTTGACAGTCATGGTCAGCCAAACCGCCGAGAGGGTAAAGATGAAATTAGCCGCCCAGGCTGATACAAGGGGAGGCAGTACGCCTGTTTGTCCGAATGACAACAGGACGGCATTTGTCACGTAATAGGCAAAACCGATAATTATACTCACACCTATTCCAAATGCGTTCCCGCTCGAACGGCTGCTTTTTATGGCGAACGGTATGCCGAGAAATGCCATGATAAAAGATGCGAAGGGCAGTGATAGCTTGGAGTGCATCTGCGCAAGATACCTGGTCGGGTCATATCCGCTTTTTTTCAGGTTTTCGCAATAGCGCCCGAGAGCGAAGAAACCGATTGTGTCGGCATGCTTGTCAAGGACTTTCAGGTCATCCAGACGTAGCTCCAATGAAACAGGTTCAACCTCGTTGCGTGTCGTGGTTGTCATGTCCTTATCCGTAATAAATCTGCTGACGGCATTTTCCAGTATCCACGACCTGCCGTTCCAGACACATTTCTCGGCTTCGGTTCTTTCCGTCGGTTGCATTCCTTCGTTTGTGTGCCAGATGGTCACACCTTCGAGGGTCTTTGTCGAGGGGGTGAAAAGTTTCGCCTGCATGACAAGATTTTTTTGCCTATACCAGATATTGTTCTGGCGGAAAAAGGCATTTGGGTTTTTGCCCTCGATTTTTACGCTTTCGATATATTTCATTTCCCTGGCAGTGTTTGCCACGATAACCTCGTCGGAGAAAAATGTGAACAGGCTGATCAGGAATGCTATGACCAGTATCGGTGCGGTTATCTTGCGAAGGCTTATGCCGCAACCGCGCATGGCGATGATCTCGCTGTTGCGGGCAAGGGTCCCGAGGGAAAGAAGCGTGGCCATGAGAACACCCAGGGGCATTACCTGGGTGATAATTCCCGGGATCTCGTACAGAAAAAACAGGAAAATATACTCCAGTTTCCCATGGGCACGGGTAAAGCGGTTTATCTTGTCCAGAAAATCGATTACCAGGTAGATGGTGACGAACGATGTTATGCAGAGTCCCAGTATTCTGAAATATGTCGAAGCTATATAGCGGTTAAGTATCTTCATAATGATTCTTTACGCTTTTCAGAAAGGTTCTGTAGCATGCGGGTAATGGCTGGAGCCAGCTCAAAAATTGGGATTCTTTTTTCATCCGCCGTTTTCCTGAACAGATACAAGCCGATTGCCAGGAGTATGATGTTAGGAATCCACATGGCGACGCCCGGATTGATCAAGCCTTTTTGCCCGAGAGTTTTCCCGATGGAAAACAGGATGTAGTTGATGACGATGACGGCTATGCTCATGGAAAAGCCCGCTGCCTTGCCGGTACGCTGGTTCTGCATTCCCAGAGGAATACCTATCAGAACGAATACAAAACATGCAAAGGGCAGGGAAAGCCTTTTGTAAAATTCGATCAGGTAATTTCTTCTGACCATGATGTTGCCGTCCTTATCCTTTATATGTTGCCTGAGTTCGGAGAAAGACATGTCCTGTTCGTCGGTACTGACGCCGGGGGAAGCCTTGTCGAGATTTATTCCCAGGTCATAACTTGCGAATTTTACCAGGTTATAACTTGATTTACCCATGCTCCGGTGGATGCTGCCGTCCCTCAGGTTCAACCTGATCTCTCTCTTTTCGGGGTCTGTCGCGATTGCGCCGGTTTTGGCGAAGATAGTCACCGGATCGTTCGCATTTCGGTCATCGTATATGAGTACATCTGATATCAGATGCCTTTTTCTGTCGTAATCGTCCATATAGAGCACCACGCCGGGCATGCTGTCGTTGAAAACCTTTTCCTTGAGATTGAGAGTGATCCTGGATTTAATGACATCATACAGGAAGATCTTGAAGGAGCTGTTTCCCCATGGAAGCGCATAAATCGTCATAAACATGGAAACCGCAAAGACGACCGTAGCGAATGTCAGGACGGGGGGGAGTAAACCATAGAGGCTGATCCTGCTGGCCTTCATGGCCGTTATCTCCGAGTCGGCGGAAAGTCTTCCGAATGCCAGCAGCACGGCAAGGAGAAAGGACATTGGTATGGTTACGATACAGAAGGACGGTAACATATAAGATATGAGCCGCATGATATCCGACAGCGGCAGGCCCTTAGCGATGACCATATCTGCGAGGTTCAGCATCCTTCCCATGAGCAGAACAAAGGTAAATACGGTAAAACCCAACAGGAAAGGGGCCGTAATTTCCCTTAGAATATAGAAATGAATAATCTTCTTCATACAATCGGGAATGATACATGAGCAGAAGGAGTATGTAAATAGTAACGGTTAACATTGCGAATTGGCTCAATTTACCTTCTATCCTGACTTAAAATCCTCTTGCGTGGAGCAGCGGTCCATGTTATATATGAACGCTATTTAAATTCGCACGCCCCTGTTATTTCCCGGTGGTGACCCTGTTGTTCGGGATTCCGGGAGAGTTTCGGGAGGCGGAGGGAAAACCAAAGGAGAGAAAAATGTCGAACATTACCATGAAGGAATTGCTTGAAGCCGGTGTTCATTTCGGTCATCAGACAAAGAGATGGAACCCGAAAATGAAACCCTATATTTTCGGGGCAAGAAACGGGATCTATATTATAGATCTGCAGAAAACAGTACGTCTGTTCAAGAATGCCTACAGCTTTGTGAGAGAAGCGGTGCAGGCTGGTGAAACCGTGCTTTTTGTAGGTACTAAGAAGCAGGCTCAGGATTCCATTGCCGAAGAAGCCCAGAGATGTAACATGTTTTACGTAAATCAGCGTTGGCTGGGCGGGATGTTGACAAATTTCGCCACCGTCAAGCAGAGTATAGACAGGCTCAAGCGGCTGGATGCGATGTTCGAGGACGGCTCGGTTGAGGCTTATACCAAAAAGGAAATGCTGACCCTCGAAAAGCAGCGTGAAAAACTTGAAAAAACCCTGGGTGGAATAAAGGGAATGAACAAACTCCCCGGTGTTATCTTCGTTGTTGACCCGAAAAATGAAACTATTGCCGTAAACGAGGCAAAAAAACTCGGTATCTCCGTGGTGGCTGTAGTAGATACAAACTGCGATCCCGACCCGATAGATTATATTATTCCCGGTAACGACGATGCTATACGCGCCATAAGACTGTTGGCCAGCAAGATGGCAGATGCAGCCATGGAGGGTGCGCAAGCCAGGGAAGTTGACCTCCAGACGGAAAAAGAAGGGGAAGGCGCGGAAACAGCCATGGCAGAAACGGTGACTGAAAACGAAGTTGCCGTGCAGTCTGCGCAAGAGGAAGCAGCCGATACTGAAGAAGCTTAGCAGGTAGTATCTGATCGGCGAGGGTCCAGGATATATGCTGTCACGGCGGGTTATTACTTGCCTTAAGCTTTAAAATAAATTTAAAAAATTGAGCCGGCTATTCAGTCGGCGGAGATTTGGAGGATAAAGTGAGCATAACAGCGGCACAGGTTAATGAATTGAGGAAGGTTACCGGCGCAGGTCTCATGGATTGCAAAAAAGCTCTGACGGAGACCGGTGGTGATCAGGAGAAGGCTGTCGATTACCTGCGTAAGAAGGGTTTGTCTGCGGCAGCAAAGAAAGCGGGACGTATTGCTTCCGAAGGTTTGGTCGGCTCGTACATTCATGCGGGAGGAAAAATCGGAGTACTGGTCGAAGTTAACTGCGAGACCGATTTTGTGGCCAAGAATGAAAATTTCCAGAATTTTGTAAAAGACATAGCCATGCATATTGCGGCTGCTTCTCCGCAGTATGTACGCCGCGAGGAAGTTTCCGCCGACCTTCTGGAACGCGAAAAGGACATTTATCGGTCGAAGGCCAAGGAAACCGGCAAGCCCGATAATATCATCGAAAAAATCGTCGAAGGACAGATCGGCAAGTTTTATGCGGATATATGTCTACTCGAACAGTCATACGTCAAAGACCCTGACAAGACAATTCAGGCCTACCTGAATGAAACTATTGCAGCGATTGGCGAGAATATTTCCATCCGGCGTTTTGCCAGGTTCGCTCTTGGTGAAGGCCTTGCGAAAAAAGAAAGCGATTTCGCTGCGGAAGTCGCAGCCGCGGCCGGAAATTAAGTAAGTAAAAAAGCCGGCCATGAAAATGGTCGGCTTTTTTTGTGTTCAATTCTACGAATTTCAAATCTACAGTATCAAGGCGGCAGTTATATGGGCAAACCTTTTTATAAAAGAGTACTTCTGAAGCTTTCCGGGGAGGCCCTTGCCGGCGAGCAGAAATATGGAATTGATCCGCAGACGATTATTTCCATAGCCTCTGAAATCAAGGATGTTGTGAAATCAGGTACGCAAATGGCTCTTGTCATAGGCGGCGGGAATATTTTCCGGGGATTGGCTGCTTCTTCCAAGGGAATGGACAGAGCGAGTGCCGATTACATGGGAATGCTCGCGACAATGATAAATTCTCTCGCCATGCAGGATGCCCTGGAAAAGATCGGAGTTGACACACGCGTCCAGTCGGCTATCGAAATGAGAGAAGTTGCGGAACCTTACATTCGCCGTCGGGCCATCAGACATCTCGAAAAAGGAAGAGTGATCATTCTCGGGGCAGGTACAGGGAACCCTTATTTCACAACGGATACCGCAGCCAGTTTAAGGGCCATGGAAATCGGTGCCGAAGTCATTTTGAAGGGTACTAAAGTAGATGGCGTTTATTCGGCAGATCCGATGAAGGATCCCAATGCATTCAAATACACCCAACTGAGTTATATTGATGTACTGAAAAAAGGTCTGCAGGTCATGGACGCCACCGCCACATCTCTCTGCATGGACAATAAACTGCCAATAATCATATTTAATGTGAAGACGGGTGGGAATATCATCAAAGTAATTTTCGGCGAAGAAATCGGGACTATTGTCAAAGGAGATAAAAATGACTAAAAACGTGATCACTTCAATGAAATCCCATATGGAAAAATCCGTGGAGTCTCTTCGCAAGGAATACCAGAAGGTAAGAACAGGCCGTGCCACAACAGCGCTTCTTGATGACATAAAAGTCAATTATTACGATGTACCGACCCAAATTAATCAGGTCGCTTCCCTCACCGTGCCGGAAGCCAGGGTCATTGTCATTCAGCCGTGGGAGTCGAAACTTATTCCACTCATCGAGAAAGCTATATTGAATGCGAATATCGGTCTTACTCCGACAAACGATGGGAAAGTGATACGCCTTTCCCTGCCGCCTCTTACAGAAGAGAGAAGAAAGGAAATCGTCAAAACCCTGAAAAAAATGGCTGAAGACGCAAAAGTAGCTATCCGCAATATCCGCAGAGATGCAAATGATGAACTGAAGAAAATGGAAAAGGACAAGAAAATATCTGAGGATGACCTGAAACGGGCGGAGAAAGATGTCCAGGATATGACCAACAGTTTTGTTTCGAGGATTGACGAGGTATTTGCTGCAAAGGAAAAGGAAGTTATGGAAGTCTGAAACGCCTTGAACGCACGGCTGTTTTGACTTGCGATATTTCAGGAGATGTGATTTAATCCTTTCCAACCCCTCCCGCAGGGGATTTTTTGTTTCAGGATAATCATGGAAGAACTTGACAGGAAAAAGCTTCCAAGGCATCTGGCCATCATAATGGATGGTAACGGCCGTTGGGCTCGCGAACGGATGCTGAAGAGGATAATCGGCCATCAGAAGGGCGTCGAGACTGTCCGCTGCATCGTCGAAGAAAGCTCAGCGCTGGGAATAAATTATTTGACTCTTTTCGCCTTTTCCTCGGAAAACTGGTTAAGGCCCAAAAGCGAAGTCAAATCTTTGATGGCTTTGTTGAAGAAGTACATCAAGATGGAAATTCCGCGGTTGATGAAAAATAACATTCGTTTCAATGTTATCGGCGACATGGCGGAACTCCCTGAAGATGTGATCTGCGAAGTTACCTCTGCAATCCGGAAAACCTCATCGAATACCGGCATGGTCCTCACACTGGCATTATCTTACGGGGCAAGGCATGAGATTCTTCATGCTGTAAAAAGAATTGCCGGTGATATAGCTGCAGGCAGAATCGATGCAGAAAAGCTGGATGAGGAATTTTTCTCCGGATATCTATATACGGCAGAAATTCCCGAACCGGATTTTCTCATCAGAACGAGTGGTGAAATGAGGATCAGTAACTTTCTGCTGTGGCAGATAGCTTACACTGAGTTGTATTTCACAGATGTAAACTGGCCGGATTTCGGAAAAGAAGAGTTTTACAAGGCCCTGGGCAATTTTCAGGCGCGGGAAAGAAGATATGGACTGACGAGCGATCAGTTACAGAAAAGGGGATAAAAATCAAAAGGTTATTAACGGGAATAATAGCCCTTCCACTGTTGATACTATTTATTATCAAGGCAAACGTGTTTATGTTTTCATGCCTGATAGCAATCCTGGCTCTTATCGGACTTTATGAGTTCTGTCGGATGGCCTTTCCCGGCAGATTACTTGAAACGGCGCTAGCAATCCTTGCAGGTGTTCCGATATGTCTTGCAGTGTGGTCAGGTGATTTTATTTCGTTACTTGCTACCCTGACTTTTGCGGTTCTTGTCTTCTCTCTGGTTTTTCTTTTCAGAATCAAAGACATCAAGGCTTCCGCGGGAGACACTGCCCTGTTGTTTCTCGGACTTCTCTATGTCCCCTTTCTCCTTAGTCATCTGGGGCTGATCCGAATGATGCCCCATGGTACCCAATGGATTTTTCTGCTGCTCGTCATTGTTATGGCAGGCGACACCGGGGCCTATTATGTGGGAAGCACCATCGGGAAAAGAAAACTGTACCCTGTGGTGAGTCCCAACAAAAGCATAGAAGGTTCCCTGGGCGGATTGATGGGCAGTATGGTGGGTGCCTTTATTGCCAAGGCTACATTCTTCTCCGGGCTTTCGGTTTTTGACTGTATCGCGGCATCGCTGATTCTCGGCGCGCTGGGGCAGTTGGGTGACCTCTTCGAGTCGATGTTGAAGCGCAGTTTCGGCGTGAAGGATTCGGGCAGGATATTTCCCGGCCACGGAGGCATGCTGGACCGCCTCGACAGCATTCTTTTTGCCGCACCGGCGGCTTTTCTCTACGCAAACTATATCTATACACAAATTTCCCGATAAAAGAGGGTTGGAATGAAAAAGCTTTCAATTCTTGGCTCCACAGGTTCCATCGGAGTCAGTACACTGGATATTGTCGCTTCACATCCGGATAAATTCGAAGTGATAACTCTTACCGCTGGGAATAATCTTACTCTGTTGAAAAGCCAGATAGAGAAGTTCTCTCCGCAGGCTGTCGCGGTAATTACAGAAGAATCGGCGAAAAAGCTCGATAAGATGCTCAGTGGGAAAAAACCTGAAATTCTCCATGGAGTTCCAGGTCTCATAGCTGCCGCTACCGCGGCCGACGCCTCCATGGTTGTGGCCGCTATCGTTGGCTCCGCTGGTCTGGTTCCAACCGTTGCAGCAATAAAAGCCGGAAAAGATATCGCCCTGGCAAACAAGGAAACACTGGTTGCAGCAGGCCGCCTTGTCATGAAACTTGTAGAACAGCATGGTGTAAAACTTTATCCGGTGGACAGTGAGCATAGTGCTGTATTTCAATCTTTACAGGGGCACAGGACGGAAAACGTAAAACGTATCATACTCACAGCTTCAGGTGGTCCTTTTCTCAATCTACCACTTGATAAATTATCCCGGGTATCCGTTAGTGATGCTTTAAATCACCCCAATTGGAGTATGGGGCAGAAAATTACCATTGATTCCGCGACAATGATAAACAAAGGGCTGGAAATAATCGAAGCGCGATGGTTGTTCAATACTCCTCCGGAATGCATTGATGTGGTGATACATCCGCAGAGCATTATTCATTCCATGGTGGAGTATATTGACGGGTGTGTGATGGCTCAACTTGGAGTTCCAGACATGAAGGCCCCGATTGCGTACGCGCTTACATATCCGGAAAGGGTTTCTACTGGTGTTACTCCGCTTGACCTGACGGAACTCAATTCGCTTACCTTCTTAAAACCTGATTCCGAGCGCTTCCCGGCATTGAAACTTGCATATCGCTCACTGGGTGAAGATGAAAGTATGCCCGCTGTCATGAACGCTGCAAATGAGGTTGCGGTAGAAGCATTCCTTTCCGGGAGAATAAAATTCACGGAGATTGTTACCTACATAGAAAAGACCATGAATATGCATAATCCTCACGGCTTCTCTTCGATCGAAGAAGTTCTTAGCACCGATTTATGGAGTCGCGAAAAAACGAGAGAATTGCTCGGCGAAAGAAAATAACAGGTGCAGACAAGGAAATCCAAATGATAAGTATTATATCGGCGATAATCGTTCTTGGAATTCTCATCTTTGTCCATGAACTGGGCCATTTTATCTTTGCCAAGATGTTCAAGGTGGGAGTCGAAAAATTCTCACTCGGTTTTGGTCCTAAGCTAATCGGAAAAAAAGTAGGTGAAACTGAATATCTGATTTCGGCCTTCCCCCTTGGCGGTTATGTGAAAATGGTCGGCGAGGGCGGCGAAGATGAACTTCCTGAAGAAGAAAATTACCGGTCATTCAACGGAAAACCTGCTTGGCAGCGTATTCTCATTATTGCAGCCGGACCGCTCTTCAACCTGATTTTTGCCTATATAGTGTATATTTCGGTTTTCATGATCGGGGTGCCGATTACAACAGCGAAAATCGGGGAAGTCGTCAAGGAGAAACCTGCCGCGGCGGCCGGTCTGAAAACCGGTGACATCGTTTTGTCCATAAATAAGGAACCTGTGAGTAAATGGGCCGATCTTTCGAGGTTGATAGTCGAAAGCGGCGGTAAACCGCTCGACATGGAAGTAAAGCGTGGCGACAAGGATTTGCTTATCCATGTTGTCCCTGAAGTTACAAAGCAGAAGAACCTGCTTGGCGAAACAACAAGTTATCCGATGATAGGCGTAGCTCCCTCCGGAGACTATATAATAAAAAGATTTGGCCCTGTCGAGTCGGTCGTAAAGGGAAGTGAGCAGTCCTGGACTGTAGTCAAGTTGACTTATGTGGTGCTTTGGAAGATAGCCACCAGGTCTATACCGCTAAACACGATAGGCGGACCTATCATGATCGCCAAAATGGCTGGCGAACAGGCTGAAGCCGGATTGGCCAGTTTTCTCTTCTTTATGGCACTGCTGAGTGTGAACCTGGGAGTTTTGAATCTTTTACCGATACCGATTCTGGACGGTGGTCATCTATTGTTTTACTCGTGGGAATTCCTGTTCAGGAAACCGGTAAGCATGAAAGCACGTGAAATCGGGCAGCAGGTTGGGCTGGTTCTCCTGGTAGGCCTGATGATTATCGCTTTTTATAATGATATTGTCCGCTATTTTGTCGGCAAAGGATAAACTTGAAAATACTGACAATAGATACCTCGACAACTGCCTGCAGCGCTGCCTTGACTGATGGAGAAAAAATCGCATGCGAACTTGCACTTGATACGGACAGAACCCTTTCGAAACAGCTCCTGAACCAAATAGATTTCCTCTTACGTAATGCGGGAATGTCTGTTGATGATCTGGACGGGATCGGAGTGGCTTTAGGCCCCGGCTCTTTCACTGGTTTGCGGGTGGGGATCGCAACGGTGAAAGGTTTGGCCATCGCTACGGAAAAACCGGTGGTCGGATTTTCATCTCTTGCCATGCTGGCCATGAATATTCCATGGTCTGCTTACCAGGTTTGCCCAATGCTTGATGCGAGAAAAAACGAAATCTACACCGGTCTTTATAGGTGTTCGGAGCTTCCAGGAATGATTTCCGAGGATTGTGTCACGTCTCCAGCCGATTTCCTCGAAACCATAGTGGAAACCACAGTCTTCCTGGGTTCAGGTTCTATCAGATACCGTGATTTGATAAAGTCGAGGCTTGGCGACAAGGCTGTTTTTGCTCCATGCTATTGCAACCAGCCTCGCGCTTCCGCCGGAGCTATGCTAGCTTACCAAGCCTTTTCACAGGGCGAAACGTTGTCTTTAGATCTTCTCAATCCATCATACATTAGGCCGTCAGAGGCGGAAATCAAAAAGCTGGCGGGAAAAGATTGAAAATTTGTCAGTCGAATTCGTCAGCGGAACTATTGTTCACCATACTTCAGGGTTAATCAGCTGAATTGATTAATAGTTGTTGCAATGCTTGCCGCTCTTCCAGGACGCCCTGTCCGGCCTGGTTCCCTCCATAATACCAATGGTCACTAACTCCTTATTGACAGTTATAACTTAATGTATTATTTTGAACTCTTACACAAAAAACCATGTTCATGCGGGGCGGATGCTTGTCTATACGTACTCCGCTAAATGATAGAGGTAAAAATGCGAAGTGACGAAATTACTAAAGGTCTTGAGAGAGTCCCCCATCGCGCACTGTTGAAAGGCGCCGGTGTACCTCAAAGTGAAATGGAAAAACCCTTTATCGGTGTTGCGACAAGCTTTACTGATCTTATACCCGGTCATGTCGGAATGAGAGACCTTGAGCGGTTTATTGAAAAAGGAGTTCACTCCGGTGGCGGGTATGCATTCTTTTTCGGAATTCCGGGTGTATGTGACGGCATAGCCATGGGACACAAAGGGATGCACTATTCCCTACCGACCCGTGAACTGATTGCCGATATGGTCGAATCGGTTGTCGAAGCCCACAGGTTGGACGGCCTGGTTCTATTGACTAACTGCGATAAAATAACTCCGGGCATGTTGATGGCGTCCGCCAGGCTCGATATACCAACAATTGTGGTGACGGCTGGACCGATGCTTTCCGGCAGGGGCCCCGAGGGGAGAAAATTCTCCTTCGTTACCGATACATTCGAAGCAATGGCGCGCTACAAAGCCGGGGTGATCGATGCAAAGGAACTGCAGGTCTGCGAGGACAATGCCTGTCCGGGAATGGGATCGTGTCAGGGCCTTTTTACCGCCAACACCATGGCCGTACTCACTGAAACGCTTGGTATGAGCCTTCCCCGCTGCGGCACCGCTCTGGCCGTGTCCGCGCTGAAAAGACGCATAGCATTTGCATCGGGAGAAAAGATAGTCGAACTTGTCCGCAAAGATATCAAGCCTAGTAGTATATTGACACGCGCGGCGTTCGAAAATGCCATACGTGTCGACCTTGCACTTGGTGGATCATCTAATACTGTTTTGCATTTACTGGCCATTGCAAATGAAGCGGGAGTAGACCTTCCAATCGAGACTTTCGACATACTCGCCAAGGAAACACCTCAATTGGCTTCGATGAACCCTGCAGGCCAGCATTTCATGGAAGATCTGGATGTTGCGGGCGGCGTACTCGGCGTATTAAAACAGCTGGGCGATGCCGTTAAGGATAATCCTACAGTCATGGGCCTGACCATTAATCAGCTCGTTTCCAGCATCGAGAACGTGGATGAGAATGTTATTCACCCATTAACCGACCCTGTCAAAAAGGAAGGTGGAATAGCAATCCTTTTCGGAAATATCGCCCCCAAGGGAGCGGTTGTCAAACAGTCCGGCGTTTCTCCGGCAATGATGAACTTCACCGGAACGGCCCGGTGTTTCGATTCTGAAGAACAGGCCATGACGGCGCTTATGAATGGAAAGATCCAGTCGGGTGACTGCATGGTTATCAGGTATGAAGGCCCGAAGGGAGGGCCGGGGATGAGGGAGATGCTGGCCCCGACTGCTGCGATTATGGGACTTGGCCTCGGTGACTCAGTGGCGCTCATAACTGATGGACGTTTTTCCGGCGGAACTCGTGGTCCCTGTATTGGTCACATTTCACCGGAAGCTGCGGAGGGAGGCCCTATTGCCCTGGTTGAAGACGGGGACCGTATTGTACTTGATATCCCGGCCAGAAAACTTGAGCTGCTGGTGGATGAGAAAACCCTGGAAGCGCGCAAAGCTGCTTGGCGGGCACCTGAGCCGAAGATCAAGAAGGGGTGGCTGGCAAGGTATGCTAAAGTTGTGACATCAGCGTACACCGGTGCGGTTACGACCGCTAAATGAGGTTTTGGTCATCACTGGATTGTAACTTATATATCAAACAGAGGTTTTTCGGATGAAGCTTGCGGGAGCTAGAATTTTACTGGAATGTCTCAAGCTTGAAGGTGTGGATAGGGTTTTCGGATATCCGGGCGGAACGGTAATTAATATCTTTGATGAACTCTATTCCTTTCCCGAGATAAAGAACATTTTGCCGCGACATGAGCAGGCAGCTGTTCATGCTGCGGATGGTTATTCGCGAGTAACAGGTAAAGTCGGTGTTGCAATAGCCACTTCAGGACCTGGAGCTACGAATACTGTTACCGGAATTGCAACCGCTTATATGGATTCGATACCACTGGTGATCATCACCGGTCAGGTGCCGACGGCCCTCATCGGGAATGATGCATTCCAGGAGGTCGACATAATCGGTATAACCAGGCCATGCACCAAGCACAATTTCCTGGTTAAGAATGTAAAGGACCTCCCCTTAATCATAAAAAAAGCCTTTTACATAGCCCGTTCAGGGAGACCCGGTCCGGTTCTCGTCGATTTTCCGAAAGATGTGCAGATTGCTACGAGCGAATTCAGATATCCCGATTCTGTAGATCTGAGAGGTTACAAACCGACCAGGGAGGGGCATCCGAAACAGATCGGCAAAGCGGCGAATATGCTGCTTGCCGCCAGGAAACCAGTAATATATGTAGGTGGAGGCACTATTTTGGGCGACGCAGCCGAAGAACTGTTCAGGCTGGCCGTTACTCTGGATTCTCCTGTGACGACTACTCTCATGGGGCTTGGAGCCTTCCCTGAGGATAACCGGCTTTCCCTCGGTTTACTCGGTATGCACGGTACCTACTATGCTAATATGGCGGTTACGAACTGCGACCTGCTTGTGGCGGTCGGCGCGCGCTTCGATGACAGGGTAACCGGAAAGATCCCAGCTTTTGCACCCAACGCAAAAATCATTCACATCGATGTAGATCCCACTTCGATAAAAAAGAACGTCAGGGTCGATCTGCCGATTGTAGGTGAAGTGAAGGATGTCTTGTCCCGGTTGATTGCGGCAGTCGAAGAGGATCCCCAATCCCTCGAGCTAACGAAAAAAGAAGTAAAGCCTTGGCTTGGAGAAATAGAATCCTGGAAATCAAAACATCCGTTGACTTATAAACATGCATCGACGGTTATCAAGCCGCAGATGGTGATCCAGAAACTGAAAGAGCTGAGTAACGATGATGTAATTGTTGCCACAGATGTCGGTCAACATCAGATGTGGACGGCGCAGTTTTTCGGTTTTACCAGGCCAAGGACGCTTCTAACTTCCGGAGGACTGGGTACCATGGGTTACGGTCTCCCCGCAGCGATGGGCGCGCAAGTTGCCTTCCCTGACAGACAGGTTTTGGCCATTTGCGGTGATGGCGGATTCCAGATGAACATGCAGGAAATCGCCACGCTGGTACAGAACCGTCTCCCGGTAAAAATCTGTATCATGAATAATAATTATCTGGGTATGGTCCGTCAATGGCAGGAGCTGTTTTTCGATAAACGCTATTCCAATACGGTTATGGACCTCCCTATAGATTTTGTTAAACTTGCCGAGGCTTTCGGCGCTAAAGGCTTCCAGGCAACTAAACCCGAAGAAGTGGAAGATGTCATTAAAAAAGGCTTCAAAACACCCGGTCCGGTTATAATGGAATTCAAGATTGCGAGGGAAGAGAAGGTTCTACCCATGGTGCCGGCAGGCGCTTCGCTGAATGAAATGGTCCTTGCTTCCTGAAGTATGTCCGATATTTGTGCCATTTAAATTAATACACTGGTAATAGAATCTTGGAGATGTGCAATGAGACATACAATTACAGTCCTTGTTGAAAATGAATTTGGCGTACTTTCTCGTGTCGCCGGGCTTTTCTCCGGGCGTGGATTCAATATTGACTCATTATCTGTTGCTCCAACCAATGAAGACAGCATTTCCCGTATGACTATCGTCACCCGGGGTGATGACCAGATTCTTGAACAGATTACCAAACATCTCAATAAGCTTATAGATGTCATCAAGGTTATTGATTTTACTGACGGCAGTGCAATCGAGCGGGAAATGGCTCTCATCAAGGTTACAGCCGAAGAGGCCGATCGGGCTGAGGTTTTGAGGATAGCCGATATTTTCAGAGCAAAGGTTATAGATGTTACGCCTAAATCATACACTATTGAAGCAACTGGCGCACCGTCGAAGATCGATGCCATTCTTGATTTGCTGCGTCCTTTAGGCCTCAAGGAACTGGTGAGAACCGGTCCGGCCGCAATCGGACGCGGAGCGAAGGGATGGAAGGGATAATAACAGATACAGTATCAGTTTATATTTAACCGTTGTGTCGAATATAAATAAAATTAATATCTAGGAGGAATAAATGAGGATTTATTATGACAAGGACTGCAATCTTGACGTTTTGAAAGGTAAAAAGGTTGCTATAATCGGTTATGGATCGCAGGGACATGCCCATGCGAATAATCTTAAAGATTCAGGTATTGACGTGGTAGTGGGATTGCGTGCCGACTCCGCTTCAGTAAAAAAAGCAAAGGATGCCGGTCTTGCGGTGCTTCCAACCTCCGAAGCAGTAAAAGCTGCGGATGTGATTATGATTCTGCTCCCCGACGAGATTCAGGGCGATGTCTACAGAGAAGAAATCGGACCTTATGTTAAAAAAGGCGCCTATTTGGCATTCAGCCATGGATTCAATATCCACTTCGGACAGATCGTCCCACGTCACGATATCAACGTGATCATGATTGCGCCCAAAGGTCCCGGCCATCTGGTACGCCATGAATACACGAAAGGTGGCGGCGTTCCTTCACTTATTGCGGTTCACCACGACCCTGCCGGTAATTCCAGGGATGTTGCGTTGGCATACGCATCAGCCAACGGCGGCGGCAGGGCCGGCATAATTGAGACGACATTCAAGGAAGAAACGGAAACCGATCTGTTCGGTGAACAGGCCGTACTCTGTGGCGGCGTAAGCGCGCTGATCCAGGCTGGGTACGAAACACTCGTGGAAGCCGGCTACGCTCCTGAAATGGCATATTTCGAGTGTCTCCATGAACTGAAGCTGATAGTTGATCTGATCTATGAAGGCGGCATTGCCAACATGCGCTACTCCATCTCTAACACCGCAGAATATGGGGATCTGACCAGGGGGCCGCGGGTTGTTACCGAAGGCACGAAAAAAGAAATGAAGAAGATACTTTCGGAAATTCAGACAGGTGAATTCGCCAAGGAATGGATGATTGAAAACAGGGTTAACAAACCGGTTTTCAGTGCCCTGCGTCGTAATGCAGCAGAACATCCGATTGAAGAAGTCGGCGCCAGACTCCGTTCCATGATGGCGTGGATCGGTGCTTCGAAAATTGTCGATAAAACAAAGAACTAGGAACAGTTTTAAAATGAGGCCGGGCTTTGGTTTGCGCAAGTGCGCGTGCCTTGCAGCCCGGCCTTTCACTTATAATCTTGAACCATTGATTTACGAAAGATTAAAGCAGTTATTTTCAATTCTGCGGCCATTTTATTACCCAGATAAACTTATCGTCGAGTTTTGAGGTTTAGCAAGAAACTCTCACTATTGAGGATTTGATGAAGAAAAACCGTATCGATTTTCCCATTGCTATGGAAGGGTTTCCATTTATTGCATTTGCATCGTTGGTAACCATTGTCCTTGCGGCTTTTTCTTTTATGCCGCTGGCAATCGCAAGTTTTTTGATGACTGCATTTATTGTTTATTTCTTCCGGAATCCTGAAAGAACCGTTCCCGGAGATCCCAGTGCTATGGTTGCCCCGGCAGACGGAAAAATTGTATTTGTAGGAAATGCTCATGAGAGACATTTGAATGCTGAAATGTTGAAAGTAAGCATATTTATGTCAGTTTTTAATGTTCATGTAAACAGGGCGCCGTTTGGTGGAAAAGTTTTTGACACCTTCTATAAACATGGGAAATTTCTTGATGCTCGCGATGAAAATGCAACTTTTGAGAATGAGCAGAGCGGCGTTGTACTGGAATTGGAAAAGGGGTTAAAGATAGTTTTCGTGCAGGTCGCAGGTCTGATTGCTCGGCGGATTGTTTCTTATCCTGTTAAGGGAGACTGTCTTGTACGTGGAGAACGCTATGGCCTGATACGATTCGGGTCAAGGGTGGATATATATCTTCCGAAAGATATCAGGGTCAATGTTAAGCTGGGCGACAAGACGGTTGCCGGTGAAACTATTTTAGGGTATTTACGGTGAATGGCGAAAAAATAGACATGGCAGAAAGCATGAGGAAGGGCATTTACATTCTGCCCAACCTGTTCACGACCGGCAGTCTTTTTGCCGGTTTTTACGGTATAGTTGCGACAACTAACGGTAACTTTTACAGTGCAGCTCTCTGGATCCTTGTTTCTTCACTTTTTGACGGGCTAGATGGGAAAGTGGCCAGGCTTACGGGCACCTCCTCAAAGTTTGGTGTTGAATACGATTCCCTTGCCGACCTTGTAGCCTTTGGAGTAGCACCAGGCATTCTCATGTATTCCTGGGCGCTGAAGCCGTTTGGCAGACTTGGCTGGCTTGCGGCATTTCTCTTTGTAGTTTGTGGAGCTCTGCGTCTTGCCCGGTTTAACGTGCAGGTTAATACCGTTGAGAGTAAAAGATTTGTAGGCCTACCCATCCCCGCAGCAGCAAGCATGGTCTCTGCAACCGTTCTGCTATTTCATCGTTTTGGCTGGCCTGGGTCCTATAAAAAACTGGCCATTCTCATTCTCATATATCTGCTTGCATTTTTTATGGTCTCAAGTTTCCGTTATTATTCATTCAAAGATCCTGAATTAATAAAGCGTCAACCTTTTGCATTTCTTGTATTGGCGATCCTGTTACTTATAATAATAGCAGCTGAGCCAGTGGTAATGCTTTTTGTGATTTTCATAGTGTATATTCTTTCAGGACCTTTGGGATTTCTCATGTCCTATCCGCGCAGAAGAAGGCTCGAAAAAGCCCTTCGTAAAGATGGTAAATGATATTGATCATTGTGCGGTGTCTTTCCGACGCATGAGGTTTATATCGAAAAAATCAACATCAATTTCTTGACAGGATTGATGCGATCTTTTATTATTCTGAAAACTTTAAAAGCCATGAAGAGGAGTAGTAGTCAGTACTCTTTTCCTCAGAGAGCCGGTGGCTGGTGGAAACCGGTGAAAAGAACTGATGAACTCGCCTTGGAGCTGCTGCGGTGAATTTTAATAGCCGTAGCCGTCGCCCGCGTCAAGGGATAATTGAGATCCAGGAAAGCCTGTAACACGGGCGGCTGGATAAATTAGGGTGGTACCGCGGAGACAATGCCTTCGCCCCTAAAAAGGGCGAGGGCTTTTTTATTTTTAGCAGAAACGGAGGATCTAATGGCTAAAGTCAGGACTATAAAGGTTTTTGATACTACTTTAAGAGATGGTGAGCAATCTCCCGGTGCAAGTATGAACATTGAGGAGAAACTCAGGATCGCTAAACAACTGCAAAAGATGAAGGTTGATGTAATCGAGGCCGGGTTTCCAATAGCCTCTGAAGGCGATTTCGAGGCTGTTAAAAAGATTGCCCAGACAATTAAAGGTCCTGAAATAGCTGGCCTGTGTCGTGCACAGGAAAAAGACATCGATAGGGGATGGGATGCTTTGCAGTATGCAGGAGAAAAGGGCCGCATCCACACATTCATCGCCACTTCCGATATACATATGAAATACAAGCTTAAGATGAAACCTTCAGAGGTCTTGGATGCCGCAGTAAAAGCAGTAAAAAGAGCAAAATCATATACTCCGAATGTGGAATTTTCATGTGAGGATGCTGTTCGTACCGAACTTAAATTCATGTCCGATGTTGTTGCCGCGGTTATAGATGCCGGTGCAACTGTTGTCAATATTCCTGACACAGTCGGTTATACCATTCCACTTGAGTATTATAATATAATCAGATATTTGAAGGATAATGTCGCCAATATTGAAAATGCGATCATCTCTGTTCATTGTCATAACGATCTGGGTTTGGCCGTTGCAAATTCTTTAGCGGCAATACAGGCCGGCGCCGGCCAGGTGGAGTGTACGATAAACGGAATTGGTGAGAGGGCGGGAAATTGCTCTCTGGAAGAATTTGTCATGATACTCAAGACAAGAAGCGATATTCTCGATTACAAGACTAATATTGCTACGGAGCAGCTGACCCCCGCCAGCAGACTCCTTTCGACGGTCACAGGCATTGCTGTCCAGCCGAACAAGGCAATTGTAGGAGCAAATGCATTTGCCCATGAAGCTGGAATTCATCAGCATGGTGTGCTGATGGAAAAGTCAACATACGAAATAATGACTCCGGAATCAGTCGGTTTGAAGGCAAATGTGCTTGTGCTTGGAAAACATTCCGGACGTCATGCTTTTAAAAAACGTCTTCAGGAATTGGGGTATGATCTAGGTGAAGAAGATTTGAATAACGCCTTCGAGCGTTTCAAGTCCCTTGCAGATCTGAAAAAGGATATCTTTGACGAAGACCTGGATGCTATAGTAGCAGATGAAACAATGAGAAATGGAGAAAAATTCAAAATGAGTCATATTACTGTTACATGCGGCTCATTTGCTGTTGCCACAGCAACTGTTCAACTTGAAATTGACGGACAACATGTGAGAACTGCCGAACTGGGGGATGGGCCTGTTGATGCTACATTGAAGGCGATTAAAAAGCTCACCGGAACAAAGGCCAGGCTTATGCAATATACCGTTGGCTCAATAACAGGAGGTACTGACGCTATAGGCGAAGTGAGTGTGCGAGTTGCGGAAGGTAATTGCACTGTAGTGGGGAGAGGTTCTTCAACTGATATTATAGAGGCGTCGGCAAAAGCCTACATTAATGCATTGAACAGGCTTTATTATAAGAAAGAGAGATATATGGAGAGTCTGTAACTGCTGGCAGGTAATTTGGGAAAATAGGCTATGTTAATGAAAAACCCCCTTGAGGAAATCAAGGGGGTTTTTTAAAGGAATAAAACTAGATTTTTTTGACGTTTGCAGCCTGAAGACCTTTTGGGCCGTTTACTACGTCAAATGTCACTGCTTCGCCTTCTGTAAGCGATTTGAAACCGTCACCGACAATAGCCGAGAAGTGTACAAAAACATCTTCACCATTGTCCTGCTCAATGAAACCAAATCCCTTGGCATCATTAAACCATTTAACTTTACCCTGTGCCATTTTCCTACCTCCTTTCTTGCTTCCGGAACTTCAGTCCCGAAATTACACGGAACGCTGACGTCTAAGTTTCCGGAGTCTTGGTGCAGGAAAACAACAGGGGAAACTTCTATTCTCTGCCTTGCTTTCTTGTGTCTGCAAAAACTTCCGAAACTTACTTAGTATAGTAAGTAACAGGGAAGCCTGGATATGTCAAGAGAATAATTTCATAAAAAGCTCATATTATTTACTCATTTTTTTGATGTTTTAGATTGCTCAGAAAAGATTCAATCTTCTGACAAATGCCATAAGTAGACCGAAATGTTGCTGGTTGAAATGAAGTACAATTCTGTCGAGATTGAGGAGATCAGGTTCGTCAATTTCTTCTGGAAGAGGCTCACTTCGGTCAATCCTGGTTCCTTTTATATAAATTTCTGGGAATTCATTTTCAAGCTCCGATAAATTATCATCCGACAGTTCTTTATTGAGTCTTATTACCAAAAGACCGTTCACGAATCTCATGGAATGATAATTTCGGTAAAAATCCTCTATAACCTGAACAGCTTCTTCTTCGCTCTGTGTAATGGTAAAGATCGAAAAATCTTCACCGGAAATGAACCCTTTTCCTAGCATGTATGATTTTATAAAATCGAACCATCGCTGCCAGTAGCCGTCACTGTCATCAACTAAAACAAGTGGTTTTGGAGAGGTCTTCCCGGTTTGGATAAGAGTAAAAACTTCCATGGCTTCATCCATTGTGCCAAATCCTCCGGGGAATACGGCTATTGCGTCGGCTTCCTTGACGAAGGCTACTTTCCGTGTGAAAAAATATTTATAGGTGATTAGCCTGGGGTTTTCGGCCATGACACGATTTGGTTGCTGTTCGAACGGCAAGCGGATATTTACGGCAAATGAATTTTCACTTCCGGCCCCTTCGTTGCCGGCTTGCATGATACCGCCTCCTCCCCCTGTGATGATCATATAATTCTTTTCAGCCAGAAGTCTGCTGAAATTTACACATTTTCCATATATCGGTTCATTGGGCTGAATTCTCGCTGAGCCGAAAATACTGACTTTCATCCTTCTTCTGTAAGGGGCAAAGACCTTGCTGGTATAGCGCATTTCCTTCATGGTGCTGTTGAATAATTTAAGATCCGCAAGGTAGTCCGTTTCCTGTCCAGCTTTTAATGCGGATATGATAATCTCGCGTACTATCTCGGGATGATAGATTCCGCCGGCCTTTTCAATGAGTCCGTCGATTATCTCATCTATTTCCCCGTTGGTCCTCGAAAAAGATATTTGCATTTTGTTTCTCTTTCCTGAAAAAATGCATAATAATAACATTATTACTCCATGCAGGCAAATGATAACGAGGAAAACATCAATACCAATTGCTTTCCTTGTTTGTTTTGTTTACACTATTATGCTATTTTACATGCTGTAAAGGATTTCGGACTGACTTGCCGGTTCTTGTGACAACTTAAGCTGATTAATATAGAGAAAGGATATAGTTTAATGGGAAAAACAACAGCAGAGAAGATTTTTGCCGACCATCTTATCGATGAACCGTTTCCCGGCTCCAAGGTTCTTCGGCTGGACGTGGTTATGTGTCATGAAATAACAACGCCGATCGCTATTGCGGACTTGGTGTCACGGGGAAAGGATAGAGTATTCGATAACACAAAAATAAAAGCGGTGATAGACCATGTTACTCCGAGTAAAGACAGCAAAACTGCAACCCAGGCCAAAATTCTCCGAGATTGGGCTCGTCGGCAGAATATAAAGGATTTTTTCGATGTCGGTGCAAATGGTGTATGCCATGCCCTTTTTCCTGAAAAGGGTTTCATACGACCCGGTTATACGGTGATAATGGGGGATTCCCATACCTGCACACACGGCGCTTTCGGAGCTTTTGCCGCTGGCGTAGGTACTACCGATCTGGAAGTCGGTATTCTCAAGGGTGTCTGTGCTTTCAGAGAACCGAAAACTATCAGGATAAACTTGAGCGGAACCATGCCGAAAGGTGTGTATGCAAAAGATATAATTCTTTATGTAATCGGTAAGCTTGGTGTGAACGGGGCGACAGATTGCGTTCTCGAGTTTAGAGGTCCTGTTGTGGAAGAGATGACAATGGAGTCGCGCATGACTCTCAGCAATATGGCGATAGAGGCGGGCGGCACCTCGGGTATTTGCATGCCGGATCAGGTTACGGTCGATTATCTTTGGCCGTTTATTGAAAATGAATATGCTTCCAAGGCTGCAGCCCTTGAAGATTTCCGCAAGTGGTGGTCAGACGAGGATGCCGTCTATGAAAGAGTTCTAGATTTTGATATTTCCGGACTTGTCCCACTTGTAACATACGGTTTTAAGCCGGATCTTGTGAAACCGGTTACTGAAATGGAAGGGACTCCCATTGATCAGGTATATCTTGGTTCCTGCACAAATGGACGGCTTGAAGACCTGCGTATCGCAGCTCAAATTCTCAAAGGAAAAAAGATTGCTTCCAATGTCAGGGGAATTCTTTCTCCCGCGACACCGAAAGTTTTCCAGGACGCCATGAAAGAAGGCCTTATGGATATTTTTATGGAAGCCGGCTTTTGTGTAACCAATCCCACCTGTGGTGCTTGTCTGGGAATGAGCACGGGCGTGTTAGCGGAAGGCGAAGTCTGTGCTGCTACGACCAACAGGAATTTCATGGGAAGAATGGGCAAGGGAGGAATGGTGCACCTCATGTCTCCAGCGTGTAGTGCAGCTGCAGCGATAGAAGGCAAGATAGCCGATCCAAGGAAATATCTACCTTAATGCGTTTCCGATAATAGGGGCATTCTCGGGGAATGCCTGTAAATTATTTTGAATCAGGAGCAGATTTATGAAAAATTTTGGCGGACCGGTTCTGTTTCTTGACCGGGATGATATAAATACTGATGAAATTATACCGGCCAGGTATCTGACCGAAATTACAAAAAATGATCTGAAGCCCTATATTCTCGAGGATTTGAAACTACCTGGATTCGATCCCAAAGGTTCTGAAATACAACAGGCAAGGGTTATCGTGACAAGGGGTAATTTCGGATGCGGTTCCTCTCGTGAACACGCACCTTGGGTTTTTGAAGTAAACGGCATTACAGCGGTCATTGCTGAGTCTTTTGCACGCATATTCCGCCAGAATATGTTTAATTGCGGTATGGCTGCCATTGAGCTCCCTAAAGAGAGTATTGATGCAATTTTTCGTTTTGCAGAGAGTGGGGATGCTTTGATAGGGATCGACATCGAAGCAGGTGAGCTTGTTGTTAAAGCATGTGGCACCGAAGAGAAATTCAGGTTCTCCATGCTTCCCTTTGATCGTGCGCTTGTGCTGGCCGGTGGCTGGGTCGATTACGCCGACCGGAATTATTGATTTTTTGGAGCTTGCATATGCTTGTTGTGATCCGCACATATGCGGATCATGTGTGTGAGTAAAGGAAAAGACGGGTTTATTGTGAAGGCCTGGGGGAAGAGGATAATGAGAAATCCGGTTCCCGTCGGGCTTTTGCATTTTATTTATCCCATTCCAGCATTGTTTTTGCATTGACTAATTTCAGTACATCATAAATAATACCCGGCTGAATTTTTTGTATGATTTAAGGGGTCTTTATTATGACCATAAAAGCTTTGACAGCTTTCCTCCTGATCCTTATTGCTGGGGCATCGCCGGTTATGGCCGCCCAGACCGCCGATAAGCAAGAGAAAGGCGTCATATTTACCTTGTGGCCTCTGGTGGATTACCGTGAAAGTCCAAGGGAAGGCTACAGCAACCTGTCTATTTTGGGCCCACTTTTCAAATTTCAAAAGCGTGGTGATGACAAAGAGGTTGCAATACGCCCCTTTTTTTATAACTCTTCAAATCAAAGCGAAGGTACATCCAGTACGGACTATCTCTATCCCATCGCTTCTTCGGAACAGTCCCCCGAAGCAGAAACAACACAGGTCTTAAAACTCTACCAGAACAATGTTTTCAGGAAAGGTGAAGAGACAGAGCAGAAGGATAAGATGCTCTTTCCTTTCTACATAAGTGGCAGATCGGAAAAATACGGACCTTATGTTTCCGTTTTCCCCTTCTATGGAGATCTTTATCAAAGATTCTGGAAGGATGAATATCACTTTGTTATGTTTCCTATATACAGCAGGACGGTAAAAAAGGGTACGACAACTCGAAATTATCTCTATCCGCTTGTCTCTACCATCGAGGGAGATAAGGAAAGCGGCTTCCAGGTCTGGCCCATTTACGGCCAGTCTTCAAAAGAGGGCGTATATAGGAAACGTTTCGCCATCTGGCCGATTTTTTTTGATGAGGACTTAGCTCTGAATACCGAAAATCCCACAAAAAAACTCTTTATCCTGCCGTTTTATACTTCGCTCGAATCTCCCGCCAGGACAGAAAAGCATTACATGTGGCCATTCTTTGGTCATGCCGAAGATAAAACAAAAAAAAGCGAGGAGAATGATTATTTCTGGCCCTTTTTTGTCACTATCAAAGGGGAAACGAGAACGCTCAACCGCTTCATCCCTTTTTACAGCGAAGATAAACGCAAGGACAGTGTGAAATACTGGTACTTATGGCCCCTCTACAGTCATGAAAAGCTGGAGACGGAAAGCTTCGACCAGGAGCGTGACAGAGTTCTTTACTTTCTCTACTCTGATAACACGGAAACCTGGCCTGTTGACGGAAAAAGCAATCATAAAGTGGCTTTCTGGCCTTTGTTCATGTACAAAAAAGATTATAAAGGGATAAAAAGTTTCTCTTTTCCGGCCCCGGTGGAGCCCATTGTGGACAGAGAGGGGATCGACAGGAGTTGGGCTCCGCTTTGGCGTATATATGTCCAGAAGTGGAATAATGACGAATCGGCTGTATCATTTCTCTGGAACCTCTATTGGCACGATTACCGCGATGGAGACCTCGCCTTTGAGCTATTCCCGCTGGTTTCATATCGCTCGGAGAAACAGGTCAGAGATTTCAGATTCTTAAAAGGTCTGATCCGCTACCAGAGGCATAATGTTAAAAAGAAATTGAGTTTTTTTTGGCTTCCGTTCGGTATTACCTGGGGGAAGCAGGATTTCAATAGCGCGGAGGGTGGTCAGATGGATTCGAGGGGTAAACAGTGAACGGAACCTTTGAAAGGATCGGCAAAAGTCTGCTGGATTTCGTTCAAATTGTAGGGGAGATGCTCAAGCTCCTTTGGCAGACGGTGTATTTTTTTAGAGAGGCACCAAGAAATCTGCAGAGTATTTTTGCACAGATGGTGATAATCGGATATGAAACATTGCCTGTGGCTTCGGTAATGGGCTTTTTCGTAGGGATGGTTCTGGCCCTTCAGACCGGAGCGGAACTACAGAAATACGGAACCCAGAATATCATAGGAGCGATAGTAGGGCTTTCTATGGTCAGAGAGTTGGGCCCGGTTATGACCAGTTTTCTCGTGGCTGGTCGCGTCGGCTCAGCCATGGCAGCCGAGATCGGTGTAATGAAGGTATACGAGGAAATCGATGCTCTGAAAACACTGGATATAAATCCGGTACGCTATCTTTCCATGCCTCGTTTTATTGCCTGCCTGGTCTGCGTTCCCGCCCTAGTCATTTATGCGGACCTTGTGGGAATGGCCGGCGGTGCACTCATCAGTCATCTTCATCCAAAGATTTTCATATCATACTCGACATATTTCGACAGCCTCAAAACGGCTCTGAAAATCAGAGAAATCGGAGACGGACTGATAAAAGCTACCGTTTTCGGCGGTATTATTGCGCAGGTAGCCTGTTATGTCGGTTTTAAAACATCAGGTGGTGCCCGGGGGATAGGGAAGTCAACAACCCGGTCTGTGGTTCTCTCTTTCATGATGATATTGGCAGCTGATTACTTTTTGACAAGAATACTCATGTGACAGATGAGGTTATGTACGAGATGACAAGGTATTGGAATAACTAATTATTAACTGCTAGTGCAGTATCGGGTTTATGCAATTCTGACAGGAGGACTTCATAAATGGCTTTTTCAACGGAAAAAAAGGTGGGTTTCTTTTTCATAATCGCCCTTTTGATTTTTGCGGTAATGATGGAAGTCGGCGAAAGATGGAATCCCTTTGAGAAAAAAAACAGTTACAAGACTTATTTGTCCACCGTCACCGGTCTTAAAATTGGGGATTCAGTCCGGCTTGCTGGTGTTGATGTGGGAAAGATTACTGACATAAAGGTCCTCGAAAACAAGGTTGAGATAGATTTCGAGGTGCAACGGGGCACAAAAGTTAAAACAGATACTGTGGCGGGTCTTCGTATGACTAATCTTCTAGGGGGGCAATTTCTCGGGCTCTCTTTCGGTTCACCGCAAGCTCCATTGCTTCCCGATGGAGGTGTCGTGGCCGGTAGAGACAAGGTAAATATAGACCAAATAGTAGACAATTTGGGTGAGGTTACCAAAGACGCCAAAGTCCTGATAACAGATCTGGACAGAAACCAGAATGAGGTGATGGGAAAAATCACTGCAATGCTTGATGAAAATCGTGCAAATCTGCATAACACTATCGCAAACCTGGACAGCATAACCACCAAATTCGACCGTGGTCAGGGTTCTCTGGCGTTGCTGCTCAATGATAAAACACTCTATAACAATACCAATGCAACAACCGCAAATCTGCGGAACATTACGGACAAGATCAATAAGGGTGAAGGAACCATCGGCAAACTGGTAAATGATGATGCCTTCTATAACGATGCAAAAAGCGCGATGACCAAAATTAATGACAGCATGAAGGATGTGAAGGAAATCGTTGCCAAGATCAACAGCGGCAAAGGAAGCATGGGTAAACTTGTCAATGATGACGCTCTTTACAACAATTTCAATGATGCATCGAAAAATATCAAGGAGATTACCCAGAAGATCAACAGCGGCCAGGGTACAATCGGCAAACTGGTCAATGACGACAAGTTATACCGTGATGCAACTGCTACACTCAAAAAGACGGAAAAAGCAGTAGAAGGACTCAGTGACAGTGGGCCTATATCGGTTCTGGGAAGTGTAGTGGGAACTCTTTTCTAGATTTCTGTCAACCGCGTGTATGCAGTCTATGTTTAAAAACGATGGCGCGGGTTTACCGCGCCATTTCTATTTTTTAACGATTGGATTTCTGGCCTTATGCGGCATGTATTGTCCGGGTCCGATGACTATTTGCGTGTGAAGGTCGACTATGATCGGTCGATTGATGAATATATTAACCGGGGAAGATTATGAATGAATTGATGCACCTTGTTGTTGGAACCGTTCTGATGCGTCCTTACGTATTTGCATTTCTGGTTGTGTATCTGGTGGCTGCCATCCTGCATATCGGGTGGCGGAAAACCTTATGTTTCACCGTTGTTGGCTACCTTATCGCTTTTTTATCCGAATACAGTTCGATAAATAACGGTTTCCCTTACGGCTGGTATTATTACATAGAGACCACTCGGCAAAATGAACTCTGGATTGCAGGTGTGCCTTTCTTTGATTCTATTTCATATGTGTTTCTTGCATATTGCAGTTACGCGACAGCGCTGCTTGTTGTTTCGCCAGTAAAAGCATGGCGCTGGAATTTTGTCACTTTGGAGACCAGACGTATCCGCAAGTCTTTTTCTGTATTGTTTCTCGGGTCTTTATTCCAGGTTTTTCTGGACATCATTATCGACCCTGTGGCGCTGCAGGGAGACCGCTGGTTTCTCGGTCGGATTTACGGCTACAAGGAAACCGGCCTGCATTTTGGCATACCGCTGTCAAATTACGTGGGCTGGTGGGTGGTAAGCTTTTTTCTCATACTGGCCCTTCAAATAATCGATGCTGTTATCGGAAAAAAATCTGCGAAAACCTCGGGCATGAAATCCATTCCATTCAGATCTCTTTACGGTCCTGCACTTTACTTGTCTGTAATCATATTCAACCTTGCAGTAACAATTCTTATTGGAGAGCATTTGATGGCTCTTACCGGTATCTTGATTTTTACCCTGCCGATAGCCATCGTTGCGGTTCTACTTATCAGGCGAACTAACCACTATAGCAGAGAGGAATTGGCCGAGCATCTGAAAGACTACCCGCATTCGCCGGTTTCCGGAAGAAAGGTTTGAAGCAGGAAGTTCAATCAGCAGGAATTACGAGGCGTTAACCCGGTTAATAGATCCGAAGGTGAATTGGACATTTCTTCGCTGTTCAGCAGGGTGTCTAATGCAAATGCCAGATTTCTGCCGGCGATTCTCGCGTTTATTGCCAACCTGAGCAATTGGGGAAGTATGCGGGGGGTCCTGGCAATTGACAAAAGTATCCTGCCTGTTTTAATGTTCATTTCGCTATCCGTGAACTGGTCGATACTGAATTGAAGCTCCTCATCCGCGGCGTCGCTGATGGCGCGGATTGCCAGACAAGGCACTTGTTCCTGCCCCGCTATTCGAGCGATGGCCCAGGTTTCCATGTCCAGTACCGGGTTTGACATATCAGTGGGCAGCATCTTCCTCAGCACTTTCTTATTCAGAATCATGTCTGAAGTGATAAAGTCGGATTGAAAGACATTGCACCCGAATTTTTTGCAGCTTTCTCCCATAATCCTCTTTGCCTTCGAGGGATCTGGAAATTCAATGGTTTCCCCGAAATTGAATTTGTTTTCCCTGTATAGAATACTTCTAACCGCAACTGCCAGATCACCGGCACATAGCCCCTTATTCACCGCCCCACCGAATCCTATAGAAATGAGCAAGTCAGGTTGTATCGATTTTATCAGCTCACCCGCAGCCTTTTCCGCACGCCCGGAACCAATGCCACATTCAATTAGGCTGCAGTGATTTCCTGCTAGAGAGAACTGATAAAGTGGAAATCCGTGCAGTGTCGTTTTATCGTGTTTCCCCACTAGTTTGAGAAAGGGTCTGATCTCGTTTGGCATGGCAGCAACCAGGCCGATTGTTCTGCTGGCCATATCGGTCCTTTCAACGCAAAGTTCTGGAAATGTATCAGATAAAGTCAGTTTATTCAATTCATAAGCAGAAGTGGAGGGGGGTCTTTAATCTTGACAAAAAAGGCGCCCGCCTATATCGTATCAGGTTGATTTACATATCACGAACAGTACTACAGGAGTGCCGGATGAAACCTTTGTTTTTAAATCCCCCGACCTTTGAAGACTTTGACGGCGGCGCCGGAGCCCGTTACCAGGCCTCCCGCGAGGTTACCTCTTTCTGGTATCCGACGTGGCTCTGTTTCCCGGCCGGAATGATCGAGGGAAGCCGGGTCGTAGATGCACCGGTGCAGAGGCTGACCCTCGACGATTGTCTGGAGATAGCCCGAAATTATGATATGGTGGTGATGTACACCTCCACCCCTACACTCAATATAGATATAGAAACGGCCCGAAGGATCAAAGAGCAGAAACCTTCCACAATTACAGTATTTACCGGCCCGCATGTAACGGTCCTTCCCGAAGAATCGCTCAAAGCCGCCAAAGGGGCGGTTGATGTGGTCTGTCGCGGCGAATTCGATTATACAGTCAAGGAACTTGCTGAAGGAAAACCATGGAGTGAAATAGATGGAATCAGTTTTGTCAAGGAAGGGAACGTAACACATACCGGCGAGCGTGCTCCGATTGAGGATCTTGACGCGCTGCCCTTCGCCAGTCAGGTTTACCTGCGCGATCTGCCGGTAAATGAATATATTATACCCCACTTCCTCCATCCGTACGTATCCATTTATTCAAGCCGCGGCTGTCCTTCCAAATGTATATATTGTCTCTGGCCGCAGACGTTTTCAGGCAGAAAGATGCGTACCCGTAGCCCTGAGAATGTCTATCAGGAAGTAAAGTGGATCATGGAAAATATACCCGGTATACGGGAGATATCCTTCGATGACGATACGTTTACCGCAAACAGGGAACATGCACGTGCCGTAGCGGAGAAAATCAAGCCGCTTGGAATATCCTGGACCATCAATGCCAGGGCCAACTGCGATTATGAAACGCTTCGCATCATGAGAGAGGCCGGATTGAGACATGTTGTTGTGGGGTTTGAAAGCGGCAATGACCAGATACTCAAAAACATAAAAAAAGGTGTTACTAAGGCTGAGGCCATCGAGTTTACCCGCAATTGCAAAAAACTGGGGCTATCCGTTCACGGAGCCTTCGTCATGGGACTTCCGGGAGAAACAAGGGAGACGATAAAAGAAACCATCGAGTTTGCCAAGTGTCTTGATCTCAATTCAATACAGGCTTCACTGGCTTCTCCCTACCCGGGGACGGAGTTTTACGACTTGTGCAAAAAAGAGGGATGGATCGCTTCGGATGACTTCATCGACGAGACCGGTCACCAGACCTGCGTCATTAACTATCCCCACCTGACCAACAAGGAAATTTTCGATGCAGTGGAAACCATATACAACAAATTTTATTTCCGACCGAAATATATCTTCCGCAGTATCGTCAAAATGATAAGCAACGGCGAAGAGCGAAAAAAGATGCTGAAGGAAGGCAGACAGTATATGGCATACATGAAAAAACGCAAGCAGGCGCAGGGCTAGCCCACATCGGGTTTCTGCAATTCCGGATATGAAAGAACTGATAATAAACGCAGATGACTTCGGTCTCTCCGAAGGTGCCAACAAGGCAATTATGCGCGCCTACAGTGATGGTGTCCTTACCAGCGCTTCGCTCATGGTCGGTGGTTCTGCAGTTGAACAGGCTGTATCCTTCGCACGTGAGAACCTGGGGCTCCAGGTCGGACTTCACCTTACACTGGTACATGGAAGCTCAGTGCTTTCCTCGGATGTCATTCCGGGACTTGTAGATGAAAGGGGTAATTTCACCGATAGTCCGGTAAATGCCGGGATGCGTTATTTCTTCGAAAAAAAATTGAGGCAGGAACTCCACCGGGAAATAGAGGCACAAATTCTTGAATTTCTGGCTACCGGAGTCAATCTCTCGCACATCGACGGCCATCTCAATATACATATGCATCCGGTTGTTTTCGATATTTTGATGGAGTTGATGCCGAAATACGGAATAACAACTTTCAGGTTGACCAGAGAAAATTTGTTTGCAGATCTTGTTGCGAGCAGGCGGAGGTTCGTAGGGAAGGTGCTTGATGCCTTCATCTTCTCTAATCTCGCCCGTCACTGCAGACCCAGCCTTGATCAAATAGGCATTTCATATGCCGGCGAAGTGAAAGGCCTTCTGAATTCAGGCCACATGACCGAAGAGTATTTGCTGACGCTTCTTGATGGCCTTGGAGAGGGAACAACGGAAATATATTTCCATCCAGGTTGTTACCCATGTGACGAATTGAACAGACGAATGCCCGATTACTTGCACGAATATGAATTGATGGCGTTGACGAGTAAGGTGGTGAAGGAAAAGTTGAAGTCTCTCGGTATCAGGCTGAGAAACTACAGGGGAGAGGAAAAAAGGCTATGCTTAAGACGGTTATCGTGATGCTTATGGCAGTTACCGCGGGTACCGTAGGTGATATTCTACTGACAAAAGGAATGAAGGAACTTGGGGATGTTTCAGCCATGAGCCTCAAAGGCATCTTCAATGCGGCTTTCCAGGCACTGACCAGCCCGAAGCTGATTATGGGCACGGCAATGCTTGCAGTGTTCTTTTTTTTGTGGCTGGCCGTTCTTTCCTGGGAAGACTTGTCGGTTGCCCTCCCCATGCAGGCACTGAATTATGTGCTGGTAGCTTTCTTGTCGCAGTATTATCTGCATGAAGCGGTTACCCCACTGCGGTGGGCGGGTACCATTCTTGTATGTATCGGCGTTGTTTTGATTACAAAGAGCAGTGGGGCCTGACCCAAAGCGGGAGAGTAGATGTCGGAACCTGTGACTGTTGAAATATTTGTAATAGGTAATGAAATACTCATCGGTGAAATCCAGGACACAAACACACACTGGTTGTGCGGAGAGATTACTGATCTGGGAGGACGAGTATCGCGGGTTACCGTCCTGCGTGACGAGATCGAAGTGATCGCCTTGGAGATTACCGCAGCATTGAACCGCGGCACCGGGGTAATTATTACATCCGGCGGGCTTGGCCCTACAGCTGATGATCTCACGCTTGCCGCAGTCGCCCGGGGAGCAGGCTTAGACCTGAGACTGCATCGACAAGCCCTCCAGATGGTCAAAAACAGTTATGACGATTTTTGTCTCAGAGGCATAATCGCCCAGGGGGGGCTTAATCCTGCGAGGGAGAAAATGGCCTGGCTGCCTGAAGGTGCTGTTCCGCTGGACAATCCGGTCGGGACTGCACCTGGCGTTCTGCTTCGGGCAGTGCGGACCTCCATTATATGTCTTCCAGGAGTTCCATCGGAACTGAAAGGAATTTTCAACAGTTCCCTGCAGCCGTTCCTCAAGGAAACATTTTGTGGAGGCATATCAGTCACGCATGCATTAACGGTCCGCTGTAATGATGAATCGGTTATGGAACCTGTCCTTAGCAGAGTTGTGAATTTACATCCCAGGGTATACATCAAGTCGCTGGCCAGAACACTCGGCGAAAATCCGGAGCTTGATATCTGTCTCACAGCGGTCGGCTCCGACAGATCATCTCTTGATGCTTATCTTTCGTCGGCGCTGAAGGACTTGAAGGAAGGGTTAACGTCCATGGGAATTGTTCACCGGGAAAAGACTGGTTATGATCTGGAGTATAAGACAAAGGGTAAATAATTTATATTTTTTAAAAGAATTAATAAACTTGTTATTTAATTGTGCTATCATGAAATCTACACTTGGCTGAACAGCAAAGGTGATAGATTAATATTTTCATTGTAAAGTTGAATAGAACCAGCAAAAAAGCAGCCTTAAGGCTGCTTTTTCAGTTTGGGCGGAACGTATACACATGAATTTGTGCAAAATAAAAAAAATGCTTTATAATTCAACGATATGGAACTGACAGATAATGCATTGAAGGTGTTGAGGGCGAGGTACCTGCTGAAGAATGAAAGTGGAGAGGCCGTGGAAAGCCCTTCACAGATGTTCAGGCGTGTTGCCCATTGCGTCGCCGAAGCGGAGAAGGAATACCACGAAGATTCCATTTACTGGGAGGAGCAGTTTTATGAACTGATGTCATCCCTTAGATTCCTTCCGAATTCCCCCGCAATAATGAATGCCGGTAAAGCAACAGGACAACTTGCCGCCTGTTTTGTTCTTCCTGTGGAAGATTCCATGAAAAGCATCTTCGATACCCTTAAGAACGCTGCGCTCATTCTGCAGAGCGGCGGAGGCACTGGTTTTTCTTTCTCCAGGCTCCGGCCCAAGTCCGATATTGTCCGTTCAACAGGCGGTATAGCCAGCGGGCCGGTTTCTTTCATGAAGATATATAATTCCGCAACCGATGTGATAAAGCAAGGTGGTGCACGACGCGGCGCCAATATGGGAGTATTGCGTATAGATCATCCCGACGTCCTGGAATTCATAAAGGTAAAAAGAAACGATAAGGAACTCGTCAATTTCAATATTTCCGTCGCTGTAACTGATTCTTTCATGGAAGCTGTGCTGAGTGATGGTGATTTCGACCTTGTAAACCCCAGATCCGGAGAAGTTACGCATACTCTCAGGGCTAAGGCCATTTTCGACGAGATCGTGGAAAGCGCATGGGAAACAGGAGATCCGGGAATTGTGTTTATCGACAGGATAAACCGCTTCAATCCAACCCCGCAAATGGGTGATTTTGAAAGTACCAACCCCTGTGGTGAACAGCCTCTTCTTCCCTACGAAGCTTGTGTTCTTGGTTCACTGGATCTCTCCAGGTATGTTGAGAATAGTGAAGTGGAATATCAACTCCTCGACCAGGATATCCGGACCGCCGTTCGCTTTCTTGATGATACCATCGATGCCTGTATATACCCCATTCCCGCCGTGGAGAATATGCACAAGAGCAACAGGAAGATAGGGCTTGGTGTTATGGGGTGGGCAGACATGCTGGTACTACTGGGCATTCCTTATAATCACAGGGATGCCTTTGACTTAGCCAGTAAGGTAATGAGATTCATTAGTGATAAATCAAGGGAAGCCTCGGTTGAGCTTGCTGAAGAACGCGGAGTTTTCCCGAATTTTCTAGGTTCGGTGTATGACGCTCCGGGCATGCCGAGGGTAAGGAACGCTACAACAACCACTATCGCGCCAACCGGCACCCTTTCCATGATTGCCGGGTGTTCGAGCGGAATAGAGCCTCTGTTCGCAATCGCGTATAAAAGATTCGTTATGGATTCAGAAATTGAGGAAATAAACAGATATTTTATCGAGATCGCAAAGAAGCGCGATTTTTATTCAGATAGGCTGATGGAAATTGTGCGTAGAAATGGGAACCTTTCCGGGATCGGCGAAATTCCGCAGGACGTGAAGAAACTTTTCCGGACCGCTCTGGAGATTCCATTTGAGGACCAGATCGAGATGCAGGCCGCTTTCCAGCAATACACCGATAATGCGGTTTCAAAAACCATCAACCTTCCGCACAGGGCTAAAAAGGAAGATGTGGCAAGAGCCTATCTGCTGGCTTACGAGAAAGGCGTCAAGGGGATTACAATCTTCCGGTATGGTGCCAAACGCGGGACTCTCAGCAGATTTGCCGACGCGGACTGACGCAATCAAGGAACAAATGAACCGCGTATAGATACTTTTTCTGAAACGGCGGTCTTTTACTCGATGTTGCAAAGCCGTAGCTTTTATCAGTTTTGATCAGTATTCAAATGTAATTTCAAGGCTTATTGGTTGGTTTAATATTCAACTCTGAATTTATACTGGCGAGTTATGCAATTATCAGGGCTCCCGTTGTATGAGCGCTCGATAAATGTCACATTTTTTTCCGAGTCCATGATGACAAGCGTAGAGGATCGGGTACCGTATAATGGGCCCTTGACGAATATCGGTGCAAGAAGCCTTTCCTGGTCAATTCCCACGCCGGTATCCGGTAATAACTTGTCATCTGTAACCGTTCGGTCGGCAAGCAGGGCAAAAAGAGCTTCCGGTGACGGATCGGGTGCTGACGAAAGAGTTTCTCTCAAGACTTCTTTGCCTCGCATTACTTTAGGCCAGGGCGTGTCGAGCAAAAGGTTACTCTGGCCGTGGATTCCCGGGGGTATTTCCTCCGGGACGACGCCACGGTTAGAGAAATAGCATAAACGATGTATATCGCCGAAAATAAGACTGAAACCATTATAAAGATCCCCTTCCTGTTTCAGCTTCTCCAGATATTTATCCGTTGAAAAGCCTGTTGCCAGGAAATCCCTGACCAGAAATCCTCTGGATATTGCATCGGTTCGATACGACTGCGGATCCCGGTGATTTGCCAAAGCTGCGATTTTACCAGTTCTCGTCATACCCAGCCATGTACCGCCCTGGCGTAAATCTCTGCCGGCCAATAAATCCGGGGCATCGGAATGGAAGGCGGCCGGGGCGGTGGGACGGTCATAATATTCATCACGGTTAGCCGCGAGAGCCAACGGATATCGTGGATTCCATTTGTATGCAAACAGGATGATGCACATATTTTTACCGCTGAGGGTTAAGTTGTCCCGGCCTTGCCTTTTTTGAGTGATTATGGATTTCTAAACATATTGCAATTATTTGTTATTTTTTCACATCAAGAAGTTCTATATCAAACAATAATGTTGCATTGGGAGGAATAACAGCGTTTCCTTTCTCACCGTATGCAGTATCCGGAGGGCAGATCAATCTGGCTTTCCCACCCGGTTTCATCAACTGCAACCCTTCCTTCCAACAACTGATCACTTTGTCCAAAGGGAACTCGGTTGGCTCCCCGCGTTTGTATGAGCTGTCGAATTCCTTTCCATCAGCAAATGTCCCACGGTAATTCACCTTTACTTTGTCGGTCAAAGTCGGTTCATTTCCTTTCCCTTCTTTTACAGGAATATATATAAATCCTGATTTGGCCTTGACGGCTCCCTTCTCTTTGGCAGCCTTTGCCATCAAGTCTTTTGACAGCGATGAGAGTTTTTCGCCATACTCTTCACGGCGGGTTCTTGCCAGTTCCTGTATTTTCCCGTTATATTCTTTAAGATCCACCTGAGGGGGAGCGCCTGTGACGCCATCAGTTATTCCCTGTTTGACGGACTCCAATTCTGCTGGGTTCAGGTTGAATACCTTAAGCTGGCTGGCCACCACGAGTCCTATGGCGTAAAAGGTTTTACTGTCTTCTGGTTTCCGATCACCGGCGGCAAACGCCGTCGGGACGACAAGCAGGAAGATCAGGGCTGAAATAATTATTTTTTGCATTGTTCTACACTCTCCTTTACTGTTTATTTGATAAGGTTGTATTGTAACAACAATTTTGGACCATGCAAGAACAAGTTGAGCGGCGTAGCATCGCTTTAATTGAGAAGTCCTGTGAAAGGCTATATCTTTGGTGAGAATCTGAATATGGTCCCAAAGGATTTCCCGGTTATTGATTTGTGTTAAATCAATGGAATCTGAAGTGGTTTTTGCTGATATTTATGGTGATTATGGTAATATACCGTGAAATTGCTCCGCGCAACAACATATGGGCTCTCAAAACAGTTGCTTGCCGACTCTTAAACAAGTAAATACTCAATTGATATAAAATGACAGGTCCATATTTATTCCACAGAAGGAGGATTCAATTTCCCATGCGCAGGTCAAAAAAACAGATCGAGGTTTTCGGAACAGTCTCTTTGAAAAAAACCGATATGGAGTTTCTTGGGAGCGGCCGGATTGCGCTGCTGGAAAAGATTGATGAATACGGTTCAATAACAAAGGCGGCAAAGGCTGTTGGAATCAGCTACAAAACGGCGTGGGACACGATCAATACAATAAACAATCTCTCAGAAAAGCCACTTTTCGTGCGCGTCACCGGAGGGAAATCGGGCGGGGGGACTAGCCTGACTGAAGAGGGCAGGGAAGTCATCAGAACTTACAGGATAATACAGGAAGAGCACGAAAAGTTTCTTACAAATCTCGAAGACAAAATGGGCGATGTCGATGCAAATAGTCTCAATAAGTTCATCAATAAAGTTTCCAAGCAGGCAAGCGCAAGGAACATGTTTGCCGGTGAAATAATTAAAATAATCAGGGGGGAGGTTAAATCCGAAGTAACGCTCGCCCTGAAAAGTGGAGAGCAAATTGTCGCCATGATTACCAATGCAAGTGTTGACTCACTGGGCCTCACTGTGGGAAATGACGCCTATGCAATTGTAAAGGCCGGTTCGGTTATTCTCGGTGCCGGTGGCGAAAATATGAGGGTAACAATCCGAAACAAATTGCCAGGGAAAATCGTAAATATTACGCAAGGTATTGTCAATACTGAAATTAATGTCGAATTGTTCGAGCGGAATACGATCAGCGCTGTGATTACCAACGAATGCGCGGCAGACCTCGCCCTTAAGCAGGGCGACAGTGTTTACGCAATGTTCAAGGCATCGAGTGTTATTCTTGGGGTTGGTTGATCGGGTATTAAAGACTTTATTTGCAAGATATAATCTTGTCGCGAAGAAAATTATAGGCGGCTATTGTACGCTCAAAACGAACATCAGTTTTATGCAGAGCAACGGCCTTCTCGTTTCGTAAATTTGTTGATAACAGGGAGCCCAGATCAATTATTTGGATCTCAGACAAACCAACCGGTCGAGTTTCTCTTTAATACTAACTTTCCATTTGTTTCAACCAGTTCCAACCTACCCGTGGATGAATCGGCACTGTCTAAAAACACAGTGAGAGCTAACGAAATAATGAGTCATTAAATGTTACAGTATCACGAGGGAATTTAATTATTCCTCGACTCTACGCAACTTACTGTACCTAATTGATAAAAATTATGTTTCTGTGTCTCAATAAAATCGGTCAAGTCGCTGCAAGCCGGCTGTGGTTTCAGTTCTGGAAAAATAAATCTTATATCGCTTATATCTCTTTTCCCAGTATCAATTGCAACATATGTATATTCTATACGTGAATTATCAAATATGCCTGAGAATTTACGTGGAAATTTTACAAATAACCGCCGGGAAAGCCTCGCCTTATAGGCGGGGATGAAAGGCGTCTGGTTTGGTGAATATACTTGATTAAATTTATACCTTTGTTATTATTAATGCAATGTAATATAAGATGAATATACAATACGAGTCAACCCGTCATGCGAAGTTTCTTCTCTCCTACCACTTGATATGGTGCCCCAAGTATCGGCGGTCCATTCTCGACAGGGAAGAAGTGGTTGCGGCTGTTCGGGAGACAATCGAATCCCGCGTTGCTGAGATTGGCTGCACGCTCATTGCGCTTGAGGTCATGCCGGACCATGTTCATCTTTCATTGTCGGCACCACCGCGATTTTCTCCTTCTCAACTTGCAGGAAAGATCAAGGGTGGTTCTGGTTCGACCCTTGCCGCCCGGTTTCCCGAACTGAAAAAGAAGGGGTCGATCTGGTCACGTTCGTACTTCTGCGCAACTACTGGCACGGTGTCTTCCGAAGTGATCCGTCAGTACATCGAAACCCAATGGAGCAGAATAGTTTGAGAACCTTTGTCTTTAAGGCATACGTTTCCAGGCGAAACCGGAAACTGCACCGGCAGATCGACGTTGCGTCGTCGGTGTGGAACCATTGCATTGCTCTGCACAAGCGGTACTACCGGTTTTTTGGCAAACACCTGAACCAGTTCCAACTGATGAAGCACATCACTAAGCTGAAGCGGCTGCCACGTTATTCTTTCTGGTCGGAAGTCGGCTCCCAGTCCGTACAGGACGTGGTGCAGCGAATCGAAAAAGGCTACCAGCTCTTTTTCAAGTGCGCCAAAGACAGGAAAGCGGGCCAGCCATCTTCGCGCAAGGTTCGACCTCCGACATTCCGGAAGCGAACCAAATACCAGAGTTTCACACTGAAGCAGGCCGGCTATTCCCTGTCCGGCAACCAGCTGTGGATTGGTAAACAGCAATACCGCTACTTCAAGTCCCGCGAGATTGAGGGAAAGATCAAGACCCTCACCGTAAAACGGGATGCTCTGGGGGACATCTTCTTCATCTTCGTCACTGATGCCGAGCATCAGACACTCCTTGCCGCGACTACCGAAATAGCGGGCATGGATTTTGGGCTGAAGGATTTTCTCACTATCAGCGATGGAAGAAAAGAACCTGCCCCTCAACCACTCAAGCACGCACTGAAACAACTCGCAAAAGCAAACCGTTCTCTCAGCAGGAAGCAGAAGGGCGGCAATAACAGGAGAAAAGCCAGAAAGAACCTTGCCCGCTTGCACCGGGTAATCGCCAACCGGCGCAAGGACTTCCATTTCAAGCTGGCCCGGCAGTTAGCTCATCGCTACAACGCTATTGCCATCGAAGACCTGAACCTGTCCGGCATGAAGGCGATGTGGGGCAGAAAGGTGTCCGACCTGGGCTTTGCCGGTTTTGTCTCGATCCTGGAACACCAGGCAGCCAAGACCGGCTGCCAGATCGTCAAGATCGACCGCTGGTTTCCGAGCAGTAAGTTGTGTAGTTCCTGCGGAACCATTATCGAGAGATTGTCTCTCCGAGACCGGACATGGGCCTGCGACTGTGGCGCAATCCATGATCGGGATCTCAATGCTGCACTGAATATTCAAAGAGCAGGGACGTCTGCTCTTGGGCTAGGCGATGTAAGACCGGTAGCGATACCGGCAGTTGCTGTCTGAATCCAGAATCCTCGCCTTTCAGGCGGGGAGTACGTCAAGAGCTGAATTGATATCGGATATTGAGAAGTCTAGAATAAAAACAATTGATGCGGCTATAAATGCCGCTACTAAACTAAATATAAGCCGCTTTTTTGGGAAATTTGATACCTTCCTTCATATTAATGAACTCTCTTGGTATATCATTTCTCAAAGTCAGGAAGTTAGTGAAAGATTAACCCGTCTTGGATGGACAATCTGCTGATTTTACCAACCTCCCCATTTTTCGGTTGTTATTTGATGAACAGTAATATTTTTTGTTTATAATACATGCTTCTTCAGCATCTTTTGCTAATTTCTTTTGGCGATTTTTTCAATTGCCTGCAGTACATACGGAAAAACACTATCCACAATTATCCTGTATCCCTCAGCCGTTGGGTGAATACCATCATTACGGTTCAAATGCGATTCTCCGGCCACCTTGTCCAGGAAAAACGGAATCAATATCAGTCCATGCTTTTCGGCAATTCTGGGGTAGACCCGGGCAAAGAGTTCATCATATTCGCCCTTGCGCCGCTTCAGGTTCTGCATTCCTGCAAGCACGACAACGATTTTGTGATCCATGAGGATATGGACGATGGAATCGATGTTTCGTTCCATTTCCTCGGGGGGAATCCCGCGCAGTCCATCATTGGTACCTGTCTGGAGAATAACGATGTCCGGCTTCCTCGACAGTATTGTGTCGATTCGCGAGAGGACTTCTCCGCTTTTTTCACCGTTTATGCCTGCATTGATTATACGGAAATCGAATCCGGAGTTGCGAAGTTTCCGTTCCAATCGAGCTGGGTAGGCATGCTCCTCGGTAACACCGAATCCGGCAGTCAGGCTGTCACCGACCGCAATTATAGTAGCCTTGCAGTCGGTATGTTGCGGTTCCGGACTGTGACTGGCTGTATCTTCATTTTTCATTTATAGTACTCCTTTAAATATGTTTCCCGTCAAAGTCTGACAGATTCAGTATTTTTAAAATCAACAACAGGCCTGCAAAAAAGTAGCTCCATCCAGACTTTGTGTCAAGATACCCCATGTCAACGTGCTGGCACCAAGGGAAAATGTCTTTTCTTTTGCCCTTACAAACTTGCATATGCTTATTTCTTGTCATCTCTGATTTGTGTAAATTGAGGCAGTATAATTAAATACAATGCTGATGTACTCCCGGAAATGTATAAATTACTCATGCTTGTCGTTTTCTCGGAACTCGAACAGCATTTTTGTCTACATTTAAAGCCACCTATATATTTGCATGCCAACAATCATTTTTATTCAGGTTTTCATGATTTTTATGGTCAGCTGATTTATGGATCTTTGTGATTTGTTGACAAAATAAAATAAATCTATATCATGCTATAGTTTTCATAGTTGCATTCCGGATATGTGAAAAGGAGATACTCAAATGTACAAGATTGCAGTTGTAGGTGGAGATGGAACCGGACCCGAGGTTGTTCGGGAAGGTATGAAAGTGTTGGATGCGGTTAGCAGGAAGTTCGACATAAAAATGGATTTTACCCATTTTGATTTTGGCGGAGAAAGGTACCTGCGGACTGGAGAAGTCCTGCCGGAAACCGCAGTTTCCGATTTGAAACAATTCAATGCCATATATCTCGGTGCCATCGGCCATCCTGACGTAAAACCGGGAATTTTGGAAAAAGGGATTCTGCTCAAGCTGCGCTTCGAGCTTGACCAATACGTGAATTTACGACCGATAAAGCTTTATCCCAATGTTGAGACTCCTCTTAAAGACAAGAAGCCTGAAGATATAGATTTTGTCGTCGTCAGGGAAAATACCGAGGGGCTGTATGTAGGTGCGGGTGGAAACATGAGAAGGGGAACTCCGGATGAAGTTGCCATCCAGACATCGATCAATACACGTATGGGGGTCGAACGATGTATCCGCTATGCGTTCGAACTTGCAAGAAAGAGGAACAAAAGAAAGACTCTTACGCTTTGTGGAAAGACAAATGTCCTTACATATGCATTCGATCTCTGGGAGAGGGCTTTTCACGAAGTGGGCGAGAAGGATTACCCTGATATCAAGCGCGAATACGCGCATGTTGACGCCACAACCATGTGGATGGTAAAAAATCCGGAATGGTTTGACGTTATAGTCACGGATAACCTGTTTGGTGATATTATTACCGATTTGGGTGCAATGGTCCAGGGGGGGATGGGAATTGCCTCCGGTGGTAACATTAATCCGGCAGGTGTTTCCATGTTCGAACCGATCGGCGGCAGCGCTCCGAAATATACAGGTAAAAATGTTATTAATCCCATGGCTGCAATCGGTGCCGCAATGATGATGTTGGACACGCTGGGTGAACAAACGGCCTCTGTGGCAGTTGAAACTGCCATGGTGGAAGTTATGCAGCAGATGAAGAGTATGAGCGCCGGCAAGATGGGATACTCTACCACTGAAATCGGCGATATGGTGGCGAAAGCTGTAAGCTGAGGAATAAAACTCCGATTTTAATTTTAAGTATAGACTTATTGCGAAAATAGCATTGTAATCGCATGAAAGTTACTCTGTCTAATCAATGACAAAAATGGAATTAGGCCTTGTTTCATGAAAAGAGCGGAGGGGTTGTAGGAACTTCCGCTCCTTTTTTATTGACATGCTTTCTTTATTGTAAATAAAATGATCACTACGGTTGCCTTTTCGATGGCACACCGTCGAAAGGAGATTTACATACAATGGCAAAGAAGTTATGGAATGTTGCAATTGCCGGTGCTACCGGGGCGGTTGGGACTCAGATGATCGAGTGTCTTGAGGAAAGAAAATTCCCTGTAGGTAAAATTAAATTTCTGGCCAGCGAACGCAGTGTAGGTAAAATCCTGGAATTTAACGGTAAACCCGTTGAGGTGGAGCTGCTTGGTCATAATGCGTTTGAAGACGTTGATATAGCGCTGTTTTCCGCAGGAGGCAGCCGCTCAGAGGAATTTTGCCCTTCAGCGGCGAAAGCCGGTGCGGTTTGCATAGACAATTCCAGCGCATGGAGGATGGACCAGGATGTGCCGCTCGTTGTTCCCGAGGTAAACGAACATGCTATCTCCCAGTATAATAAAAAAGGGATAATAGCCAATCCCAATTGCTCGACCATCCAAATGGTGGTGGCGTTGAAACCCCTTCACGATTATGCGAAGATCAGGAGAATCGTTGTTTCGACCTATCAGGCTGTTTCCGGCACAGGCAAGAAAGCCATCGACGAGTTAAGGATTCAGACTGTGGAGATGTTGAATGGCCGGCCGACTGAAGCCAAGGTTTATCCCCATAGGATTGCCTTCAATTGTCTTCCCCAGATCGATTCATTTGAACCGAACGGTTATACCAAGGAAGAGATGAAGATGATCAATGAAACAAGAAAGATATTGGAATCGGATATCCGTGTGACTGCCACTACGGTTAGGGTTCCGGTTTTCTATGGACACTCCGAGTCTGTTAATATAGAAACGGAAAAGAAAATCACTGTTGAAAAGGCTTTTGAACTTTTGCGTAATGCCCCGGGATGCAAACTTGTGGATGATGTGGCCAACAAGGTCTATCCTATGCCTTTAAATGCCGCGGGACAGGACCTTACTTATATCGGTCGTATCCGTGAAGACGCATCTACTGAAAACGGCTTGAATCTTTGGGTCGTTGCCGATAATATTCGCAAGGGTGCCGCAACAAATGCAGTGCAAATTGCAGAAATTCTTATCAAAAAGTATCTCGACTGAAAATTGAAATGCGTACTGGATTTTAAAAAAGTTCAAAATTATTTCTGTTTCAGATGGAGCGCCTCGCGGGGCGCTTTATTTGTCGGAAGCAAATAAAACAGTAGGTAAAATATTTTTCTCCGGTTTGTTTACAAATAACCGCCGGGAAAGCCTCGCTTATAGGCGGGGATGAAAGGCGTCTGGTTTGGTGAATATACTTTATTAAATTTATACCTATGTTATTATAAATGCAATTAAAAATAAGATGAATATACAATACGAGTCAACCCGTCATGCGAAGTTTCTTCTCTCCTACCACTTGATATGGTGCCCCAAGTATCGGCGGTCCATTCTCGACAGGGAAGAAGTGGTTGCGGCTGTTCGGGAGACAATCGAATCCCGCGTTGCTGAGATTGGCTGCACGCTCATTGCGCTTGAGGTCATGCCGGACCATGTTCAGCTTTCATTGTCGGCACCACCGCGATTTTCTCCTGCTCAACTTGCAGGAAAGATCAAGGGTGGTTCTGGTTCGACCCTTGCCGCCCGGTTTCCCGAACTGAAAAAGAAGGGGTCGATCTGGTCACGTTCGTACTTCTGCGCAACTACTGGCACGGTGTCTTCCGAAGTGATCCGTCAGTACATCGAAACCCAATGGAGCAGAATAGTTTGAGAGCCTTTGTCTTTAAGGCATACGTTTCCAGGCGAAACCGGAAACTGCACCGGCAGATCGACGTTGCGTCGTCGGTGTGGAACCATTGCATTGCTCTGCACAAGCGGTACTACCGGTTTTTTGGCAAACACCTGAACCAGTTCCAACTGATGAAGCACATCACTAAGCTGAAGCGGCTGCCACGTTATTCTTTCTGGTCGGAAGTCGGCTCCCAGTCCGTACAGGACGTGGTGCAGCGAATCGAAAAAGGCTACCAACTCTTTTTCAAGTGCGCCAAAGACAGGAAAGCGGGCCGGCCGTCTTCGCGCAAGGTTCGACCTCCGACATTCCGGAAGCGAATCAAATACCAGAGTTTCACACTGAAGCAGGCCGGCTATTCCCTGTCCGGCAACCAGCTGCGGGTTGGTAAACAGCAATACCGCTACTTCAAGTCCCGCGAGATTGAGGGAAAGATCAAGACCCTCACCGTAAAACGGGATGCTCTGGGGGACATCTTCTTCATCTTTGTCACTGATGCCGAGTATCAGACACTCCATGCCGCGACTACCGAAATAGCGGGCATGGATTTTGGGCTGAAGGATTTTCTCACTATCAGCGATGGAAGAAAAGAACCTGCCCCTCAACCACTCAAGCACGCACTGAAACAACTCGCAAAAGCAAACCGTTCTCTCAGCAGGAAGCAGAAGGGCGGCAATAACAGGAGAAAAGCCAGAAAGAACCTTGCCCGCTTGCACCGGGTAATCGCCAACCGGCGCAAGGACTTCCATTTCAAGCTGGCCCGGCAGTTAGCTCATCGCTACAACGCTATTGCCATCGAAGACCTGAACCTGTCCGGCATGAAGGCGATGTGGGGCAGAAAGGTGTCCGACCTGGGCTTTGCCGGTTTTGTCTCGATCCTGGAACACCAGGCAGCCAAGACCGGCTGCCAGATCGTCAAGATCGACCGCTGGTTTCCGAGCAGTAAGTTGTGTAGTTCCTGCGGAACCATTATCGAGAGATTGTCTCTCCGAGACCGGACATGGGCCTGCGACTGTGGCGCAATCCATGATCGGGATCTCAATGCTGCACTGAATATTCAAAGAGCAGGGACGTCTGCTCTTGGGCTAGGCGATGTAAGACCGGTAGCGATACCGGCGGTTGCTGTCTGAATCCAGAATCCTCGCCTTTCAGGCGGGGAGTATGTCAAGCAATTAAGTTAGACTTCAACCACAATGGCAAATGTCTTTATGAAGCTGATATGATCTAAATACAGCTCTAATTCTGGACAGCTTGTTTGTTTTAAAAATTTGTATGCGAAATATAAAACTGACAATTGAATACGATGGAACAAATTATGTTGGTTGGCAGGTTCAACCGAATGGGGTTTCGATCCAGGAAGTGCTTGAAGATGCTCTTGCAAAAATCCTCAAAGAACCCGCAAGGCTCAAATCATCTGGGCGGACAGATGCGGGTGTGCACGCCATGGGAATGGTTGCTGCTTTCCTGACTAATAAGGACATTCCGGTGAGAGCTTTTTGCGAAGGTGTCAATTCCATTCTGCCTTCTGATATTGCTGTGCGTGAAGCTGTCGAAATGTCACTTGAATTTCATCCAAGAAAAGATGCGCTTGGGAAGCACTACAGGTATACTATATTTAATTCAAAACGGAGGTCTCCTCTAAGCCGGTCGTTTTCATGGTATTTGAAAAATGAACTTAATCTGGAGGCGATGCGTGAAGCTTCTGATCATTTTTTGGGTGAGAAAGATTTTGCTGCGTTTCGGGCTGCTAACTGCTGTGCCAAAACCACAATTCGAAGAATTGACGCTATGGAAATAACCCGGAACTCCGAGTTTGTTGTTATTGATGTCAGAGGAAACGGCTTTCTAAAAAATATGGTAAGAGTAATCGTAGGAACGCTTGTCGAAGTCGGTCATGCTATTTTGTCGCCTGACGCTATACCTGGTTTGATTGAAGGATGTGACCGGCGGAAATCCGGTGCTACTGCTCCACCCCAAGGACTATGTCTTGTAGAAGTTTTTTACTGATTTACATTTATGAGTTGTGATTTTATCTTGACAAGGTTTGATTCATGCATTACTCTATGCCCTTTCGGTACAGTTACTAAGATGCATATTCAGAATATGTTGTGAGGTTTCGATGAAAACGCAAATTGCGAAAACAAATGAGGTTACCAGGGATTGGTATCTGGTTGATGTCAGTGAAAAGGTGTTGGGGAGGGTGGCAACACGGATTGCTGATGTTCTGCGGGGTAAAACAAAGCCCATATTTACTCCGTCTGTCGACACCGGTGATTTCGTCATTGTCGTAAATGCCGAAAAAATACTCCTGACTGGAAATAAGATGTCGGACAAGATGTATTACAGTCATTCTGGCTATCCCGGCGGCATCAAATCAATCAACGCGGGAAATCTGCTTGAAAAAAATGCCGCTGATATGCTCAGGAAAGCGGTAAAAGGGATGCTTCCAAAAAATAAGCTGGCTAGCCAGATGCTGAAGAAATTGAAGATTTATACGGGATCTGAGCATCCTCATAGTGCCCAGCAGCCGAAGGTATTGGAAGTATAAAATAAATCGTTATTAATCGATCAGGAGATACGAAAATGGCAGCAACGAGCTTTTACGGTACAGGGAAAAGAAAATCATCCATTGCCAGGGTGTGGCTCAAGCCGGGAAGCGGCAAGATTGTGGTCAACAAGAAGAGCTTGGATGAATATTTTGGCAGGGAGACCTCCAAGATGATAGTCAAACAGCCGCTGGAAATAACCGAGAATGTTGATAAATTTGACATTTTCGTTACAGTGAGTGGTGGTGGGGACTCAGGTCAGGCTGGTGCTATTAAGCACGGCATAACCAAAGCTTTACTTGAAGTGGATAATGAATTGAGGGGAACTTTGAAAAAAGCAGGTTTTATCACCCGCGATTCCCGCGTCAAGGAAAGAAAGAAATACGGCAAGGCAGCTGCACGAAGAAGTTTCCAGTTCTCAAAACGTTGATGCCTGAGTTGGCTTCCGTTTTATTTCGACAAAGGGGAAATCCGACAGGGTTTCCCTTTTTGTTTGTCAAATTTCTTGTTACCTGATGACCCTGATAGGTTTGTCAAAACGGCTCAAATAGTCTGTCAAGGAGTAAAATAATGCTGAGAGTTGCCATTGTTGGGGCAAGTGGATATACGGGAATCGAACTTTTACGGATTCTTTTTGGTCATCCCGAAGTTGCGGTAACGTGTGTTACTTCGGAAAGAAGCGCCGGTAAACCCATTGCCGGAATCTTTCCAACTGTCCGCGGCCGCTGCAACTATATACTGGAGAACCTTGAACCAACGCGGGTGGCCGACAAAGCTGATCTTATATTTACCGCTTTACCTCATAAAGCTGCCATGGAAGTAGTGCCGACATTTCTTAAATTCGGTAAAAAAGTAATTGATCTTTCGGCGGATTATAGACTTAAAAAGCCTGAAGAATATGCTGTCTGGTATGAACCCCATATGAATCCCGAGCTTTTGAAGAAAGCAATTTATGGACTTCCTGAAATTCACAGGGAGAAAATAAGGAAAGCGGACTTGATTGCCAATCCCGGCTGTTATCCGACAAGCATAATCCTAGGGTTAGCTCCTCTTCTTAAGGAAGGTATTATTGATACATCTTCAATTATCGCTGATTCCAAATCAGGAGTAAGTGGAGCCGGAAGAGGTGCAAAAGTCGATACACTTTTTTGTGAGATTAACGGTGGATTCAAGGCGTATGGCGTCACTACTCATCGGCATACGCCCGAAATCGAACAGGAGCTTTCCATTCTAGCAGGAGAGAATATAAATATTACATTTACTCCGCACCTCGTCCCGATGAATCGAGGGATACTGTCAACTGTTTACGGAAAGCTCCGTGAGGATTTATCGGCTGAATCCTTAATAAAGATTTACGAGGAGTTTTATAAGGGGGAAGCATTCATAAGAATACTTCAAAAAGGAGAATTTCCTTCAACTCTACATGTACAGGGTTCCAATTTTTGTGATATAGGGCTTGCAGTTGATAAGCGTACCGGGCGGGTGATTATTGTATCCGCCATAGACAATCTTGTAAAGGGGGCGTCGGGCCAGGCAGTGCAAAATATGAATATAATTAACGGATTTCCTGAGAATCTGGGTCTTGAGACGCTTCCTCTCTTCCCTTGACCCAAGTTTGAAGGACGAGATGAAGTTTTTTCAGATATGTTTGAATAGTGTGCTCTGAATGTCTTTTTTACCTGTTTCAAAAAAGGAAATGAATGAACGCGGATGGTCGTCGCTTGATGTAATATTTGTCAGTGGTGATGCCTATGTTGATCATCCATCATTTGGGGTTCCGCTTCTTGCGCGCCTGCTTGAGGCTAATGGTTTTCGCGTTGGAATAATTTCTCAACCTGATTGGAAGTCCAAAGAAGCCTTCACTGTGCTTGGCAAGCCTGAGCTCTTTTTTGCTGTTTCAGCTGGGGCTATGGATTCAATGGTCGCACATTACACATCTGCGAGAAAGCTACGCTCCGATGATGCGTATACCCCCGGTAATCAACATGGCGCTCGTCCTAACCGGGCTACGATAGCATATACTTCGGGTATCAAACAGGCTTACAAAGGCATTCCTGTCGTGATTGGCGGTATAGAAGCAAGTCTGCGGCGCTTTGCCCATTATGATTATTGGGAAGACAAGGTTCGTCGGTCACTACTTTTCGACTCAAAAGCGGATATGCTGATTTACGGAATGGGAGAACATCCCATTCTTGAACTGGCTGTTCGATTGCAACGGGGTGAGAATTTTTCCGACATACGAAATATCAGAGGAACTGCGCTTATTTGCAACCGCCTTTTCGGATTATCGGATGAAGATGACAGGCATATTGTGGAAATACCTTCTTTCGAGTCAGTTGCAGAAAATAAGGTCAAATATGCCGAGGCGTTTCAAGCTGGTTTCACAGGAATTGAATCCGTATTGTTCTGCAACGATAGTTCAGCTTCATGGTGACCGTTATCTCTATTGCAACCCTCCTTCTTTTCCTTTGTCAGAAGAAGAGTTGGATGTTCTCTATGTGCTTCCATTCGAGAAAGGTCCCCATCCTTCGTACAAGGAAACCATCCCGGCGTATGAGCAGATTAAGACATCAATAACTTCACATCGAGGTTGTTTTGGTGGTTGTTCATTCTGTGCGATTGCCCAGCATCAAGGCAAAATTATTCAATCACGCAGCGATAAATCAGTAATTCTCGAGATAGAAAAACTTACGAAATATCCGTGGTTCAAGGGTAGCGTGAGCGATGTCGGTGGTCCAACCGCAAATATGTATGGTCTTTCTTGTGGGAAGTCTGCACAGATGTGGAACTGTCGCCGTACGAGCTGTCTGTACCCGGTTATATGCCGGCATTTAAATGCCTCAAGCAAGAGAGCTACTGCTTTGCTTCGAAGAGTGCGGGCAATAAAAGGGGTAAAACATGTTTTTGTTTCATCAGGAGTACGATATGATATGCAAGATAAGCAAAAGGATTATTTTGCGGAACTCTTTGCACATCATGTCGGGGGTCTTCTAAAAGTTGCTCCCGAGCATCTTGTTGACAGAGTGACGGCGATAATGCGCAAACCTGGACAAAAGTCTTTTGAAGAATTTCTAGCAAATTTTAAGCAAGAAAGTAGTCGTCTCGGGAAAAAACAGTACGTCATCCCTTATCTGATTTCCGGCCACCCGGGCTGTACGCTTTCGGACATGGTGGATCTTGCACTGATGCTTAAAGGGGTCGGCTTGAAAGTCCAGCAGGTTCAGGATTTCACCCCGACTCCAGGCACCCTTTCAACATGTATGTATTATACTGGTCTTGACCCTTTTACCGGACTTAATGTTTATATACCTCAGGGTGAAAAGGAAAAAAAATTGCAAAAAGCGTTGCTTCTCTGGCATCTTCCGGAACACCGGAAAGATGTTTTGCTTGCGCTTAGACAGTGCCACCGGGAAGATGATGCGCAAGCACTACTAGGTGTTGTGAAGCCAGCAAAAAGAGAAAAATATCCCAGTAGCAAGCATTAAATTCGATGGTTTAGAAAAGGACTGCATTCAGTTGAGCAAATATTAAATATTACATTTTTGTGGTTGGGTAAGAATTTTTATTGTGTGATATTTTATTTGCAAAAAAACCTTGACATAATTCAGAGACTAATCTATATAAAGAACTTCGCGTTTTTTTCGAACTAGAGAAAAATTCATTTCTCAAATAGCAAAATAAGCTGGCGTAGCTCAATTGGTAGAGCAGCTGACTTGTAATCAGCAGGTTGCGGGTTCGAGTCCCATCGCCAGCTCCATAAAAGCAGTAACTGGCTGATCTTCGTCTGGAGGGATTCCCGAGTGGCCAAAGGGAACAGACTGTAAATCTGTCGTCGGACGACTTCGGAGGTTCGAATCCTCCTCCCTCCACCATAAAAAACTGCGGAAGATTCATGCTGCGATGCGTGTGTCAGGAGACTTGATGTCGCTTGGACTGGAAGTTACTGAAGCATGCAGTTTTCACAAAATCTTCGTATGGCTGAATTGGCGGGAGTAGCTCAGTTGGCTAGAGCATCAGCCTTCCAAGCTGAGGGTCGCGGGTTCGAGTCCCGTTTCCCGCTCCAATTTTCCAGCAAGCCCACATAGCTCAGGAGGTAGAGCACTTCCTTGGTAAGGAAGAGGTCTCCGGTTCGAGTCCGGATGTGGGCTCCATTTTACTTCAATTACCAAGATAAAGCGTCATCTAACATTTTGGTGAAACCCGGGAGGAATCCTATATGGCAAAGGCAAAATTTGAGAGGAAAGAAACCGCATGTAAACATAGGGACGATCGGACACGTCGACCATGGCAAGACCACTCTGACCGCCGCAATAACCAAAGTGCTGGCAGCCAAGGGGCAGGCGGAATTCAAGGCGTTCGACCAGATCGATAACGCTCCTGAAGAGCGCGAGCGCGGCATTACCATTGCCACGGCTCACGTTGAATATGAAACCGACAACCGTCACTATGCCCATGTGGACTGTCCGGGCCATGCCGACTACGTCAAGAACATGATCACCGGTGCTGCCCAGATGGACGGCGCGATACTGGTTGTCTCTGCGGCCGACGGCCCGATGCCCCAGACCCGCGAGCACATCCTGCTGGCCCGCCAGGTCGGCGTTCCTTATATAGTCGTATTCCTCAATAAGGCCGACATGGTAGATGACGAGGAGCTGCTCGAACTGGTAGAGCTTGAGATTCGCGAACTTCTTTCCTCCTATGATTTCCCTGGTGACGATATTCCGATCATCAAGGGGTCTGCGCTCAAGGGTCTTGAAGGTGACACGGGAGAACTTGGCGAGCAGGCAATATACAAGCTGATGGATGCGGTCGACAGCTACATCCCGGAGCCGGAGCGTGCCATCGACAAGCCGTTCCTGATGCCGGTAGAGGACGTTTTCTCCATCTCCGGACGCGGCACCGTCGCTACCGGTCGTGTTGAGCGGGGAATAGTCAAGGTCGGTGAAGAAGTAGAGATCGTCGGCATCAGGCCGACACAGAAGACCACCGTAACGGGAGTGGAAATGTTCCGGAAGCTTCTGGATGAAGGTCGTGCCGGCGACAACATCGGGGCACTGCTGCGCGGAGTGAAGCGTGAGGAAATCGAGCGCGGCCAGGTACTGGCAAAGCCGGGCTCCATAACCCCGCACACGAAGTTCAAGGCCGAGGCTTACATACTGACCAAGGAAGAAGGTGGCCGTCACACGCCGTTCTTCAACGGCTACCGCCCGCAGTTTTACTTCCGTACGACAGACGTGACCGGAATAGTGGAACTTCCCGCCGGAACCGAGATGGTTATGCCTGGTGACAACGTTGCAATGACGGTCAACCTGATCACCCCGATAGCCATGGATGAAGGACTTAGGTTCGCGATCCGTGAAGGTGGCACGAACTGTCGGCGCAGGGGTTGTAGCTCAATTATAGAATAGACCGTGATCGAGGGGGCGGTTGTGTCAGGACTGCCCCCAACGTTGCAAAAAGGAGATATAAAATGAGAGACATAATCACCCTTGCCTGCTCAGAGTGTAAGCAAAGAAATTACACGACAACCAAAAATAAGAAAAACACCCCGCAAAAACTTGAGTTCAAGAAGTATTGCCGTTTCTGCCGGACGCACACTCCTCATAAGGAAACTAAGTAACAGGTAAGGTCATTGTACGGCAGTGATCTTTATGCAGGCCAGTAGCTCTAACGGCTAGAGCACCGGTCTCCAAAACCGGGTGTTGGGGGTTCGAATCCCTCCTGGCCTGCCAATTTATAATTATTAAATATTTGGGGAGATATTCTCTAGGGTGAGGTATTAACGGTGTTGGCCAAAACTAAAATTTATCTTAATGAAGTGAAAGCAGAGCTTGAAAAGGTCACATGGCCTACCCGCAAGGAAACAATATCGACCACATGGGTAGTGATAGTGATTATACTGTTAATATCCCTTTACCTTGGGGTATGTGATTTTGTCCTTAAACAAACTCATTAGAGTTATACTGCCATTAAAGGATTTATTTGATGTCAAAAAAATGGTACGGCGTTCATACCTATTCAGGTTTTGAAAATAAAGTTAGGCTTTCCCTTCTTGAGACGAATAAAGAATTCTGGGTCTTGAGGAATTTTTTGGAGATGTGCTTATCCCCTCGGAGACGGTGGTTGAGTTGAAAAAGGGTGAAAGAAGAACATCGTCGAGAAAATTCTTTCCCGGATATATACTTATAAACATGGAACTTAATGATGAGACCTGGCATGCTGTCAAGGAAACATCAAAAGTTACCGGTTTTGTCGGTGGGAATAATCCGGTCCCGATACCCGATGAAGAAGTATTGAAAATTACCCGGACGAATGGAGGAGGGAGCTGAAAAGCCTCGACCTAAAGTGCTTTTTGAGGTTGGTGAAACAGTCAGGGTTATGGATGGGCCTTTTCTGAACTTTTCCGGTATTGTCGAGGATGTGAAGCCGGACAAGGGAAAATTGCGGGTCATGGTAAGCATTTTCGGACGTGCAACGCCGGTTGAACTTGAATTTATGCAGGTTGAGAAAAGCGAAGCAGAATAATAATGGCCCTGCTGTCTGTGAAGTATGGGCGAATAGAGCAATAATCGTTTGATGATAATATAAGGAGTAAATAAATGGCAAAGAAAATTACAGGGTATATCAAGCTGCAGATCCCGGCCGGCAAAGCAAATCCATCTCCCCCGATCGGTCCGGCGCTTGGGTCAGCATGGCGTTAACATAATGGAATTCTGCAAGGCTTTCAACGCCAAGACTCAGGCTGATGAAGGGACTATCACCCCGGTTGTGATAACGGTTTATGCGGACAGGTCTTTCACTTTTATCACGAAAACTCCGCCCGGCTCCGGTGCTGATTAAAGAAGGCAATGGGGATCGAAAAGCGGATCCAGTGTTCCCAACAAGAACAAGGTCGGCAAACTGACCAAGGACCAGGTTGCGGAAATAGCCAGAAAAAAAATGCCTGATCTCAATGCTGCGAGTCTTGAGGCGGCCATGAGCACCATCGAAGGAACCGCCCGCAGCATGGGTGTTGAGATAGTTTAAGGATTGAGAGGGGTGACTAAATGTCCAAAACTGGTAAAAAACATAAAGAAGCCGTTGCCAAGGTGGACGATCCAAGAATTATCCCCTGAATGAAGCGCTTGAGCTTGTCAAATGCAGCTTCATTTGCCAAATTTGATGAGACTGTTGATGTTGCCGTCCGTCTCGGTGTTGATCCGCGCCACGCAGACCAGATGGTTCGCGGCGCTGTAGTTCTGCCGAACGGACTTGGAAGGACGTCGGGTTCTGGTCTTCGCCAAAGGCGAAAAAGAAAAGGAAGCACGCGACGCCGGTGCGGATTATGTTGGTGCGGAAGATCTTGTCGCCAAGATCCAGGAAGGCTGGTTTGATTTCGATACCGCCATTGCGACTCCCGACATGATGGGTGTGGTCGGCAAGATCGGCAAGCTGCTCGGACCCACGTGGACTTATGCCGAATCCGAAAGTCGGAACTGTAACCTTTGATCTCGCCCGTGCGGTTAAGGAATCCAAATCGGGTAAGGTCGAGTTCAGGGTTGAGAAGGCCGGGATCATTCATGCCCCGGTCGGCAAGGTTTCATTTGAAGAGGACAAACTCGAGAGAAAATATTCTCGCTCTTGGTCGATGCCCTGATGAAGGCAAAGCCATCGGCTGCCAAGGGGACCTATGTCAAGAAAATAGCACTTTCATCAACCATGGGTCCCGGCGTTCATTCTTGTATACGTCGGATGTTGCATCTCAGGTTTAATACATAGTTATAAAAAGCCAAAGTCAAAGACAGCAGGTGCCTGTGCGGTGATAGTGCTTAATAATCAGGCCTGCCGAGACTGAGGTTCGTTGAAGGAAATAAGCTATTCCTGCCAGCTCCTGACTTTGGCAGGGTCATCGACCCTTATACCAAAAGAAAGGAGGAATGCACTTGAATAAAGACAGCAAACAGCAGATAGTTGCGGAGCTGCACGACAAGCTGGGTAAAGCGCAAAGGCAGTTTTTCTGGCCGATTTCCGCGGCATGAACGTAGGCAAAGCAACCGAACTTAAGAAATGAACTGCGTAAAGCGTCTGTCGAGTACAAGGTTGTCAAAAACACCCTGCTCGAATTGCTTCGCGTGAAACCGATAAACTGTCGTTACAAGCCTACATTATACCGGTCCGACTGCGGTTGCTCTGAGCTATGACGATCCTGTCGCCGCAGCAAAGGTTCTATCAAGTTTTGCCAAGGAACAGCAGGCAACATTCAAACTCAAAGCCGCTGTTCTCATCTGGTAAACCTATTACTGTAGCCGACATACAGTCTCTGGCTGATCTTCCAAGTCGCGAAGTGCTTCATGGCGAAACTGCTCGGGACGCTCCAGGCTCCGGCTGCCAATTTTGTCGGCGTTCTGGCTGCGGTGCCGGGAAGTTTTGTCCGTGCGCTCGCTGCAATCAAAAGTACAAAAAGAAAGCATAATTAGAATACAAACATCTAGATCTACAATTTACATGGAGGATTAGCGCAATGGCAATCACTAAAGCTGAAGTAGTTAGTTTTATCGAAAATATGACGGTACTTGAACTCTCCGAGCTGGTTAAGGAGCTGGAGGAGAAGTTCGGTGTTTCGGCTGCTGCTCCCGTTGCCGTAGCTGCTGCTGCTGCTCCTGCTGCCGCTGAGGCTGCTGAAGAGCAGACTGAATTTGATGTTATCCTGAAAGCCGCCGGTGCCAACAAAATCGGTGTTATCAAGGTTGTTCGCGCTCTGACCAGCCTTGGCCTCAAGGAAGCCAAAGACCTGGTTGACGGTGCTCCCCAGCCTGTCAAAACTGCGGTTTCCAAAGAAGAAGCCGAGACAGCCAAAAAACAGCTTGTCGAAGCTGGCGCCGAAGTTGAAGTCAAATAAAGTATTTCCTGACACATCCCATTATAGCCAAGGTCGCGGGCGCGGCCTTGGCTGTTCTATTTTAGTTTGAACTGCCCACATTAGCGTCCAATCCTGCCGTAATTAGAATAAAGCAATGATCCCTAAGACTGGGTGTGTGCCTGTCGCATTCGCCAAAGGAGAACATATGGCTTATTCAATTGCGAATAACCCCCTTCTGCGTAAGAACTTCGCCAAAATCAAGAAAATCATCGATATCCCCAATCTGATAGATATTCAGAAGAATTCCTATAAGAGATTCCTCCAGATAGACGTCCCCGTCGAAGTCGAGAAAGAACTTCGGGCTTGAGGCCGTTTTTAAAAGCGTATTCCCCATTAAGGATTTCAGCGAAACTGCATCTCTCGAATATGTTACCTATTCGCTCGGAACATCCAAAATATGACGTTGTCGAATGTCATCAGAGGGGAATGACTTTTGCCGCTCCCATGAAGGTCAAGGTTCGTCTGGTTGTCTGGGACGTTAAAAGGAGACCGGTGCACGAACAGTTCGCGATATAAAGGAGCAGGAAGTCTATTTCGGTGAAATTCCGCTCATGACAGAAAATGGTACTTTTATCATAAATGGTACTGAACGGGTAATTGTCAGTCAGTTGCATCGTTCGCCCGGTGTGTTTTACGATCACGATAAGGGCAAAACTCATTCAAGCGGCAAAGTTTTATTTTCCGCAAGGATTATTCCATATCGTGGATCATGGCTTGATCTTGAGTTTGATCATAAAGATATTCTTTATGTTCGTATAGACAGAAGACGAAAGATGCCCGCAACTGTTTTGTTGAAGGCTCTCGGTTACACAACTGAAGAATTATTGAACTATTATTATAAAAGTGAAGAGATTTTCTGCGGAGAGAGTCTTTACAAAACGGCTGATCCAGAACTGCTGCTGAACCAAAAAGCGCATTTTGACATAACAGATCAGCAAACTGGTGAGGTTATACTCAAGTCAAATAGGAAATTTACTAAGGCTGCCATAAGAAAAATGGCAGAGCATGACATAAAGAGCATACCTATTACAGAGGAGGAAGTGGCTGGAAAGATTTCTTCTCACGATATAGTTGACCCTGCAACGGGTGAGGTTCTTGTAGAGTGCAATGAAGAGATAACACAGAGTAAGTTCGAAGAAATCAGGGGAAGAGGTATTTCTTCGTTTAAAGTCCTGTTTATTGATAACCAACATGTCACATCTTCTTTCCGTGACACATTGATTATCGATAAGATTGCTTCATCTGATGAAGCTCTAATTGAAATATACAGGAGAGTACGACCAGGAGATCCTCCGACTTTGAAGAGTGCCCAGGCTCTTTTCGAAAACCTTTTTTTCAATCCTGATCGATATGATCTCTCGGCGGTCGGACGCCTCAAGTTAAACCACAAAGTTGGAGTAAATGTTTCTCTAGATTGTCAAACGCTTACCAAAGAAGATGTTCTCGAGGTAGTACGCTATCTTATCGAGCTTAAAAACGGAAAGGGAAATATTGATGATATAGACCATCTTGGCAACAGACGAGTCCGTGCAGTTGGTGAGTTACTTGAAAATCAGTACCGTATTGGGCTTGTTAGGATGGAACGTGCAATCAAGGAGCGCATGAGTCTTCAGGAAGTAGAAAACCTCATGCCCCATGACTTGATAAATTCTAAGCCAGTATCAGCGGTTGTAAAAGAATTTTTCGGGTCTTCACAACTTTCTCAATTTATGGATCAGACAAATCCGCTGTCTGAAGTAACGCACAAAAGGCGTCTTTCAGCTTTGGGACCTGGTGGCCTAACTCGTGAGAGAGCGGGATTTGAAGTCCGTGACGTGCATCCAACACATTATGGCAGGGTATGTCCGATTGAAACACCGGAAGGTCCCAATATCGGACTCATAGCTTCCCTTTCTACCTACGCTCGAATCAATCAGCATGGCTTTGTTGAGACGCCATATCGTATTGTCAAAGAAGGACAAGTCACTGACGAAGTTAGGTTTTTTTCCGCTCTTGAAGAAGAAGGACATGCCATTTCTCAGGCAGACGCTATTGTGGATGAGAACGGACGCTTCGTATCTGATTATGTATCAGCACGTAGAGGCGGTGAATTCATTCTTGTAGGCAGAGATGAAGTAGATCTGATGGATGTTTCTCCTCTCCAACTTGTTTCTGTTGCGGCCTCTCTAATTCCATTTCTTGAAAACGACGACGCTAACCGCGCTTTGATGGGTTCAAACATGCAACGTCAGGCAGTTCCGCTTCTGCGGGCGGACTCTCCGCTTGTTGGAACTGGCATGGAACGAGTTGTTGCCAGGGATTCAGGCGTTTCTGTCGTAGCACGACATAACGGGATTGTTGAGTCTGTCGATGCTTCTCGAATTGTTATAAAGATTGACGAAGGTGAATATGATGAGACCGGAACCGGAGTCGATATTTACAATTTAATTAAGTTTGCACGCTCAAACCAGAATACATGTATAAACCAGAGGCCTGTGGTCAAGGTCGGAGATAATGTTAAACGTGGCGATGTTATAGCTGATGGACCATCAACAGAGATGGGAGAACTTGCCTTAGGACAGAATATACTTGTTGCTTTCATGCCTTGGGGTGGTTACAACTTCGAAGATTCGATTCTCATATCTGAAAAACTTGTCAAAGATGATCGATATACTTCCATACATATCGAAGAATTTGAATGCGTGGCACGAGACACGAAGTTGGGCAAAGAAGAAATTACATCCGATATACCAAATCTTGGAGAGGAAACTCTTAAAGATCTTGATGAATCAGGTATTATTCGTATTGGAGCGGAAGTTAAGCCCGGCGATATTCTGGTCGGAAAAATAACACCCAAAGGTGAAACACAACTTTCACCCGAAGAAAAGCTTCTTAGAGCAATTTTTGGGGAAAAAGCCGGTGATGTTAGGGATACTTCTCTGAGGGTTCCCCCGGGAGTCGAAGGGACGGTAATAGGTGCAAAGATTTTTTCCAGGAAAGGATCTGATAAGGACACCCGTACAGAAAGCATTGAGCGTGCTGAGGAAGATAAATTACGCAAGGATGAGCAGGATGAAATAAACATTATAAAGAGTTCAGCTGTTAGCAAACTGAAAAGACTGATTATTGACAAAACAGCCGCTGTCTCTTTGGAAGACAGAATGGGTAAGGTGATTCTGGCCAAGGGTGAAAAGATTACGGATGAAATCCTAACTTCCATTCCCCTTGATAGATGGGATGAAATTTCTATTGAAAACGGCCAGGAAGCAGACGAAAAAATATCTCAGATTCTTGCTACGTTGCAACAGCGTATTGACATCATAAGATTTGTATTTGATGACAAGATACAAAAATTGAAAAGAGGGGATGATCTTCCCCCTGGAGTTATAAAAATGGTGAAGGTCTATGTTGCCATCAAGCGTAAACTCCAGGTTGGGGACAAAATGGCTGGGCGCCACGGAAACAAGGGTGTTGTATCGCGTATTCTGCCCGAAGAAGATATGCCTTACATGGATGATGGCAGGCCAGTGGAGATCGTTCTTAACCCGCTAGGTGTTCCTTCCCGTATGAACGTCGGTCAGATACTTGAGACTCATCTCGGTTGGGCTGCGAAAGGGATCGGTTGGCAGATTGAGGAGATGCTGTCTAAGAAGGTTCAGTCATCTATGATCAAATCTTATCTTAAGGAAGTATATAGTGACGGAGAGATGGACAAGTTTCTTTCAACCCTTGATGATGAGGAACTGTTTACGATAGCAAACCGGCTGAAGAGAGGTATTCCGATGGCTTCACCGGTGTTTGAAGGTGCTTCGGAATCCCAGATAAAGGAACTGATGCACAAGACAGGGCTCTTCCAGTCTGGCCAGGTCACTCTCTATGACGGCAAGTCAGGCGAGGCTTTTAAGGAAAAAGTTACCGTTGGCGTTATGTATGTACTCAAGTTGCATCATCTCGTTGATGACAAGATACATGCTCGTTCAATTGGGCCATACAGTCTGGTAACTCAACAGCCTCTTGGAGGAAAAGCTCAATTCGGAGGTCAACGTCTAGGAGAAATGGAAGTCTGGGCAATGGAGGCTTATGGTGCTGCTTATGCGCTGCAGGAATTTCTTACAGTGAAGTCAGACGATGTGGCAGGCCGTACAAGGATGTATGAAGCTATCGCAAAAGGAAAACACACCCTTGAACCTGGGTTGCCTGAATCTTTCAATGTTCTTATAAAAGAACTTCAATCATTGTGTCTTGATGTTGAATTATTAGAGACGGAAGAAGATTGACCTGGTTTAAGTCGTGATGTTCATGAATTCAACATTAATAGTTAAAAACAAAAATACTCCTCAAATAAGGAGGATCTAAATTGGAAGATTTTTTCAGCTTTTTTGATAAACCGAAAGATCCGCTACATTTTTCTGCAATACGAATTTCTATATCTTCTCCAGAAAAGATTCGGGAACGTTCATTTGGAGAGGTAAAAAAACCAGAAACAATTAATTACCGGACATTCAAGCCTGAACGTGATGGTCTATTCTGTGCAAAAATTTTCGGACCAACAAAGGATTATGAATGTAACTGCGGTAAATATAAGAGAATGAAACATCGTGGTATCGTCTGCGAAAAATGCGGTGTAGAAGTCATTCCCTCAAAAGTTAGACGGGAAAGGCTCGGCCATATAGATCTTGCGACCCCAGTTGCCCATATTTGGTTTCTGAGATCTCTGCCATCGAGGATTGGAAACCTGCTGGATATATCACTAAAAGACTTGGAAAAGGTTCTATACTTCGAAGCGTACGCAGTTACTGATCCCAAAAATACAGGAATGACTCTGGGTGAAGTGCTGTCTGAAGATAATTATCACAAGGCGCTTGAAGAATTTAATGGTGATTTCGAAGCAGGAATGGGTGCTGCTGCAGTCAGAGAGTGCTTGAAATCCCTAGACCTTGACGAGCTTGCCGTGCAGTTGCGTAACGAAATGATGGAAGCTACAAGCGAGGCCAAGCGGAAAAAAATTGCCAAACGGTTGAAGGTTGTAGATGCTTTTAAAACATCTGGGAACAAGCCTGAATGGATGATTCTGGAATGTATCCCTGTTTTACCGCCTGAATTGAGACCTCTTGTTCCTCTAGACGGCGGTAGATTTGCGACTTCAGACCTGAATGACCTCTACCGACGTGTAATAAACAGAAACAATCGTTTGAAGCGCCTTATGGAACTGCAAGCTCCCGAAGTAATAATCCGAAATGAAAAGCGTATGTTACAGGAAGCAGTTGACGCTCTTTTTGATAATGGAAGAAGGGGCCGAGCTATTGCTGGCCCGAACAAGCGGCCTTTGAAGTCTTTGTCAGATATGCTTAAGGGGAAATCCGGCCGTTTCCGTCAGAACCTGCTCGGAAAGCGCGTCGACTATTCCGGGCGTTCAGTTATTGTTGTAGGTCCTGAACTGCGTCTGCACCAGTGCGGTCTTCCAAAAAAAATGGCTTTGGAGCTCTTCAAGCCTTTTATTTATAATAAACTGGAAGAGAGGGGATTTGTAACTACAATAAAAAGTGCAAAAAAGATGGTTGAGAAGGAAAGGCCTGAGGTCTGGGATGTACTTGAGGAAGTTATCAAGGAACATCCTGTAATGTTGAACAGAGCGCCAACCCTCCACCGTCTCGGTATCCAGGCATTTGAACCGGTTCTCATAGAAGGTAAAGCGATCCAGTTGCACCCGCTTGTGTGTACGGCGTTTAACGCTGACTTCGACGGTGACCAGATGGCTGTTCATTTACCTCTCTCCATTGAAAGTCAGGTTGAGGCCAGAGTTCTCATGATGAGCACTAACAATATACTTTCACCTGCCCATGGTAAACCTATTATTGTGCCATCACAGGACATGGTTCTTGGTATTTACTATATGACCAGAGATAAACTTTTTGTTAAAGGAGAGGGAAAAATTCTCTCTTCGCCGGAAGAAGTGAGGATGGCTTTTGACTCCGGTGAACTGGATCTGCATGCACGAATTAAAGTGCGGATGAAAAATCTCTCGTCAGACACTCAAGACCAATTGATAGAGACCACTACAGGCAGAATACTCCTAAAGGAGATTTTGCCAGATGCAGTACCGTATTCTGCTATTAACCGTGTTATGACAAAGAAGGAATTGTCAAATCTTGTCGATGCATGCTACAGACTTGCCGGGAATAAAGAGACTGTTATTCTTGCTGATAAATTAAAAGAGATAGGTTTCCGATATTCGGCTATTGCAGGGATATCTATCAGCATTGACGATATGGTCATTCCACAAGGGAAACCTGCCATTATAGAAAAGGCAACTGAAGAAGTTAAAGAGATTCAGAACCAGTATACCGAGGGTCTGATAACTGACGGTGAGCGATATAACAAGGTTATCGATATATGGGCGAAAGCTACTGAGGAAATTGCCAAGGAAATGCTGGACAACCTTTCAAGAGATACCGTTGTGTCTCCAGATGGCAAGGAAGTAAAGACACCCTCTTTTAATGCAATTCATATGATGGCGGATTCCGGGTCCAGGGGATCTGCTCAGCAGATACGTCAATTGGCTGGGATGCGTGGTCTTATGGCGAAGCCGTCAGGTGAAATTATTGAGACACCAATTACTGCAAATTTCCGTGAGGGTCTCACCGTGTTGCAATACTTTATTTCAACCCACGGTGCAAGAAAGGGTCTAGCAGACACGGCTCTAAAAACAGCGAATTCGGGTTATCTTACTAGGAGGCTCGTTGATGTCGCACAGGATGCCATTATTACTGAGGTAGATTGTGGAACTTTAGATGGCCTGCTTGTTTCAGCTCTTACTGAGGGTGGAGAAATTATTGAGCATATTGGGGATCGTATTCTTGGACGCGTTGCACTTGAAGATATACTAGATCCAGTCACAGGCGAAGTTCTTGTGCCAGCAAATATTGAAATAGACGAAATGCTGGTTAAAAAGATAGAAGATGCCGGTCTTGAAAAAGTTAAAATACGGTCAGTTCTGACTTGTCAGAGCAGACGGGGTATTTGTGCTAAATGCTATGGGCGAGATCTTGCGCGCGGGCATCTGGTCAATCTTGGTGAAGCTGTTGGAGTAATCGCTGCTCAATCAATCGGTGAGCCTGGGACGCAACTTACCATGAGGACATTCCATATAGGTGGTACTGCGTCCAGGCATGCTGAACAGACATCATTGGAGGCACGAAATGAGGGTAAAGTATCATTTCTGAATATTAATAGTGTTTCAAATGCCGAAGGTCAGCATATTGTAATGAACCGGAATGGCGAGATTCGCCATTATTGATGAAACCGGTCGCGAGCGAGAAAAGTATTCGGTATAGTCTATGGTGCGAAAATCAAGGTTTCACCAGGTCAGACTGTTAAACCTGGCGAATCGATTGCTGAATGGGATCCATATACGATGCCGATTCTTACTGAAGTGTCAGGTAGGATCAAGTTTGGAGATATACTTGAAGGAATTACCGTCGAGGAACAATTAGACGAAGTAACCGGTCTTTCGCGAAAGGTTATAATCGAATCGCGGGATCCTGACAAACGCCCCCGTATTGCCATAAAGGAAGAGTCAGGTAAAACAGTAAAAATTGGTGATAGCACGATTGGACGCTATTTTCTTCCTGTAGGTGCGAACATTACTGTGCATGAGGATATCATTTATAAATGCAGGTGATGTAATAGCCAAAATCCCGCGGGAGACTACCAAAACCAAGGATATTACCGGTGGTTTGCCAAGGGTTGCCGAACTTTTTGAAGCAAGAAAACCAAAAGACTTTGCTGTCATTTCAGAAATCGACGGTTCGTGTACTTTTGGTAAAGACGCCAAAGGTAAAAGAAAGGTAGTTATTACCCCCGAAAAAGGTGAGTCTAAAGAGTATCTGATTCCCAAAGGTAAACATATAAGTGTCCATGAAGGTGACTTATATAAAAGCGGGTGAACCGCTTATGGATGGATCATCCAATCCACACGACATATTACGGGTGCTTGGGTGTAAAAGAATTGTCTAAATACCTTGTCGATGAAGTTCAGGAAGTCTATCGTCTTCAAGGTGTCAAAATCAACGACAAACATATTGAAACTATTGTTCGGCAGATGCTGCGGCGGGTGCGGATTAAAGATGTTGGCGATACAAATCTTCTCATTGATGACCAAATTGAACGAAATCTCTTCGAAGATGAGAATGAACGAGTGCTCACAAATGGTGGAAGGCCAGCAACTGCTGAGCCATTGCTGCTTGGTATAACTAAGGCATCGTTGTCAACAGAGTCATTTATTTCAGCTGCTTCCTTCCAGGAGACAACAAAAGTATTGACACAGGCTGCTATTGAAGGTAAGGTTGACAACCTTCGCGGACTCAAGGAAAATGTCATTATGGGTAGGCTGATTCCAGCAGGAACAGGCCTTTCACGATACAGGAATATCAAGCTTGTAGTCGAAGAACCGAGTGTTGTTGCGGATAATGAAGTGATAGAAGAAATCACGGATGACGAAGAAGCAATATAGTGATTGTTAGTGATAAATTCTTCGTTTTCGGATTTTGTGTGAAAAAAGCTTGACATCAGATGTTTATTTTGATATTTTGGTCGGGTTTTCGCTTCTGAAAGGCCATTGCCTCTAGCGATAAAAAAGTTCTGGAGAAAACAGTAAATGCCAACCATTAATCAGTTGATACGTATCGGTAGGGAGAGCAAAAGAGATAAGTCGACAGCACCTGCTTTGAAGAGCTGTCCTCAGAAGCGCGGTGTTTGCACAAGGGTGTATACAACAACTCCCAAGAAGCCAAACTCAGCATTGCGTAAAGTTGCTAGGGTGCGTCTCACGAACGGGATTGAAGTGACTTCATATATACCAGGTGTTGGGCATAACCTTCAAGAGCACTCTGTTGTGTTGATTCGTGGCGGCAGGGTTAAAGACCTTCCTGGTGTGAGATATCATATTGTTCGTGGTACTCTGGACTCTGTCGGTGTAAAAGACAGGAAACAGAGCCGGTCAAAATATGGGGCGAAAAGGCCCAAGTAAAAGACTAAAGTGAGAGGTTTCTATGCCTAGGAGAAGAGAAGTTGCTAAGCGAATAATTCTGCCTGACCCAAAGTATAATGACAGGGTTGTAGCTAAGCTGATTAACATAATTATGTTGGATGGAAAGAAGAGTACTGCTGAGAGGGCACTTTATGGTGCTTTGGAATTAGTTGCCAAACGTGCAAGTGAGGATCCTCTTAAGGTTTTCAAGAAATCGCTTGACAATATAAGGCCAATGCTTGAAGTGAAGTCGCGAAGGGTTGGCGGCTCTACATATCAGGTCCCGGTAGAGATTCGTGCGGAAAGAAGAACATCTCTTGCTATGAGGTGGCTTGTAAAGTATTCAGCAGCGCGGTCGGAAAAGACGCTTACTGAAAAATTAGCAGGCGAGATTTTGGATGCATATAATAACAGAGGTAATGCAGTAAAGAAGCGTGAAGATACACATAAAATGGCTGAAGCTAACAGGGCTTTTGCGCATTATCGCTGGTAGCCTGTAAAAGATATTATCCGGAGGAGTATTCTTAGTGCAGCGTTCAGTACCTTTAGAGAAAACCCGAAACATCGGGATTATGGCACATATAGATGCGGGGAAAACTACAACAACCGAGCGTATTCTGTATTATACTGGAGTTTCTTACAAGATAGGTGAGGTCCATGAGGGTACGGCTACAATGGACTGGATGGAGCAGGAGCAAGAGCGGGGAATCACCATAACTTCTGCTGCAACCACTTGTTCATGGAGAGATCACAGAATAAACATTATTGATACTCCGGGACATGTGGATTTTACAATCGAGGTAGAACGTTCCCTCCGTGTGTTGGACGGTGCAGTGGCTGTTTTTTGCTCTGTAGGTGGAGTGGAGCCACAGTCTGAAACAGTTTGGAGGCAGGCTGATAAATATAAAGTCCCTCGTATAGCATTCATAAATAAAATGGATCGTACTGGAGCTGACTTCTTTCGTGGCCTATCGATGATTAAAGACAGGCTAAAGGCAAATCCTGTTGCAATTCAGCTTCCTATTGGTAAGGAGAGTGATTACAAAGGTATTGTAGACCTTGTTGAAATGAAGGCTATTGTGTGGGATGAAGAATCGTTGGGTGCTAAATTCCACGTCACTGAAATTCCGGCTGACCTTCAGGAGATTGCTCAAGAGTATAGGGAGAAAATGATTGATGAGCTTGCATCTCATGACGATGCGCTCATGGATAAGTATCTTGGTGGTGAGGAGCTTACTGTTGATGAAATTAAGGCATCAATCAGAAATGCAACTATAGATATTAATATTTGCCCGGTTACGTGTGGGTCGGCTTTTAAAAACAAGGGTGTGCAAAATCTTCTCGACTCGGTAGTCGACTATTTGCCTGCTCCAACAGACATTCCTGCAATAAAAGGAGTTAGTCCTGAAACAGATGAGGAGTTGGAGCGTAATGCTGATGACAGTGAACCGTTTTCTGCTTTAGCTTTTAAGATTATGACTGATCCTTTTGTAGGGCAGCTTTGTTTCTTCAGGGTTTATTCGGGAGTTATGTCGTCTGGTTCTTATATTTATAATTCAACGAAAGAAAAAAAGAGAGAATCGGTCGTATATTGAAAATGCACGCAAATAAGCGTGAAGAGATAAAAGAAGTTTTCGCTGGAGACATTGCCGCTGCTGTGGGCTTGAAGTACACAACAACTGGCGATACATTGTGCGATGAATCTAAACCCGTTATACTTGAATCAATGGAATTCCCGGATCCTGTAATTTCTATTGCGATTGAACCGAAAACAAAAGCAGATCAGGAAAAACTTGGAATTAGTCTACAGAAATTGGCGAGCGAAGACCCTTCATTTAGAGTTAATACGGATGAAGAAACCGGTCAGACAATTATTTCTGGAATGGGTGAATTACATCTAGAAATAATTGTTGATCGACTCATTAGGGAATTTAAGGTTGAGGCAAATGTTGGTAAGCCTCAGGTAGCTTACAGAGAAACTATATCTAAAAAAGTTAAAGTTGAAGGAAAGTTTGTGCGACAGATCGGGTGGTCGTGGACAGTATGGTCACGTCTGGCTTGAGGTTGAACCTCAGGAGCCTGGAGCAGGATATGAATTTGTCGACGCAATAAAAGGTGGCGTTGTTCCGCGGGAATATATACCAGCCGTTGACAAAGGTATTCAAGAGGCAATGGGTACGGGCGTTATGGCTGGTTACCCTGTTGTTGATATAAAGATTACACTGGTAGACGGTTCATATCATGATGTGGATTCATCAGAAATGGCTTTTAAAATAGCTGGATCTATGGGCTTCAAGGAAGGGTGTACAAAGGCTGGACCTGTTTTGCTTGAGCCTATAATGTCAGTAGAAGTTGTTATCCCAGAAGAATATATGGGCGACGTAATTGGAGATCTAAATTCAAGACGCGGTCATATTATGGGAATGGAGTCCCGAGGTGGTGCACAAGTTGTAACATCGATGGTTCCTCTGGCTATGATGTTTGGCTATGCAACAGATTTGAGATCTGCAACCCAGGGAAGAGCCACTTACACAATGACCTTCCATCATTACGAGCAGGTGCCTAAATCGGTATCTGAAGAAATAATTGCAAAAGTTAAAGGATAAGGCTTTACGATAAGGAGGAACTCCTAATGGCAAAGGCAAAATTTGAGAGGACGAAACCGCACGTAAACATAGGTACAATCGGGCACGTTGACCATGGAAAGACCACGTTGACTGCGGCGATAACCAAGGTGTTGGCTTCAAAAGGTCAGGCTGAATTCAAGTCATTTGATCAGATAGACAATGCGCCTGAAGAGCGGGAGCGTGGTATCACCATAGCAACCGCACACGTTGAATATGAGACAGACAAGCGCCACTATGCGCATGTGGACTGTCCGGGCCATGCCGACTACGTAAAGAACATGATCACCGGAGCTGCGCAGATGGACGGTGCGATACTGGTGGTGTCTGCCGCAGACGGGCCAATGCCACAGACCAGAGAGCATATACTCCTCGCGCGCCAGGTAGGCGTACCGTATATAGTAGTATTCCTCAATAAGGCAGACATGGTAGATGATGAAGAGCTGATCGAGCTGGTAGAGCTTGAGATTCGCGAACTTCTTTCCGCATATGATTTTCCTGGAGATGAGATACCGATTATCAAAGGTTCTGCCCTCAAGGGTCTTGAAGGTGACACGGGAGAACTTGGGGAGCAGGCAATATACAAGTTGATGGATGCGGTAGATGCTTACATACCTGAGCCTGAGAGAGCAATCGACAAGCCGTTCATTATGCCTGTAGAGGATGTTTTTTCCATATCAGGACGCGGAACGGTTGCAACTGGCCGTGTGGAGCGCGGAATAATCAAAGTAGGTGAGGAAGTAGAGATAGTTGGAATTAGGCCGACACAGAAGACCACAGTAACGGGAGTGGAAATGTTCCGCAAGCTTCTGGATGAAGGTCGGGCCGGGGACAACATCGGGGCACTGCTTCGAGGAGTCAAGCGTGAGGAAATCGAGCGAGGCCAGGTATTGGCCAAGCCCGGCTCAATAACCCCTCATACGAAATTCAAAGCTGAGGCTTACATATTGACCAAAGAAGAAGGTGGGCGTCACACGCCATTTTTCAACGGTTATCGGCCGCAGTTTTATTTCCGTACAACAGATGTGACCGGAATAGTAGACCTTCCCGCAGGAACCGAGATGGTTATGCCTGGTGACAATGTTGCAATGACGGTAAATCTGATAACCCCGATAGCAATGGATGAAGGTCTTAGGTTTGCGATCCGGGAAGGTGGACGAACTGTCGGCGCTGGGGTTGTAAGCTCAATTATAGAATAAATTATATCCGAGGAAGAGATGACTAGTCAAAAAATAAGAATTAGATTAAAAGCATATGACCACAAGCTGCTTGATCAATCAGTGGGAGAAATTGTAGATACAGCTAAGAGGACAGGTGCAAGAGTTGCGGGTCCGATTCCTCTTCCAACGGTAATAAATAAGTATTGTGTTTTGCGTGGTCCACATGTTGACAAAAAATCACGGGACCAGTTTGAAATAAGATCACATAAACGTTTGATTGATATTCTTGATCCGACTCAGCAAACAGTAGATGCATTGATGAAATTGGATCTTTCAGCAGGAGTGGATGTAGAAATTAAGCTGTAAAAATGACTCTAAAGAATAGGGAACACCAGCCATGAAGAAGGGTTTGATTGGTAGAAAACTTGGTATGACGCATATTTTTTCTGAAGATGGGACCCGCATTCCTGTTACTGTAGTTGAGGCGGGACCGTGCATTGTTATCCAGAAAAAAACCGTCGAAAAAGATGGCTATAATGCTATCCAAATCGGCTTTGCAAAAAAAGAATCTATGAGGGCGAATAAAGCTTTGATAGGACATTGCAAGGCTGCTGGACTTGGCGCATTTAATTTTCTGCGTGAGTTAAGAATAGATGACATAGATCAATTTAATATCGGTGATTCAATTGATGCTCAGATATTCGAAAATGGTGATTTGATTGATGTAACCGGTGTCAGCATAGGTAAAGGATATCAAGGTGTGATAAAGCGATGGAATTTTCAGGGCGGTAGGGCGTCACATGGCTCACGCTTTCATAGGGCGCCAGGTTCTATCGGCTGTTCAGCAACACCTTCACGTGTCTTTAAAAATACAAAACTGCCAGGTCATTTAGGCAATGCGCAAGTTACTATTCAAAGATTAAAAGTTGTGCGTATTGATGCTGATGATAATCTGATTTTGATCAAGGGAGCTGTACCAGGATCAACCAATGGTCTTGTAATTATCAAAGACAGTGTAAAGGCTTAGCAATTACGATTTCTGGAGAATGACATGGCTACAATTGATATCTATGATATAAGAAAAACAAAAGTTGGTGAAATTAACATCGACGATGATGTATTTAACGCTGAAATAAAAAATCATTTGCTGCATGAGGCAGTAAAAATAAAACTTGCAAACAGACGTGCTGGAACTGTAGCTGTTAAAAACAGGGCTGCAGTAGCAGGCGGTGGTAAGAAACCATTTCGTCAAAAAGGAACTGGTCAGGCAAGACAAGGGTGCAGCAGAGCTCCTCAATATCCAGGTGGCGGTGTTGCTTTCGGTCCTAAGCCAAAACAATACAACATGTCGATGAATAAAAAAGCTAGAAAATCTGCTCTTAGATCAGCACTTTCGTACATCTATAATGAAAACAAAATGTACGTATTAAATAGCTTTGAATTAGAAACAATCTCAACTAAAAATTTTGTTAAAACACTGAATGAATTTGCAATAGACAGATATCTGCTTGTTATGGACCAAAGAAATACAAATGTTGAGCTTTCTGCGCGTAACGTAAAACATGTTAAAGTTATGCAGCCTGAAGCACTGAGTGTGTATGACATACTAAAATATAAGCATATTATATTTACCGAGGCAGCGGTGCGGAAGGTAGAAGGAGCTTTGAAGCCATGAATATATATGATGTGATAAAAAAGCCATTGGTTACAGAAAAAACGACTCTTGAAAAGGACTCAAAAAATATTATTGCATTTGAGGTTGATAAAAATGCAAATAAAATTGAGATAAAAGAAGCTGTCGAAAAAATATTTAAAGTTGATGTCCTTGAAATAAATACTGCTAATATAGCCGGCAAGAGAAAAAGATCAGGAAAAAATGTCGGTAAACGTACAAACTGGAAAAAAGCTTATGTTACCATGAAGGAAGGTAGCAATGTTGATTTTTTTGAAGTTTAAAACCATTAAAACGGGGTTGAAATAATGGCTATTAAGAGTTATAAACCGACTTCTGCCGGTCGCAGGCACCAGACATGTTCAGCATTTGAAGAAATTACTACTTCTAAACCTGAAAAATCGTTACTTGTAACACTGAAAAAGACTGGTGGTAGAAATAATTATGGACGAATTACCTCTAGGTACATAGGGGGTGGACATAAACAAAAATACCGTATAATAGACTTTACAAGAGATAAACGTGATATTCCTGCTAAAGTTGCAAGTATTGAGTACGACCCGAATAGAAGTGCTCGCATCGCATTATTAAATTATGCTGATGGAGAAAAACGATATATATTGGCTCCATTGGGTTTAAGTGTTGGTGATAAAATTATTGCGAGCATTGAAGCAGATATAAAGCCTGGTAATGCATTGCCTTTAAAAGCTATACCATTAGGTACAATAATACATAATATTGAGCTCAAATTGGGTAAGGGCGGACAGCTAGCAAGAAGTGCTGGAACTTATGCGCAGTTGATGTCAAAAGAAGGAAAATATTCGCAGGTAAAACTGCCGTCCGGTGAAGTGAGGATGGTTCTTCAAGATTGTTACGCAACTATAGGTCAAGTTGGAAATATAGATCATGAGAATGTCTCTTTAGGCAAAGCCGGTAGATCAAGATGGCTTGGAAAAAGACCTAAAGTACGTGGTGTAGCAATGAACCCTGTTGATCATCCGCATGGCGGTGGTGAAGGTAGAACGTCTGGGGGACGACATCCAGTAACTCCTTGGGGTGTGCCTACAAAAGGATATAAAACACGTACAAACAAGAAATCTTCCAGATTTATAATAAAGTCTCGAACTAAATAATTATTAAAAGGAATTAAAGATGGCAAGATCGATTAAAAAAGGACCGTTTGTAGACGGGCATTTATATCGTAAAGCCCAGGCTGAGGGAGCAAATTCAAAGAAAGTTATAAAAACATGGTCAAGAAGGTCAACGATAATACCTGATTTCATAGGGTTAACTTTTGCAGTCCATAATGGAAAGAAGTTTATCCCAGTGTTTGTAACTGAAAATATGGTCGGTCATAAGCTTGGTGAGTTTGCTCCTACAAGAACCTTCTATGGGCATGCTGCTGATAAAAAAAGTAAATTGAAAAAGAAGTAATGTAAAAGGAGCCGTTTATGGAATCAAGCGCAAAATTGACTTTTGCCCGACTTTCATCCAGAAAAACACGTTTGGTCGTGGACATGATAAGAGGCAGAGGAGTTGAAAACGCTCTAAATATACTGAGATTTTCTCCACAACCCTCAGCACAGCTTATAGCGAAATTGATAAAATCAGCAATTGCTAATGCTGAACAGAGGGGTGTAAGTGATGTTGATAATATGTATGTAAAAACAATATTTGTTAACGAAGGCACTAGACTGAAACGTTTTTTGCCTCGTGCAATGGGCAGAGCAAGTAAAATTAGAAAACCGACCAGCCATATACAAGTAATATTGGCTGAAAAGAAATAAGCTATCGAGGTGGGGGTGAAGATTTGGGCCAGAAAATAAATCCAATAGGCTTCAGACTTGGCGTAATAAAAACGTGGGATTCAAAATGGTATTCTGAAGCGGATTATGCAAAGCTTCTACATGAAGATCTGAAGCTAAGAGACTTTTTGAAGAAGAGATTGTATCACTCCGGGGTCTCAAAAATTGAAATTGAACGCGCTGCCAATAAAGCAAAAATTAATATTTATACGGCACGACCTGGCCTCATAATAGGTAAAAAGGGGTCTGAAGTAGAAACATTAAAAAAAGATCTCGCAAAATTGACCGATAAAGAAATTTATTTGAATATACAGGAAGTTCGTAAACCCGAACTTGATGCACAGCTTGTAGCGGAAAATGTTGCTCTTCAACTTGAAAGACGTGTTGCTTTTAGGCGCGCCATGAAAAAGAGTGTTACAACTGCTTTAAAATTTGGAGCAAAAGGTATAAGAATTACTTGCTCTGGTCGTTTAGGCGGTGCAGAAATGTCGCGTACTGAATGGTACAGAGAAGGAAGGGTTCCGCTACATACCTTACGTGCGGATATCGATTACGGATTTTCAGAAGCTAAAACAACATACGGAATTATTGGTGTTAAAGTTCTTATATTCAAAGGTGAAGTTCTACCTGAGAAAAAATAGATACAGGAGTTAAATAGCGATGTTAATGCCCAAAAGAGTGAAGCACAGAAAACAGATGAAGGGCAGAATGAAAGGCTCTCCGCAACGTGGAGTTTCCTTGGCTTTCGGTGAATATGGGTTACAGGCAACAGAATGCGGATGGTTGGATTCAAAACAAATAGAAGCTGCTCGTATTGCTCTGACGCGTTATATAAAAAGGGGTGGCAAAACTTGGATTAGAATATTCCCAGATAAGCCCCTAACTTCCAAACCTGCCGAAACTCGTATGGGAAGCGGTAAAGGTTCACCGGATTCATGGGTTTGTGTTATAAAACCTGGGCGTATTCTCTATGAAATGGAAGGCGTGTCAGAAGAAGTTGCAAGAGAAGCATTTCGTTTGGCTGCTTTCAAGCTCCCTGTGGCGACCAAATTTATATCAAGGAAAGAATCCAATGAAGAGTAAAGAAATTAGAGAAAAGAGTGTAGACGAACTCGAAACAAGAGATAAAGAGCTTGTTCAGGAATTATTTAACCTGAAGTTCCAGCTACATACTGGACGATTGGAGAATACTGCCAAGCTTTCTTCATTGAGGAAGGATATAGCTAGAGTAAAAACGGTAATGCGGGAAAAGAAAGGCTAAAGGGGATAGTATGAGTGACCGCGGCAACAGAAAAGTACAGGTTGGCGTTGTAGTAAGTGACAAGATGGATAAAACCGTTGTTGTAAAAGTTTCACATTTGGTAAAACATCATGATTACAATAAATACATTAAGCAAAGTGTTAAGTATAAAGCGCATGATAGTGAAAACAGCTGTAAAATAGGTGATCGTGTGCAGATTATAGAGACGCGCCCTTTGAGCAAAGACAAACGCTGGAAAGTAAAAGAAGTAATAGATAGGATCTCTTAGAGCAGGAGTTAAAATATGATACAGATGCAGTCAATACTTGATGTTGCAGACAATTCAGGTGCCAAAAAACTTTTTTGTATTAAAGTTCTTGGTGGTTCCAAAAAAAAGTATGCGAGTGTAGGAGATGTGATTGTAGCTTCGGTTAAAGAGGCAATTCCCCATTCAAAAGTAAAAAAAGGGGATGTTGTAAAAGTTGTTATAGTAAGGACTGTTAAAGAAATCGGACGACTCGATGGATCTTATATAAGATTCGATGACAATTCTGGTGTTGTAATAAATAATCAGGGTGAACCAGTGGGAACGCGTATATTTGGACCTGTTGCAAGAGAACTTAGAGCAAAAAAATATATGAAGATCATATCCCTTGCTCCAGAAGTCCTTTAATATAATATTGGAGAATAAAGATGCTAGGTAAAAAGCCGCAAATAAAAAAAGGTGATACTGTAATGATAATTACAGGCAAGGACAACAAAAAAACCGGCAAGGTCTTACGTGTTCTAACAAAGAAAGACGGGGTCCTTGTTGAAGGACTAAATGTTGTTAAAAGACACACAAAAGCGCGTGGTAACGAACCGGGAGGTATTGCGGAAAAAGAAGCGCCTGTTCATTATTCAAATGTAATGCTTTTTTGTGTTAAATGCGGTAAGCCGGTACGTACTAAAACAAAGACACTCGAAAACAGCGAAAAGGTAAGAGTCTGCGTTAAATGTGGCGAAGCCTTTGACAAATAGTATGGAGGAATAAATGGCAAGGCTTAAGGTTTTTTATGAAAAAGAAATTGTCCCCCAAATGATAAAAGATTTTAGTTATAAGAATGTAATGCAAGTCCCTCGCTTAGAGAAAGTTGTTATTAATATGGGGCTTGGGGAAGCTATTCAAAATATAAAGATTATTGATTCGGCTGTAGAAGAATTAGCAACGATAACTGGACAGAAACCAGTTATAACTAAAGCTAAAAAGTCAATAGCAAGTTTCAAATTGCGCCAGGGTATGCCAATCGGTTGTATGGTTACTTTGCGTCAGGCAAAAATGTTTGAGTTTCTCGATAGACTTATGAATGTTGCGCTTCCCAGGGTTCGAGATTTTAAAGGTGTCAGTGGAACAGCTTTCGACGGCAGAGGAAATTATACTTTGGGCATAAAAGAGCAGCTTATTTTCCCAGAGATAAGTTATGATAAGGTTGATAAAGTTAAAGGATTGAATGTAACGATAGTTACAACAGCAAAAAATGATGAGGAATGCAAGGCTCTGCTAAGGCTATTAGGCATGCCTTTCCGGAATTAAACTGCTTCGGAGGAAAAAGTGGCAAAAAAATCAATGATACTTAAAGCACAACGTGGCAATAAATTCAAAGTCAGAGAATATAACAGGTGCCCGCTTTGTGGGCGACCAAGAGCGTATTACCGAAAGTTTAACATGTGCAGAATATGTCTGAGGAAACTTGCAACAAGTGGTAAATTACCTGGAGTTATTAAATCCAGTTGGTAAAATAAGTTTAAATGAGGAGTACATAAATGTCGATGACTGATCCTATAGCAGATTTGCTTACCAGAATCAGGAATGCCAATATGGCTAAGCTGCAAAAAGTTGATATACCCTCTTCCAATTTGAAAGTGAGTATAGTTAATGTTCTACGAAGTGAGGGTTTTATAAAGAATTATAAAGTCATAGCTGATGACAAGCAAGGAATTTTGAGAGTATACATGAAGTATGTTGATGAGAAAGAAAGCATCTTCAATGAACTCAAAAGGGTAAGCAAGCCAGGTGGACGCGTTTATGTCAAATGTGGAGAAGTTCCGAAAGTTAAAAATGGATTAGGGATTGCAATACTTTCAACATCTAAAGGCATAGTTACAGATAAAGCAGCCAGAGAATTTGGTGTTGGTGGTGAACTTATCTGTACTGTATGGTAAAAAACTAGGATCAAGGAGCTCTGGTATGTCTAGGATCGGCAAACTTCCCATAGAAATTCCCAGCGGTGTGACAGTCTCGATGGAGAATTTGAACATAAAAGTCAAAGGGCCTAAAGGTGTTTTGACACGTGAGCTTATGGATGGAGTTAAAATAGAGTTTAACGATAACAAAATCTTGGTAAATAGGTTAACTGATGACAGGAATGCACATGCTGCCCATGGCCTAACAAGAACTTTGATTAATAATATGGTTACAGGCGTCACCAGGGGGTTTGAGAAAGCTCTTGAAATTACAGGTGTTGGTTACCGCGCGGAGGTCAAAGGGGAAATTTTGAGCTTGGCACTTGGTTATTCGCACCCTGTGAATTATGAGATTCCAAATGGCATAAATGTAGAAGTTGAAAAGATGACCAAAATACTTCTTAAGGGAATTGACAAGGAGCTTGTTGGTCAGACTGCTGCGAAAATAAGGTCATTCCGCTCACCTGAACCGTATAAAGGAAAAGGCGTAAAGTATTCGGGTGAAAAAATACTAAGAAAAGCTGGCAAAACTGGCAAGAAATAGTTAAATTTGCCTAAGGAGTATGAAATTGAGTTCAATAACCCAAAAAAAGATTGCACGCATAAAAAGAAAAATTAGGGTCAGAAAAAAGATAAAAGGTGTATCAGATTGCCCAAGACTTAATGTTTTTAAAAGCTCAAAGCATATTTATGCACAGTTGATAGATGATTCAACAGGGATAACATTAGCCTCCGCTTCAACGGTTTTGCAAGAAATTAAGTCTGGGCTCAAATACACAGGTAATCTTGATGCTGCTGCAAAAGTTGGTGCTGCAATTGCTATCAAAGCAAAAGAAAATGGGATTAATAAAGTAGTATTTGATCGAAGCGGTTTTCTTTATCATGGGCGGGTTAAAGCACTTGCTGAATCTGCTCGTGAAAATGGACTCTCCTTTTAGAAATAGGATACAGGAGGCGATAATTGTTGAAAATTAATGCAAATGAATTAAATTTAACTGACAGAGTAGTACATATTAATCGTGTTGCCAAAGTTGTTAAGGGTGGCAGACGATTCAGTTTTTCAGCGCTTGTTGTTGTTGGCGATGGGAATGGTTATGTCGGTTACGGGCTTGGTAAAGCAAATGAGGTTCCGGAAGCCATACGAAAAGGTGTTGAGCAAGCGAAGAAAAATCTAATCAAAGTACCTATCGAAGGAGGCACTGTTCCTTACGAGGTAGAAGGACATTTTGGTGCCGGGCGAGTATTGATCAAGCCAGCTTCTCTTGGAACAGGGGTTATTGCTGGAGGGGCTGCTAGAGCAGTTTTTGAAGCTGCAGGTGTTCATAATATCTTGTCGAAATGTTTGGGATCAAATAATTCTCATAATGTCGTTAAAGCGACTTTTGATGGTCTGAAACAATTAAAAAGTCCACAAGAGTTAATAGCCAGAAGAGGCGTTTCGGATTAAAAGAGCTTATCAAGGGGTATATAAATGTCTGCTAAGATAAAAATTACATTGATAAAAAGTCAAATAGGCAGACCGGCTGCACAAAGAGCAGTATTAAATGGTCTCGGACTTTCAAAAATAAGCAAAACTGTAATGCTTGAGGACACACCCTCTATAAGAGGCATGATAAGGAAAGTACAACACCTTGTAAAGGTTGAAGCGTAATAATAATAGGGGTGCATAAATGGATTTAAACAGCCTAAGTCCGGCAATCGGCGCTACAAAAAATAGAAAACGAATTGGTAGGGGAATTGGCTCTGGTCATGGAAAAACTTCGACAAAAGGCCATAAAGGGCAGAAAGCTAGAAGTGGTGGTAGTATCAAAGCGGGCTTCGAAGGTGGCCAAATGCCAATGCAGCGCCGGCTACCAAAAAGAGGATTTAAATCTCTAAATAAAAAGATTTATACAATAATAAAACTCTCCCAGTTGGAATTTCTAGAGAATGGCACATCTATAGATAGCAAATATCTCATTGAAAATGGCATTGTAAAAGCAACTGGAGGCGAAATAAAGATTCTAGCTGATGGAAACTTGACTAAAGCTATTAGTGTAAAAGATGTTAGAGTTAGCTCTGCTGCTAAAGAAAAAATAATAGCTGCAGGTGGAACGGTACAGGAGATGTAATTTGTTTGAAGCTTTAAGTAACATTTTCAAGATACCTGACCTGCGAAAACGAGTCTTTTTTTCACTTGGCATGTTGGCAGTTTATCGTATTGGATGTCATATACCAACTCCTGGAATCAACAGTCAGGCGCTAGCTCATTTTTTTGCGCAGGCACAAGGGACACTTCTAGGGATGTTTGACATGTTCTCTGGTGGTGCGCTTCAGAAGCTAACTGTATTCGCCCTCGGTATAATGCCCTATATATCCTCCTCGATAATTTTTCAGCTTTTAACTGTTGTGATTCCATCTATTGAAAAATTGTCTAAAGAGGGTGAGGCAGGAAGAAAAAAAATTACACAGTATACTCGATATGGGACTATAGTATTGAGTATTGTACAGGCACTAGGTATAAGTATTGGCCTAGAAAGTATGAGAGGTGCAGCAGCAGAGTTAGTTGTGCCTAATCCTGGGTGGGGTTTCAGGTTGCTCTGTGTAATTACTTTGACTGCTGGAACTGCATTTTTGATGTGGATGGGCGAAGAAATGTCTGAAAAAGGCATTGGCAATGGAATTTCTCTTATTATCTTTGCTGGAATAATTGATCGTATACCAAATGCACTATTTAATAGTTTTAGGTTGCTGAATTCCGGTGAGCTATCTCTGTTTGTATTAATATTTGTTCTTATAATAATGCTAGCAGTTATAGCAGGCATAGTATTTGTTGAACGTGGGCAAAGAAGGTTACCAATTCATTATGCAAAGAGGGTCGTTGGTTTAAGGACTTATGGTGCACAAACATCTCATTTACCCCTAAAAGTTAATATGGCTGGTGTAATTCCGCCTATTTTTGCATCATCCATAATAATGTTTCCCGCAACTATTGCCAACTTTATAAATATTGAATGGGTACGGAATGCAGCACATAAGATGACGCCTGGCAACTGGCTTTATGAAATATTTTATGTTGCTTTTATAGTATTTTTCTGTTATTTCTATACGGCTGTTACCTTTAACCCGGTTGATGTCGCGGAAAACATAAAAAAACATGGTGGGTATATTCCTGGAATTAGGCCTGGTAAAGAGACTTCTGATTATCTAGATACGGGTCTTGACAAAGCTGACCTTTTCGGGTGCGATTTACATTTCAGTAGTCTGTGTGTTACCGTCTATATTGATAGGTAAATTTAACCTTCCTTTTTATTTTGGAGGGACGGCTCTGCTTATTGCTGTTGGAGTTGGAATGGATACGGTTTCACAAATAGAATCTCATTTGATTACTCGCAATTATGAAGGTTTTATGAGGGGAGTCAGGATAAAAGGAAGGAAATCCTGATTAAGGAAGGTATTTGATGAATCTTATTTTTCTTGGACCTCCTGGTGCAGGCAAGGGTACTCAGGCAAAACTTATCAGTGAAAAATTTGAGGTACCTCAAATTTCTACTGGCGATATTTTGAGGTCTGCTGTCAGAGATCAATCGCCGATGGGTATAAAAGCAAAAGAGTATATGGATGCTGGTGCTTTAGTGCCTGATGAAGTGGTTGTTGGTATAGTTGAGGAAAGATTGTCCAGGCAGGATTGCGAAAATGGATTTATTTTAGATGGTTTTCCTCGAACTGTAGCGCAAGCTAACTCTTTGAAGCAGACATTATTGCAACTTGGAAAAGTGATTGATCATGTTATATTGATTAAGGTTGACAATGAAGATTTGGTGGCAAGAATAACGGGACGTCGAACATGTGACAAATGTGGGAAGGGATATCATATTCTTTATGATCCACCAAAAAATGGCAATGTTTGTGATGCGTGTGGTGGTGGTTTGTATCAACGGGATGACGATAAAGAGGATACAATGAGAAATAGATTATTGATTTATAATAATCTGACACAACCGTTGATTGAATATTATTCAAAGGAATCTGTTTTAAGAACTGTTGAGGGTTCGGGTGGTATTGAGTGTATTCAAGGTAAAATAATTTCTATGATTAAGGGAAATGTTTGATAATCCTTAAATCTCAAAGTGAGATAATTAGGATGCGTAAGGCCTGTTTTATAGTAGCAGAAGTTTTGGAATTGCTAAAACAACAGGTGCGTCCTGGTGTTAAAACTATAGATCTAGATTATTTTGCTGAAAGTGAGGCAGTAAAAAGAGGAGCAAAACCAGCATTTAAAGGCTATAGTGGTTATCCATTTTCTTTATGCTGCTCTATTAACGACCAAGTTGTACATGGGATGCCTAATAAGGTAGAACTAGTGGAAGGCGATATAATTAGTATAGACTTTGGTGTTGTTTGTGATGGATATTATGGCGATGCCGCAATAACTTTGCCGGTTGGCAGCGTTAGTGATGTCGCTGAAAAATTGATAAAGGTTACAGAAGAATCGCTAAATTATGCCATTGATCAGGTTAAGGCAGGGGGCAAGCTATCAAATGTTTCGCATGCAGTTCAATCTTACGTCGAAAAGAGAGGTTTTTCAGTTGTAAGAGAGTTTGTTGGTCACGGAATTGGAAGGAGTTTGCATGAAAGTCCGCAAATTCCAAATTTTGGTATGCCAGGTAGAGGCGTGACTATGAAACCAGGCATGGTGCTTGCGATTGAGCCTATGATTAATGAAAAAGGGCCTGAGGTTAAAATTCTTGAAGATGGTTGGACAGCTGTAACATGTGATAAAGGTTTGTCTGCTCATTTTGAACACACTGTAGCAATTACAAATAATGGCCCGGAAATACTTACAAGAATATAAATTGCTCATTTTAAAATTATATAAGTTGCAAGAAAGGAATGTTCATGAAGGTAAGGGCTTCTGTTAAAAAGATGTGTGATAAGTGTAAAATAATAAAGCGTAAAAATGTGGTTAGAGTAATTTGTGATATACCAAAACATTCTCAGAGACAAGGCTGACAGCAACTTATTAGGAGGAACGGGCAATTGGCACGTATAACTGGTATTGATTTACCCAAAAATAAGAGAATTGAAATTGCACTGACTTATATATATGGAATTGGTCGCGCATCATCACAAAAAATTCTAAATGAGTGTGGGATTGATTTTAATACAAGAACAGATAATTTAACAGAAACTGAAGTATCCAAGATCAGAGAAGTTATAGATAAAAACTTCAAGGTTGAAGGTGATTTACGTAAAGAAGTTTCAATGAATATTAAAAGGTTAATGGATTTAGGGTGTTATAGGGGGTTGCGTCATAGGAAAGGACTCCCGGTGAGAGGTCAGAGAACGAAAACAAATGCACGCACACGTAAGGGTCCTGCAAGAACAGTTGCAGGCAAGAAGAAATAGTCGTAACCTACCGGAGGCATAATGGCAAATCCAGCAAAAAAAGTTGTCAGAAAGAAAAAAGAAAAAAAGAATATCTCAAATGGCGTAGCTCATATACAAGCTACCTTTAATAATACCATGATAACAATAACTGACACTACAGGTAATGTTCTCGCGTGGTCAAGTTCGGGTAGCAAAGGATTCAAGGGGTCAAGGAAGAGCACTCCGTTTGCAGCACAAATAGCAGCTGAAGATGCTGCCAAAAAAGCTCAGGAACACGGTGTAAGAAATATAGAAGTATATGTGAAAGGTCCAGGATCAGGCCGAGAATCAGCATTACGTGCATTACAAGCTGCAGGTTTCAGTATTAGCTTTATTAGGGATGTAACGGCAATTCCACATAATGGATGTCGTCCACCGAAAAGAAGAAGGGTTTAATTCAAAGGATTAGGGTTAGGAGGTCTTAATTGGCTAGGTATACAGGTGCCTGCTGCAGATTGTGCAGAAGAGAGAATATGGAGCTTTATTTAAAGGGTGAGCGATGTTTTACTGACAAATGTGCTATAAAAAGAAGAAATTACCCTCCAGGACAGCATGGACAGTCACGTTCTAAGGTATCATCATACGGTACACAGTTAAGGGAAAAGCAAAAAGTAAGAAGGATTTACGGTATATTAGAAAATCAGTTTCGAGGTTATTTCGAAAAAGCTGACAAAATGAAGGGTGTAACTGGTGAAAATCTACTTTCACTGTTAGAGAAGCGCCTTGATAATATTGTATACAGACTTGGTTTTGCAAGTTCTCGCAGTGAAGCAAGAATTTTGGTAAGGCACTGTCATTTTAAAGTAAACGGAAAAAAGGTTAATATACCTTCTTTTCAGGTAAAGGTAGGCGATGTAATAGAGTTGAGGGAGAAAAGCCGGGCAGTAAATGTCATTTCTGAATCTCTGGAAGCAGTTGCACGCCGCGGGATTCCGCAATGGCTTGAACTTGATAAGGTAGGTTTTAAAGGAACAGTAAAATCGAACTTGTCCAGAGAAGATATAACTTTACCAATTCAAGAACAACTTATTGTTGAGTTATATTCAAAATAAGTTGCTACAGCAAATAAATACACCCGTTTTAGGGGGATACTAGATGTACAGAAATTGGCGAGACCTGATAAAACCAAAAAAAATGCAGGTCGAAGCGGAAACTTACACAAATACATATGGTAAATTTTATGCGGAGCCTTTGGAAAGAGGGTTTGGTACGACTCTGGGAAATGCTTTGCGTAGAGTCTTGCTTTCATCTTTACAGGGCGCTGCTATATCCTCTGTGAGGATAAAAGGTGTTCTGCATGAATTTTCTTCAATACCCGGTGTCACTGAAGATGTTACAGACATTATCCTTAATCTAAAAGGCGTAAGGTTGAAGATGCACGGAACCGAACCAAGGACAGTACGAATAATTTCCAAAGGTGAGGGAAAGATAAAAGCGGGCGATATTATTACAGATCCAAATGTTGAAATACTAAACCCAGATCATCATATAGCTACTTGTTACAAAGACGCTAATCTCGAAGCTGAAATGATCGTAAAAATGGGCAAAGGTTATGTATCTGCTGATCGAAACAGGGATGAGAAAGCACCAGTAGGTACAATCCCTATTGATTCGATATTTTCGCCGATTCACAAAGTAAATTTCAGTGTAACAAACGCACGTGTCGGTCAAATGACAGATTATGATAAGTTAATTCTTGAAATTTGGACTGACGGAAGTGTTAAGCCTGATGATGCTGCTTCTTTTGCCGCAAAAATTTTAAAAGATCAACTCTCATTATTTATAAATTTTGATGAAACATCTGAAGAAGTTGAAGAGATTGAGGTTGAGGAAGAAAAAGAGAAGACAAATGAAAATCTTTACCGTTCGGTGGAAGAACTTGAGCTTTCGGTAAGATCTGCAAACTGTCTGAAGAACGCTGGAATAAAATTGATTGGCGAGCTTGTTTCAAGGACAGAGGCCGAAATGCTCAAAACACAGAATTTCGGTAGAAAATCCTTGAATGAAATTAAAGATGTTTTGGCTGAAATGGGTTTAACTCTTGGAATGCAATTAGAGGGCTTCCCTGATCCTGAAATAATTCGCCGACTTCGTGGTGAAAAACAGGAAGAAGAATAAATTGTACGTTTGAAGAAAGAAAGGAATCATGTATCATGCGTCACAATAAAGCAGGTAGAAGACTAGGAAGGACCACAAGTCACAGAACAGCAATGTTTAGGAATATGGTGACCTCTTTCCTGGAGCACGAGAAGATTACAACTACTGATGCTAAGGCAAAAGAGCTTAGGCCAATAGCTGAAAAAATGATTACATTGGGTAAAAAGGGCGACTTAAGCGCAATACGTCAGGCCGCTTCCTTTATAAGAGACAAGAAAATGGTCACTAAACTATTTTCTGTAATTGCACCTCGATACAAAGAACGTGAAGGCGGATACACTAGAATTATAAAGATTGGTCAACGGTTAGGTGATTCTTCACTAATGTCTGTCATTGAATTAGTAGAGGAGCAATTTACAAAAAAAGAAGTAAAGAAAGTAACAAAGAAAATTTCTTCGCCAAAAAAAGCACAAAAAAATGAGGTAAAATTGGAAGCTGAAGATAATATTGGCGAGTAAAGTTCACGAGTAACATAATAGTAAGTATTTGAATCAAAACAGAAGGCGATTTTGATAATATAAATAGATTAAAGTGAATTCAAGAAGAAGGCGGATTAAATTTCCTGCCTTCTTTTTTTTTAAAGTAAATTTATAATGATATTTAAATGGCACAGATACCAAAGAAAATTATAAAGTAAAATAAATAATTAAAAAAGATAAGAGAAGGTTAAAAAAATATTTCAGAATAACATACTTTACTAAGGGCGAGACTTAAAATAAGTAGTTTGCTTAGCATCATATCAAATGAAAACTTGGAAATAATATATATGAATAAAAAAAAGCTTTTATACATCGAAACATTTGGCTGTCAAATGAATGTGAACGATTCAGAAAAAATATGTGAATTACTGCAAGAAAATGGATATCAGCAAACTGTCAGCCCCGTAGATGCTGATCTTATAATTCTGAATACTTGTAGTGTGAGAGCAAAGGCTGAACAAAAACTATATAGCACTCTAGGTAGGTTCAAAGAGCTAAAAAAAATAAATAAAAAATTGATATTAGGAATTGGTGGATGTGTCGCGCAACGTGAGGGGGAGCGCTTGTTGAAGAAGGCTCCTTTTGTTAATCTTGTTTTCGGAACTCATAATTTGCATCTTTTATCTGAAATGGTTTTAGATGCGGAAAAAGGGCACCGATTATCAAATGTTAAGTTTATTGAAAACGAGGCACGTATTGATTTATTTCCACAAAGCACCGAAAACGGCTTAATTTCAAGATTTGTTACTATAATGCAGGGTTGTGATAATTTTTGTACCTACTGTATTGTCCCGTATGTGAGAGGGAGAGAGATAAGTCGACGGTCATCTGATATACTTGATGAAGTTCGAATGATGGCAGAAAAAGGTGTAAAGGAAATTACTCTTTTAGGGCAGAATGTAAATTCATATGGTCTGAAGAGCCAAGGCGAAATCGATTTTCCATCCTTGCTACATAAAGTAACTTCTATTGATGGTATTGAGAGGATTCGTTTTACAACGTCGCATCCAAAAGATATTTCTGACTCCCTTATCAGTTGTTTTGCTGATATACCGAAACTTTGTGGTCACATACATCTCCCTGTTCAATCGGGTAGTGATAGAATTCTGGCTTTGATGGAAAGGGGCTACACTAGAAAAGAATACCTGCAAAAAGTTGAAGCTTTAAAAAAAGCACGTTCAGATATTCAGATTACCAGTGATATGATAATTGGCTTTCCTGGTGAAAATGAGGATGATTTTAAACAATCAATAACTCTAATGGAAGAGGTTCAATTTGCTGACCAGTTTTCATTTATTTTTTCTTTACGCCCTGAAACAAAAGCTGCCGATTTAATTGATAATGTTTCTTATAATGAAAAATTGGACAGGCTTAAAAAATTTCAAGCTTTGCAGAAACAGATTACTAAAGCTCGTAACATGAGCTTTGTCGGTTCTACACAAATAATCCTTGTTGAAGGAAAAAGCAGACGTGGCGATCAGTTATTCGGTCGTACCGATGGGAACAGGATCGTAAATTTTACAGGTTCGGATTCTCTAATTGGCAGTTTGGTTTTAGTTAAGATCACCAGAGCATTTCAAAATTCCTTGCTTGGGGAATTGTGAAGGATATTACTCCTAATCAATTGAGAAATTAGAGGAAAATTATGTATCTTGAAATGAACGTGCAAGAGTTTACTCTTGATGCAATAGCACAAATGCCTGTGGTGATTCTTAAGGATAGTGAAAATAAGCACGTCCTCCCAATCTGGATCAGTACTTTAGATGCTGCGTCCCTTGCCGCTGAATTAATAAACCGTGATTTATCAGAGGAAAATGGTTGCCTTGATTTATTAACAAAAATCCTGTTAAAATTAGACATGGTTGTCGATAAAATAGTTTTTAATGATTTTTGTGAAGGTTTATTCAAGGTAAATATAATATTTTCAAGCGAATGTAAAAAAATAAAAATAAAAGTTAGGCCTGTGGAAGCTCTTATTGTTGCTATGAAGTTTGGTAAACCTTTACATATTGCCGACCAAGTTTTTAGTAAGTGGACAAAAAATCAAATCAGCACTGACTATGTTTTTGATAGTAACGATGAAAAGCGCTTTGTAAATTTATTGGAAAGTTTAGATCTCGAAGATATGGGTGTGTATCCGATTTAATGTACTTAGGCGGCCGGGCAATTGCCATTTTTTAAAATTAAATATATTAGGAGGTGTGTATGCGTGAAGAGTCCATGCATTTTTTCCGGAAACTTCTGGAAGCCCCAAGTCCATCTGGATATGAACAACCTGCTCAGAGGGTCTTCCGTGAATACATTTCCTCTTATGCACAAGTTTCAACCGATATCATGGGTAATGTAATCGGGTTTATACAGGGAGTTGGTGAAGAAAGACCTAAGGTTATGCTTGTTGGTCATTCGGACGAGATTGGTTTTCTTGTAAGATTTATAGATGATAACGGATTTATATATTTTGGGGCTGTGGGGGGGGTGGACCCTCAAATCACACAAGGAAGGGTTGTTCGAATACACTCACGCGACGGTGTTGTGACGGGTGTTGTTGGTCGGAAACCTATACATTTGATTGAAGCTAAGGAACGTGATTCAATAGTAAAGCTGGACGCCCAATATATTGATGTCGGTGCTGCAAACAAGAAAGAAGCTGAGCAATTGGTAAGAATTGGCGATCCTGTCACTTTTGCGGAACAAATGGAACTTCTCCATGGCGACAGAATTACCTCACGTGGACTCGATGACAAGGCAGGAAGTTTTATTGTTGCTGAAGTCCTGCGTATTGTTGCCATGTCCAATGAGAAACTTCCTGTGGATATTTACGGTGTTTCATCAGTGCAGGAGGAAGTCGGATTGAGAGGAGGAAAGACAAGCGCTTATTCCATAAACCCGGATGTTGGTATTTGTGTTGAGGTAGATTTCAGCACTGACCAACCTGATTTAGACAAAAAAAGCGCAGGTGATGTAAAGCTGGGTTGCGGACCCATTCTTCCGAGGGGCGCAAATATAAATCACGCATTATTTGAACTTCTTGCGAAAACCGCAGAATACGAAAAAATCCCAGTACAGTTTTCTGGCCTCCCGCGAGCAACCGGAACGGACGCAAATGTAATGCAGATATCTCGTTCGGGTGTAGCCACCGCGCTGGTAAAAATTCCACTCCGTTATATGCATACACCGGTCGAAGTTTTGTCAATAACAGACCTGGAATTTGCAATAAATCTCATTGTCAGAACTTTACATCAGATTAAAGAAAGAAATTCCTTCATACCCTCTTGATTTTGATGAATTTCTATATTAATTGAATTGATGAATAACGGATCGATATTAAGAGCATCAATTTTGCAATTTATTTTGGGTTGCAGGAATATTAAGTGGCAGTGTTGGTTTCTAATCCTTTTGCTTGACTAAAATGACCTGATATAATAGCCTGTTCAGTTAATATTTGATAAAAGAAGGAGTTTGAGATGTTAGAAGAAAGTATCCAGGAAGCGTTGACTTTTGATGATGTACTACTCTTGCCTGCTTATTCTGAGGTTCTTCCCTCCGAAGTCGATCTTTCCACGAACATTTCACGAAATATCCCACTGAACATTCCTCTTGTCAGTGCAGCCATGGATACTGTTACTGAGTCCCGTACAGCTATTTGCATGGCCAGGGAAGGTGGTATCGGTATCATCCATAAAAACCTTTCCATAGAGGCTCAGGCTCTGGAGGTAGACAAAGTCAAGAAAAGTGAATCAGGAATGATCGTGGATCCAATTACCATGCGGCCAAACCAGAAAATCCGTGAGGCTCTGGAAATTATGGAACAATACCGAATTTCCGGAGTACCAATTATCAGGAACGACGGTAAACTTGTAGGCATTTTGACCAATCGTGATCTTCGCTTCGAAACCGACCTTGATATCCCAATATCAGCGAGGATGACAAAGAGGAACCTGGTGACAGTGCCGGTCGGGACAACTCTTGAAGAAGCAAAGGAACATCTGAAGCATACAAGGGTCGAAAAGCTTCTGGTTGTTGATGATGAGAGAAATCTCAAGGGATTGATCACAATCAAGGATATCGAAAAGATTAAAAAGTACCCGAATGCTTGCAAAGATGGTTTGGGGCGTCTCAGAGTCGGGGCTGCTGTTGGGCCAAGCGGTGATATGGAAGCCAGAGTGGAAGCCTTATACAAGTCCGGAGCTGATCTTATTGTCGTTGATACCGCTCATGGACATTCGATGCGGGTCGTAAATGCAGTGAAGACGATTAAGGAAAAATTCCCCGGTATAGAAATAATGGCTGGTAATATAGCCACTCCCGAAGCTGCGGAGGCTCTCATAAAGGCTGGCGTCGATGCAATCAAGATCGGAATCGGGCCTGGATCCATTTGTACGACACGGGTTGTAGCTGGAGTGGGTGTGCCGCAGATTACTGCTATTTGTGAATGTTCCAAGATCGCAAGGAAATATAATATACCTATTGTTGCTGATGGCGGAGTTAAATATTCCGGTGATATAACCAAGGCAATAGCCGCGGGGGCTGATGTGGTAATGATCGGATCCCTTTTTGCCGGGACTGAAGAATCTCCGGGTGATACGGTGCTTTTCCAGGGGCGTGCCTACAAGACATATCGTGGAATGGGTTCCATAAGTGCTATGCAAGAAGGAAGCAAGGACCGTTATTTTCAGGATGATGTGGAAAGTGTAGGGAAACTTGTTCCCGAAGGAATTGAAGGCAGGGTACCTTTGCGTGGCCCGCTTTCTCCTACGATCCATCAACTTATGGGTGGTTTGAGATCCGGAATGGGCTATACTGGCTGTAAAACCATAAAAGAGTTGCAAAGCAAAAGACGTTTCATAAAAATAACTGGCGCAGGGCTGAAAGAATCGCACGTGCATGATGTTATTATTACAAAGGAAGCGCCCAATTATCGGGTAGAGAACTGATCATGACCTGGGATATACATAAAGAAAAAATATTAATACTTGATTTTGGCTCACAGGTTACTCAACTGATAGCCCGTCGAATTCGGGAGCAGAGTGTCTATTGCGAAATACATCCGTATAACATTCCTTTCGCCAGTATAAAGGAATTCGCTCCCAAAGGTGTGATACTCTCCGGGGGGCCCGCCAGTGTGTATGACAAGGATGCCCCGCATTGCGATGCCGGCATTTTTGAGCTTGGAATACCTGTGCTCGGCATTTGTTACGGTATGCAGCTAATGACTCACATGCTGGGCGGTAAAGTTGAAAGGTCGTTGAAGCGTGAATATGGTCGCGCCGTTATGGTTATCGACGACATTGCGGATATTTTTGCAGGTTTTGACGGTTCTGCTGAAGTCTGGATGTCTCACGGCGACAGAATTGAACTGATGCCGGAGGGTTTCAAGCGCATCTCTTATACCGAACATTGTCCGGTTGCATCGATGAAAGATGAGAAGCGTAGTTTTTTTGGAGTCCAGTTTCATCCGGAAGTAGTTCACACCCCCAGGGGTGATGAAATGCTGGGAAATTTTCTTTTCAATATCTGTGACTGTCGCCCTGTCTGGACAATGGCCAATTTCATTGAGACGGCTGTCGAGGATATCCGACGAAAAGTGGGAAACGGTAAGGTAATATGTGCTCTTTCGGGTGGCGTTGACTCGTCCGTAGTAGCCGTATTACTGCACAAGGCAGTCGGTGACCAGCTGAATTGCGTCTTTGTCAACAACGGACTTTTACGCAAGGGTGAAGCAGATAAGGTTGTCAATCTGTTCAGCAGGCATTTCCGGATCAACCTCGATTATGTGGATGCTACCGATCGTTTTCTCGATAAACTTGCCGGTGTGACTGACCCTGAACAGAAACGCAAGATTATCGGCAATGAATTCATTTTCCTTTTCGAGGAAGAGGCGCTTAAAATGGGTAAAGTTGATTATCTTGCGCAAGGGACCCTTTATCCTGATGTTATAGAGTCGGTTTCCACTAAAGGGCCCTCGGCTGTTATTAAAAGTCATCATAATGTTGGAGGGCTTCCTGAAAAGATGAACTTGTCATTGCTGGAGCCCGTACGTGAGTTGTTCAAGGATGAAGTAAGGCTGCTCGGCAAAGAATTGGGGATGCCTGATGAGGTAATACACCGACAGCCATTCCCCGGTCCGGGCTTGGCTATACGCTGTATAGGGGAGATTGACAGGGAAAAGCTTGAGATGCTGAGGGAGGCCGACGCCATAGTTCTGGATGAAATAAGAAAAGCCGGCCTTTATCGCGATATCTGGCAATCCTTTGCCGTTCTTTTGCCGGTCAAGACCGTAGGTGTCATGGGCGATGCAAGAACATATGACTATACTGTTGCCCTGCGGGCCGTTAATTCTCTGGACGGTATGACTGCAGACTGGGTTAAACTGCCATATGAGATTCTCGGTAATATATCTTCGAGAATTATCAACGAAGTTAAAGGGGTCAACCGGGTAGTATACGACATTAGTCAAAAACCACCTTCTACCATTGAATGGGAATGAACAGTCTTTCTTAATGGACAAAAGGCTAAAGATGGAGGATCCTCCTTCGTCTTTAGCCTTTTCTTTTTCACAGCATCTTTTTCCGAGAGGCAGGAGTATTCAATAATGGGCAGGGTAAAGCTTATTATATTTGATCTGGATGGAACTCTCATAAATTCACTTGAAGATCTGACCGATGCAACAAACTACATGCTAACGGAAATGGGCAGGAAAAAATTGTCCGCAGAATATGTAAAAAAGCTTGTGGGACAAGGTGCGAGACGACTTGTTGAGCGTGCATTGCCTGATGCATCATTAAACGATGTTGACAGGGCTTTGAACATCTTTCTTGACTACAATGACAGGCACATAGTCGAAAAAACGAGACTCTACCACGGAGTAAAAGAAACACTTGTGTGGTTGAGAGATCAAGGATTTCGTCTTGCAGTCATATCAAATAAAAATGAAGCACTCTGTCAAAAGGTCACGCATATTTTGGGTGTAAGCACATTTTTTGAGGCAATTATTGGCGCCGATAGTTTGGCGTTCCGTAAACCTTCTCCGGAGCCAGTGCTGAAGCTGCTTCGTGATTTCCGGGTTACTGCAGTAGAGACTGCTATTGTCGGAGACAGCATTAATGATGTTGAAGCCGGCAAGGCTGCTGGAGTAGTCACAATCGGTTGTACATACGGTTATGGTGAATTGTCAGAATTGTCAAACTCGGATTATTGCGTAGCATCATTCGCTGAAATTCTCGAATTGCCGATATTCAATTAACACTCAAGTTGTCGTCACCATGGTGACCGCATGTGTCGCCTCAGCTTTAGCGTTGCGCAATGCAGGGGTTCAGGGTTTATCAACTACATGAAAGAACTGGATTCAGGCTTCCTACGGAACGCGAGATAAAACCTTTCAGGGCTTTTTGCAGACCATCATTTTTGAAAAATGAATAAAATAGATCTGGAAATTGGATTGTGCAAAGAAATTCTTCAAATAAATCGAGAGACACGGTGATTTGAATGCTAATACTCCAATCGATAAAGGTGTAATGCCAGGCACGACTAAGACCAAAAAATTCTATTACAGAATCTTTTTTGGCTTACGGTAACACGTTTAGCTGCCGGAGCTGTTTTTTTCTTCTTTATATAAAAATATCGGACGCAGGGTCTGGAGGACGCTGCCCAAGGTGATCATGCATAATATATTTTTCACTGTGGACATTGTCGACATTACTTTCTAGAGATTACCCTGATGTTGTCAACTTTTGAATAAAACTACTCAGTAATATATTTCTGCTGCAAACTGGCCATAAATATTTCCCGCCTGCTCTCCGCTGTTAAAAAATTCAACAGATGATAATATTTTGCATTTTGTATTCAAGTTTTTTACAGACATGTCGATATGATAACCATAATGGCTTGTTTTGTTCGATTGTTGCGCAGTGTTGAAAGATTGAGCAAAATACTTCCAGTGGACGGCGTTTGAAAAGTTCATAGTCTCTGTCTGCTCAAATAAAGCTTAAAGGATATTAATATGAAAATCAATATTGATTCGCAAAAGGCACAATTACTTGTCTCCAACGGAGACCCGGATAAAAAGAATGTAAACGGAAATTACAGCGGGACATCGATTCAACCCACAGGTGATCCGGTCAATATCTCCAGGCTGATCAGCAATCTCAACCAACTGATGACCAATGATATAAACACTCAAAGTGGAAATGAAAGGATTGCTGCTTTGAAATCCAGCATTGACGCCGGCACTTACTCTGTAAAAGGGATAGCTGTTGCCTCAAAGATGTTGGGTGTTGAACATCTCGTTTAAACTGGACTAATAAGGAATACTTGTCAAAAATACCCGCTTTGAGCGGGTTTTTTGTTTGTGATTTTAATACAATAGAACAACAAGTTTAGAATGGTTAATCACTGTGATTTATTGATTTTCAAAAACAAGTTCAACCCAGAGCAACAGTTATGTTTTCGTAATTCATTGAAGACAAATAGAAAGATGAAATTACCATTTAAATTTATTTGTTGCTGTACTTTCAAGAGGATAGTAATCTGATTCTAGAAAATGAATAAGTTAGTGTTGCCAAATGTATTTAATGAATTCACGGACGCCATATCTACTATTGCAGTAGAATTGAGTGTAAGCGTGTATCTTGTGGGGGGAGGGCTGCGTGACGCATTGCTGGGCAGGGTAATAAGCGATTATGATTTTGTATTGAGCGGAGCAGAAGAAGAACTTCCACGAGCCTTTGCCGAGAGATTCAATGGGTCATTTTTCTGGCTCGATGAGATAAGATTGCAGACGCGTGTTGTGATAAAAAATGAAAATAAAACAGCTACGTTCGATTTTGGTCCTTTGCGTGGTTATGGTATTTGTGACGATCTGGCATTGCGTGATTTCACGATAAATTCACTTGCTCTGCCGCTCTTGTCAGAAGGTCCCTCAATTGTCGACCCTTTGGAAGGAATAAGCGATATTCGACAAGGTATCATCAGGGCATGTTCCGGACAAGCTTTTGATAGAGATCCTCTACGTCTTCTCCGGGCGTTCCGCTTTGAAGCTGTATTCGGATTCAGCATCGAATCATGTACTTGGAGCGATATCCGCAAAAAAGCACCCCTATTGAAAAGCGTCGCGCCTGAAAGGATACGTGATGAATTTTTCAGGATACTGGCTTCACCGTGCGCTGCCTCCACTTTGAAAAGACTTGATGAATCTGGCCTGTTGCGCGAAATCTTTCCTTACAATTTATTATCTTCAGAAACCGCAGGCAAGCGAATTAGCAGAGTCTTGGAAGTCGATCGTATATTTTCCCATTTAGATGGTATTTTTCCTGATTATGCAAATGTACTTCTTTCCTATTTCTCTGAAGAGCTGGAATCCAGCGTGAAATTGAGCTCTATTTTGAAACTGGCTGCATTTCTGGGCCAGTCAGGTGATGGATCTGAATTGCTAATTGAAACGGCAAGGAGATTGAAATTGGGATGCAAAGCCAGTAAGGTGCTGGTAACTATTGCAGGAGATACGCCACCCGTGTTTACAGGCTCTGGAATGAATGTTACCAAAAGAGCGCTCTATAGGTTTTTTAAAGATCGGGAACCGGCAGGTCCTGCAGTTCTTATTTCAGCCGTAGCGCGAAAGTTGCTGCATCTTGAACTTTGCCAAGTGATGCTTAGGTATTATTACGGAGAATATGAGGATGAAAGTGAAGAAACTCTTTTGTCCGGAAAAGAAATAATGGAAATTCTTGGTATCGAACCGGGCAGAATGGTAGGAGAAGCCATGGATCTGCTCAGGTACGCGGAAAGTGTAGGCTTGGTGAGCAACAAAACTGAAGCAAGGGAATTTATTGGTAAAAATCTGTTGACAAAAGATGAGGCCGTAAGATAAATATATCACTCCAGTTTGCGGGAATAACTCAGTGGTAGAGTGTCAGCTTCCCAAGCTGAAGGTCGCGGGTTCGAATCCCGTTTCCCGCTCCAATAAAATCAAAGACTTAACCAGGCGTGGTTAAGTCTTTTTTTGTTGATTTTGGTAGTTTGTTTCCGTTTTTGTTTCCGTTTGGCGGAGGAAAAGAATTGTTTTTTAAATTGTAACTGGAGACATCACCCGAAGACCTTCATAACAACTTACAATTCCCCGATAAAACCTTATCAATCTAAACCGAGATTCGCTTCATCCCTGCGGCAAGCTCCGGTATCAAGCAAACCTCAACATAACAACTCGCTGCGCCTAGTCGGCACCGTCAGTTTGTGGACCGGCTTCGAAATTGGACCCTTCATCGGCGCCGAACCTTGACCCACACGAATCTGTAACTGCTTGCTATTGCGATTTATTTTTCAAGGGGCGGGTCCGGATTGGACGCCGATTGGGGGTCAAATTCCCACGCCGGTTCACAATAAATCGCAGTAAATATCCAACTTCTTATTGCCGGCTTATAGTGACTTTTTCTTGTGGCCGGAAAAGATTTAAAAAAAGGGGGCCAACGATGGCTCCCTACCTTAATTTATATTGTAATATTTCGACCCTACCCATGTGGACTTTTACTGAAATGGGAGTAACTCCTATTATTGACTGCACCATACCTCAGGCTCATTTAAGGCGCTTCCTAAACTTACAGCAAACATTGCCGTCTAACATCGGCGCCAGCTTACAATTTCAATCTTTTTCGTCAGCCATGTTATCCACTTCCGGTACATTTTCCTCCGAAGATAGAAGCAATTTCGGGGGTATTTCCTGTGCTCCCAATATCTTGACAAGTTGCTCCAAAATACCGGACATAAGACCAAGGTCCCCATCACCAAGAGACTCTAAACCGCTGACAAGCAACCCCTGAGCCACTTCAGGCGACTTATTGATAACATCCTTCCCCTGATCGGTCAATTCGATTTCAACCACTCGTCGGTCTTCCTGCGACCGGGTCCTTGTTACCAGATCTTTTCCTTCCAGACGGTCCAGAATTCCCACGACCGTTGCCGGGTGAAGATACATCCTGCGTGCCAGTTCCGACACTTTGATCGGTGCGGCTTCCGCAAGCACCTTGATCGCCCATAGCTGGGGCCCGGTGAGACCGGTTTCCCGTTCAGCCTTTTTCGAATACTCGTTTACCGCCTGGAATACCCTGCGTAAGTTATCAATAATATTAGCAATATTAGTTGCCTTAGACATTAGATTTCCCTTCAAAAAAAGTATTTGACAACGGTATATTTGTGTACAAATAATATGTTTCAAAATGTTTGTAACACAACATAAATCAATGATCCAACCTTATTAATTTTATCAATATTTGCTGCAGTGAACACTACGCTGAAAGAAGCAAGTGTACTTAAAAAAACGGAGGAAGAAAATGAAGAAAAATGTGGTTGGATTTTTGTTGATTGCAGGATGTGTTGCATTTATGGCAAATGGTTGCGCAAAGAAAGAGCTCGTGAAGAGCGAGCAACCGCTTGCCCCGCCAAAAGCAACGGTACAGGCCCCTGCCGTGACACCGCCGGTGAATCAAACGGCTCCGAAACCCCCAGCTGTTAAGGAACAGAACTTAACTGAGCAGGCAGCACCCGTCGCCACCATGGAAACAATCCACTTTGACTTTGATTCCTATGTTTTGTCTGTAGAAGCAAGGGACACTCTCAAGAAAAACGCTGAATGGATGATGAGTAACGCTAATGCCAGGGTACAGGTTCAGGGGAACTGCGACGAAAGAGGCTCCGAGGAATACAACCTGGCACTGGGTGAAAGCAGGGCCAAGGCCGCCGCGAAATATCTTGAAACGCTCGGCGTAGCTAGAAAAAATGTAACTATTTAGCACCTTGTTCTTTGACATTCATAAATTCAGGCTGCTTCCCCTGAAACAGCAGGAATAAGCCTTCGGACGCGGTAATGCCTTGTTTCCTGCAGGTCGACAGATAACTGCGGATTCTACAGAAGATTTTTGCTCCGTCTATTGATCGGAAGCATCCCGATATTTTCTGCTGCACCTTGGTCATGCGCAGATCATTTTCTGCCTGGTTGTTTGAGAACGGCACGTCGTTATCAACCATGAATCGTAGTGTGTCGTTCTCAAAGTCTCTCAGGCGTTCCAGAAGGTTTCGTGCTTTTGATCGTGCCGTTTTGCCTTTTTTCTTCTCCCGGTTTGATCCGGTGGTGGGCATTCTGTTTCAGCTGCGTGCAACAGATCGCGGTAGCGTTTTCGATAATGCTCGGATTCGGTTACTTCCAAGCGCCCTCCCGCTTCGTGGGTGGCTTTATTGATTTGCTTGAGTAACACTATCATCTGTTCTGCCCATTTCTGCTTGTCCTGCTCTACGGCTAGTTCCAGCTCTCGCAGATGATGGGCATTGCACAGCGCATGTGCTCCACCGTATTTGAAATACGGCTTCCAATGATCGTGGCACATGATGCCTTTATACTCCGGCAGTATCCCCATTTCATCCATGGCTTCGCAGCCGCGTTTGGCATGAGGATACAAACAGGTTAACCGGTCATTTGAGACAGTATGCAGCCAGCGTCTGTTTCCACCGATATTGATCCCGGTTTCGTCAACATGGATCAGTGGCGATACCCTAAGCTGTTCCCTGACCCAGGAATCAAAGGACTCAAGACGCTCGTAGGTGTCTTGATTGAAATTGTGGATCGAGCCGGCGCTGAGCGGAAGTCCCAGTTGGTCCCAGAAGTGATCCTCGATACGATGGTACGGGATCAGCTGGTACTGGGACATGTAGACCGAGTTGACTTTGACCCCGATCCCATACTGTACAGGCCGAGTGACGTCTTTCGGGAACGGAGCAACATAGCGCTTGCCATTCTGGTCTTCCAGAATCTGGGCTCGCCATTCAGTAACCACGGTACTGATATCCAGATCGATCACCTGCCGGCTCTCATAACCGACTTCCCGGTATGCTCCCTGTGGCAAGGTGTCTTGATCAACCGTTATGATTCTGACTTCATCAGGGTCGGCTACCGGCTTGAGAGTTGCCCCACGATGCCCGAATTGACCACCGGGTTTGCGATCACTGGGCTCTCTGCGTACCTTGAGACGATTCGGATCTGTCGATGGCGGCTTGCTGCTGTTCTTACTGGTAAGACCAAGCCGGTTTGCCAGTATGGTTACCAGGAGCAGGAGCACTTCAAGGCTGGCTCTGAGCGCTGGAGAAAGGTCCTTTTCCGTGACTATTAGATCGTTGACTCGCTTGACGGCGGCTTCTACATTTATGTTATCGACAGTCATCCTGTTCACCTGTGTTAAAGATGAGGCATCATACCACAGGTTTTGAAACCGGAATTTTTGTCGCCAGGATGCCGCACAACGCATTGTGCATGCCAGATGTGAGGCCGAGTGTCACGGGCCCTGCAAGGAAGCACCAAACGGCCATTTGTGCGTCATGGCCTGGCATCGCAGCCATCGGGGCGATGTTTGCCCGAATTAGGCAAAAAACACAAAAAACCGTGTCAAGAACTTTTTTCAAAGAGCACTAATTATTTTGCTGAATAGTTACGAAAAAATTTGACCACCATCAGCTTTGGAAAGGAAAAACCGGTTGATCCCGGCCATGATAAAACTGCCTGGGCAAAAAACAGAAGGGACGATTTCGTAGTAATCCGCTAAAACATTCTTGTAAAATGGGAAAGGAGCCGCTCGGCTCCTTTCCCGCCATGTCAGCAATTCTTTGGATAAGTGTAGAATAAAGCTCAGTTTAACTCAACCCCCATCTGTTTTTGAAGCGATAGTTTTCGCGCAATAGCCCAGGTTAATAAGTTATAGAGTGGTGAAGAAACAGGCACCTGCAATGATTTTTTGCGCATGCCTCTGATTTTGTTCACATAAAATATCCTCGCCATATTTCGTTCTTTCTTGCCTTAAATAATTTCTCCCCAAAATGAAAAATAATGAATTACCTGAACTGCGGATAATTTTTATTATTAACCGTCAACCGTGGATGGTCTTATGCGTTTCCTCCAATGAATCTATTCCGTAAAAAGTAATTTATTGGCTCTGCAATTAAAAAAAAGGGGGAAAAAAATGAAAAAAGGCATTGGCAAGTTTGTTTTTCTGGCAGCAGCGACACTCTTCGTGTCCGTGTCGCTTGGAGGCTGTGGTGGAGGCGGAAGCGGAAACGCGTCGACAGGTACGGTAAGTGTCGGGGTTACGGACGCGCCGAATACCTCTTTTCAGCATGTCTGGATAACAGTCAAGGAGGTCTGGTTCCACACCAGCAATGTGGCCGGAACCAATGATCCGGGATGGCTTAAATATCCATTGAAAGACGCCGGCGGAAACCCGACTGCAGTGACGGTCGACCTTGCCGCATTGGCAAACGGGGCAGCGCCGAGCACGATCTGGAACGGCAGCATCACCCTGCCCGTTGGAACCTACCAGCAGATACGCATTTTTCTGGCCGATACCGACAACGAGACTCTCACAAATTTCAATCTTCCCGGCTTTTCCTATAACGGAGCATCCTATACCGTCAAATACAACAATGAAGTCGATTACCTCGACAGCAGTAATACCTTTCAACAGGCACCCCTGGAAATCCCCTCTTCCGATGACGGCATAAGCGTAATACCCGAGACTCCGATAGTTGTCACGGCGACTAGCAACAATAAGCTGGTTCTGGATTTCAATACCGAGGACGTGGTTGGACCCATCACTCCCAAGGGAACTCCGGAGTTCATCCTCAAACCGCGGCTTAAATACTTCGATATGAGCCAGGCGGGCACTATCACCGGGGTGATATCCAGCAGCAGCGGCTACAACTTTGTTGTCAAGGCGGAAAAGCTTTATAACAACCCGTCAAACTCCGCCGACCCGAATAACGGACAGTTCTTCGTGGTCAGGCGCGCCACGGGACTTGCTGGCCAGGGACAATTTTCACTGTTTCCGGTAGCAGCCGGGACCTATGATATTCTTCTGCGCGGCAGGAACGTCCAGACATATGTAATTCAACAGGTTACTGTAGCTGCTGGGGCAACGACCAACCTGGGAACAATCAACATGGCTTCCGGGTCCGAGTATACGGCTCAATTGCAGACTGCCTACCACCCGACAGGCGCCTGGATAAACTTTTATCAGTCCGTTGACGGTTCAAAGCCCTATGAAGTCCGTTTCCGCCACCTTGATCCCTATGTCGGCAAGTTCTATCAATCCATCCCGCTTTCAACCGGACAGGTTAATCTGGCAACGTGGCAAAATGTGACTCCAATCGCCTTCACAGCATATAACCCCGACCAGGGATTGGGAACCTTCTGGACTGCTCCGGGTGCTGAGCAATATGCACGGGTCACGCCGAGTGTTGCATGCACCGTTTCCGGCGCCGCAGGACAAACGAGTGACAGTTTGTTCACTCCGGCCACCCTTACTGCAGCGCCAACATCCGACAGCATCACCGCGGCCTTCATGCTCCCATCGAGGATGTCGAATTTCCTTCCGATCTCCGGACAGCTGTTTGTAACCCATGGCGGTCTGATCATTGACGGTATCGGCACTCTTACCGGGGACACAACAATCGGAACAGCGATGCATAATGGCGGCGGTGCAGGTAACGTTGTTACCATCGGCAACCTGCCCGGCGGTTCAACGGCCGGTTCTCTTCCGGGAGCGTTTTACGGGCTCTATGCAGCCGGATGGGGTGGAGGACGCATAACTCTTGGTGCAGCTCACGGCATCGACCTCCGGAATGGAAGCCAGGGGACTTCGAACAGCCCGGTTCAAATAACTATGCATTAAACATAATGGATGCCGGCGCCGATGCATGGCAGCCCACAGCTCATCATCGGCGTCCAGGCATGAAACTTCTTAACACAAAGGAGCATTTCCATGAAACAAAGCATCAACACTGTCGTAGTCATAACGTTCTTCCTGGTGATCCTTGGATGCGCGGCAACAATTCCCGTAACTCCTGTTACCGCTGCTACGCCTGCCGAAACAGCTATCGACAGATGGGCCGATAATCATCCGCAGGCAGCTTCCGAATTGGGAAACTGGGTGAAGAACCACCCTCAGGCAGCGCATAAGTTCTTTGAATGGGACGGGAGCCATCCTGAAAGATGCAGGATTTTTGTTACGTGGGCTATTACACATCCCGCGGAGGGAATCAATGCGTTTGCGTCGCAGCACCCTCGTTGGCAGTTTTTTGATGAGGTAATGGAGCATCATCGCCCAGCGGCCCAGACGTTTATTCAGTGGTGCCGCCGCCATCCAAAGGCTGCCGAAGCGCTCATGAGACATCCGAGAGGTCTGCAATGGGCGGGGAATCATCTATACAAGTCTTATTGGGAAATGAAAAACTCCTGACTTATACCTGGCATCGCGTGAAACAGATGAAGCCCCGGCATAACTATGCGGGGCTTCATCTGTTTCGGGAAATCAGTTTGAAATTATAATAAGCGGTTTTGGAAATTATGGAAATCTTCCAAAATCTCAGTAACAATGAAATCTCAGCGAATGGAATCCCTGTCAGCCGACAGGAGAACTTCAAAGGTTGATACCCAGCAGAATTTAACTGGAGTTTAAGCGTATCGCAATCAAAAAGGGCCCAAACAACTGCAAAAACAGCGGGTGACGACCCAATAGGTCCCACAGAATAAACCGGAGTGGTTAAAATTTGGGCTTGAATCTGTGCCGGTTCCTCAATGATTCTGGCCGTCTTGTCTTTTCCGGAGATCCAGATGAAAAGCGAGCGCAGCCGATGAATTGCCGGGCGGTTAACTGGTCAATTTTTTCACCGATACGAATTTTATCCCGCTATCTTTAAGTGCTGGCAATTCTTTTTTAAGAGCTTCAATCGTTACTGAATGAGGATGACAGATAGCGATGGCGCTTCCTTTTTTCCTTGCAATTTTTGCCAGCAGCTCCAGTTGTTTTGTTATTGCCCCGACTTCAACCACATTATCAAGAAATACCTGCCTGGAGGCACATTTTACCCCCATTTGCTTTGCCAGGGTATAACCAACCGAGTCAGCAATTGTTTTGCTGTCTATAAAAAAGAAACCTTTATCTTTAAGGACAGACAAAACATCACGCATTTTTTCTGTATTCTCCGTAAATAGAGAACCCATATGGTTATTTGCCCCCACTGCGTATGGGACTTCGTCCAGCATATCTTTTGCAGAACGTTCAACATTTTCATCGCTAAGGCTTACATACAGACCTTCTTTGCCAAGGCGTTCGCCCCCTTTGGCCTGCATTGGCATATGCACCATTACAACATAACCTTTATCATGGGCTTCTTCGGCCACCTCCTTATCTTTTGGTGTCCAAGGAATAATGGAAAAAGTCATGGGGATATGAATTGACATAAGTTGCTGAACTTCTTTCACGTTGTTCCCCATGTCATCAATGATGATGGCAACCGTCCCTGTGCCTGGAGCAAACTTCACTAAAGGCCTTTCTTCGATTTTTTTGATGGGGTGTTTTTCCGGTTTTGCCGGTTCTTTAACCACTTCCTTCTCAAGCTTCTTTTCTACTGGAGGTAGGTTGTTTTCTTGTTTGACTTCTTTTTCTTGCTTTTCCAGTTTTGACTGTGTGGTTGCATTTTCATTTGTTTTGACAATCACCTTTTTTTTGTGCTCTGCTTTTTGTCCACCCCGTTGACAGCCGGCGAGGAGTGCGACAAAAACGATACCTAATATAATAGACCTTCTCATTTTGCAAAATTTCCTTTCTTTGCTTTTATAACCCCTTAAAACACATCGGCGCCGGAGATTTTATCCATTTGCGAAATCATCTGAACAAAAAGAAGGGCCGGGAAGCATGCTTTTTTTAGCCCCAAAAAAGCTGATGAGCTAACAGTCCCGGCCAAACTCTTTCATCCAGTGCAATTTTATGCCTGGGCAATCGCTGACAGTCGCCAGCTGTTATTTCCCACCGGTCGGACAAAGGTCCAGTACTCCTCGAACTTCACCGGTTCAGTCTTGCTTCCCTCAACAACCGTATTGGTGACGTCATCTGTGGTATAGTCGAGAAGATTGGCGTAAATCCTGGTAATGATATAGTCCTGGCCCTGCTCCTGCCATGCCTCAACTATCTCAACACTACGTACCGCGATATTTTCCAGCCGGTTGACCTTCTTCTCGCGAATCATCTTGTCGATATCCTCCTGGAAGATCCTTCGCATCTCTTCGGTCAAAAGTGTCCCGGCCGGCACCAGATCGCGGTTCATCCACGCGCTCTGGATTTTGAAGAATATGTCCATGACGTTGTCATTGAAACGGGTTTCGTCAAAATAGGGATCCATCTGTCGAATATGCGCCAGACCTGTTGAAAGATCCACCGGCCCGTTATAATTTGTCTGGTCGATATTTTGTGACGGAGGAGCGTAGCCCTGTTGATACCCTCCCTGGTCATAGGTATTTTCATATGACATCGGTTCTGCACGTCTTTTGTTCACCATCCGGAAGATAAAATAGCAGATACCGGCAATCAGGATAATCTCGAACACCCCGATCCCGCTGCCGCCGAAACCTCCACCTGTAAAGCCAAGTCCCCGGAAAAGCATTCCGCCAAGTATTCCTCCGGCCATGCCTCCCGCCATGTTCCTGAAAAAACCACCACCAACCGGCTGTGACTGATAAGGAGTGTTATATGGGCTGACCCGCGTTGGTGCTGGCTGAGAATAATTGATTGCCGGACGTGAATAACTTCTCGAGCCACTGCTGCCGAACGACCTTCCGCCACCGGCCCTTGCCAGCGCATTGGTTTCCATCGCTCCAAACAATACTAAGAGTAATGCTGCGAAAACAGTTATCCCCTTTATTAGTCTGATATTCATTTTATCCCCTTGAGTTTGGTTCTTTTTTAAGTTCAAAATCCAGTTTTTAAACATATCATATTTCCACAGCATAATTTCAAATTTTCTGTTTAAACTCAATGAACAGTAAGGCATCTATCAATAATTTTGAGAGCATAACTATGCTTATTTATTATATAAACATAAGTGCGCATCGGAGAGGATTATCCAGAGAGGGGAGGCGGCAATGTGCAACCGGGAGCAGGGTCAGACAAATTCAATTGTGGCTGGTGTTGACCGGCACACGGATAAGGGTTTTGTGAAGTTCCAGCGGAATCTGATAGGTAAATTCAATGCTCCAGTTGGAAAAGGATGTCATAGGTAACTTTTTGCTCCGATGTATCTCTTGGAAAAACCTGGGTGGTCCAAGTCGGAGATCTTGATCTTGTCGTTGCGCTTGGGTGCCTGGACAAACTTATTGTCGCCGATGTAGATCCCGACGTGGCTGACGACGTCATTGTAACCGAAGAAGACGAGGTCACCTTTTTGAAGGTCGCAGCGGGCGACGCTTTTGCCGACTTTGAACTGCTCAGCAGAGGTCCTTGGGATGTTTATGCCGACAAGATAGTAGACGGCCTTCGCGAATGCACTGCAGTCGAGTCCTTCGACGACGTTGTTTCCACCCCACTGGTATGGGATCCCTACAAAACGCTCTGCCGTCTCAGCGATGATGGCGCCCAGGCCGGACGTGTCCGACGTATTGTGCACAGTCAAATTTTTACTTGGCTGTGCTCCGTCCTCTATTAGCCCTTCCTTTATTTTTTTTAACTCTTCATTAACTTTGGCTGTTTCCGGCGCAAAATTATCTTGAGCTGCAAATCTGGCTGGAGGAGTGATGTAGTACGAACTGAACTTTTTTTCTTCGACAAACGACCTGGCTGCTCTATTGGCTTGGCGCCATGTGTTGTAGTCGCCGAAGCGCACCGCGAACAAGTTGCTGCTTTTCTTGAAGTAATATGCTTCGACACCGTTATCTTGGAGCTTCTCGGCTAGCCTCCGAGCGTTCGAGACTTCTGCAAACGCACCAACTTGCACGGAGTAACCCAGTTTGGTGATTCCTGAGGTCTGGAATGCCGCGGAGGCGGCAACTGTCAACTGCATGGTAACGGCTATGGTGAGAGTTCTGAAAATCAAGTTTGCCTTCAACATCTTCTCCTTCGTTTTAGTCTTTCTGTTCGCTGCTCTACTTATATACCCTTGTACATTCGACGTTAAGATCCTCAACCCAAATCAGCCTTTGGATCGCCTTGGCCTCAATGAGTACCAATTCCTAGATAGGGTATTCGGATAATTACGGTTTTTAAGAGATTTTAGGTTGCAAAATTTCCATATCATATGCTTGGGAAGCCGGAATCTGTCAATAACTTTGAGTCACTTACTTTGTGTATATAGTGTAACATGCATTGATTTCACCTGGATTTGGCGGGTCGGTCCCAGCCGCATCGGTCAGCAATTTATATATCGGCAATTTCATTCTCATCATGAAAGGTTTCGTTACAAATTCCATACCCACTTCGATAATATCCCTGTTGTGCATGACGTCCACCGTATAACCTCTGATGAAAATTGTCTTCGGCTGTCAAAACTGTTTACAGTCGAACTCAGAGCTTTTAGTGTGATGTCAAATACGCGTTCTCCGTGAGGACATGTCCCTTGTAGTTGAGTTTTATCTCCTTACCTCCCAAGTTCTAAAATACTATCTTTATCAACATAATATTTATAAGGTATAAAAAATTTAATTACAGTTCAGAACAGGGAACAATTTATGAAGATCTTTATGATCTACGTCCGGGACGAGAACTTTTACCGACTTCTTCGACTGAAATAGGTGGCTCACTGTTCAGCAAAGAGCGAGTTCAGGTAATTGACGTATCCTGATGACAACGGACACTCTCGCTTGGTAAACTGCCAGGCAGGAGAGTGACAATGAAAAAGCAGCAACGTTATACGCCTGAGTTTCGAGCTGAGGCGGTGAAACTGGTAACCGACCAAGGGCTGTCGCAACAGGCAGCAGCAGACCGGCTGGCGATCCCCAAAGGGACACTGGCAAACTGGGTGGCAGCTTCCAAGGCTTCCAACCGTCCAGCGGCGCCTGGGGCGCGTTCAGCAGCCGAACTGGAGAAAGAGAATGCCCGGTTGCGTAAAGAGCTGGCAGAGGCCCGCATGGAGCGTGACATCTTAAAAAACGGCGTACTTTGCCAGGGAGTCGCTGCCCGGTACGCGTTCATGAAACAGTGGCGGCTCCATTTTCCCGTTAAAACCATGAGCCGTCTGTTCGGTGTATCACGCAGCGGTTTTTACAGCTGGTTGAAGCGGAAACCCTCCCGACGTGCCAAGGAGGATGAGCGCCTAAAGGTGGCGATCAAAGCCGCCCACAAGCGCACTCGCGAGACCTACAGTGCCCGCCGATTGCCGCCGGAATTGGCTGCTGATGGCTTTATTGCCGGTCGTGACCGCATCTCCCGATTGCGCCGGGAGCTGGGCCTGCGTTGTCGGCAGAAACGCAAATTCAAGGCGACCACGAATTCAAAGCATAACTTGCCGGTGGCGGAAAACTTGTTGAATCAAACCTTTATGCACAGCGCACCTAACAGAGTCTGGGTTGCAGACATCACCTACATCCCTACCGGAGAGGGCTGGCTCTACCTTGCAGGGATTAAGGACATATTTACCTGTGAAATCGTCGGCTATGCCATGGCGGAGCGCATGACACAGGATCTGACCAGTCGGGCGTTATTCCGCGCGGTACAGCAGAAAACGGACCGGCGCCTGGGTTGATCCACCACTCGGATCGCGGCAGCCAGTACTGCGCCCATGGCTACCGTCAACTTCTTGAGCAGTTCGGCATGAAAGCCTCCATGTCACGCAAGGGCAACTGCTATGACAACGCCCCCATGGAGAGCTTCTGGGGAAGCCTCAAGAATGAGCTGGTGCATCATTGCCGCTTTGCGACAAGGTCCGAGGCTGTAGCCTCCATCCGGGAGTACATCGAGATATTCTACAACCGCCAACGGCGACATTCACGCCTTGGCTATTTAGCGCCGGCCGTTTTCTCAAAATTGCACAGCTTTCAGACAGCGGCCGCTTGAGATGCGAGTGTCCACTATTGACAGGACACGTCAGGGATATATGCTATTGTTTGCCAAGCGGATATTCCTGCGTCCGTTTCAGACCTTCAAACTGTTGCACAGGTTTGGCCGGTACATGAAGCTGGCTGACATCCTCAAACTGCTCTGGAGCCCTTTTCGCAAGCGGGCCCTCACGCTCAAGCCCGAGTTGCCGGCGAGCATGATCAACCAGGGACTGTTGGCCCCCGTTCGCTCCACTTCTTGAGTTTAAGTCGAAAGGTGCTCGCTCCATTGCCTCAGACCGGAGCCATACAGGGCATCAGACCTCCATACCCCTGTCTGCGAAAAATTACGAGTCAAGTGGAAGGATGTCGGCTGCTAGGACAACATGGTCCTCTTCAATCGCAACGGTGTGTGAGCCGTGTTCTATCAGCTCGAAAAGTTTTTGATAATTGCTCACCAGAGCAGGGTCACGAGTCTTGCGTCCGAAGAACTTCCCCGGTTGGCTGAAAACCTCTGTCGCTACATTATCGTCGTAGACCCCGAAGTTGAAAGAGCTTACAGTATCTCGGCCGCTGATTTCGCTCGCCGTCGGCAGTTCGTCACGATGGGCAATACGCACCTCGATGCCGTCACGAAGTTGGAGGAGAAGGATTTTCTGTACTTCCGTGTCAGCCAGTTCTTCCCGATTGAGGACAAATATACGGGTGACTTCCACACCCCTTTCCAGGGCCCGCAAATTGGCCTGGTAGTATTTCAGTAGTGCTCCGCGACTGTCCCAGCCAGCCGTAACCGGATCGACCGCTTTGACCCGTCGCAGGCTCTCGTCCATGTATCTGGTGGCTTTCATGTAGAACTCCGTCTCGTCGAGCGGAACGTACCCCTGGAGCAGAAGCGCCAAGGTCCTTTTTGTCCCGGCGACGATTTCCTGAGCCTTGGCCCGGCATTCGGCATCGGCTATTCGGGCAATGGTAAAGTTTATCTCGTGGGCCTGATCGTAATGATCAATGAGTTTTTCCCTGGTTTGCTCGATATCTACACGAAGGAGATAAGTAGCGAGTGACAAGAGGATGCCGACCCCGAAGATGATGTAAGCAGCTTCCACATGGTGAAGTACGAGGTGAAAGAAAATCGCCAGCCCCGAGCCGGTGAGAAATTCGATCAGTACCGCCATGTCTTGAATTTTTTTATGCATAAAAATTCTCCATTTTGTTCATTATCCGCTGAAATAACAATAAAGCCAGGTTTCCGGAATATTTGTTGATATTTCGGCAACCCGGCTATCTTCTTGAGACTCTGTTGGATTTCCGCCCCAACCTTGCGGGTGGTTTAGCATTATCGATTATCGAGCAGCCCTCTGCTCTTGGTGTAATATCTGGGAAACTGTATCTTAGTTCAAGACAAAAACGGGAGTCAAGTCAATGCAGCATCTGAATGTTACAATTCTGCCAAATTATTGTTACAAGTGGCATGAGGGATGAGAGACTTTAATCATCTTAATCAGTTAGGCTATACATTCAGGCGTAATCAATTCCTGGGAGAGAAGCAATTTTGGCTGGATTTTCTGTGTAACCAGTATCTTGACACGTTGTTCCAAAATAAAGATCGTGATATCAAAATCCTTGTCAGCCAGGCTCTAATCTACTGACAAGCAGTCCTTGGTCCACTTCAGGCGCCTTATTGATGACATTCTACCCTTGATCGGTCAATATAATTTCTACAACTCTGCGATCTTCCCGAGACCGTGTTCTTGTAATCATTTTTTCCCTTCCGGACGTTCCAGTATTCCAACATCTGTTGCTGGGTGAAGTTACATCTTGCATGCCAACTCCGAGACCGTAATCGGTGAGGCTTCCGCAAGCACCCTGATGGCCTATAACTGGGGACCTGTCAAACCGGTCTCCCTTAAATCCTTTATTTAATAAACGTTAATCGACTGTAACCCCACCGTAAGTTATCAATTATATTTGCAATTTATCCTGTCTTGGACATTAGATTCCCCTTCGAAAAAACTATTTGACAACAAAAATTTTGTGTACGAATAATATGACAAAAATGATTGCCGCACAACATATTCCAGTGATCTAACCTGATTGATTACGACGCGATTTAGTGAAGTGAACACTACGCAAAAAGCAATAGTGTATTTATCAAAATGGAGGCAGAAAATGAAGAGAAGTATGGTCGGATTTATGCTGGTTGCTGTATGTGCTGCATTGATGGCGAGCGGTTGCGCCAAGAAGGAACTCGTCAAGAAAGATGAGTCAATTGCCCCAGTGGCGACTACCGCTGCAAATCCCGCCGTTAACAATGAAACGGCACAGACAGCCGTGAAGCCTGCTCCCGTTCAGGAAACAAATCTTAACGCGAATCAGGGCATGACAAAGGAGCAATTGCAGTCTGCGCTGGAAAAAATCTATTTCGGTTTTAATTCGTATGAGCTCAGTGACGCAGCTCGCGCCGCCCTTTCCAAAGACAGCGATCTTCTTCAGAAAAAATCCACCTTCAAGGTTCTTATAGCCGGCAACTGCGACGAGAGAGGATCTGCGGAGTACAACATGGCTCTTGGAGAAAAGAGGGCTCAAACCGCCAGAAAATATCTGGAAACCATGGGTATCCCGGCTGCCGATCTTTCAACAATCAGCTACGGCAAGGAAAAACCAGCTGATGCGGGACACAACGAGGCGGCATGGGCCAAGAACCGCAGGGATGAGTTCGTAGTCCAGTAGATAACCTGCTGCGATAATATGAGTAAACATTGCCTGGAAAGGGATTGACCCTGTCCAGGCATTTTTTCTTTCACAAGGGGAATTTCATGAAATTTAAAAATTCTGTTTATTTACTTGCATGCATGATCATGTTGGCTCTTCTATCGGGATGCGCTACCTATGATCAAAATGTCACCATGCTTTACCAGCCCGCAGCCAATGCCGCAGGCGGTTCGGGAGAAATATACCTCGCGTCGGCCGGGCTGCGGCCTGGGACCTCGAACGCCGACAGCGTCAATTGGGTAATAGGAAAAGTGCAATATAATGACTGGAGACAATCTGGCGATGTAGTGAGCAAAATATCACCCAATGACATGGTTCTCGATGCATTGAGCAGTGAACTTACGCTTGCGGGCTACAAAGTCATGGAGGTGAACAGTTTGCCGGTGGATGTCAATAAGGGGATTAACATCAGCCTGAGCAATATAAAAATTGACGAGAACTCCTCGATAATCAAAGACCAGGCCACGTGTATGGTGACCATTTCCCTGGAGCTATGGAAGAATGGAAGCAAGTTCAAAAAGCTGGATTACCAGTCGAAGTTTTCCGATGAGGCGATAAATGGGAATAACATGACGTTTTTGCAGTCGGTTTTGCAAAATGCCATGCAGGATGCAATGAAGCAAGCCGTCCCGGATATCATCAGGCAATTGGGCTGATGACCCAAGCCGCTGGTCAGTTACAGGGCAAAATTGTACAACGCTTACCCCGGTGTTTCTTGTAGTCTATAATTTCGTAACCCGGATCCTTTTTCTTGCAACACTGCAGGCATCAAACCTGGATTATTTTGAGCACACACTGTCATCTTTTATAGTTATCAATCGTTTAAACAACTCTGGAGGTAAACAAGTTGGGAATCCTGGTAATGACCGGACTGGTCGTAAAATTGGTATTGGCAATACTTCTCATTTTTTCAGTAGTTTCATGGGGCATAATTTTATTTAAATTTCTCCAGGTGCAAAGGGCAAGAAGCGCATCCACTCGATTCCTGGCTTTTTTCTGGAAAACGAAGCGATTCGACGCTATCAATGCGCAACTTGATCGTTTTGCCCACTCACCCTTGACAGTACTTTTCAGGGAAGGTTTCAGCGAATTGGGAAAGTTGCGGGAAAAGCGATCTGAAAATGAAGAGTCGGATACTTTCAATATGGAGACATGTGGCATAGAAAATATTGCCCGCGCTCTCACTCGTGCATGCATGACTGAGACAACCCGTCTGGAAAAGTATCTTACTTTTCTCGCGACCACCGGCTCCACTGCTCCTTTCATTGGACTTTTCGGTACGGTCTGGGGAATCATGACGGCGTTCAAGGGGATAGGCGAAACCGGGGCAGCTTCCCTGGCCGTTGTCGCTCCGGGCATTGCCGAAGCTTTGATAGCAACAGCAATAGGTCTAGTCGCCGCTATTCCCGCGGTCATGGGGTACAATCATTTCCAGAACAAGATAAGAATACTTGTCGCAGAAATGGACAGCTTTTCCGGCGAGTATCTGAACATTGTACAGCGCAACTTCGCTGAGAAATAGGAAGAGACCATGGAAATAGGTAGCAGGAATAGCGGCAATAGCGGCACCATGTCACAGATAAACGTCACCCCTTTGGTCGATGTTATGCTGGTGCTGCTGATCATTTTCATGGTAACGGCTCCAATGATGCAACAGGGCGTGCAGGTCAATCTACCCAAGGCACATGCAAAATCCCTGAATGCAGAACAACAGATCGTGGTTGTTTCTATAGACAAGGGCAACAGGGTTTTCATCAACAACGTACAAGTCTCTCCCGGCGAACTGAAAGACAAACTATCCTCCATGTTCGCATCAAGAACTGAAAAAGAAGCCTTCCTCAAAGCCGACAGGGTAGTTCCTTACGGTGAAGTGGTTAAAACCATGGCCGAAATCAAGGCAGCGGGAATTGAACGTCTCGGCATGGTCACGGAGCCAACTCCAGGCAAATGAACCGCAAACTCCCAAGAAACCATAAACTGACAGGGAACCGTAAACCGGCAAGAGATCCGGGAATCAGCCAATTACTGTTTTTTTCCGTGCTGTTTCACTTACTCGTATTCGCATTGATATTCGAATTTGGCCGTTTCAATACTTACAAACCGGCGACACCGACGTATTATGTAGAGTTGGCAAACCTGCCGGTGGCAAAACCACGGTCCGGTACACCGTCCAGGCCGGAGAAAACCATTGAAACCCTGTCTTCAACTTCAAAACAAGAGATGTCAATTCCTGTTCAGCACAGGGAAAAAGCTGTAAAACCAGAGCCGGTTCCGCATAAGCAAAAGGTGGAAAAACCTGTGCGGGTTCAAAAGACTGAGGTGACAGAAAAACTCAAACGGGTTCAGCGACCGAAAAAAGTTGAAAAGCCTGTTGAGCCCACGCCACCTAAAAAAACATTGCAAGTCGCCAAGCCCGGTGAAACCGAGGAGGATTTCCTCAAACGGATCTCCAACATCGAGAACAAGGTGGACTCCCAACACGAACAATCGGCCCTGACGGCTCTCAAGAGAAGCCTGAAGACAAACACCCGGGCCGGCATACCCGGAGGTAGCGGCGTGCAGGCCGGCAGCGATTATGCGTCATACATCCAGTCAAGGCTGAGAGATGCATTCAGGGCAACCATCGCATACCAGAGCAGCAACCCTGAAGTGGAAATACGGCTCAGAATAAACCGTTTCGGGAAAATCATTGGCTACAGCATGGAAAAAAGCACGCATGACAAGCTGTTCGAGGCTTCAGTTGTAAGGGCGATCCAGATTGCCGGGGAAAAATTCCCTCCGCCTCCCGACAACAGCACCTTTGACCACGGATACATATTCATGCCTGAAGGAGTCGGAAAAAAGTGAAAATGATCATTCTCTTTCTATTTATGGTACTGGTTTCCCCCACGCTGCTCCATGCTCAGGAGGGGTATCTGGAAGTTACAGCCCAGGGTAACTAACAGATGCCTCTTGCAGTGGCGCCCGTCGTAAGCCTTGGCGGAGAGCAGGACCCGAAGATCGCAGAAACAGTAGCGGATATCCTGAAATTCGACCTCTCCTTGGCCGGCCCGTTTTCAATTATTGCCGGTACCACGAGTGCTGGGACTGGCGGCATACGCCCCGGTGAGTTCGATTATGCCCCATGGAAGACGCTGGGAGCCGTTTATCTAATAAAAAGCGGCTATACCGTTTCAGGAGGAAAGACTACCCTCGAATTAAGGCTTTACGATGTCTCTCAGGGAAAGGAGCTTGCCGCGAAACTCTACACTGGAAACGGCAAACAATTGAGATGGATGGCTCACGCCTTTTCAGACGAAGTGATGTTCTCTGTAACGGGAGAAAAGGGACCTTTTACAGGAAAAATCGTTTATGTTTCCAAAGCGACTGGAAACAAAGAGATCTGTCTCATGGATTATGACGGGTACAATGTACGCCGGATTACCGGAAACGGTTCGATAAACCTGGATCCGGACATTTCTCCGGACGGAAACGAAATTTTATTCACCTCATACAAGAAGGGGAACCCTGACCTTTTCGTGGCATCGGTTTCAGGAGGCGCCGAGGCATGCATCTCAGCACACAGGGGCTTAAATTTTACTGGTACGTGGTCTCCGGATGGAAACAGGATAGCCCTTTCCATGAGCAAGAACGGCAATCCGGAAATATATCTCATCACCAATACCGGCAAGCAAATCGCCAAATTAACCGACAGCGATTCGATTAACATCTCTCCCACCTGGTCTCCCGACGGATCAAAGATTGCCTTCGTCTCCGACAGGCTCGGCAATCCGCAGATATTTATCATGAATTCCGACGGCTCTGGCGTTCACAGACTGACCTACAGCGGCAATTACAACGTCAACCCGTCATGGTCTCCCAAAGGCGACAGAATCCTGTACAGCCGACAGCAGGCAGGATTCCAGATTTATTCAATAAGCCCCGATGGAAGCGGCGACACCCAGCTGACAACTGAAGGGAGGAACGAAAATCCGCACTGGTCACCCGACGGAAGGTTCATAACTTTCAGCTCAAATCGGGACGGCAGAGAAGCCATCTTTGTCATGCGCGCGGACGGCTCGTCGCAAATAAAGGTCTCGCGCGGCAAAGAAGGAGATACGCAGCCGGTGTGGTCTCACCGCATAGAGTAATAGTCTGTGGGGAAAAATACCGGTTAAATTCTTCGAGATAGTCCGGCAGCTGCTTGAGTACCTATTTATCAACTTATGAAAAATATTTCGGCATAAAACTGCTATAATTTAACTACCTTATCGTGAGTTAGGAGCTGGAATGCATCTGCCTTATATTCGCTGGCAGGATATTGTCGATATCATCATAATGAGCTTTCTTGTATACCAGCTATACAACTGGTTCAAGAATACGAAAGCCTTTCAGGTTCTTATTGGTTTGGGTTCACTCACTGTCCTTTATATTATAACCAGACGTTTCGGCTTATTCATGACAAGCTGGATACTGCAAGAACTCGGGACGGCTCTTTTTGTACTGATAATCGTTATTTTTCAGTCGGAAATCCGCCAGGTCCTATTCCGCTTTAGTCCTATGCACAATCTATTCGGCTCCCACGATCAAGGCCAGTTGCTCGACATTGTTGATCTGTGTAAATCGATTTTCTCCATGGCGGAAAACAAGACCGGGGCGTCTAATTGTCTTTCCGCGTAAAGAACCGGTTGATGAATATTTACACAATGGTTTTCTTATCGACAGCATGGCAAGCGGCCTGCTGATATGCAGTATATTCAATGAGGGTAGTCCACTGCATGACGGCGCCGTGGTTATACGCCATGACAGGATAACCATGGCTTCCGTATACCTTCCTTTATCTGTGAATTCAGAAATTCCTCAATTTTTCGGGACGAGGCACAGGGCCGCACTCGGGCTTTCCGAACGCTCGGATGCTGTTGTGGTCGTTGTTTCCGAAGAAAGAGGCTGTGTTTCCGTTGCCCTCTTAGGTAATTTGCAAAAAATCGATAGTTCAGAGCAGCTTGCCGGTCTTTTGAACGATCTTCTCTATTCCAAAAAGCAAGAAAAATCAAGACCCTTTTTATGGAAACAGTTACATAGAAATTTCTGGCAAAAATTAATCGCGGTTGTTCTCGTTTGCGTTACCTGGCTGATTATCAGCACACGAAAAGGAGAAATTATCAATGTTCTGGTACCAGTTACATATCGGAATTTGCCGAATAATTTTTTGCTCATGAAGAGTTATCCCGATGATTTGGATGTTCAAGTAAAAACGTTATCCAGCCTGATTCCGGCACCAAAGGAAGGTGAGATTACCGCGGAGATAGATCTCGCAAACGTGAAGGAAGGCTACAATTTTATTCATGTTGAGAAGAAAAATTTCGAACTGCCTTCGGGCGTTGCAATAGACCGTATCAAGCCAACCGTTTTGAACGTTGTCGTGGAAAAGATCAAACAGAAGAAGTTGTCGGACAAGACAGTGAATATCGACTGAATTTGCATCCAAAGAGCGTGGCTTTGTTTGGCCCATAAAGGGGAAGAATTCAAAGAAAGTACTCGAAACTACCCTTTTTGTCAGTTTCACGTCAGGCTTGGCCGCCGCGGCCTCAGCCAGCACGGCATGACCGTTTTCCGCCTGGTGCAGGGTTAAAACTACCCTGTGTCCAGGACGGTATATGGGAAGCTTCGTATCGCAGCCTCGTCATCGATGACAAGAATGCGAGGTAAATTAGGCTATGTGTTCTCATCTGGCATAAGAATCATCTTTCTAATAATTTCGCTGGAATCGAAATTTTAACCTTGAGTCCGCCACCTCTGAGAAGTCATGCTCAAAAAATCTCTGTAACCAACTTTCAACATATTGTGTTGAATAACTGTTGATAAGTTTGATGGCAAGGAACAATTGTTTTGTTATTACTGGAGGGATTACAGAATGCCTGTATTTTAGCCAATACACAAAATGTCATAATATCATGCATTTATGGTATATTGCCGTAAATACATTCGGTTACGATGTCTAAAATTACAATGTTCGATAGCGGCCTAAATTTAGTTTGGCTTTTAAAGGAGAAAATATGGAAACACGCTCCATAACATCGGCTCCAGTTCCTCCCGCCACCGACGCGCCGAATCATTACCTTCGATTCCATCTTCCCCACCTTCATCTGGGCTCGGTCTTCGGAGATGACTGGTTCGCACTGAAGGCAGAGGCTTTTGCACGATTTTTCGGGACACCTGTTTTTCTTGTTGCACAGACAGTAATAGTTGCAATTTGGATTGGACTGAATGCACTTGGCTTTACCAAGTTCGATGTCTATCCGTTTATCCTGCTCAATCTTGCTTTTAGTCTCCAGGCAGCTTATGCTGCCCCACTTATCTTGCTGGCACAGACACGACAGGCAGACCGCGATAAGGCGCACGCTGATGCCGACGCACAACATCGGGAAGCACTCGCCTTGGCTGGCGAACAGCGCCAAACTCTTGCCGCACAACAGACCGCACAAATATTTGAGTTACTGCAACAGAATACCCAATTGACTGAACTCGTAAAAGATCTGAGCCAACGAATTGAGACACTGACCATCGAGATGCATGGCAAATTCGTCCAAGGCGAACTGAGATCATAATTTGTGAACGAATATTTGAAATTGATTGTTTGAGGTTATAATGACATTTCTTGAGATTTTTGTTCTGGCGGCAATACAGGGCGCCGCTGAATTATTACCCGTTTCCAGCTCCGCCCATGTCATAATCGCTGAAAAGCTCATGGGACTCGATCCGACCACACCGGAGATGACCCTTCTTCTGGTAATGCTCCACACCGGGACCATGTTCGCGGTGATCTTCTATTTCTGGAAATCCTGGAAAAGACGTTTTTTCTCATCACGAAATGTTTTGCTTAATTCGGCAAAGCTTATCGCTGTTGCCACTGTATGTACCGGGATTATAGGACTTATTCTCAAGTTTTTGATAGAAAAGTTCGCATTAGGTAATGTTCAGCATGCTCAAATTGAACTTCTCTTCGGCAACCTGGGTCTGATCGCCGCCGCACTGGCCGGAGCGGGTATCTTGATTGTGTATTCCGGGCTGGCGGGGAACCGATCAAAGGAATCGGAGGCCCAAGGGATGAAGGAATCAGTTATTATCGGCGCCGTGCAGGGCCTTTGCCTTCCCTTTCGCGGGTTCTCCCGCTCAGGCGCTACTATATCGGCCGGATTACTTCTCGGGGTTGCCAGGGCAAGGGTGGAAGAATTCAGCTTTGCCTTGGCGGTAGTGCTCACTCCGCCGGTAATCGCCCGCGAAACTTTCCGTCTGCTGAAAGCACCGTCAACTTCGACATTGTCCGGAGCAAGCCTTTCTCACCTCTTTTTCCCAAGCCTGATCGGAATGGCACTGAGCTTTGCCTCGGGCCTGCTTGCCCTGCGCTGGCTTTCCGCCTGGCTGGAGCGAGGCCGGTGGCAATTCTTCGGCTATTATTGCCTGTTCATGTCGCTTGTGGTTCTCCTGATGTACCGGCAGGGGTTTTGATAAGCCCTGTATATACCTGAGTTTGTTTGAAAAAATATTTTATGCCCAGTCTGTCAAAAAATGTCTTAGACCTTCCGCTGAGTTTCCTGGGCCGTGAGGCCATCAAGTCCCTCCGCCGAAACAAGCTGCGCAGCGCACTAGCGGCAATCGGGATTACCATCGGTATCGCCGCCGTTGTCTGTGTGGTTGCCATCGGTACCGCAGGTTCCAGGCGTGCCGAACAGAAGCTCCAGGATCTGGGAGATAATCTCGTCTGGATCGAGGCTGGTTCCCGGAACGTAAACGGGGTACGGTCCGGAAGTCACGGAATGACCTCCCTTACCATGGGAGATGTGGAAGCAATCCGCAACGAAGTGTCAACAATTAAAAGTGCTTCCCCGAATGTGGACGGGAATGTGATCGTTATCTCGGGAAACCGTAACTGGACGACACATTACCGTGGCGTCACCCCGGAATTCCTGGAGATCAGGCATTGGGAGCTTGTGGAAGGAGCACCATTCACGAGCGCAGATGTGCTGCATACTGCCAATGTCTGCCTGCTCGGACAAACTGTGCGCCAGGAACTCTTCGGAGAGAAGGAGGCGGTCGGCCGGGATATCCGGATCAACAACATGATATTCCGGGTCCTCGGCGTGCTGGCACCTAAAGGCCAGTCAGGCACTGGACATGATCAGGACGACACCGTCATATTGCCCTATACAACGGTGCAGAGAAAATTGAGGGGCAAGGGGTTCACATGGTTGGACGATATTATGTGTTCGGCTGTCTCACTTGAAGATGCAAACCCGGCGATCGACCGGATCAGCGCCCTGTTACGCTACCGGCATCACATTCTGCCCGGCGAACAGGATGATTTCAATATCCGTCATCCGGAAGAGGTGATCAAGGCCGAGATTGCTGCCAAACAGACGCTCGCCCTTCTCCTCATAAGCATCGCCTCAATCGCTCTCCTCGTTGGCGGGATTGGTATCATGAATGTGATGCTGGTAGCGGTGACCGAGCGTACGAGGGAAATTGGGATACGGCTTGCGGTTGGGGCCACGACACGGGCCATATTGGTGCAGTTTCTGGAAGAGGCCGTCATTTTGAGCTTGTTTGGCGGCCTCCTCGGGGTATTTGTCGGTGTGGCTGGATCTTTCATCTTAGGGTATTTTTTGGGATGGCCCGTGACCGTTTCTCCGGAATCCCTGGTTATTGCTCCGCTGTTTGCGATAGCAGTGGGCATCTCTTCCGGTTTCTATCCGGCATGGAAGGCCACCCGGTTGGACCCGATCACCGCCTTGCGTCGAGAATGAAGTATTCTCTTAGCTGAACCTTGAAGCCCTGGCTTTCGCTCCAAAGCGCTGAAGGTAAAAAAATCATAAGCAAAACATGTCAAATTCTAATGTGTGGCTTTTTGGAGTTCAACAGTTTCGAGACAGATATTTTCCGAATGATGCGGTTTTATGAAAAAGATTTTTTTCAGCAGAATTTGCAGCCAGGCAGTTCTCTGGAGAAATTCGTCGATAATCTCATGCCTGGTATCCGATGGAGTAATTTTCTTGGTAGCGAAGCAAAAATTGAAAGAATCCAGAACGAGATTTGTGAAAGATACAGCCGTGATTTTCAACAGAACAAAACCAAAACTCCCTAAAACCATTGACAATGCGATAGACACCACCCGATACATACTTTTTACTCCTTTCCTATTGATTTAGTAACCCATTCATTTACAAGCTTCCGTTTGTTCGTACCGCATTGCTTTTCAAACAATAAAAGTATTTACGCTACCCGGTTCCGATTTACATGGCCTTTATACGGATGCAATCCTGGTCTCTTGAATTGGTCTCCATCCGTCACCACTTGAAAAATGCATTAACAACGACATTCCTCAAAGGGATGTCAGAGAGTCCACAAAAATTCATTTTGTTGACCGCCTATATCGTCCAAGGGAGAATAAGTTCCGGCCGTCATTAAAGGAATCCATGGTCCCACTTTCCCCGCTTCATGGGTATCCGTGGCAGAAACTGCTGAAACTAACACATTTTTAAAACCCGCATCATTCTGTTCGGGTAATTTCGTCAGCATCTGGGTAAAAAGATTGTTTTCCAATCGTTGAGATGCCTTCTGATAACTTGTATCTGTCTGGTTCACCAATCCACGCGTATCGAGATGCAAGTAATAACCACTGATAAACATAAGAAAAACAAGAGTTGTGATGCCACGCATTTGACTGCCCCTTGAAAATCAGGAATCTAATGTAATTTGCAGCTTTGTGGGCAAAATTTCGAAAGAGAAACAGGTTCCCGTTAAAAATTTATCCCATCTTGACCCGAATTATTCCAATTTTTATCAGGGCAGAAAAAAACCCGGCGGAATATTTTCCACCGGGCTCCATTGCCCGAAAACACTCAATAGATTAGCACTTCACATGCCAAGTTTCATGAAATTGGTGCACAAACAATTTGAGTCGCAAAATATTTGCAAGTCGCTGAATATATTACTATTTGTACCTTCTGACTGAATACCGGCCATGGATATAACTATCCATGGCCGGTATATTAAAAGTTTGCATTGCCCAAGAATTAGGCATGCACGCCAAAGTATTAAGCAAAACAATATGGAAAACTTTTCTTGTCTTTCGGATATGCGGCTTTATATTAGCTGATCAAATAAGGATTTATGTCTACTAATGCGAAAGTTGAACGTTATTTGCATTTTGAGATACGGCGGAAATGTGATAATTGTCTATTATTGTGCTTTCGAAAAACTTCTAGCGTAAAGATTTCATTGCTGATATTATCAATTTCCCAAATGTCATGCTTTTTTAAGGCAGGAATTGGTAGCCTTTCGCAAAACTTTCGCAGATAGGACTGTATTCTAAACTAAAATCCTGTATTTCATTGGACGGAATCCACAGGGAGGTTAGGTATTAAGTGTCTGTATTTGTGACATTATATTGTTTGATGTAGGAAATGACTTATGAATCCAGCTTGATTCGAATCCTGTTTCCCGCTCCAATATATGCTGAGGGGTTAGGTAAAAAACCTAACCCTTTTTGATTTTTTGTTGAGTGAATGGATGTTTTGTAATGTTTAAGGAATGAATAAAGGAGTAATTGGATGATTGCAAGAAAACTAGCTGCGGGAGATATAATAGAAGCCCGATGCACGAAGTGCCGGGCAGTTCTCAATCACAGGATTGTTGCCATGGTTGCTGATAAGGTGGTACGTGTTGAGTGTAACACCTGTGGGGGAGTTCACAACTATTACCCTTCCGTAGAAGTTAAGAAAACTCCTTCGGCCAAGGTTTCAAGCCGTGCAAAGGAGACCTCTCCGGGAAAACCAAGGGTGACAGCGGGGGCAAAAGCACAGGAAGAATGGGAAGGGCTAATTCCTGCCATGAACAGTGGACGGGCCGTGCCCTATGATATGAACGGAATATTCAAGGTGAATGATATAATCGAACATCCTGTTTTCGGATTGGGAATAGTCAAAAGCGTGGTAAAGCCCAATAAAATGGAAGTTATTTTCAGGGAAGGGAAGAAAATGCTGCGCTGTTTAGCTTAATGCTGACTGCACAGGTTTTAAATGACAGGTTAATGTGGCCGGTTTCGTTTATAGTCCAGAATCAGGAAGAAATATACCGGGAATTTAAGTGATAAAAAATATCCATAATGCCTGCTTGTTCAAATGTCCAGAATCAGGTCACACCTAATTTCAGTTTTACCTTTGTGGCGGCAGGAGAGCCCGGGAAAGCAGCAAGAAATTGCCTGAAGAAATCATGGGCGGCATCCGCGAGACCCATCTCGTCCAATATGGAAGCATACTGATAAAGTGCTCTTTCCTGCACATCGGGTGTTACCCCGGGAGTTTTCAGCACACATTCCAGGCAACGGGCAGCCAAATCCAGATTTCTTTTTTTGTAATAGATCACGGCCAACCGGTATTGCAGGACAGGTTCCACTCCGGTCATGTATTTCTTGTAAAACTCTTCGTACACTTCAGCCGCCTGTTGCGGGTTAACCTTAATCAAGAGACGAATGGCCTCGTTGTAAAGAGTTTTCCCTTCTTCAGACATGGTAATTTAGACTTGATCCGCGCAAGGTGGAGGATTGCCTCGGTATTGCCCGGATTCTTTTCCAGAGCGATGCGCAAAGAGCGTTCTGCTGATGCATAACCGATGTTAGACTCTGCGGCCCGAGCCCCGATTTCCATGTGACGTTCCTCGATAGCACCTTCTCCAAGCTTGAGGAAGAATGCCAGGCCTACGCCCGCAAGCATACCGCCGACGTGTGCCCAGTGGCCTATGTTGGAAGCATTCTGTCCCGTAATTTGACCAATGCCGCCGCTTAGGTCCATGAGGAAAAATAAACCCATAATTACCAGTGAATTGAGTCTTATTTTGAAACTTATGGGCAGAATCAGGGAAAATATGCCAAGAATAGGTAAGGGAAATACCATGCTCTTGAAGTAGCAGCGCACAGCGAAAACACCCATAATTCCGGCAATTGCACCAGATGCCCCGAGGATATGCCCCACATTTGAGTCTGCCAGGAAATTTATAAATATATAACAGAAATTTGCCAAGAGACCGGTTATCAGGTAAATGAGCAGGAATTGCCGGCTGCCGATCCTTCTCTCCACCACCGTGTCTATTACCCACAGAAAGATCATGTTCCCCCAGAGATGACAGAACAATACCGGCGCAAGCTACCGGGTTTCAACCCGCGTAGATAGCCGGGAATTTGTTGATTTTTGTGTTGATGTATGATATATAAACAACATGGAATATCAACGAGACGAACATAGAGTCCACCTGATTGTCTACCACCTAGTCTGGTGCCCGAAGCGGCGAAAGGCCGTCCTGAAAGACGATATTGCCAAGGATTGCGAACGGATCATCCGCGAAAAAGCATTGATTAAAGGTTGGGATGTTCTCGACTTGGCAATACAACCGGACCATATCCACCTTTTCATCCGGGTATTCCCTTCCGACTCTGCCGCTGAAGTGGTCAAGGAAATGAAGGGGGCCACGGCAAACCATCTGCGGAAAAAGCATCCCTCACTACTCAAGATGCCGTCCATGTGGACCAGGTCATACTTTGCCTCAACCGCGGGAAACGTCTCCCAGTGGGCGATCCAGAGATACATTGAGGCGCAAAAGGGCCAATAATGCCAATAAAGACCTTTGCATATCGGCTGTATCCGACGAAGCCCCAGAAACGGCTACTGGATGCAACCGTAGAAACGTGTCGCAGATTCTACAACGACTGTCTTGCAGAGCGTAAAGATGTGTACGAATCCGAACAGCGCACTGTCTCCAAGGTTGAGCAGCTTCGCAAGGTCAAGACTCTCAAAAGTACCTCACCATTTGCCAGGAACATCCACAGCCACATTCTGCAGATTGTGGTTGCCGATCTGGATAAAGCATTCAAGTCCTTCTTTCGCCGGATCAAGTCAGGTGAAAAGCCGGGCTACCCCCGTTTCAAGGGGAAAGACCGATTCGATAGCTTTGGCCTGAAGGAATACGGCAACGGCTTCAAGATCCACGGACGACGCCTGAAAGTCTCCGGCGTTGGCCGGATAGCCGTCCGGTGGCACCGGGAGATGCCGTCCGAGCCATCAACGGTCAGGATCATCCGCAAGGCCGACGGCTGGTATGCCTGTTTTTCCTGTGAAGTCGAAGCGAAACCACTTCCTGCCACGGGCAGAGTCGCAGGGGTCGATGTCGGCGTCAAAAGCCTCACTACCGACTCTGAAGGCAACGTCACCGATAATCCGAAATGGTATCGCGTCGGGCAAAGAAAACTCCGTGTCCTGCAACGATCCGTAGCCCGAAAGAAAAAGGGTGGTACAAACCGCCGAAAGGCAGTCCGGCTTCTCCAGCGACACCACCTGAAGATTTCCAGGCAACGGCAGGATTTTCTGAACAAGCTGGCCAACAACCTGATTGCGGAAAACGAACTTGTTGCTCTGGAAGATTTGCAGATCCAAAACATGGTACGCAACCGACACCTGTCAAAGAGCATACTCGATGCCGGATGGAACTACCTGGTCCAACGGCTGCATGCCAAAGCGGAAGAAGCTGGGCGTGTAGTTATCCAGGTCAATCCATCGGGTACGTCGAAAACTTGCTCTGGCTGTGGCCACATCCTTGAAAGGTTGAAACTTTCAGACCGGTGGATAGACTGCCCTGAGTGCGGCCTTTCCCTGGATAGGGACCACAACGCAGCAATCAATATTCTCAGGAGGGGCCTTGAGTCCCTCGGTGGGGACGGACAGTCCCTTAGGGCGCCAAGCTCCTTGATGTCGGAGGGGTTAGCCCAAGAAGCCGCCGGGTTTTAACCCGTGCGGAGTGTCACCTCCGTTTGCATGTAGAAAGAGTGAAGTAAATGCGCTCACGGGAACGATTAAGAAATCGGGTTTGTAGGGGATGAAGACGAGGTTGTTCATGATGAATTCAGGTTCGACGAACGGGTTTAGTTCAAACACATAGAAAATGATTATGTTGGCAAGAATCAGACTGTAAGTAACGAGAGGGATGTATTCTTTCTTCCTTTCTCCATCTGCGTACATGAAAGGCATGAATGTAATATGTTCTTTAAGTATATCGAGGGTGCTCCTACCGCATGTGGATGCCTGGAATCTTACATAAAGAAGGAAAAATATCGGGAAAAAGATAACAATCAGTATAATCAGGCCTCTGAGAAATTCACGCAGAAGGATAATGGCCAAAATCGTAAAGAAGGCTTTTGCAAAGAAAGCCTGTTCCTCGTGTCTTTCAAAGTAATCGGAAATCTTTCCGGACATTTGAATTTATTACTCCTTTCTGCTCGCTGAAAATGAAGGCTGAGTGGTTTTGATGATGTTTTTTGAAATGATAAAATTGTAAATGTTTAAGCCCTTTACTCTATTAGTGTGGGTCATGTAAAGAAAAACTAATTAAATGAGCCGAAAGATTTGGACATGACTCCAATGTGAGGACAGTCTCTTCTGGATTTCAGGTTATTCAGTTTAACAGGTTTAAAAGATGTAGTTGGTATGAGGTTTTAGTGTTCTCTGTCTGCATGGGAAGGTTTGTGAAAATACCAAGGAGGCGGTACAAATCTCTAATTTTATTATAATTAAAGAATGGCGGGGGACGTTTGATGATTATATTTGATAAAGCGCTAAATTCGATCTTGGAAAAGGGTATTACAATTCTTCCCCGTCCCATGCAAAACGTGGAACTGTACAGCCGTTCACGTCCACATCTTCCAGAAACATATCGATGGGTCTTACCCAAAGCGAATAGTCACCGTACAGACAGCGATATACCACAAAGCTCTCTTCGGTTTCGCTGTGTCGCGCTACACCAATGACTTCGTAGTAGTTGCCCTTGTAATGCCGGTATTTTCCTGGCTTTATAATCGTTCCTTTGTTTTCCAAAAAACATCCGTTTGTATTTATCATCAATCTAATTATTATAATCTCGGGAACTTCATTTCACGGAGATGTAAATCTGCATCTTGCATCTCGTTTCCATTATTGGTAAGACCAATGGCCTGGTTAGGAAAAATGGATGAATAAAACGTACTTTTGCTAAACCTGTCATTTTAATGAAGTTTCAGAGATTGAGATCGATGCCCGTTTTTTCATTTATTTTTGTTTTGCACGCAGGTACTGGTCTGGCCATGGAATGTCGACTCCAAGAGACTTTGCCGCGTGTAATGGCCAGTAAGGATCACGTAACATCTGCCTCGCCAGGAAAACGACATCAGCCTGGCCGGTTGCAACAATCTGCTCAGCCTGAGCGGGATCGGTAATATAGCCAACTGCGCCGGTTGCAATGGCCAGCTCCTTGCGGATCGCCGTGGCGAAAGGTACCTGGAAGCCGGGTCCGGAAGGGAATGGTTCGTCAGGGACGATAAATCCGGAAGAGCAGTCTATGAGGTCGACTCCGATTATTTTCAACCGCCTGGACAGAAGTACTGATTGGCCGAGGTCCCATCCGCCCTCCGCCCAGTCCCTGGAGGATATGCGGACAAAAAGCGGCAGATGTTCCGGCCACACCGCCCGAACCGCCTTGGCGATTCTGAGGGGAAAACGTAAACGGTTCTCCAGTGTCCCGCCGTATTCGTCACTGCGGTTATTTGATATCGGAGAGAGAAATTCATGCAGCAGATATCCGTGTGCCATGTGGATCTCGATCACCTGGAATCCGGCGGTCAACGCACGTCTGGCGGCCGCGGCGAACTGCACTTCGATCTCGTACATTTCGTCAATTGACAGTTCATGGGGAACCGGGTAACCGGAATCATAGGGGATCGCGCTCGGAGCCGAAGGTTCCCATCCTCTTTCATCGGGGCCCAATGCTCCGCCGCCTCTCCATGGGGCATCCGTTGAACCCTTGCGTCCCGCATGCGCAATCTGGATTCCGGCAACCGCACCCTGTTCGCGGATAAAACGGGCGATCGGCCTGAACGCTTCCGTGTGCTCATCGCTCCATATTCCGCTGTCGTCGGGACTGATTCTCCCTTCGGGGCTGACCGCAGATGCTTCGACCATTACGAGCCCGGCGCCGCCGACCGCGCGAGTTCCCAAGTGAACGAGGTGCCAGTCGGTGGCCAGCCCGTCACGGCTCGAATACTGGCACATGGGAGATACGAAAATCCTGTTTCTGAACGTGACCGAACGTAGGGTCAGCGGTGTGAAGAGCTTTCTCATGTTGCGCTCCTGTTTTCAGTGATGGAAGTTGTCAATTTCACAGATGGATACAATACATACGGCCTCCCTGCATGTCAATAGAATCGAGTTGGAAACAGACCCCTGTGTAAATGGCATTTGCGGCGGTATCACTCGAATTTGATATGGTAAAGGCAGTCTTCTGAAAGGTCCGTCTTGGTTTGTCCGACTTCTTTGGACATTAAAACGTCCAGCCTTGTTTTTGCCGGAAATGATGATATCAGTATTGTAGCTCTTGACCACGGTTGCTGTTACGTTTTCTTGAACAAGACAATAATCGTGGCACCCGGATCGGGTCTGGGAATATCCATTTGAAAGGAGAAAGGTTATGAGAAAGGCAGAACTTACATTGCCGGAAATTTCACTTATTGCCGGGACGCGGGTTGCCCTGGGGGCCGGCGCGGGGCTTTTGCTGGCAGATAAACTTTCCCATGAGAAGCGTCGCGCGGTGGGGTGGACTCTTTTGCTTACGGGTATTGCCACGACCTTTCCCCTGGCGGTGAACGTCTTGTGCAAGAGTGAGCCGAAAAAAAAGAAAAGGGGGTTGGGCCGGTGGTTGGACAGGTAAACGAAAACCTGGCCAGCCGGTATTCTATCGCTGAAGGGGTGATTTATGTCAGATAAAATAGAGACCGCTACACTGGGAGCGGGATGTTTCTGGTGTGTGGAAGCGGTTTTCATGAGTCTGAAGGGTGTTGACAAGGTGGTTTCGGGCTATGCTGGCGGCGCGCTTCCCTTCCCAACCTACCAGCAGGTATGCACCGGCACGACAGGTCATGCGGAAGCGGTGCAGATAAGCTTCGACCCGGAGGTTATTTCCTTTTCAGAGATCCTCAATGTTTTCTGGCGGACTCACGATCCAACCACACCGAACAGGCAGGGCTACGATACCGGCACCCAATACCGCTCGGTTATTTTCTATCACAGCGAAGAGCAGAAGGCCGTTGCGGAAAATTCGAAAAGAGAGACCGACCTGTCCGGATTATGGCCGAATCCCATAGTGACCGAAATAGTACCTTTCACGAATTTCTACAAGGCTGAAGATTACCATCAGGATTATTACCGGGTAAATCCGGACCAGCCATATTGCCAGGTAGTCATCGATCCGAAGATCAACAAATTGAAGAAAGAGTTCAAGGACAAATTGAAGGGAAACCAACAGTGATGCCTGCAGATTTTTCTTAATGGCGTGAAACCATATATGCTAAAATGAATTCTCCCGGAACTGAACGTAATACTTCGCTATAATGCAGAACGGTTCGTTGATACTGATTCCATGATTTGTTGAACCTTTAAAGGACGTAAGTATATAAAATGAAAATACTTGTTCACATCTGCTGTGCCCCCTGCGCCGTCTATCCCGTTTCCATGCTTCGATCCGCCGGAGTCGAAGTAACCGGTTATTTTTTCAACCATAATATTCATCCATACCTGGAATATCGCAAACGACTGGACACGGTAATCGAATACGCACAAAAGGAATCCCTGGAAGTCATCGTTTTGGACGATTATCGTCTTGAGGATTTTCTGGCCGCTGTTGCGGGAAGCCCCGATGACAGGTGCAGGTATTGTTATGCGTCACGATTGGAGAAAGTTGCCGCTGCTGCCGCAGAAATGGGGTTCGATGCGTTCACCTCTTCTCTTCTGTATAGCAGATATCAGCGGCATGATGAAATCAGGTCTCTGGGGGAAGGTGCCGGGAAAAAATTTGGTGTTGCGTTCCATTACGATGATTACCGACGGGGCTGGCAGGAAGGTATCCGTATGTCGAAAGAGATGTTGATGTACAGGCAGCAGTATTGCGGATGCATTTACAGCGAAAAAGAACGCTACGCACCTAAACCTTGAGGAAGTGAAAATCATTTATTTGATTATACGGTCTTGGTAGCTTTAATTATTGTTGTGCGTTTTCAAACGTAAATTTTCAAGCTATGCAGGGAATTGACGAGATCCACAATTTACGGAGTTAATATGCCGGGTATCGGAAAAATGCTAATCATCACCGGACTGATTATTGTCGCTGTGGGAGCGATCTTCATTCTTGGCGGAAGATTGTCCTGGTTCGGCAGGCTTCCCGGAGACATTTATATAAAGAAAGAAAACTTTACTTTCTACTTTCCGATCGCTACCTGCATACTAATTTCGATAATCCTTTCCCTGATTTTCTGGCTTTTCAGAAAGTAGTGACTGCCTCTCTGCTCTTGTAATCTACTTTTTTCCTGTTAACTTTATTCTGAGCGACAGCTCTTGACGCATAACCACAGCATTTTCCCATGTGCATGAAATTATCATTTTGCAATCAGGCGCTATCTGGAGTATCCCCCCAGGGAGCGGGTCGGGTTTTCTTTGAATCAACAAGAAATCCTTAACCTTGTCTCCAGGATAAAGCAAAAATCGGCAGATCGGCACTTCATCGTGAAGTGACTACTTGCGTGGAAGTCATTCTGTTTGCTACGGTAAAGCGCTAAGCATCACTCCAGAAGGAAATTTTTATGCGTTTCCGGATGGAGATCAATTAAATCTATTATTCGGAGGCCAATATGCTTGAATTGATTGAAAAGATTTTCCTGACAGGGCTTGGGGCCATGTCGATTTCCCAGAAAAAGGCGGATGAGATAATCAACGAGCTGAAAGAAAAATACAAGATGAGTGAAGAAGAAGGAAGAACTTTGCTGCAGAAAGCGGAATCCATTGCCAGGGAGGGAAAAGAGCGGGTGGCTGAAGTAGCCGATGCAGAAGTGAAAAAGGTCCTGGAAAAGATAGGCGTAGTTTCGCGCGACGAATTCGACAGTCTGCGAAAGAGGGTCGAGCAGCTGGAAGAGAAAACAGGAAAATTCTGAAGAGACATATGTCGAGTCTGATGCGCATAAAACTGAATTCGAGAAGCTTCAAGCGCTACCGCCAGGTAATCGGAGTACTGTTCAAATACGGCTTTGAAAATCTGCTCGAATATCTGAACCTTGCAGAATTCATCGCTCGCTGGGCAAGGCTTTTCCGCCGCGGAAAACCTGAAATATCCCTTCTTTCGGCGGCCGAGAGAATGCGCCTGGCCTTTGAGGAACTGGGTCCGACTTTCGTGAAGCTGGGGCAGCTTCTGTCGACCCGGTCCGATATTATACCTAAGAATTATATCGTGGAGTTCTCCAAGCTCCAGGATATGGTGTCTGCATTTCCGTATGGGGAGGTCAGAAAAGAGGTACTCAGTGAGCTCGGACAAGAAATTGAACATTTCTTTTCGAACTTTAGCGAAGTGCCGATTGCCGCGGCTTCGATTGCACAGGTACACAGGGCGCAGCTCCGCTCGGGCGAGGATGTGGTGGTAAAGGTACTCCGCCCCGGAGTCGAAGATTCAGTTGAAACAGATATCGACGTTCTGATGGGGTTGGCTCTTCTTGCAGAAAAGCATCTGCCGGGAAGCGGAATTTTCGACCCGGTGGGACTCGTTAAGGAGTTTGCCCGTACCATCCGCCGGGAGATGGACCTGTCCCGCGAAGGGCATACCATCGAAAAATTCAGGACCAATTTTGCAGACGATCCCGGCTTGTACTTTCCACGGGTCTTCTGGGAACAGACATCCAAGGGCGTTCTGACTCTGGAGTATATTGAGGGGATCAAGGTTTCGGATAAAACCGCACTGGAAAATGCGGGACTGAACAGAAGCCTCATAGCCGGTCGGGGCGCGGATTTTTTTCTACGCCAGGTGCTGGGATACGGTTTTTTCCATGGAGACCCGCACCCGGGAAATGTTTTCATTCTTCCCGGTAATGTCATATGTCTGGTTGACTACGGCATGGTGGGCAGGCTTGACGCCCAGTCAAAGGATTTCCTGACGGAATTCCTCATGTGTATAGTCAGGCGTGATGTGAACGCTGTTATCTCTCTCCTGCTCTATTCAGGCGATATAACCGATATCCCGGATGTAAGGGGATTGAAACGTGACCTTTCCGATTTCATTGACAGCTATTATGATATTCCCCTTCACGAGGTGGTAGTCGGGCGGCTGTTTATGGAATTCATCGAGATAATTGCCTCTTACAAAATTTTTTTCCGTCCCGATTTCATGCTTCTTGCGAAGGCACTTGTCGCAATCGAGGGAATGGGGCGCGATCTTGACCTTAAATTCAATATGATGGAGCATCTTCGGCCGATTGTCGAGGAGGCCGCCAGGGAGAGAGTCTCCCCGGGGCGCATCGCAAAGGAGGCCGTCTCGGACATCATCTCATACGTCAAATTTGCGAAAAATCTTCCCGATGACCTGAAGGAAATTCTTAACCGTATCAATCGCAACAAATTCAAGATTGACCTGGAGCACAGGGGATTGGACCATGCTATCAGGGAGCTTGACAAGACCGGCAACCGTTTGTCTTCAAGCCTCATTCTCACCGCCCTTATCGTAGGTTCCTCGCTTATCATGCAGACAGACAGGGGCCCCCAATTACTGGGGTTCCCGGTGCTGGCCGTGCTTGGCTATTCCGTAGCGGGTATTCTCGGCCTCTGGCTGGTACTCGCCATCTTCCGCTCGGGTCGATTGTAGTTCCTTTATCATCAGGTTTTTTCCTGCCGACTGTCACACCTGCGAGGACAACAACTAATGTGTTGCATTTGTGCAACAAAATATGTGGCGTTTATGCCACAATGCAATTGCCAAATCCTGGTTTTTTTATATTCAATTGTGTAACATGCTGAAAATATATGTATATTTGGTTGTTGCCGGTTTGGCGCGCAAATTGCTAAACATGGATTGTATGTGTACTGATGATTTTTAATCCAATCCAGGAGCCTGAAATGCCCTTACAGAAAACCGTTAAAGACAAAATTGTATTATCGGGAATCGGACTTCACTCCGGCAAGTCGGTGAGCATGACGATCCGGCCGGCTGACGCGGGAACAGGTATTATTTTCCACCGCATCGATATGAATCCCCCGGTTTCCATTGAGGCGACAGCTTCCAACGTGGTCAACACAAGGCTTTCGACCACGATCGGAAAAAATAATGCCACGGTTTCCACCATTGAACATCTGATGGCCGCTCTGTTCGGCTGCGGAATTGATAATGCTCATATCGATATCGACGGCCCGGAAGTGCCGATAATGGACGGAAGCGCCGCCCCATTGGTTGCTGCTCTGCGAGAAGCGGGCGCTAAAACGCTTTCCAGGGCGAGGAAATATCTGGTGATCAAAAAGCCGGTTACCATCGGTGATGGCGACAAGAAGGTCACTTTGATTCCCTCCCGTTATTTCAGAATTTCATTCGATATGCGTTTCAATCATCCCGTGGTGAGCAACCAGTTCAAAAGCATGAAGTTCGACGAAGAAAGGTTCGCCTCCGATTACGCGCCCGCAAGGACCTTCGGTTTCCTGGTTGAGGTGGAAACTCTGAAGGCCAATGGCCTGGCACGGGGCGGTTCCCTGGATAATGCAGTTGTAATCGGTGATGACGGAATACTCAACGAAGGCGGATTGCGTTTCGAAGATGAATTCGTCAGGCACAAAATAATGGACTCGATAGGAGATTTCTATCTGGCCGGTCACCGGATAATAGGACATGTGAAAGCATTCAAATCCGGCCATGAACTGAATCACAAAATGGTCACTGAACTTCTTTCGAAAAAGGACTGCTGGAAACTGGTAGAAATTGCAGACAAGAAAGATCCTGCCTCTACATCGTTGTCGTTTACCGAGCTGGTTTGTTCGGAAGCTTAAGCCACATCAGTCAACCTCCCAATTGAAGCAGCCCCTGTCAGGCTGCTTTTTTTTTGCTTTTTCCACATTCAGCCTCATAGTCGCAAAACATTGAAAAATTGTGCTAATTCATATAAAGTGTGCGTAATCGCAAGGAAATTTTACCGCCTAATGATATTTCCGGAATGTAATGGCATTTTGTCGGGCTGCAGTCCGATTTGAGTGCAAATGCATTGAACTGGTATTGACTGGCTGAGAGCATGAATATAGGCACTGCATCGCTGTTCTATTCGGCCTGCGGTGGGGAATATATGAATAAGAAAAAGAAAAGCACATTACTGAGTCCATATGAGTTGAAGAAAAGAAAGAGGGAAGCATTCTTCATAGCCTTTTCAATCGTTCTCATTGTTTTTCTGACAGCGGCGGAAATCAGGCTGTCACGGTTCAACCCCGATTTTCCTGCCGGAAACAATATTTTCATTTTCAGCTTGATCAATGTAATCATTCTCCTTGTCATATTTCTCGTCTACCTTGTATTCCGCAATGTTTCAAAGTTGATGCTCGACAGGAAGAGCAATCCCTTCGGTGCCAAGCTCAGGGGAAAACTCGTTCTTGCTTTTGTGAGCCTTTCGCTTATGCCTACCTTGCTTCTTTTCTTCGTATCGGCGAGTTTTATCAATATGAGCATGATCAGATGGTTCGACAAACAGGTCGAAACATCCCTTGACCAGTCATTGGATGTTGCCAAGACGTACTATAAAAATACCGAGGTCAACGCGATATACCACGGCAGGCAGATAAGCACCAATATAAGGGATCAGAAACTTATTGATGTTCAGAATCTGCCGCAATTGAAAGAGTTTGTCAGGCAGAAGCAGAAGGAATACAACCTGGGAATTGTCCAGGTTTTTTCGTCTACCGGAGAAGAACTTGCAAGTGCCTCGGCTGCCGAAATCCCGCAAAATGATTATGTAAATCCATCATTGCAGGATATCAGAGATGTGCTCGGGGGCAAGGAGCTTTCCAGGGTGAGTTCCGCCGGGAAGGCTGATCTTATCCGTGGGATGGTTCCCATCTATTCCAACTGGTATTCAGGAAATGTGACAGGCGTCGTTGTCGTAAACTATTTTGTGCCATATTCCCTGGTCAACAAAATGAAAAGGGTATCCAGCGAGTATGAAAAATACAGGCAGATGAAACTACTCAAATATCCAATACGGAGCGGTTACATACTGACACTTTTTCTCATTACCGTGATTATAATTTTTCTGGCCATCTGGCTTGGTGTTTATCTTGCCAACAGTCTAACCACCCCCGTAAAGGAGCTTGCCGAGGCTACCAAGCAGATCGCCGAAGGGAACCTGGACATACATATCAAGGGGGAAGGGGAAGATGAAATAGGAACGCTTGTCGCGGCATTCAACAAGATGACGGAAGATCTCCGCAGCAATCAACTGGTCCTGAGGAAAACGAACGATGAATTGACCAGAAGCAACCAGGAACTCGACCAGAGACGCCGTTATATGGAGATTGTTCTTCGCAACGTGACCGCCGGCGTGATTTCTGTCGATGAGAACGGCATTCTCACCACGGTCAACAAGTCGGCCGAAAGCCTTTTGAATATAGATGATGAGCAGGTGCTTCTCGGCAGACATTTCAAGGAGGTGCTCAGGCCGGATCAGCTGGATATCATCAAAGGACTGCTCAGGGACATGGTTTTGTCAAAAAAGGATACCATAAACAGGCAGGTCACCATCCCCCTCAGGGACGGCTCTCTTACGCTGCTTGTAAATCTGACCCAGCTGAAAGATGAAAATGGTGAATTCATGGGTACTGTGGTTGTATTCGATGACCTGACCCAGCTGATCAAGGCACAGCGAATGGCTGCCTGGAGGGAGGTTGCCAGGCGGATCGCGCATGAAATAAAGAATCCGCTGACGCCTATCAAGCTCTCTGCGCAAAGGTTGCGGAAACGCTATCTTTCCAGGTTCGATGAAGAGGAAAAGGTGTTTGATGAATGCACGGATATGATCATAAAATCGGTCGACGAGCTGAAATCCCTGGTCGATGAGTTCTCCAATTTTGCCAGGATGCCCGCCGCTCAACTCACGGTCAATAATCTGAACGATATTATCCGGGAATCACTGGCCATGTACCAGGAAGCTCATCGCACCATAGGATTTTCCTTCAAGGCGGATGATTCGATTCCCCAGTTGCAGCTTGACCGCGACCAGATAAAGCGGGTGCTTATAAACCTTCTGGACAATGCGGTGGCAGCGCTTGACGGTAAGGGAAAGATTGAAATCGAGAGCAGTTATAACCCGGAATTGCAGATGGCATCTTTCTATGTTGCTGATACGGGCCATGGCATTGCACCTGAGGACAAGCCGAGGCTTTTTGAGCCGTATTTTTCAACTAAAAAGTCCGGCACCGGTTTAGGCTTAGCCATTGTGAATTCTATCATTGCCGACCATCACGGTTTTATCCGTGTCAGGAACAACAAGCCGAAAGGCACCAAATTCATAATCGAATTACCTGTGGGCGCGGCCTGGGTATAGCGGGAAAGCCGCTGGTTGCCGGCAGCGGGCAAAAGGGCAGGAGGCAGTGCTGGCAACCATATGCTGACGGCAAAAAAATGATAGACGAAATTTGTTTATACAGGACAAGTGATGAGTGAAAAAATACTGGTAGTAGATGATGAGGAAAGTATAAGAATTTCACTGGCAGGGATTCTCGAGGATGAGGATTTTTCCATCTCTTTTGCGGATAACGGGATCACGGCACTCGATATAGTTCGCAAAAGCATGCCGGACCTGGTCCTTCTGGACATATGGATGCCTCAGATGGACGGTCTCGAAACGCTCGGCAAACTCAAACAATTGAACCCCGACCTGGTAGTCATCATGATGTCCGGTCACGGTACCATAGAAACAGCCGTTAAATCCACCAAGATGGGAGCATACGATTTTATCGAAAAGCCGCTGTCGCTGGAGAAACTTCTGTTAACGGTGAGAAATGCCCTGAGCATGAAGAGGCTGCGGGCCGAAAATGAGTCTCTGCGCGAACTCGCTTTCACGGACCATGAAATGACCGGGACTTCGCCGCCCATGAAAAAACTCAAGGAGCAGATAAAGCTGGTTGCCCCGACTAATGCTTCCGTCCTTATAACTGGAGAAAACGGCACGGGAAAAGAATTGGTGGCGCGCAATATTCATTTTCAGAGCCCGCGTCGCGGCAAGCCTTTTGTGGAAATAAACTGTGCGGCAATACCCGAGGAATTGATCGAAAGCGAGCTCTTCGGTCATGAAAAAGGTGCATTTACAGGTGCCGTAGCCCAGAAAAAGGGTAAATTCGACATGGCCGACGGGGGAACGATCTTTCTCGATGAAATCGCCGACATGTCGCTCAAGACCCAGGCGAAAGTGCTGAGGATCCTGCAGGAGCGGAAGTTCGAAAGGGTCGGGGGGACGAAAACCGTTGATGTCGATGTGCGCGTGATAGCGGCGACAAACAAGATCCTGGAAGAGGAGATTAAAGCGGGAAATTTCAGGGAAGACCTGTTCTACCGGTTGAACGTGGTGCCGTTCACAGTGCCGCCTTTGCGTGAGCGCAGAGAGGATGTCCCCCAGTTGATGGAGCATTTTCTGAACGGTTTCTGCATAAGGGAAGGGAGGGAAGAGAAAAAATTTTCTCCTGAAGCGATGGAGCTGATGAAAAATTATGAATGGCCGGGAAATGTTCGCGAATTGAAGAACATTATCGAGCGGCTGGTCATCATGACCGAAGGCAGGGTTATAGATGCCGCTGCGCTGCCGTTATTTATGACGACGCAGGGCGTCACCAGGGAATTGATGCCGTCGAGACTGGAAAATGTCCTTGAATGCAATACGCTCCGGGAGGCGAGAGAAGAGTTCGAGAAGGAATTCATCCTTCAGAAGCTGGAGGAAAATAACTGGAATGTAAGCAAAACTGCTGAAATTATCGAGCTCGAGCGCAGCAATCTGTATCGGAAGATGAAAAGCTATGGTATCGATCTGAAAAAGTAATTGATCCTTCCGGGATGGAATATAAAATTCAGCTGTTTTCGAAAAAAAACTGCTGCAACTGTCCCGGTTGCAGCAGTTTTTTATTAACACATATCTGAACAAATGGCCTATTTACATGGCGCCTGTCTTCGGGGAAAGCGCCACTTTGTCTCCCTCGCGAAGGACTGCATCTGCTTCCACTTCCTTGCCATTGACAAACATTATCTTGACCGCTTCGAGCGGAATCGACAGTTTTTCGATCAGGTCATGCATCGTCGAACCTTCCGGTAATGAATAGTCGGTACCGTCCTTGAAATCGCACACCTGCTCCCGTACGAGAGTAGAGAAACATTTTACACTCACTTTTACCGCCGGATGACCCTGTTCCGATGTCGGTTTTCCAACTTCCTTGATGAAAAATGATTTTGCCAGCCCGCACTGCGGGCAGACCCAGGTTTCTGGTAGTTCGGAAAAAGGAGTTCCCGGGGAAATCCCTTGTGTCGGATCCCCGATGGCGGGATCATAAATATATTGGCACCTGCATTGGTATCTGTCCATTCTAAACCTCCTCTACGATTTTCCTAAACTCTTTTTATTCCGGGATGATGCTGACGCCTCGAAAATATTCAGCTTGCCCCTTTTTCCAGATGTCGCTCTCAAAAACATGCAATTATTTCATGTCTTTCCGACGAAATGATACCTATTCCTTCCAGTGTATGCACTGGACCGGACAAGCGTCTATTGCGCCCTCCTGAATCTCGTCCTCGCTTGCCCCGTTCGGATCGTAGCATTCCGCCTTCCCGTCGTCATCCAGCCGGAATACACCCGGAACCTCGGAAACACACAAACCGCAGCTTATGCACTCATCTTTATCAACCCACGGTATTTTCGCCATTTTTATCCTCCTTTTGATTGTGTATATAAAAGCATAATATCGAATTGCATGTTGTCAAATGGTACAAGGATCTGGTTGCCGTCATCGAGCATTATGGTGACTCCGTATTCATGCTTTTCTGAATCAGTCTTTTTAAAGTAAGAAGATGGTAATGTGGGTAAATTTCTTCGAACTTTTTGATATTATTTCGTGCACATCTGGTAGAATCAGGAAAAGGAGTATAGCTAACGTGGAAATTATCAAGGTAAATTCGTGGGACGAGCTTCAACGGGAGCTTTTTGCGGATTCATGGAATGAAAATATAGGACGTTTTCGCTCCCGTTTTGCTTTTCGTGGGCTCTCGAGTGCGGACTACAGGCTTGAAACGACCCTGATGCGACTCAGGGGGGATTACGTAAAACTGGAGCGCCACCTGTTGCGCAACTTCAGGAAATACGCCCACCGCAGCTTCGTGGAGCGTGACTCGCTCTGGCACTGGCTGTCCGTTGCCCAGCATTTCGGTCTGCCTACACGGATTCTTGACTGGACCTATTCCCCCTTTATTGCAATGCATTTTGCGACGGCAGCCATTGAGAAATTCGATTTGGACGGGGTGATATGGGCGGTCAACTATGTGAAGGCGCACGAGTTGCTGCCACAGTTCCTGAGAGACAGACTCGAGGAGGAAGGCGCGAATGTCATGACCCTTCAGCTCATGAACGAGTCGATAAACTCTTTGAATGCGCTTGATGCGCTTGATGTCCAGACCGGTGAAAAGGTCGTCATATTCTTCGAACCTCCATCCATAGATGACAGGATCGTCAATCAGTTCGCTTTTTGTTCGGTTATGTCCGACCCGAGCCTGGTCCTGGACGACTGGCTGGAAACCCATCCCTCGCTGGCCCGGAAAATAATCATCCCCGCTTCTCTGAAATGGGAAATTCGTGATAAACTCGATCAGGCAAATGTAAATGAACGGGTACTTTTCCCCGGACTGGATGGTTTGAGCCGCTGGCTCAAGCGGCATTACAGCCCGAGCACATAAACTCGATCCGGTGTTCAAACCATGTCTGGCTTTTTCATTACCCAAGTTATTCGGTAAATTCCGCCCATTGCCCTTCAAATTTTGATCTGCATCAATAAAAATCCGTTTCGGTCGTGATACGGTCATTGCCGATACCTGATTTTTTCAATCCCACAATCGAAACCGAGAAAGTATCCGAAGCATCCATTCCGGCCGGAACAATGCATACTGGGGCAAAATCAGGCTTTTAAGCGTCGCATGTCACTGCCGGAAGCATGAAAAATATGAGAGGGGAGAATACCCCCTGATTACTGATGATCCTTGGGAAGGCAGCATCATGAAAGATCGTTTTACAGCTCAAAGTGTTGTTACCTGGCGCGCTTATGTACAATGGGGGTTCCTGGCCTGGGTGATTTTCATCGGCATTCGTTTCGGCATGTTCGTCCATCATTTCGAAAACGGCAGCACGGCTCCTCTTGTCACCCGTCCGCCCGGGGTGGAGGGATTTCTTCCCATCGGTGCCTTGTCCAGCCTCAAATACTGGCTGGTCACCGGAGAGGTCAATCCGCTCCATCCGGCGGCCCTGGTGATTTTTCTGTCCATATTTGTAATGAGCCTGCTGGCCCGGAAATCTTTTTGCTCTTGGCTTTGTCCCGTGGGGACTCTGTCAGAAGCGATCAGCAGATCCGGACGTAAGATCCTGGACAGGAATTATCGGATATGGCGCCCGCTCGATGTGATTCTGAGGGGCGTCAAATATCTTCTGCTGCTGCTTTTTGTCAAAATAATCCTGATAGACATGTCGCCGCAGGCGCTGGCCGCTTTTCTCGGCTCTCCATACTGGGCGGTGAGCGACGTGAAAATGCTTTATTTTTTTACCAGGATGTCTGTTACGACGATTGCAGTTCTGGCGGTACTTACCGGATTGTCTTTCCTGTATGTGAATTTCTGGTGCCGCTACCTCTGTCCGTACGGAGCGCTGCTGGGGCTTGCAAGTCTCCTCAGCCCCTGGAAAATAAGGCGTAATGATTCCGGATGCACAAGCTGTGGGAAATGCTCCGCCTCATGTCCTTCCGCTCTTCCGGTGCATGCACGCAAGGTCGTCCGTTCCCCTGAATGCAACGGCTGTCTCAATTGCACGGTAGTCTGCCCGGAGAAGGACGTCCTGCTGATGTCGCTACCTTTTTTGCAGAGGCCGTTACCCTCCTGGGTTTTCCCGGTCACAGCGCTGCTTCTCTTCGCCGTCGGGATCGGTGCCGGCATGGCGACCGGCAACTGGCACAGCTTGCTGACGTATGACGATTACCGGCAGCTTGTTCCCATGGCGCCTTATCTTAATCACTAAGACTGATATATGAAAAAGAATCAAACTGAATGCATCTGTAATTCCTGGATTCCCGCATTGCGCCACCGCTAACACGGCCTTCGTAGCCAAAGCTGCTTCAGCGGAGTAGGCAGCGCCGCGGCGACACGCGGTCGCGGGAATGACGTGAGAATAGTTGCTCTCTATCAAACAGGCGACAGAGTCTGCATGGAGTGCTAATCCATAAGAAAACCTTTTGGGAAGAAAAACTCAAAAGAAAAGGCCCCGCGGGATATTTTCCACGAGGCCTTTTCTTATCTTTCTGCGCTTTACACTTTAACCTGCCTGGGATGCCGCCACCGTCTCCTGAGGTTGAAGAAGCGGTTTTTCTTCGGTGGGCGTGGGAGTGGATATAACCCGGACCTGCTGGGAGCGGAAGAAGTAGTTGCAAATCCAGCTAATGCCCACCATGGCCCGGTTGCGGAATCCGGCCAGATAGTAGATGTGGAGGCCCAGCCATGCCGCCCAGGCGAAAAAGCCTGTGAACCTGATGCGACCGAAGGCATTTACCGCCGCCGCATTGCGGCCGATGATGGCCATGTTTCCCTTGTCGAAGTACTTGAACGGTTCGACCTGCTGTCCCCTGATTTTTTTCAGGATAGCCTGGCCCGCGTATTCTCCTCCCTGCATGGCGACCTGGGCCACCATCGGCAGGGGTGCCCCGTTCTGCTCCAGGAATGCCATATCGCCAACCACGAACACTTCCGGAAGACCGGCAATGGTAAGGTCCGGCCGGACCGGGATACGGCCGCTTGCCGCCTTGGGGAGATCGAGCGCGGCTGCTACCGGTGCCGCCTGGACCCCGGCTGACCAGACAATGGTGTGGGCCGGTATGTGCGAGCCGTTGGCCAGAAGCACCTTGCCGGTTTCCGCTCCGCTTACCTGGGTGTTGAGGGATACTTCGACCCCTATCTCTCTAAGTTTTTCAATCGCATAGTCGCGCTGCTTCTCCGGCAGGAAAGGAAGAATGACGCCGCGTGCCTCAAGGAGAATAATCTTTGTTTCCGACATGTCGAGGCCGGGGTAATCCATTGCCAGTTCATGCCTGATGAGCTCCTGCAGCGACCCCGCGAACTCTACCCCGGCGGGTCCTCCGCCGACAACGACGAAAGTGAGAAGTGCGCAGCGTTTCGCCTGGTCAGGTTCCAGTGAAGCACGCTCGAATTGCTCCAGGATATGGGTGCGCAGGCGAACGGTTTTATCCAGGGACTTCAGGTCAAAAGACTGCTCTTCAATGCTCTTCATGCCGAAGTAATGAGTTACGCTGCCCGCCGCAAGAACCAGATAATCATAGGGGACATCCCCGTCCGCAAGATGAACAACCTTTCCTTCGAAATCCACACCGGTCACTTCTCCCAGGCGGAAATCCACCCCTTTCAATTTGCGAAGAGCCGCTCTTGCCGGATAGGCTATGTATTCCTGCTCAAGGGAGGCGGTTGCTACCTGGTACAAAAGCGGCTGGAACAGGTGGAAATTGCGCCTGTCGATGACGACCACCTCCACCCCTTTTCCCGCCAGGGCGCGGGCGGCGCGAAGGCCGCCGAAGCCCATACCTATTACTACTGCTTTTTTCATGGCACACCTCCATTCATTTTGTTGTGGACGGCAGCTCGAAAGCTCCTTCCAGGTTATGTCCGGGCAAGATACCGTTTGATTGATTCCGGCCCTTCGGTTCTTTGATTTTACAGTTTAATACCCGAGTAATATACGGGACAACCATAACCGGATTTGATGCAATCCTTATTGAACCAGTATGGTAAAGACGTTAACCCGGAATCTCCTTGATATCTTTGACATGAATCAAAATATCGCGGAAACAGAACAATGTTATTCTCTGGATTGATTGAAGAATGGTAAACAATGAATACTCGGGATGTGCTTTGAGGGAATCGTTGTCTCTATAACGTGAGGCAGTACCGCTTCCTGATGAAGCGGTACCATTTGCCAAAAAAATCTTCTGAAATGCTCCGCAACAGCCCTGGCTGGATGCCTGGCGGTCGTTGCTGTCACATGATTTCTTTCCTGAAAGCCTCCATACCCATATCATCGATGAGCTTGCCGAGGCGGCTCTTGCTTCCCTGGGCATTGAACCAGGTAACGATCCGTTCGACCATATCCAGCGCTTCTTCGTCCGTGGGAACATCCTCCTGCACCAGACGGGCAAAACGCGGCCTGGAACCGCCGTTCCCTCCGACCATCACGTTCCATCCCCGGGGAGTGGCAATCAGCCCCAGGTCCTTGATGCAGACCTCGCTGCAGTCATGCTGGCAGCCCGAGACCCCCATTTTGAATTTCCAGGGGATCTGCATGCGATGGTAACGCCGGTCCATCGTCAGGCCAATATCCGTGGAAACACGCCACCCGCGTTTGCACCATGTCGCCCCCGGACATACCTTCACGTAGCGGACGCAAAGGCCGGTGGCCCCGCCTGACATTTCACCCAGGTCTTTATTGACATCATCCAGAATTTCCTCCTGTAGACCAATCAGGGCGATGCGCTGCGCCCCGGTCAGCTTGACAGTCTTGATGTTGTAACGCTCGGCCACATCGGCGACCTTGCGCAGTTCCGCAGGGGTAGTGAAGCCTCCAGGCATGTGTGCCTTGACGGCGTAGGTTTCCATGTCCCGCTGCAGAACAGCGCCTTTTTCCGGCAGATTGTGTTTCATGAGTTGTTTCCTCCTGGAGGTGTTTTTCCGCCGAAAAGATCCGCGGAAACGATGTATTACAGGTTAGCACGCAAAATTCAAATATCAAAAGACATGGATCATCAATCTGCGACAGCAAGCAGAAAAACTCCTCATCGAGCTTAATTCAAAAAAATTGACCTGAATCAATGTCTGCCGGGAATATTTCGAATATCTTGTACATGCGATACGGAAACAGATCTCATTTCAGAATCAGAAACTTTCAAAGGAAACAAATCAATACAGCAGCATAAATCAAAGGAGGTTACTCATGTTTTGTCATCAATGTGAACAGGCAGCAAAAGGAATCGGATGTGAAGTGTCGGGAGTGTGCGGCAAGACCCCGGAAGTGTCGGACCTGCAGGACAACCTGCTTTACGGTTTGAAAGGGATTGCTTTTTTTGCCGACAAGGCGCGTGAGCTGGGTGCAAAGGACCCTGAAATTGACAAATTTGTCGTCGAGGGTCTTTTCGCCACCGTCACCAATGTGGATTTCGATCCGGCCAGACTGAAGAAACTCATCGCCGAATGCGGCAAGATGATCGGGAAGGCCCAGGCCTTGTACGAGAAAGCGGGAGGTGTTGAAAAACCGGGTTTCCTCGCCAAATTGAAAGCATTTTTCGCCGGTGAAAACGCACCCGCGGCACAAGTTGTTGAGGGTCCCGGCTCCTGGACCCCGGCGTCCGACCTGGTGAAGCAGGGCAGGCAGTACGGCATCAAGGCGATTCACGAAGACGAGGACATCCGCTCGGCCATCGAAATCCTGATCTACGGCCTGAAGGGAATGGCTGCCTATGCCGACCATGCACAGATCCTCGGCAAGGAAGACGAGGAAGTTAAAGCATTCTTCCTCAAGGCGTTGGCTGCGACTACCGACACGTGCCTGGGTCTTATGGACTATGTAGGGCTCTCAATGAAATGCGGAGAAATCAATCTGAAAGTGATGGGCATGCTCAATGAAGGGCACGTGGAGCACTACGGTCATCCGGTTCCCACAAAAGTTCAACTGGGCACGAAAGCAGGCAAGGCGATACTGGTTTCCGGTCACGACCTGCGCATGCTGGAGGAGCTGCTCAAGCAGACCGAAGGCAAGGGGATCAACATCTACACCCACGGCGAGATGCTCCCGGCCCACGGTTATCCCGGCCTGAAAAAATATCCGCACCTGGTCGGCAACTTCGGCGGCGCCTGGCAGGACCAGCACAAGGAATTCCCCGATTTCCCCGGCGCCATCATCTTCAACACCAACTGCATCCAGCGCCCGGCCGATTCCTATACCGGACGCCTGTTCACCTGGGGAACCGTGGCCTGGCCCGGCATCAAGCACATTGACGGCTGGGATTTCACCGAGGTGATCAGCAAGGCCCTGGAGCTTCCCGGTTTCAGCGACGCTCCCGGCCAGGAGATTCTCGTGGGTTTCGGCCACAACGCTGTATTGGGTGTTGCCGACAAGGTGATCGAGGCGGTGAAGGCCGGAGCGGTGAAGCACTTCTTCCTCATCGGCGGCTGTGACGGCGCCAAGCCGGGCCGCAACTACTACACCGAGTTTGCCGAGAAGGTGCCCAAGGACTGCGTGATCCTCACCCTTGCCTGCGGCAAGTACCGCTTCAACAAGCTGGAGTTCGGCGATATCGGCGGCATCCCCAGGCTTCTGGACATCGGCCAGTGCAACGACGCCTATTCGGCGATCCAGATCGCGGTGGCCCTGGCGGGCGCCTTCGAGTGCGGCGTGAACGACCTGCCGCTCTCCCTGGTTCTTTCCTGGTACGAGCAGAAGGCGGTGGTTATCCTGCTGACCCTGCTCCACCTGGGGATCAAGAACATCAAGATCGGCCCGAGCCTGCCGGCCTTCGTTTCACCGAACGTGCTCAACTTCCTGGTGGAGAACTTCAACCTTGCTCCCATTACCACGCCGGATGAGGATTTGAAGGCGATACTGGGGTAAACAGGTAAATGGTAATAAGTGATAAGTAACGGGATAGAGTCAAAAAATAAGAGCTAAATCCCATTGAAACCGACTCAAACACGGATGGGGCACATAAGCCATGCCCCTCCTTTATGCGGCAAGATGCCTTCCTCCTCGCGTCTTGCCGCTTTTTTTCGCACAAGGAAATGCAACGTGAATACCTGCACACCAGGCTATTTTCCGGGAAGCAGGACATACCGGTCTTTTTATGTGCGCAAAATTAAGGTAAGCTATATGTAAAGAACGCAGAACAGGTGCGAATGCCCTAAGGAAAAGGGCCCTTGCGCGTTCCGGACAACTTATTCCATGTTATCCTGAGCATCGAACCTATGGCATGAATGGAGTTGTATCAATTGCGCGAGCGTCCAATAGTGGTGCTAACCAATAAGGAGTCAGATATGACAACGACAGAAGGGTCAATCGGCCGGGATAACGCGTTTGACTTGAATCGATTCATTGTTGCGCAGGAAAGTATCTATGGCACTGTTCTCTCAGAGTTGAAAAGCGGCAGTAAGCGAACTCACTGGATGTGGTTCATATTCCCCCAGATTGACGGGCTTGGACATAGTTCAACAGCAAAACACTACGCCATAAAGAGCATCGAAGAAGCAGGGGCGTACTTAAATCACCCGGTTCTCGGCCCAAGGCTGACGGAATGCTCTGAAGCCTTGCTGGCCGTGGAAGGAAAATCGGTTTCGCAAATTTTCGGTTACCCTGACGATATGAAGCTCAAATCGTCCATGACACTGTTTGCGTCAGTGGCAAAAGTCCATGACTCGGTATTTGTCCGGGTTCTGGACAAGTATTTCCACGGACAGCAAGATGACAGGACTCTTCATATATTGAAGAACCTCAAGTAAAATAATCAGCGGGAAAATTGCATAGTGCAGGTTTTGCCCATATTGACCTGTTTGCTGAGAGTGATTGCGATTTTGCAGTTTTGCAGACCTGCTCCTTTGTGTGCCCTTGTTGTTTGGCTGTTGATATGTTATTTTTCCTCGAAACGAAATTGAATTTGATAAACCAAAATCCCGGTGATTTTTAACTATGCGAGTTTTAACGGACATTTTTGAACGAAACAGGAAATGGGCGGAGAAGGTAAAAAATTCTGACCCTGAATTCTTTATTCAACTTTCAAAACAGCAGAATCCTGAATTTTTATGGATTGGCTGTTCGGACAGCCGCGTGTCGGCAAATCAAATTGTCGGCATGTTGCCCGGCCAGCTGTTTGTTCACCGCAATATTGCAAATCTCGTGGTACATACTGATCTGAACTGTCTGTCGGTTATTCAATATGCAGTAGAAGTGCTGAAAGTAAAACACATTATCGTTTGCGGCCATTATGGTTGCGGCGGCATTCAGGCAGCCATGGAGAATAAGGAACACGGGCTTATCGATAACTGGCTCCGACACATCAAGGATGTTTATCGGTATTATGAAACTGAAATTGACGCACTTCAAAGTGATCCGGAAAAAATCAATTTGCTGTGCGAGCTCAATGTAGTGGAGCAGGTGGCAAATGTATGCCACACGACAATCGTTCAGAGCGCATGGAAATCTGGACACGATCTTGCAGTACATGGTTGGATCTACAGTCTTGAAGACGGGATTTTGAAAGACCTGAATGTCTGCGTCACGGGTCCCGAAGATATATCCAGTACTCACAGATTGAAATGATGTGTTGAGGGTCGGACAGCATCAACCTGAAGACGGAATGCACTGTGACTTGCCGCTTCCTTACCCCAAGCGGATGCTCGCTTCCGTCTCGGCCTTTGGTCGGAAATTCAGATGGTTATAAATAAGTTGACTTTCCTGCCTATTCCGGATAATAAATTTTTATTTCATAACTGCTTTATCCATTAAAAAAGTGCCCGGAAGAGTCGGTGTAAGCTTGATTAATGGTCGGTTTTTCGGCAGGTCTTCATACCAGGACGGTAAAATCGACTCCCGTATAATTAATAGTTGATTTAGATATACGATAATACTAAACCATTCGCGAGGATGGGACGGAAAGCCTACTGGGTCTCCATGAGACAGCCGGGTTGCCGAAATATCACGGATATTTCTGCAACCCGGTTTTTTTATGTCAATGCCATTATGGCGGTATTAAGGATTTTTTCTGTTCGGTTCAAAAACAGGATTGGAGGTGCTTATGCTGGTTCTGGACAAATCATTACCCTGTATCGAAGTAGACGCCCAGGATATTATTGCCTTGTACAGGTCAACAGCTCCCATAACACTTTCCTCCGAAAACTTCGGTGCCGGACACTGGACCGCTTATCTCTGTGGAGTCCAGGAGCAGAATGCTTTCGCTGTTTTTCTGGCGCTTTTGAACCCCAACACCAAAAAGATTCATGTTTATACCCTCGATGAACATCCGGAAAACAGGGATGAATATACAAAGACTTTTCGGGACGCCGTCACGTTTGCCGAAGAAATGGGCTTCAGCATGGAAAGTGTCAATATCGATTATAGCAGGGCATTACGTGAAGTAATCATAAGCGACACCAAGGTCATAAAACCCGCCAAACAGGGAAAAAGAAGCATTGTCAGGAAGAACAATGCATCGGATGAGAAGGGCGCTGCAGCGGGGAAAAGCGAATCCGTGTCTTCCGCGCCCCAGAATCTGCATCTGGTGAAAGGCTCGAAAAACATCGCATCGGTTGAAAAAACCGAGGACAGAAACGCCCCTGCGGCCGGAACCCGGGATGGCTCTGCCGGAGCGGGGAAAAATTCGGCAAAAGCATCTGCGTCAGATTCGGTTTCAGCACAGCTTTCGCAATCAGAAGCCGAGTTGAAACAGCTGCATGAGGAAAAAGCCGACAGGGAAAAAGATTTTGCAAAGCAGTCCGCCCGGATCAATTCCGAGATGGAAATGTTGAAAACCGAGCTTGTTGAATTGGACAAAAAGGCTGCTGGCGAACTGCTGCAGTTGAAAAAAGAGTCCGAGCGCCTTGCGGAGGAGAAAGCGGCCGCTGAAAAAAAGGCCTCTGATGAAATGGCGGCGTTAAAGTCCGGAATAGAGGGACTCACGGAGGAGTTGTCGCTGTTCAGAAAGAATTCCGGAGAAGAACTTGCCGTTTTAAAAGCGGAAACGCAAAAGCTCTCCGAACAGAAGGATGCCGCCGAAAGGGCAGCTGCTGCGGAATTGGACGCCGTAAGGACCGAGACAAAAAAACTGATGGCGGAGATCGGGGAAGCCAAAAAAAAGGCCGAAGAAAAAATTGCCGCTCATAGGGCGGATGCGGAAAGGTTGAATGTGGAGAAGCTCACCATCGAGAGAAATATTGAAGGTGATCTTGCCGCTGCCGAGACCGATCTGGAGGCCCTTGTCGCTGAAATGACGTCGGTGGAAAAAGTCGCATATGAAAAGCTGCTGGTTGTTCGCGCAGAGGCGGAGAAGCTCAGGGTGGAGAAAGCCGATGCTGAAACAAAATCCGCCAGGACGCTTGCAGAGGCAAAGGATGAAGCAGACCGGCTCAACGCCGAATTAAATGAGTTTGAGGCCGTATGCGAACGAGACCTGGCTGCCCTGCAGGAAGAAGTGGAAAGTCTGCGGAAGAAAAAAGAAGCCGCGGAAAAAGAAGCTGCGGAAAAAGTGGAAACCGCCAGGGCGGCGATCATTGCCCTTGTTGATGAGAAGGCGTCGATTGAGGCAGAACTGGAAGAACAGCTGTCTGCTGTCCGGAAAGAAGAAGAGACAATTGCAGCGGAAAAGAAAGCCGTTGAAAAGGATTTCGGCAAACAGCTCGCCGAGACCCGGGACAGGGTAGAGCGTCTTGCCACCGAGATAAGAGAGATTGAGAGCGCAAACGGGCAAAATCTGTCCTCCCTGCTGGAAGAGGCTGAAAGGATCAAGGCGGAAAAAGAAGCGGTGGAAAAAGATGCGTCCGAAAAGTTGGAGTCGGCGAGAGCGGCAGTTGCCGCCCTTGCTGAGGAGAAAACTTCGATCGAGGCAATGCTGGCGAAACAGCTGTCGGCAGTTCTGAAAGAAGAAGAGACAATTGCGGCAGATAAGAAAGCTGCTGAAAGGGAATTCGGGAAAGAGCTTGCCGAGGCACAGGAAAGGGTGGACCTGCTTAATGCCGGGATAAAAGAGATTGAGAGTGCAAACGGCCAAAACCTCGCTTCCCTGCTGGAGGAGACTGAGAGGCTCAGTGCGGAAAAAGAAATAGTGGAAAATGAAGGTGTCGAAAAGGTTGAGTCGGCCAGAGCGGCGGTTGCTGCCCTTGTTGCGGAAAAAGCAGCTATTGAAGTAACACTGGATGAACAGTTGTCGGCAATAAAAAAGAAGAAGATAAAATTGCCGCGGAAATGAGAACAGCTGAAAAAGATGCCGGCGAGAAGTTTGCCGAAGCACAAAAAAGGGTGGACCGTCTTTCGGCTGGGTTAGTTGACTTCGAGGCTGCGTCCGCACGGGAGCTGTCTTCTCTGCTGGACGAAGAGGAGCGCCTCAAGGCCGAAAAAATTGCAGCGGAGAAAGAAGCTGCCGTAAAAATCGAAGCCGTAAGGGATGAACTGGAAAAGCTTGCTGCGGAAAAAGCTGCCGGCGAGGAGATGTTTGCTGAACAGCTGTCAATGATTCTGGCGGAAGCGGAGAAGTTGTCGAAGGAAAGGAAAACAGCTGAAGACGCATTCGCAGGAGAACTGAATGCTGCAAGAACGGGCATTGAAAGGGTTATCAGCGACACTATTTACTCGGTCAATTCGATTGTTGGAAAACTGGTCGAAATGAAGTCCAAGGCGGAAGGTTTCATATCCGGATTTGAAGAGGAACTGCCGGTGTCAACATTACCGGAAACATACGATGATAGAACGGTAGTCGAAGAAAAGCCGCTTGTGAAACCGAATGCAGGCGAAACCGGAGAAAAAAAGACGGTTGTAAAGGAGATGATACCCGCTCCGGAAACCGCAAGGGAAACTACGGTTTCGGAGAGAAAGCCACAGGTTGGAACTTCTGAAGAAAAGGAAGAAACCAGATTTACGTCTATGAAATTCGGAGAGGAAACACTGTCGGTGGAAAAGGCACTCGCTGAATTGTCAGGTCAGAATTTCTCCGCGTTTGAGATGGTGAGTGATAATGAGAGTTCTGGAAAAGCTGCAGAAAACCCCGATGCCTGTTCATCACCGGACGGAAAAAAAGATGAAGTCTTGGAAACTCTCGAAGAAGATGTTTTCCCTTCAGAGGCAACTGGAGAGATCCCTGAAGAATGCTCTGAATCCGAGGCTGAAGAAGATGATAACGATTTTGCCTCCGGGTTTCATATCGATAAATCCCTGAACAAAATAAGATATGATTCAAAAGAAGATATCGTCGAGGCATACCAGTCTCTGAATGCTGCCCGGATAACTCCTGAGGGTTATGTTGCCCAGAACTCCAGGGCATATGTCTGCGCGGTGAAAAAAAACGGCTCGGTCGCTGTTTTCATTGGCCTGCAATTGACGGATACTGACAAGGTTCTTGTTTATGTGCCGGAGAAACGACAGAAATCGCGCAATTTCAGGAAAACCGTCCAGGATGCGATAGATTTTCTGGAAACCGCCGGATTTCTCATGGATCACATGTCCCTGGGTAATGACTCTAAAACCCGTGCCAAGATTATAGGAAAGATTCCAGTGCTTGGATGAAATCTCTCAATACGAATTAAAACCGGGGCGAACATTCCTGTTCGCCCCGGTTTTGATCCATATGGACAAAACTTCCTTCCTGCCTGTTTCCATCTTTATCTACTCCGCTTTCGTTATTTTTTCCACTGCTTCATCATTTGTTCGTGTTTTTTCAGTTGTTCCGGAGTGAGCACCGACTTGATCTGTTCAAATGTGGCCGCGTGAATATCCCTGACCTTGTTCCGTTTCTGCTGCCTGGAGAGAGTCGAATCTTCGAGTATCGCTTTGATTTTGACTGATTCATTTTCAAACATCGGCTTTATCCTGGCCTTCTGCTCCTCCGTCAAGTTCAGGGCGGTACTTAAATTTTGTAAACGGTTGGCCGGGGTTATATTGCCCATCCTGTGGTACATCCCTTTTCCGGATTTCATCATTTGTTCGTGTTTTTTCAGCTGTTCCGGAGTGAGCACCGACTTGATCTGTTCAAATGTGGCCGCGTGAATATCCCTGACCTTGCTCCGTTTCTGCTGCCTGGAAAGAGTCGAATCTTCGAGAATTGACTTGATCTTGGCTGATTCATCTTCAAAAATCGGTTTGATCTTTGCTTTTTGCTCTTCTGTGAGATCAAGTGCCGCGCTTAACTTCTGCAGGCGGTTGGCCGGAGTCATTTGGCGCATACTGTTGTTCATCCCGTTGCCGGATTTCATCAGTTCTTCATGTTTTTTCAACTGCTCGGCTGTCAGGAGAGGTTTGATCCGCTCAAATGTGGCTGTGTGAATATCCCTGACCCTGGTGCGTTTCTGCTGCCTGGAGAGAGTTGAATCTTCGAGTACCGCATTGACCTTGACGGATTCCTCTTCGAGTATCGGTTTAATCTTGGCTTTCTGCTCTTCGGTGAGGTCCAATCCCATGGAGATCCGGGTCATCCGGTTTTTGGATTGCGACATTTTAGTCATTCCCGGTCCGGCCGTGGCAGGTTGCGCCGGAGCAGCCAGTCCTGTGGAAGCCAACGCCCCGAATAACAATACGCCAAATACTGCCATTAATGTTTTTTTCATCTTCTCTCTCCTTCCATTTAGCAAGTGGTCTTTCAACAAAACGTTTCGAATCCAAATCGGTTGACGCGGAATCATTAATATTTCCATTCAAGTATTGAGTCACGGTTATTTTAAAAAAGCCTTGCTTGCGAATATAATGAGATGAAGTTATTATGTCCTTTCTCGCTCGAATTCCATGTGCTCGCAACCAAGATCTATTCATTCAGGCAAGGAGCATCCGGTGTATACGCTATTTTTACAGTGTTCAGTTACATTATTTTTCTCCGCTTACCTGCTTTTTTCTGCTTCCACCGTTTGTTTTGCAAGTAATGCGGGATCAAATACCGCAGGCAGTACTCAGCAGGAAGCTTCCGGATATCATCACGCTTTAAATGGAAAAGCTTCCAGACAGGGAAAAACAGGGAGTCTGACCGACCCGGATAAACTTGCCGAAATTATCGATAAGGCCGTCCAGGCAAGTGAAGATACCGGCTCCGGCGCTTCCCCCGGACTTCAACTTCCCGTAAAAGGTATTATCACATCAAAGGTCGGTTTGCGCCATGACCCGATCGACGGAACGATACGCAATCATAGCGGTGTCGATATCGCGATTCCTGAAGGTACGCCGGTCTTTCCCGTTGCACCGGGGAAAGTGCTGTACAGCGGTTACCAGCACGGCTACGGAAACATGGTCATCGTGCGTCACTCTGACGGAATGATCACCATCTATGCCCATCACAGCCGGAACATTGCCAAAACCGGAGATTTTGTCGGCATGCATACAAAAATCGCACTTTCGGGGTCCACCGGCCGTTCCACCGGTCCGCATCTCCATTTCGAGGCGTGGCAGGGCGGAAAAAACGTGACCGAGGCGTTCCTGCCCAACTTCGCCGGCCATCATATTTCCGCCGGAATTGACGCTTCACTTGATAAAACCGACCTTCGGAAAGTCATCCTGTCGGATGGCACCGTCCTCTTCATTGAAGTTGTCGGGAAAAAGAATTAACTGATGCAGTCAAAGCGGATATACAAAGGAACGTGCATCTAAAACCTGGGTTTCCTCTTTTCCACGAACGCGCCCATTCCCTCGATATGCTCATCCGACTTATAGCAGTCAATGAAGGCTTCGATGTCCATCATGGCGAGTTCCCTGGTTGCCGCTGAAGACCTGTTCGCCAGTTGTTTTGCCAGCTTCACGGCATAGGGGCTGGCCTGTTCGATGAGCGACCCGGTTTCTTCTGTTTTATGGATGAGTTCCTTGTCTGGTACAATCAGATTGACTAGACCTATGAATTCAGCCTCGCTGGAGCCGATGATTTTACCTGTTAGGATCAATTCTTTTGCCCGCGATGTCCCCACAAGTCTCGTGAGCCTTTGCGATCCCCCGAATCCCGGGACCAGTCCGAGTTTGACCTCAGGCTGGCCGAGCCTGGCACTCTCTCCTGCGATCCTGATATCGCAGGCCAGGGCAAGCTCGCAACCACCTCCCAGCGCGTAGCCTTTGATGGCTGCGATAACCGGTTTAGCGCAATTTTCAATCCTGTCGAACACCCTGTGTCCGAGTTCGGCGAATTTACCCGCTTCTTCCGGACTCAATCCCATCATCTCCCGGATATCGGCGCCGGCACAGAAATTCTTGTCGCCGGTTATGATTATGACACGGATAGATTCATCTTTTTCCAGTTCGTCAATGGAGCTCTCCAGTTCCGCCAGCATCCCGGTGTCCAGGGCATTCAATGCCTCGGGCCTGTTGAGGAGAATTGTGCCGCTCTTTCCTTTTCTGTTTATTACAATACGGTCATCTGTACTCATAGAATCCCTCCCCGCTTTTTCTGCCGAGTTTTCCCGCGGCGACCATCTTTCTCAACAAAGGGCACGGCCTGTATTTTTCGCCCAATTCAGTATGGAGGACTTCAAGTATTTCCAGGCAAATGTCCAGCCCGATGAAATCGGCCAGTTCCAGCGGACCCATGGGATGATTGGCGCCCAGCCTGACGATTGTGTCGATGCTTTCACGTGAGCCGGTCCCTTCATGGAGACAAAATACAGCATCGTTTATCATCGGCATGAGTACCCGATTCGAAACGAAACCAGGGGAGTCCTGAACGACAACCGGTGTCTTGTTCATTTTTCCGGCAACCTCTTCGATCAGTGAAACGGTCTCCGGTGAGGTGCGGAGTCCGGTAATTATTTCAACCAGCTTCATGATATGGGCGGGGTTCATGAAGTGCATGCCGATGAAACGGTCCGGTCTTTTCGTTACATGGGCGAGCCTGGTTATGGAAATGGAAGAAGTGTTCGTGGCAAAGACCGTTTCGGGCCGGCACAATTCATCAAGCTTCCTGAAAAGATCTGCCTTGATTTCTTCCTTTTCTGCCACTGCTTCGATGACCAGGTCGGCCTCCGCGCAACTCTCCAGGCAGGCTGTGATTTTTATCCGCGACAGAATAGCGTCTCCCACGCTTCTGTCGAGCTTCCCGGCGGCGACATTTCTGTCAATGCTGCCCCTGATCTTCTCCAGCCCCTGAGCCGTTTGGGCTTCTTGCTTGTCGAACAGCGTCACTTCATATCCGCTTGCTGCGGCGGCCTGGGCTATGCCGGAGCCCATGGTTCCCGCTCCGGCAACTGCAATGTTACGTATGGTCACGATAATTCTCCGCTTTGTTCAATATTTTTTCCTGATTCCGATGTGACGCTGTCACGACTTCGCCTGCACGGAGTGCATCGGTTTCTGCGTTGCCGCGGGATGAAGCTGCCCGGTAAAGTTCACCATACTTAAATGGCATGTGGCGCTGTCGGCGGCGTTGACCACGGCATTCCGCTTGTTCGGCGTTCAGACGTCATGGATTCAGGTTGTTTTCTACGATCATGGCAACCGCGTTGCCGCCGCCAAGGCACAGTGTCGCCAGTCCCCTCTTCAGCCCCTTGTCCCGCAGTGCATTGACCAGGGTGACCAGGACTCTCGCGCCGCTTGCACCAAGCGGATGTCCCAGCGCAACCGCTCCTCCGCGAATGTTGAACCTGGAGGGATCCACGGCGAGTTCCTTTGCCACTGCGAGCGAGGCGCTTGAGTACGCCTCATTGTGTTCAAACAGGTCCATGTCTTTGATGGTTAACCCTGTTTTGCCCAAAAGCTTTCTGACTGCGGGAATAGGCGCTTCCATGACGTCTTCCGGGAGGGTGCCCGCTGCGGTGTAGTCCACTATTGTGCAAAGCGGTTCAATGCCTAGTCGCGCAGCCTTTTCCGCCGAGGCGACAACAACAGCCGCGGCGCCGTCACTCAGCTTGGAGCTGTTGCCGGCGGTCAAAATACCGTTTTCCTTGAAAGCGGGCGTCAGGGCTGCCAGTTTGTCCATGGTTGTGTCTTCCCTGATGCACTCGTCCCTGTCGAATAACTGATTCCCGATGGAGACCGGGACTATTTCTTTCGAGAATTTCCCGCTTTTGGCAGCGTCAGCTGCTTTCCGCTGGCTTTCAAGGCTGAATTCGTCAGCCTTCTCCCTTGTGATGCCGTACTTTTCGGCAACCCGTTCACCGGTCATCCCCATGTGATAGAGTTTGAACGCATCGATAAGGCCATCGTGAAGCATGGCGTCCTCGAGTCGGGCGTCACCGAATTTTACGCCCCACCGCAGGCCGTTGAGGATATGGGGCGTGGCGCTCATGTTTTCCATACCGCCGGCAACGATAATATCGGCGTCGCCGGCTTTTATTGCCTGCGCGGCGAGCATGACCGACTTGAGGCCCGAGCCGCAGACCTTGTTGACCGTAAATGACGGTGTCTCGACCGGGATTCCTCCATGGATCGCGGCCTGCCTGGCGGGGTTTTGTCCCAGCCCGGCGGCAATTACATTACCCATGATTATCTCGTCTGCGTCTCGTTCGTTGATACCGGCTCTTTTGACGGCCTCGCGGATGACAATAGCGCCGAGTTGCTGAGCGGGAATGTCACGCAGAGCTCCTCCGAATTTTCCTATTGCGGTCCTCACTGCGCTGAGAATAACTACTTCTTTAGCCATGTAAACCCTCCCGGGGGTGAATGATCAGCAATTTACAGAAAAGAATATCCTAAATTTGCAGTCTGTAAACCGCACCGGAAAATTCGGACGCTACCCGGAACAGCCAGTATCATATGCAGATGCAGCGGACAGCGGTAAAATCAGCATTTATTCGGCAGTTGCAGGCATCCTCCGTTCGCTCCGGAGGCCTGTTTCTGCTGCTCTAAGTTCATTTCGCTACAGCCGATAAACTCATTCTTCGGGTTCTGACAATATCGGCTGTCCACACTCCATTTTGCCAAGAGCTGCAACGAAACAGGTCTGAGTCACTCACTGTGGACACCTCCAACAGCTGTTTTTGAGATTATAGTTTTGGTCGGGGGGGAGTTTGAAAAGCGGTCTTCAATGGAAGGATTATGATTGCTAGCGCGGCGGGGGAAGGGGAATGTTTCATCCACCTGCCGCCTTGACCTTGAAGCCGCGCTTTTCCAGTTCGGCAATGAGGACGTCGCGGTGGTCTCCCTGAATTTCTATGTTTCCTTCTTTTACCGTTCCTCCCGTGCCGCAGCGACGTTTCAGTTCTCCCGACAGGGCTTTCAGTTTGTCTTCATTCAAGGGAATACCAAAAATAACTGTGACTGTTTTTCCGCCCCTTCCCTTGTTTTCACGCCTGATTCTGACTATTCCGTCTCCAGAGGGCTGTACGGACTTTTTCCCGCAGATACATGCATTGACAGGTTTGCCGCAGTACGGGCAGATCCGCCCCAGTTCCGAGGAGTAAACCAGTGGAGCATCATTCGAAATGTTTCTCTTCATATACATTCCTCAAGCTTCATGAGAATACGGATTAATTTAATCAGCATCACTCTGAAATTACGGTGGGAACCCCGTCCTTTTCGCTGATGACCCGATTGAGTCTGGCGCCGTCAATTCTGTCGATCAGGTTCTTATTACCGAGAATCGAGAGCGCCTCATGCAGGTAGTCAAATTTCCCCACGTCATGAACTTCCAGGTAGATTCTGTTTCCCCTTGTGCCGACTTTTACCGGTTGTTTGACAATGGTTACACGCGTACCTTTTTTTACATGATCGAACAGCCATGGGATATCCTCGGGATAAAGGTGAATGCAACCGTGGCTTACTCTCCTGCCGATACCCCAGGGCCTGTTGGTGCCGTGGATGAGAATGCCGGGAGCAGAAAGACGCATGGCATAGCTTCCCAGGGGGTTTTCCGGTCCGGGTGGCACCACATCCGGCAATTCGGGTTTTTCCGCTTTTATGGATTTGGGAACATGCCAGTACGGCTGGTTTATCTTCTGGATAATCCTGTACCTGCCCACCGGCGTTTCCTTGCCTTCATCACCGATTCCGATGGGGAACGTGTAGACGAATTCCGAGTCCCTGAACGGGAAATAATACAACCTCATCTCCGAAATATTTATGATAATGCCTTGCCGCGCTTTCACGTCCGGCAAAACCCATTCGGTGGGAATTTCGGCTCTCATGCCGTCCGGCGGGAGAAAAGGGTCGGCTTCCGGGTTGGCGCCGGAAATTTCATTGAAGCCGAGGTCGAACATGCGTGCAATCTCGATCAGCGATTCGTTATTCCTGACTTTATGGTAGCGCACCATTCCGATTACACTGCCGTTTCCGACAAGAAACTTATGCCCTTCGAGAAACGTCGGTGCACTTTTCATCCCGACCCTGGCGTCAGTGGATGATGATGGTTGCGGTTTGCTCTCGTCGGCATTTATCGGTTTCATGCCCGGCCCGGCGCATGCGCAGCAAGTGAGGAAAAAAACCAATAGAAATATTTTCATTGTGCTGATTCCGTTGTTATTCATGTCCCGTCTGTTTTTTCCTCAGGAGAGCAGCTCGAAATCGGTCAGAGGAATTTCCCCGAAAAAATTGATGAAACTCGGTTTGAGTTCGTCGATAATGTAATGCTTCTTGCCGACCGTGCGCTTTTCCCCGAGAACCTCGTGAATCGGGGTCGAGGTATATTTGCCGTCCTTGAAACTCGCCATCCTGCCGAATTTCTTCCACCCGATGAGTTCATAGGAAATGGTCCCGAAAGCCATGGAAAACATGGAGTCATGCGAGTCGGGGTTGCCGGAGCGGATCAGGTTGCCCAGATCCTGGTAGAAAACCGCGATTTCCGTACCGTTGTTGTATCGGGATGAGAGTTGCGACAGCGACAGTGATACTTTTTTGCCGATGCTCTCCGCTGCATGGGCCGGAGTGGTTTCATCGATCATTCTCGCCCCCTGGGAAACAAGGGCAATGGAATATTTGCTGGGGTTCTTGTTTCTGTCCCGCACCAGCAGTTCAGTCAATCTTTCCATGGAAAAGGGGTATTCCGGGATGACGCATCTGTCCACGACACCGGCCATTGCAGGATAGAGAGCGGTAAAGCCGGCGTATTGCCCAAGTACTTCGACCACGAGCAATGCCTCATGCGAACCCGCTATTGTCCGCAGGTTGTTCGTCAGTTCGATGATTCTGGTGCAGCAGGTGCTGAAACCTATGCAGTAATCGGTGCCCGGAACATCATTCTCGATGGTGATCGGAATGGCGACCGTATTTACTCCCTCTTCATGAAGGCGCGTGGCATAGCGCAGGGTGTCGTCGCCGCCTATTACAATAAGGCAATCCAGTTTCAGAAACTCGAGGTTCTTCAGAATTATAGGAGTCAGATCGTTAATTTCTTCGTTGTAAGTCTTTTTGAGATGGTCCGGAACCTTTGCGCCCGGCAGATTGTCCGGCTGGACCCGTGACGTATGGAGAAAAGTGCCGCCGGTGCGGGCAATTTTTTTGATCTCCACCGTCAGGATCCGGAAATTTCTGCTGTTATCGGCATCTTTGTCCGGAACCAGATTGATCAGGCCGTCCCAGCCTCTCCTGATCCCGACCACCTTGTAACCGTCCTCGATCGCTTTAACGGTCAGGGTCGCTATAACCTGGTTCAGCCCCTGAGCATCGCCGCCGCCAGTTAAAATACCAATAGTTCCCTTGCTATTCGACATATCGGTTTGCTCCCCCGTTTCAAGGCCTGCGTTTTCACCGAATTCAACTTTAGAATAAGGGCGCATGGATGTCAACCGGATACGCGGCGGTAAGTCACCATCCGCTACTGAAGGGCGTTGCATAAGCATAAAGATAAGGTATGCTGGTGATGGATGCCAGCGGATTAACAATGGAGGCTCGATTAATGGATTTCTCATTTACTGAAGAACAGGAACTTTTCAGGCACAGGGTAAGGGCAGTGTGCGAGGATAAACTGGTACCGAAGGCAGCGGAGATCGATGAAACCGGCGATATCCCGAGGGATGTGATTGAAGCTTTCGCTACGGCAGGGTTTCTCGGAGTGACCATTTCCGCCGAGTCCGGCGGTACGGGCGGAGGTTTCATCAAGGCGGCAATAGTCGCCGAAGAAATCGCCCGGGCTGAAATAAGCATGGCGCTTGCCGTTTCGTTCGTAGTTGGTGCGGGATGGGGGTTTCTCCTGGACCGGCATGGAAATGAAAGGCTCAGAAAGGAGATTCTGCCTGATGTGCTGAAAGGGAAAAGCTTCCTGGGGATAGCCTCAACCGAGGCTTCGGGAGGCTCCGATATCGCATCCACATCCACCACCCTGGTGAAAAAGGGAGACAGGCTGCAGGTTAACGGCGCCAAGGCCTATATCAGCGGTGTAAGGGAGGCTGCTCTTTACGGGGGCGGATATGTTGCCATTGTCAAAACAGCCCCGGAGCTGGGCCATAAGGGCTTGTCGCTCTGCTATCTTCCGGTCAGAGACTGTCCGGGTGTCACGGTTACCGTCCAGAGACAGATGGGCAGGGAAGGGATATCGAACGGTTTCATAAAGATTGAAAACGCCGAGATACCGGAGCACTACCTGATCGGGGAATGGAACAAGGGCTTTTATCACGCAATGGAAGGGTTCAACTGCGCCCGGACCCTTGTCTCCGCGGCATGTATCGGCGCCGCGGGAAAGGTCCTTGAAGACGGCATTTCATACCTCAGAAAAAGGAAAGTTTTCAAGACTCCCCTGGCAGGTTTCCAGGGAATCCAGTTCCAGCTTGCTGATGATTATGTGAAGCTTGAATCCGCAAAGCTCCATGTTTACAAGGCTGCGTGGATGCTGGACAGGATGTACGGGGAAGGGAAGTTCCGCCATAAAGAGATAAACAAGGCAGTGGCGACGGCCAAGATTGCCGCACCGACAACGGCATTTGATGTGATAAAGGACGTGATGATGTGGCATGGTGCGTACGGTTACACCAGGGCCGCCGGGCTGGAACGGGGGTTGCGCGGAGTCTCATCCTACCTGATGGGTGCCGAAGGCGCGCAGAATATCATGAAGCTGATAATTGCCAGGGATATCCTTGGCAAAGAGTTTTTCTGATTCTCTGTCAAAGAGATTTGAACAGCGCCTTCAGATATTCCCGGTTCATTTTTGCGATGTTCTTGACGTTAATGCCTTTGGGGCAGACCGCCTGACATTCGTAGTGGTTGCCGCAGTTGCCGAAGCCCTCCCGGTCCATTGCCTCCACCATTTTTATGATACGCTTTGAGGCTTCCACCCTGCCCTGGGGAAGTTTCGCCAGATGTGATACCTTGGCCGCGGTGAACAGCATGGCGGAACCATTGGGACAGGCTGCCACGCATGCACCGCAGCCAATGCATTCGGCCGAGTCCATGGCATCATCCGCTTCTTTTTTGGCGACCTGTGTGGTATTTGCGTCCGGCACTCCACCGGTGCTGACGGAGATGTAGCCTCCCGCTTCGATAACCCTGTCGAGGGCGGCGCGGTCAACCATGAGGTCTTTGATAACCGGAAAAGCGCGCGAGCGCCATGGTTCGATATAGATGACATCGCCGTCCCTGAAATGCCGCATGTGCAGCTGACAGACAGTAGTGGCGGCTTCCGGGCCGTGGGCCACCCCGTTAATTACCTGGGAGCAGGTGCCGCAGATACCTTCGCGACAGTCGTGGTCGAAGACGATCGGCTCTTCCCCGCGCTTTGTCAGGTCTTCGTTGACAACATCGAGCATTTCCAGAAAGGACATGTCCGGAGTTATTTCTTTTGCCTCGTAACGGCTGAGACCGCCCTTGTCTGCAGGGTTTTTCTGTCTCCATACGAACAGTGTCAGGTTCATTACTTGTAGCTCCTTACCGAGGGTTGCAAGTATTCAAAGGCCAGCGGCTCCTTGTGCAGTTCCGGTTTTTCCCCTTCACCTTTGTATTCCCACGCTGCAACATAAGAGTAATTTTCGTCGTCCCGTTTCGCCTCACCTTCCGATGTCTGATGTTCCTCGCGGAAATGTGCGCCGCATGATTCGTTGCGGTTCAGCGCGTCGTGGCAGGCAAGTTCTGCAAATTCGAGGAAGTCGGCAAGCCTGCCAGCCTTTTCCAGCGACTGGTTGAGGTCTGACGAGCTGCCCGGGATGTTGACATTTTCCCAGAATTCGGCACGCAGGGCGGGTATGAGTTCAAGGGCCTTGAGCAGGCCTTTTTCCGAACGCGACATCCCGCAATACTCCCACATGATGCGGCCAAGCCTGGCATGAAAGTCATGAACCGTTTCCTTCCCTTTAATCGAAAGCAATTTTGCCGTGCGTTTTTCGGACTCTTCACCGGCCTCGCGAAACGCATTATGGGATGCCGCGGTTTCTCCTGGGGTGATCCGGGCAAGGTAATCGGCCAAGGTGTGCGGGATAATGAAATAACCGTCGGCAAGACCCTGCATCAATGCGCTTGCGCCCAGGCGATTGGCGCCATGATCGGAAAAATTGGCCTCGCCGAGGACGAACAGCCCCTGGATATTGCTCATCAGGTTATAGTCAACCCACAGGCCGCCCATTGCATAGTGCGGGGCGGGATAGATTCGCATCGCCGTTTGGTAGGCGTTCTCACCGGATATTTTTTCGTACATTTCGAACAGGTTGCCGTAACGCTCCCTGATTATGTCTTCTCCCAGCCTCTTTATGGCCGAAGCAAAGTCGAGATAAACCGCTTGGCCGGTGTTGCCCACCCCACGACCCGCGTCGCAGGCTTCCTTGGCCGCCCGCGAAGCCAGATCGCGCGGGGTCAGATTGCCGAAGCTCGGGTATTTTCGCTCCAGGAAATAATCTCTTTCTTCCTCGGGTATGGATTCCGGCCGCCTTGTATCACCTTCTTTTTCGGGAACCCAGACGCGCCCGTCGTTGCGCAGCGATTCTGACATTAGCGTCAGTTTCGACTGGTGGTGTCCGCTCACTGGAATACAGGTGGGGTGAATCTGTGTGTAGCAGGGGTTCGCAAAACAGGCTCCCTTGCGGAAAGCGCGCCATGTGGCGGTGACATTGCTTCCCATGGCGTTGGTGGAAAGATAGAACACGTTGCTGTATCCGCCGCTGGCAAGGATCACCGCATCGGCAGCGTAAGGCCTGATTTCCCCTGTTACCAGGTCGCGTACGATAATACCCTTTGCCCGTCCGTCCACAAGTACCAGGTCAAGCATTTCCGTGCGGGGATGCAGCCTGATCTTTCCTTCATGTACCTGTCTGGACATCGCCTGGTATGCTCCGAGCAGCAACTGCTGTCCTGTCTGTCCCCTTGCGTAGAACGTGCGGGAAACCTGGGCGCCGCCGAAGGAGCGGTTGGCCAGGTAGCCGCTGTATTCGCGGGCGAAGGGTACTCCCTGGGCCACGCATTGGTCGATGATGTGGTTGCTGATCTGGGCCAGTCGATATACGTTCGCTTCCCTTGACCTGAAGTCGCCCCCCTTGAGTGTGTCGTAGAAAAGGCGATAGACACTGTCACCGTCATTGGGGTAGTTTTTGGCGGCGTTTATACCCCCCTGGGCGGATATGCTGTGTGCACGGCGGGCGCTGTCCTGGTAGCAGAAAGCCTCTATGTTGTAGCCAAGCTCGGCCAGGGTGGCGGCTGCGGATGCCCCGGCAAGGCCGGTACCGACGACGATGATGGTGTATTTCCGCTTGTTGGCCGGATTTACCAGTTTCATGTCATGGCAGTGATTGTCCCATTTATCCGCGAGCGGCCCGCCTGGAACGTTTCCGTCAAGTTTCAAGGTAATTCCCCCTAAATGTTGTATAAACCCAAAACAAAGACGACCGGTATCGACGCAAAACCAAGGAGCAACAGGAACGCGAGTGCACGGCCGGCCTTTTCGATAAACGGGAGTGTCTTTTCAGTGTTTAGTCCAAGTGACTGGAAGAAGCTCTGTATGCCGTGATACAGATGCAGGAGCAATATGATCATTGCAAATATATATGCGAGAGATATTGGAGCTATTCCGAAACTCTGGGCAACCATGGTAAAGACGTCCGGCCTGCCGAAAGCGTCGACCATGTGCGAAATGTCGGGGTTGGTAACGCGAAAGGTAAAATGGAGAAGATGGTAAATGACGAATGCACCGAGGAGCAGTCCGGTCCATATCATGGTCTTTGAAGGCAGGGAAGTTTTGATGCTTCTTTTGCATGCATAAGCATCAGGTTTCGCAGCCCGGTTTTCCAGGTAGAGGGTAATGCCCACGAAGATATGCAGAAGGAAGGCGGCAAGCAGGAACAGGCGGAAGCTCCAGAGCAGGGGGACAAGCTGGTGAAGCTTTTCCGCGTAGCTGTTGATCGCACCCGGCCCGGCAAATATGGTCAGATTCCCGATCATGTGCACGATTACGAAACCGACCATGGCAAGGCCGGTGAGCGCCATGATATACTTTTTCCCCAGAGAGGTCTGAAACCAATGCATTACGTAGCCCCTTGAAATTTATTTAATAAAAATAACACATAAGCTGTATACATCAGACAAGGCGCCAAAGGATAACAAAGAAATCCGCGCTTATCAACCTCTTTTGGACTGATGATACAAAGTGGCAATCCTGCGGGAGTGGTTACCCGGTGGCAGAATAGACACCTGAGAACATTTTTGCCTGTTTCCGGGGCAAGTCAATCGGCTGCCTGAAGAACGAAGCATTTCAGATACTCAGTTTCCGGAACCGCAAGGAGGACCGGATGGTCCGGAGCCTGGGAGCGTGTTTCGACGATCCTCATTTCCCGTCCCGCCTGTGCCGCAGCTTTGCGTAACATGTCACGGAACATCTCTGTGCTCATGTGGTGAGAGCAGGTACATGTAATGAGATAACCTCTGCCCGACAACAGTTCCATTCCCCTGCGGTTTATCGTCAGGTAGCCTTTCAGCCCTTCCTGAACGAGTTTTCTGCTCTTTATGAATGCGGGCGGGTCAAGCACAACGATATCAAAATTCTTTCCTTCACTTTTCAGAGTCCGCAGCCGTTCGAACGCGTCAGATGTTTCGAATTTAACCTTATGTGACAGGTTATTGAGTGATGCGTTCTCCCTGCCGGCAGAGACCGCTTGCTCCGAACTGTCTATGGCTGTGACGGAAGCCGCTCCGTAAGCCGCGGCATGTATTCCCCAACTTCCGGAATAGCAGAAACAGTCGAGAACGTTTTTCCCTGCACTGATTTTTTCCAGAACCAGATGATTTTTTTTCTGGTCCAGGAAATGACCGGTTTTCTGACCGGTGAGGATGTTCACCCGGAAGCGCAGGCCGTGCTCATCGATTTCCACCTTTTCCGGAATTTCCCCGTACAGAACTTCAACCTTTTCCTCCAGTCCCTCCAGTCTTCGCACCGCCACGTCGTTGCGTCCGGCTATTCCCGCCGGGGTGAAGATATTTACCAATGCATCGATTATAAGTTCTCTTCTTCGCTCGATTCCGCTGGTGAGCAATTGTACGGACAGGTAGCGGTCATATTTGTCCACCACCAGACCCGGCAGGAAATCCCCTTCTCCGTAGACAGCACGGAATGTATTCATTCCGGGGTAAAGGGTTGTACGGTATTTAAGCGCATCCAATATCCTCTGTCGGTAGAATGAAGAAGAATCGATGTCCTCCCGGTTTCTTGTCAGCAACCGGATTGCTATGAGAGATTGCGGATTATAATATCCCGTCCCCAGGTAATCACCCCCCGCGGAATAAACCTCGGATGATTCTCCATGGAGCTTGTCCCCCGAAAATTCGGCAATTTCGTTGCTGAATACCCATGGGTGTCCGCTTTTTATCCGCCGGTCGGCTCCGCGGTGCAGTCTGACATTTAGCATCACAACTCCTTTTGTTACTGAAGGATACAAAAAAACCCCTCTTTTTGGAGGGGGTTTTTGTAATGTATCAATGTTTCAATAAATGTTACATGAAAATCTCGATAATCTTTTTTGCCAGGGGATGAACGACGCTGTAATGCACTTCCACACCGTCCCTTTTGCCCAGGATGATCCCCTTGTTCTTCAGGAGGGCAAGATGCTGTGAAACCGTTGCCTGAGGCAGTCCCAGGCATTCCCAGATGTGCTTCACGTTACATTCCTGGGAACAAAGGCCTGCGACGATCTTCAGTCTTACCGGATGACCCAGGACTTTCAGGATTTCAGATTCTGCTTCAAAATCTTTGTCTTTGTCGAATTTCATATGAACCCTTCCATTTGGCAATAAAATCCGCATATATCTATATAATTTGCGCACATTTTTGTCAAGAAAAAGGTAAATATTTTACTCATTCAAACAGGTAATTATTTATTATTTATCTCAGTGCCCTGTTTTTACTATTAAAACCAGTTCCAGGGCTGATTAAACCCTGTTTTAACAGTGAATGGAATTGTTCTTGAGAAGAAATTCGAACTCTTTAGATAACATTATCTGAATATTGAAATAGAATATAATACATATACCAATATTTAACGGCATGTCAATAACTGGCATTGTTGTCCACGTGACATTGCTTTCCAGTTTACAAAGAGTTTTCTTGTTTGAGTGCGTAATTGGCGGCAACATTCCGACTACACTTTACCGGGTATCGGTCTGAAACTGAACTTATCACTTCAGTTTCAAACATTTTCTGACAGCTGGTGAGTAAATTAACGGAAGAGTTTTGAGCTGAAATGACAGGATGCCCAATGCCCCGGTTCCTTTTCTTCGAGCAAGGGAATTTCTTCCGCGCAAACCGGCAGAACCGCGTAAGGGCAGCGGGTGTGAAAAGGGCAGCCGGTCGGCGGATCCAGGGGAGTCGGTATATCTCCTTTCAGAATGATTCTTTTTCTCGCCGGGTCGTGGTCCAGCCTGGGCATGGCGGAGATAAGCGCTTCCGTGTAAGGGTGCAGGTACCCCGAAAATATATCATTGTTAGTGCCCCTCTCCACTATTTTTCCCAGATACATTATTTCGATCCTGTCGCACATATGGTGTATCACGGAAAGGTCATGGGCAATAATCAGAAAGGAAATGGAGAATTCTGATTTCAGCTGCTGCAGGAGGTTTATGATCTGAGCCTGGATGGAGAGGTCCAGGGCGGAGACCGGTTCGTCAGCTACGATGAGGCGGGGCGAAACCGCCAACGCCCTTGCAATACCGATTCTCTGTCTCTGCCCACCGGAGAATTCGTGTGGATAACGAAAGAAATGTCCCTCTGACAAACCGACCTTATTCATCAGGTCTAACACAGCATTCCTGTATTCCGATCGGGTGAGAGAACGGTGAATCAACAGAGGCTCCCCGATTATGTCCCCGACCCGCATTCTTGGATTGAGCGAAGAGTATGGATCCTGGAAAATCATCTGCACATCTTTACGGAAAGCGACCCGCTCCGGTTTGTCCAGTGCGGCGAGCGCCTTGCCCCGGTAGCTGACAGTCCCTTCATCGGGCTGGAGAAGATTGACAAGGATCTTGCCTGCGGTAGATTTGCCGCAACCTGATTCACCTGCCAGCCCCACGGTTTCACCCTCGTTGAGCCGGAGGTCGACACCATCCAGCGCCTTTAATTGTTGCGGTTTTGCGAATGCGGATGTATTTACGGTGAAGTATTTTTTCAGATGTATGGCTTCTATGACAGGTTTCATGCGAATTTCCAGCACCGGACCATGTGGCCGGCACCCACCTCCCTTAATTCAGGCGTTTCGGACCTGCACTGCCAGTTCCTGTTCGGGCAGCGGTCACAAAAACCGCATCCCGGTAGCTCACCAACAAGGCTCGGCACGAAGCCGGGAATGGTTTTAAGCGGTTTGCCGGGTTCGGTTCTTTGTGGAAGGGAGTCAAGGAGTCCTTTTGTATAGGGATGAAGCGGGTTGCCGAGCAATTCGTCGGTAGAAGCAGATTCGACTATTTTGCCGGCGTACATGATGTTGGTACGGAGTGCCCTTTCAGCCACTACGCCAAGATCGTGGGTTATGAGTATCATGGCCATGTTCCGCTCAGATTTGAGGTCGTCCATAAGTTCGAGTATCTGTGCCTGGATGGTTACGTCAAGAGCGGTTGTCGGTTCGTCGGCAATCAGCAGCCGTGGACTGCAGGCGAGAGCCATGGCAATCATGATGCGCTGCCTCATTCCGCCACTCATCTGGTGAGGATAATCTCCGTACCTGGTGGCCGGGGAGGGGATTCCCACAAGTCCGAGCATCCTGATCGTTTCCTGACGGGCATCCTCATCAGAAAGGCCGAGATGCAGCCTGATTCCCTCGGATATCTGTTCTCCAACCCGGAAAACAGGGTTAAGTGAAGTCATCGGCTCCTGGAAAACCATGGATATCTGGTTTCCGCGTATCGCCCGCATCTCTTCGTCGGTCAGTTCCAAAAGGTTGCTGCCGCGGAATAGAATTTCACCCGAAATGATCTCTCCAGGCTGAGCGACAAGACGCATGATGGAGAAAGCCGTAACGCTTTTACCGCATCCCGACTCTCCCACAATAGCAAGGGTTTCCCCTTCCCCGAGGGTGAAATCGACTCCGTCCACGGCCTTTACCGTTCCGTTTGTGAGGGGAAAATGAGTTTTCAGCCCTTTTACTTCAAGGAGAGTTTTCAATAAAGTTCTCCGGTGGAGAAAAACAGTATAATTTAGCATTGACAGCTATATCGGGCATTTACCCTAAGGGTGGCAACATAGCTTGACAAATTGTGTCAGCGGGATTTATACCACGAATCTGCAGGCGGAGCAAGAGTGGGGCTATCGGGATTCAACCATGCCGGACATCAGGGGCCGGTAGGAAAAATCCGTGAAAAATTCTGATGCAGGGTCGAAATCCATGAAAAAAGAAGGAATAATACCTGGTTTACGGTTAAGGATATCCAAACGGCCGTTTTCGAGCATTTCGACAAAATGCCGGACGAGATCATGATTGTGCTGTTTTCCCGCATTTTCCTTCAGTTCCTTGATTGCTTCCGCGCGTGAAAGCGCAAGGCGGTATGGGCGATCTGATGTCATGGCGTCGTATGCGTCGCCAATGGCGAGTATCTGCGACTCCAGGAGAAGTTTGTCGCCCGGGATGCCATAGGGGTAGCCTGTTCCGTCCACCCGTTCATGGTGCTGTCCGATACAAGTACTTACGTCTTTGAGAAATTCAAGAGGTTCAAGAATCTTCATCCCGATGAGAGGGTGCTGCCTCAATTTGTCGATTTCTTCAGGCGACAGTTGAATCTCCTTGTTGAGAAGATATACATTTATGCCGATCTTTCCTATATCGTGCAGGATTGCAGCACGTTCGACAATATCGATCCTGTTTCGAGGCAGATTGATCTTTCTGGCCAATTCGCCGCAATAGAAGCTTACCCTGTCCGAATGGCCCTTTGTATAGCTGTCACTGGCCTCTATTATGGAAACAAGCGCATGAACGATGTTCATATAAGCTTTTTTCTGCTCTTCATGAAGCTTGGCGTTTTTTATGGCAAGACCAGCCTGTGACGCAATGGTTGAAAGAAATTTCATGTCTTCGGAGTTATACAAGGAGTCATTGATTTTGTTGACTACCACCATTGTGCCGATTGTTTCGTTCTGTACGATAAGAGGAACACAAATGAGGCTTCTGCGTTCATATCCGAAAACACTAAGACTGCTGAATTGGGGAGTCTCGTTGATGTCACGGATTAGTAACGGCTTCCTGCTTTGATATACGAGGGTTGATACGTTCTGTTGGGCAAGTGGAATTTCACCTAGTTTTGGAGACATGCCGTAACTACTGATAAATGATCGAACCAGGAATACTTCCCTCTTTTGATCATACTGAAGAATGTAGCCGATTTCCGAGCCCAAAGTGTTAATGGTAATTTCGAGCAGGTCATGAAATACCTCATCAAGTTCCATGTCCGAACTTGTCGCCAAAGCAATCTTATGGACGGCGGCCAACTTCTGCAGTGTGTTGGCGGTGTTGGAGTTTTGATGGTTAAATTTTTCAACAATTCTCGAATCCGGGATACCTGAATTGTTTGATGTTGAATACCGGAGAGCTGTAATTATTTTGCGGTTACCGGTACGTTTTGTATTTATCTCCACAATACGACCGTTTTTTTCAGTTGTTTTGCGGGAGTCAGGAACTTTGTCACAAATTCCGTTGATGCTGCCAGGGCTATCGGAAGTGCCGGTTGCCTGTTGAAAAATTTCTTCCGTTACAACAGAATAAGAATGTTCTGGAACTTCATCTTTCCTGATGTTGTCTGCTTCATTCAGGTTTCTATCTGATTCGGCAAATATAAAACGTTTTGCTGCAGGAAGAATTAAAGGGGTTATGAAAAGAATTATCGCAAGTGCAGTCAGAAATATAAAAAGAGAATTTGCTGTTGCCTTGTTTTTTCCGGGAATCCCGTCTTTGTCAGTAGCCTTGGCAAAGTTGATAATGCCGGGATACCTGGCCCCGGTAATGTGATCTCGACTGTGTATATTTCCGTCGTTAACAGGATAATCTTCCCCAAAAGCATTTTCCTGATTGGATATCGGAACGGGCCCATATTTCCGCAGGTCGATGACAATTTGTTCGCCAACAGGAGATACTATTACCCGTCCGGTTGAATCTGCCGGGTTTTTATTTTCCGAATGTAAAATTCCTGCAGATGATTGGAAGTTGCTGCCGTGAACCTTTGCGGGATGGAGATCTGGTGCAGTTTGTGATAAGCTTGAAACCAAAAAAACGGCAGGAAATATAATAAATGATTTAATTAATGTCCAAATATATTTTTGAGCCATTCAAAGAAGTCCATTAAAAATCAATTGGGCAAGTGTTTAATGTGGTGTGATAAATTCTAATAAAAACATTTAAATGCAATTATGTTTCAGGATAGTATTTGATACAAAAGTAGTATGTAACATAAATTAAACAATGATTAGATACGCTTTTAATAATTAAAAAGCAAGCATTATTTAAAAATATTAAATCCGAATCCGGTGTATCCCGAATGAGAATATAATAAGTGAATTAATATTAATGGTCTTTTGTAGGCGAATTAACACTCTAAGTTCTGGAAATCGTTGGCAAATGACTAAATTGTATTTTTAAATCAGACTTCTTTTCTAGCAAGATAACCCAACAAAATCAGCTGGTTATCCGGAGTTATTTTGAATCACGTCAAAGGCCACAAATAATCCCAAAAACGGCAGCTGGAGGTGTCCGCAGTAAGCAACTCAGACCTGATTCGTTGCTGCTCCTGGCAAAATGAAGTGTGGACAGCCGATATTGTCTGAACCAGAATGATGAGTTTACCGACTGTAGCGAAATGAGCTTAAAGCAGCAGAATCAGACCTCCGGAGCGATCGGAGGATGCCTGCAACCTCCGTATCCAGGAATAAAGTTACTCCGGGACGTCGGGGTGAAGGAGAAAGTTGATCTGGAATAATCCTGAGGCCTGAGAGCCTGTTTTTTGATACCATATGCCCGCCTTTTTTTACGGGTGTCGGTAGAGCGGTGCATGTTTCCCGAAACTCTTGACAAGGGGGTTGCCTCCACCTATGATGCATGCCTTACTCATATTTGTTGGGGACAGGTCACGTCCTCCTGTGTGCGGTCACTGTTTGTGCAAGTATCTTCGCCATGAGGAAGCGGGTTTTCCCAGACAAAAACATTGACTTGAATCTGTTTTTTTGGTTACATCAAAAAGTTTCGGAAAGGACATCACGCAAATTTACGGATTTTTATCAGGAATATTGATATTTATCTTATGTTTTCCGGTTTCCGTGCTTGCCGGTTTTTCACAACGGGACTCTATACGTGTTGCCGTTCTGAAAGGTGCCGAAACGGTAAGGCTTGACGGAATCGAGCTCTCTGTATATGACGGAACCGGCAACCGCCTGGATCTGACCGGTCCCGTGACCGTCAAAGCGGAGAATTCCGGTGTTTCAGTAAACGGCCGCATTTTACGGGAACTTCGAAGCAGCGCTTGCGGAGTTGTCAGGGTGAACGGCAAGGGTTTTCGTGATGTTATTGAAATTCTTCCGTTTAATAAAGGCTTACTGGTCATAAACGAACTGCCGGTGGAAGATTACCTGGCAGGGATAATAAATAGTGAAATTTCCTCCAAGTGGCCTATCGAGGCGGTAAAGGCCCAGGCGGTAGTTGCCAGGTCGTATGCGATTTTCCAGATGAATTCAAGAAAAGATATGCCGTATCAACTTGAGTCGACAGTTATGGACCAGGTTTATGATGGCTACGATGGAGAAGATTCCCGTGCGATCAGAGGGGTGAGCGAAACCGCGGGAGAAGTCCTGACCTATCAGGGGAAAGTCATCCAGGCTTTTTTCCACTCCAGCTGCGGGGGGCACACCGAGGCTTCCGATAAGGTCTGGTCCGTGGCCGAGCCTTATCTGAAAGGGGTTGTCTGCAAGTATTGTCTTGAATCACCGTCTGTAAAGTGGGAGAAAGCTATTCCCCTGAAAAAGCTCGAAGCGCTTTTGACAAAAGGCGGCTATAACGTGCGCGGCATATGCGGAATAATCCCACTTTCCAGGGATGAGAGCGACAGAATAGTTTCCATGTGTATTCTGTACTCTGGCGGTTCCATGAATATTTCTGCCGTCGATTTCAGGAAAATAGTCGGTTACGGAGTAATCAGAAGCACAGACTTCGATGTGCAGATTTCCGGTGATGACGCCGTCTTTACAGGAAAAGGATACGGGCATGGTGTGGGCCTCTGTCAATGGGGCGCCGAGAAAAGGGCCGAGGAAGGTTTCAATTACCGTGAGATACTTTCCTATTACTATCCCGGCACCACCCTTGAAAAAATATACTGATTGGTAACATGCAGTTAGATGATTTTAACTTTATATTGCCGCCTGAGCTCATAGCGCAAAGGCCTACAGAACAAAGAGCCGACTCCCGTCTCATGACCCTCGACCGTTCATCCGGAACAGTCGGCGAGGCGCTGTTCCCTGAAATTACCGGTTTTTTCCGCGAAGGAGACCTTCTGGTCGTAAATGATACCAGGGTCATTCCCGCGCGGCTGTTCGGCGAGAAAGAGACCGGTGGCCGGATCGAGATATTCCTGGTGAAAAGACTTCCAGAAGAGGGACAAGTCTGGGAGTGTCTGACGAGAAGCTCGAAAAAACCCCGACCGGGATCGACCGTTACGCTCCCGGACGGCATGACGGCGCGAATTGAAGAGTTTAACGGTGAGGGAAACCTGGTAATCTCCTTTTCTCCGGCGGAAGGATTCGACGAATGGCTGGAATGTTCCGGGAATATGCCTTTGCCGCCCTATATCAGGCGACCCGCGGCATTTGAGGACCGCGAGAGGTATCAGACGGTATTTGCCCGGGTAAAGGGAGCTGTTGCCGCTCCAACAGCGGGCCTGCATTTTACGGGTGATCTTCTCGAAGAATTACGAAACAAGGGAGTTGAGATTGCAGCTCTGACCCTGCACGTGGGGCTCGGCACTTTCCTGCCAGTACGCGAGGAGGATCTGAGCCGGCATCGAATGCACCGTGAATATTATTCCATACCCGAGCCGACGGCGTCAGCTGTAAATGAAAGAAAAAAGGGCGGGGGCAGAGTCATAGCGCTGGGGACTACAGCAACCAGGGCGCTGGAACACGCGGGGTCGGTTGACGGTACAGTTCCTTCCGGCGAAGGGGAAGCCGATATTTTCATTACGCCCGGGTACAGATTCAAAGTAATTGACGGTCTCATAACGAACTTTCACCTGCCTTGCTCCACGCTTCTCATGCTTGTGTCGGCGTTTGCCGGTCGTGAGTTTGTATTGAATGCCTACGCGGAAGCAGTGCGCAGAAGGTTTCGCTTTTTCAGTTATGGCGATGCGATGATTATAATTTAGCCGATGGCTGAAAGATGGGCCAGGGACTTGGGGGCTAATGACCAAAGTCCGGTTGCCGGCTGTCAACGAATGGATTGATTTTGTCTGCTATAGATTTCAGGATTATAAAAAGAGATGGTTCGAGCCGCGCGCGTCTCGGTACGATGATGACTCCGCATGGAAATATCACAACCCCGATTTTCATGCCGGTGGGAACCCAGGCCACAGTAAAGGCAATGACCCCCGAAGAACTGGTGGAGGTAGGGGCGCAGATTATACTTGCCAATACATACCATCTTTATATAAGGCCGGGACACGATCTTGTCAAAAGGCTGGGCGGACTGCATAAATTCATGAACTGGCGCGGTCCGATACTGACCGACAGCGGTGGATTCCAGGTATTCAGTCTCGGCGAGTTGCGCAAGATCAAGGAGGAAGGGGTAACTTTCCAGTCGCATATCGACGGTTCTTACCATTTCATTTCCCCGGAAATCTCCATAGCCATTCAGGAAGCCCTGGGCGCGGACATCATCATGTGTTTCGACGACTGTCCCCCGTACCCGTCGGATCGCGGACACGTTCTTGCATCGATGGAAATGACAAGCCGCTGGGCGCGACGCTGCAAGGAGGCGAAAAATCGGAACGACCAGGCTCTTTTCGGAATCGTGCAGGGGGGTATGTACCCTGATTTGCGTGAGCGAAGTATCCATGACCTGTGCGAAGCCGGATTTGACGGTTATGCTCTCGGCGGACTGTCTGTCGGCGAAGAGAATGCAGTTATGTACGAGATCATGGACTCCTGTTCCCCGCATCTGCCGGAAGGAAGTCCGCGTTATGTGATGGGAATCGGTACTCCGGAAGATCTCATCGAGGCGATACACTTTGGTTACGACATGTTCGATTGTGTAATGCCGACCAGAAATGCCCGGAACGGGATGCTGTTTACCTCTTTCGGGAGCATAAATATCAGGAATGCCTGTCATTCGGAAGATCCATCTCCCATTGACCCGGAATGTTCATGTCATGTTTGTGCCAACTACAGCAGAGCTTACCTGAGGCATATTTTCCGTGCAGGCGAGATACTGGCCTCACGACTCAATACATACCATAATCTGCATTTTTACCTGTCGTTGCTGGAAGGTGCTCGAAAGGCAATTGCCGAAGATCGATTCACCGAGTACAGGAAGGAATTTTATTCAAAGAGACAGAAAACGCCCACGATGTAACAATGCGTGTAAGTTGACTGTCGTCGGCATTAAAAAAATATACCAGGAGGTTTTCCATGTCCGGATTCAGCGGTAGCAGCGGTTTAACGAGTTTCATCCCTCTCATTTTCATGTTTGCAATCTTTTATCTACTCCTCATTCGTCCTCAGCAGAAAAAGGCCAAAGAGCACAAGGTCCTGCTCGAAGCCTTGAAAAAGGGAGACCTGGTCGTGACAGCCGGTGGGATTCATGGGAAGATTTCCTCTGTGGATGACAATGTCGTGACACTCGAGATTGCAACGGGAGTCAACATCAAAATCAACAAAGGGTTCATCGCCAACGTTGTCAAATAATATGATTGTTCAAGGTTCGGGATCAAGATCTTAAATCCCGCATCAGTAACCTTGAACGTTGAACTCGGAACATTGAACTTCGTTTTGCGGAATACTTATTCCGAAAAATGTTTTGAAAGGAGCGACCAGTATGCCCAAGGGTCTTGCCTGGCGTATCAGTCTTATTGCAGCATTTCTGTTGTTGTCACTGTTTTACCTGACACCTACCCTGGTAGCGCAGCTTCCCTCCTGGTGGACGGGGACGAGTATCCTTCCCAAGGACAAAATCCATTTGGGACTCGATCTGCAGGGAGGTATCAACCTGATCATGCAGGTGGAAACCGAAAAGGCGGTCGAAGGGGCTCTGGATGTCATAGCGACCGACCTTGAAGATACCATGAACTCGAAAAACATCCGATTCAAGAGCTCGGCCAGGGTCGGCTCCGACAGCGTCGGGATTGTTCTTTTCGACAAGGGAACGGCCGACACCGTTCAGAAACTGATGAAAGACAAATATCCTCGCATGGAGATGCTGCCCCAGACAAATGAGGGCGGCTACATAAATATCCGGATGCGCATGAACGACAAGGAAGTGCAGAGTATCAAGGATCGTGCGGTTCAGCAGGCCCTTGAAACCATCCGGAACCGTATTGACCAGTTCGGTGTATCCGAGCCGGTTATCCAGCGTGAGGGCGTCAGTAATATCGTTGTGCAGCTTCCCGGCATCAAGGATCCTAAAAGGGCAATAGAACTGATCGGCAAAACCGCCAGGCTTGAATTCAAGCTGGTCGACGAAAATGCCAATCCTTCGACAGCCGCAGGTTCGCTTCCGGAAGATGACGAGATTCTCTACGAAAAGAAGATCGATCCGACAACCGGCGCCGCAACGGAAATCCCTTACGTGGTGAAAAAGAAAACACTCATTACCGGCGATATGCTGACCGATGCCCAGGTCCGCATCGATACCCAGTTCAACCAGCCATATGTCGCAATCGAGTTCAATTCGCTGGGTGCGAGACTGTTTGACCAGGTCACAGCGGCCAATGTCGGAAAACGTTTCGCCATTGTCCTGGACAATAATATTTATTCCGCTCCGGTGATCAGGGAAAGGATTTCAGGCGGCAGCGCCCAGATCACCGGCTCATTTACTGAAAAAGAAGCCAGCGACCTGGCGATCGTCCTTCGGGCCGGCTCTCTTCCGGCGCCGGTGAAAATCATCCAGAACGTTACAGTCGGTCCTTCCCTCGGGCCAGGATTCCATCAACAAAGGGCTGATGGCCGGTCTTATCGGCGTAGTTCTGGTTGTCATGTTCATGGCCATTTACTACAAGCTGTCCGGCCTGGTGGCAAACATGGGGATGGTACTGAACATAGTCTACCTTATGGGTGCTCTCGCGGCTCTTGGGCGCAACGCTGACCCTTCCCGGCATTGCCGCTATCGTCCTTTTGATAGGGATGTCGGTTGATTCGAACGTCCTGATCTTCGAACGGATCAGGGAGGAACTGCAGGCTCGGCAAGACACCCAAGGCGGGCCTGGATGCCGGATATGACAAGGCGTTCCTGACAATCATGGACTCCCACGTAACAACCCTGATAACCGCCGCGGTGCTCTTCCAGTTCGGAACCGGCCCGGTCAAGGGGTTCGCAGTGTCACTGAGCCTCGGTATCATCATCAATCTCTTTACTTCGCTGTCTGGCGACCAAAGTGGTATTCGATATTTCCTCGGCCGTGGCCGGGCAAAGAGAATAAGCATATAGGAGACGGGGGGCAATGGCAATTAATCGGCAAAAACACATATTGATTTTATCGGCAAAAGAAAAATCAGCTTCGTCATCTCAAGTATTATCGCCATAATCGGCATTACGGGGATCATCCAGATTGCCCGGGGCGCCGCGAACATGGGAATCGATTTTACCGGAGGGACCGCGCTGCAGCTGAAGTTCGAAAGGCATATTCCCATGGAAGATGCGCGCAGCGCGCTTCCAAGAACGGCATTGAAGCTAACCTCCAGGAAATAACGGACGGCAACAAAATGCTGGTCAAGGTCGGCAAAACCAATCTGGAGGTTGGAAAGGTAGCGGACACCGTCGAAGGGATATTCAAGAAGGAGTTTCCCCCGATGCTTTTGTCGTGGAAAGTTCCACGGAAATCGGACCTTCCATCGGAGACAAGCTGCGCAAGGATACGCTGATTGCCATTGTCATAGCCATGGTATGCATAATCATATACATTGCCTGGCGTTTCGATTTCAAATTCGGTATTGGCGCCGCCGTGGCCACTTTCCATGACGTTCTGGCAATGTTTGCGGCTTTCTACCTGTTCCACAAGGAGATCAATCTCCTCTTTATAACCGCCGTTCTGACCATTGCCGGATATTCGCTGACCGATACAGTTGTGGTCTTCGACAGGATCCGGGAAAATTTGCGAAAAAATACCAAAGAGACGCTTCCTGTTGTATTCAACAACAGTATCAATGAAGTCCTTTCACGGACGATCATTACCTCGCTCACTACCTTCCTGGCCTCCTTGTCCCTTCTGTTCTTCGGCGGCGAGGTCATACACGATTTTGCCCTGGCTCTTGTCATCGGTGTAGCCGTCGGCACTTATTCATCGGTATTCGTTGCCAGTCCGCTGGTTGTCGTGTGGGAAAGCAGGAACAAATCAGTCAAAGCCTGAATCCTGGGAAAAAAAGATCCCCCCTTTTCAGGGGGGTTTTTTTTGCGGGGTAATTAATTGGAAGCTGTACGCGAGAAACGCTGGATTTTCAGGGAAGGTGATGCCGGAAATATTGACCGCCTGGCCAAGGAGCTCTCAGTCTCGCCACTGATCGCCCGACTGCTGGCATACAGGGGAATAACGGAAGTGGATAATGCCTCGTTGTTTCTCTCCTCTTCCCTTACCGAATTGCACGATCCTTTTCTGATGCTCGGAATGTCCGAAGCCGTTGACAGGCTAGTTAGCGCTGCTCTCCATAACGAACGGGTTTGTGTTTACGGTGATTACGATGTTGACGGAGTAACCTCCGTCGCGCTCCTGACAGGTTTTTTTCGAGATGTGGGACTGGATGGTTTCCATTACATCCCGAACAGGCTCGAAGAGGGGTACGGGCTCAGCCCGGAAGGAATTCAAACCGCTGCCGACCATGGGGCCGATATAATAGTGACAGTCGATTGCGGCATAACAGCTGTAGCCGAAGCGGAATATTGCAGAAGTCTCGAAATCGACCTGATCATTACCGATCATCATACTCCCGGAGAAATTCTTCCGCCCGCATACGCTGTACTGAACCCCATGCGCCCCGGATGTTCATTTCCCTTCAAATCCCTGGCGGGGGTGGGTGTCGCGTTCAACCTGCTTATCGCGCTCAGAGGGAAGCTTCGTCAACAGGGCTGGTTCGCCGGCAGGCAGGAGCCTAACCTGAGAGAATACCTCGACCTGGTCGCCCTCGGTACCGTGGCGGATATAGTCCCTTTGATCGATGAAAACCGCACTTTCGTCAAACACGGCCTCAGGGAGCTAACCTGCGGATCACGTATCGGCGTGCAGGCTTTGAAGAAGGTGTCAGGCATTAACGGTGCAGTTGATTGTCCGGGTGTGGGATTTCGCCTTGCTCCGCGTCTGAATGCGGCCGGGAGACTGGAAGACGCGACACTGGGGGTGGAACTTCTGCTTTGCACCGATCCTCTGCGTGCCGCGGCAATGGCTGACAAGCTCGATGCGAGCAATACCTCGCGGCAATCGCTGGAACAGGTCATGCTGAATGACGTTCTTGACCGGATCAACGGAAACCGGAATCTGCGTAACAGGAAAAGCATAGTCCTCGCGTCCGAAAAATGGCACCCGGGAGTTGTGGGGATTGTCGCTTCGAGAATTGTCGACCTGTATCATCGACCGACTATACTCATCACGTTCCAGGAAGGAAGCGGCAGGGGATCAGGCCGCAGCATTCCTGGATTCCATCTCCACGATGCATTAAAGACGTGTTCCGATCACCTGCTTAAATTCGGCGGACATAAATATGCCGCCGGACTTTCCATAGATGAGTCTACTCTGGAAAATTTCATCGCACATTTCGATGAGGTTGCGACCGGGCAACTTTCCCCTGAGGACCTGAAACCCCAGCTGTTGATCGACTCGATATTGCCGCCTGAAGAGATTACCATGGAAAATGCGGAAATGATTGCCGCTCTTGAACCTTTCGGAATGGGAAATCCGACGCCGGTTTTTGCCCTGTACGGAGCTTTTGTCGCTGCAAGGCGAGTGTTGAAAGAGCGCCACGTTAAACTGAGACTTGAATGTCGTGGAAGAACCTTTGACGCCATTGGTTTCAACATGGCCGAAAAGGAAAATTTATCGGAGCATGTTGACGTTGCTTTTTCTCTTGATATCAATAACTGGAACGGCAAGAAAAATGTCCAGATGATTCTGAAGGATGTAAAAGCGGCGGCCGGCCGTTAGCCGATGGCAGGTGCGGGGCTGCTTTCCGGTTCCCGGCCCATAGGTCCCAATCCATGACTCCGGAGGACTCGGATTGACTGAAAATGGCACTTCCCAATACCGGAACAAAAGGTTCGAAAGCGCCGGTAAGATCATAAAAATCGGCTTCTGGGCAAATGCCGTTCTTATGATTATGAAGCTGGCCGCCGGATATTTCGGCAATTCGGAGGCGGTGTTTGCCGACGGTCTGGAAAGCGCTTGTGATTTAGTGGTAATTTTGGCCATATATGTCGCGGTCCGGATCGGTCGCCAGCCTTTGGACAGGAAACACCCTTACGGACATGGTAAAGCCGAAAGCATGGCCGCTGTTTTCGTGTCTCTGGTCATATTTGCAACCGGTGGTGCCATTCTCGTCCAGGCGATTATGAGCATCGTGGAGGGGAAACTCGAATCACCCCATTTTTTTGCGGTGCTGGCAGCTTTTGCTACCATTTTAATAAAAGAGTGGCTGTACCGTTTTACAAACAGAACCGGCGTCGATTTGCAAAGCCCTGCTTTGCTGGCGCTTGCCAAAGACCATCGCAAAGACGCCCTGACTTCCGTTGCCACCCTGGCAGGCGTAACCGGGGCCTTTTTCGGTTTGCGGATCATGGATCCGCTTGCCGCGGGTCTGACGGCTTTTTTCATTTTTCATATCGGCTACCAGACCTTCAGGTCATCGGCGCATGATTTGATGGACGGCCTTCCGCCGGAAGAGTTCATCCGGGCTGTTTCGGCCATTGCCGAGGGAGTAGAAGAGGTAGAGCATGTCCATGAGATAAAGGCGCGCCGCTCCGGGCAGTTTATAATTATCGATCTGAAGCTGGAAATGGATCCGGAAATGACCGTCAAGGCGTCACACGACAGAGCGACCGAGGTAAAAAAGCGGATTTTCCGCAAATTTCCAAATGTCGGGGACGTAATGATACACATTAATCCACATGACGAGAAACACAGGGATTTGACGAGGCTTTAAACCCGAAACCGGTAATCTTGCCACGGAGTCAAGTAGACGCAGAGAAAATTCCAGGGGAAACACTTAAATGGCTTTTGTCCGGAAAAAGCGAAAATCCAACATAAGAGTGGGGTCGTGTCTTTGCCGAGACAAATTTTCGCCATTCGTGCAGCATAGGATTTCGGGAGAAAGCAAGCCAGACAATCTGTTTTTATTTTTTTAGTGTGATAATGCAGCACATTTACTTTTTGCTCCCTGCAAGAACTTTCCTGATGGAAGCAAATCACAAAAAGGAGGAATACCATGTCAGCAGGACCCAAGTCGATTAAAAATCTGAAGGAAGCCTTTGCCGGGGAATCCCAGGCAAACAGGAAATATCTCGCATTCGCCGCCCAGGCGGAACGGGACGGTTTCCTGCAGGTCGCGAAACTTTTCAGGGCGGCAGCGGAAGCTGAAACAGTACATGCGCACAGCCATCTGAGGGCGATGGAAGGGATAAAATCCACACAGGAAAACCTTGTCGAGGCTATTGCCGGTGAAACCCATGAATTCAAATCCATGTATCCGCAAATGATTGCGGAAGCTGAAAGCGAAGGCAGCGCCCAGGCTTTGCGCTCGTTCAAGTTCGCCAACGAGGTTGAAAAAGTTCATGCCGGCCTTTACCAGAAGGCGCTGGACACCCTGGGAGACGATACAGAACCGTTCGATTACTTCATCTGTCCGGTATGCGGGCATACGGTGGAGAGGGGAGCGCCTGACGCCTGTATCGTATGCGGTGCAAAAGGCTCGGTTTTCTTCAGGGTTTCCTGACCCGGCAACTGGCAGATTGAAAGTAAGCCGCCATTCGCGAGTCATCCGTGATATGGCGGTTTTTTTTACCCAACTCATTAATATTATGGCGACCGATAGTAGGGCGCTTTTTTTGACTTTCCCGGATATTTCCTGTTGTGATATAAACCTATTACACAAATAAGGCGTGCAGCTACAGAGTCACAGCAATACGGAGATGTTTTCGTAATAAAACACCTATGTTTCTGACTCTGGCATCTTTTTGTGCTTCGATTGTCAGGTAAACAGCTTCTAAAGGCATATCTATGATTTTCTCCGAGTCACCGTGACTCCGTGGTAATGGTTTTTTATTAAAGATGCCGTATTGTTAATCCAAAGGAGAATTCAACTTGGCTAAAAACAACAGGACTATAAAAAATAACAGGAAAAAGGGCGGTGGTCGCAGGCCTCTGGTTTCATTGCTGCTGGTCGTAATATTGATTGCCCTGGCGTTCTTCCTGCTGGAAAAACTGAAAAAGCCCGTACCGGAAAAACCGGTTCCTGTCCCACCGCCTGCAAAGATTGAAAAGCCGCATGTTTTACATGAAAAACCGGCCGTCAGGCAAGAGAACTATACCTCGGCAGTCACGCTGCCTCATGCCGGAAAGCCGGCGGTAAAGCATCCTGCCGAAATTCCGGCGGTCAGTCGTCCTGAAAAACCTTTACCGGAAATCCTGACCGGTACTGTAGCCATAATTATCGACGACATGGGAAGCAGCGTGCGAGAAGCAGAACAGTTGACGGCCATCGGCGTTCCGCTGACTTTTTCTGTAATTCCCGGACTTGGAAAGTCCAGGGAGGTCGCGGAATTTGTCCATGATCACGCATATGAAGTAATGATTCACATGCCTATGGAACCCCTCGACTATCCCCGCAGGCATCTGGAGAAAAACGGTCTTCTCGTCTCGGAAAGTGATTCAGAGATTGAAAAGCAGGTTGACGACTATATGCGGGAAGTTCCCTATGCAGTCGGGGCCAACAACCACATGGGGTCGCGCTTCACTGAAAATGACGGTAAAATGAGGGATGTCCTGCAGGTGTTGCAGACAAAAGACATGTTCTTCATAGACAGCATGACAACTCCCAAGTCAGTCGGGGCCAAGGTGGCCAGGGAAATGGGAGTCAGAACTGCCTCCAGGAATGTTTTTCTCGATAATGTGCAGGATGTCGCGGCCATCAGGAAGCAGTTGCGGGAAGTGACCAGGGTTGCCGCGAAAAGGGGGAGTGCCATTGCCATCTGCCACCCCCACAAGGCAACCATTGAGGCGCTTACGGAGGAGCTACCGCTTCTGAAGAAGGAGGGGATCAGATTCGTCAGTGTGTCGAAACTGGTGAGGTGACAAGAAGCAAGGTAGGAAGGGGTAAGGGGTAAGGGGTAAGGCAGGCTGTCGCTACCCCCCGCTTATCACCTGGTCCGTGAGTTGTCTCATCAGCTTTACGAAGGGTTTGTGGTTTTCTTCCTGGAGAATGGATTCAGGGGCACCGGGTCGGATGGGGCAGACAACGAGTACTGCATCGCGCATTCCGCCGACGGAGTCACCGAGCGTCTCTGTCATGAAGGGAAAGAGCCCGTTTTTACCTTTGTCGGGAGAGCCGGTGTTGCCGAGTGGAAGGGCCTTTTTCGCAAGCATGTCTCCCCTGATGCTGAACCGGTAGAATTCGGCAATGGGACCCTGGCCGTTATTTACCGGTCTGAAAGCGAATACGGATTCTTTTGCCGAATCACGAAACATGACCCTGACCTGCTCATCCGATCCGATTTTGCCGTACAGGTTATAGACTCCGGCCAGCAGGAAATCGATGAAACAGTCCTCTTCAAGAAATCCGCAAGCCCCTCCGTCGGAAGTTTCATAGTAAAAAGAGCCGCCTGCCGCGGTTTGCCGGTCAAACTGCCGTTCGCACAATACACAATCGGGTTTGAGCCGGGATATGCGCGCCTGGCAGTTTTCATTTTTCCTTTCTTCTTCCGAAATCAACCATTTGTGGAAATGGAATGAGCGGGGTTCGGGGGTGTTCCTTACCTCATCCATGATCTGCCTGGAAAGCTGGATAAACTGGCTGTAAACTTCTGTACCCCGTGCGTGGGTCAACACCGGATATATTTTACCTTCCGGGTTGGTGTTCAGGCTTTCCACCTTGGGGCTTTTCGAGATAAAGCTATCCATGCAGTGATAACCGCGGTTTATTGCATAGGCCTTGAGCAGATCTTTCTGGTCCCTGAAAAGTCCATCATATTTGATCCTGGCGTCGATCAGGCAGGGAATAAGGGTCAGGCTTTTCCGGTCCAGGCCACGCTTGTCGAAAAGTTCGAAGATGTTGCGGCAGTTTTCCAGGCTGGGCATATCCTTGACCGGGACGATCACACGATCCGCTGCGTATAGGGCATTCTGGGTAAGGATATCGAGTTCCGGCTTGGTATCAATGATGAGAATGCCGGGGATGCGGGAGAGAGCAATGAGCCGCGCCAGCACCATGGGGCCCTTGATCGAGTTCCTCAGATCGCCCAAAACATTTGACGATGGGATGTAGTTTACTCCATACTGTCCGATATGGAGGAGATCCGAGCCGGGAGTTTCGAGCAGAAAGTCGGCTATATCTCCCCTGGGTGACTGGCCGCTGATCGAAAACATCTTGTCGATGGTAAAGTGGTTGTCCAGGGAAAAGATTGACACCGGAAGGTCCTCGCTGAGGGCCTTGAGATAAATGGCAAGGTTGGTTGCCAGGGTTGTTTTCCCGACTCCGCCCTTCTCCGATGAAATGGTTATTACATAAGGGTAGTTTTTCATGGAACGGATGATAATATAAAGGATGCTCCATGGTCAACGGTTTGTTTGTCGCTGATCAGGGAAGACTTACCGGCGCCGTCGGGAGAATTTTTTGCAGCTGTTTGCCGAAAAACACATATTGACCGTAAGCCGCTTGACGGCCCTGATACGGGGAGTGCTGGAAGAAAATTTCGAACACGTGTGGGTGGAGGGAGAGGTCTCCAATCTTGCGACACCTTCTTCCGGACACTGTTACTTTACCCTCAAGGACAGCGGGGCGCAGGTGCGCTGCGTGATGTTCCGGGCCTCTTCCCGTGCCTTGAAATTCAGGCTCCAGAACGGGATGGCCCTTATTATCAAGGGCAGGGTTTCGGTATACGACCAGAGGGGTGAATACCAGCTGGTCGTCGAATACATGGAGCCAAAGGGTATTGGCGCCCTGCAGCTCGCCTTCATCCAGCTGAAGGAAAAGCTGGCGAAGGAGGGCCTTTTCGACGAAGCCCGCAAAAAGCCCCTGCCGCTGCTGCCGAATCGTATCGGCATCATAACCTCGGCAACCGGCGCCGCGATCCATGATATCATGAAGATCCTCAGGCGGCGGTATGTCAATGTGGAACTGCTTATTTGTCCCGTAAAAGTCCAAGGGGAAGGAGCGGCGGAGGAAATAGCCGCGGCATTGCGTAACCTGAACCGGTACGGCAAGGTGGACGTGATAATCGCCGGAAGGGGTGGAGGCTCTCTTGAGGACCTGTGGCCGTTCAACGAGGAGATCGTTGCCAGGGCAATTTTCGACTCGCGGATTCCGGTTGTGTCTGCGGTGGGACACGAGATCGACTATACCATCGCCGATTTTGTTGCCGATCTGAGGGCGCCGACACCTTCGGCTGCCGCTGAACTGGTGGTTAAAAACAAGGCGGAGCTGGCAACTGCGGTTGACAACCTGTCACGCCGGCTTGAGTTTGCAATGGAGCAGGGGCTCAGGCAACTCCGCAGCAGGATCGACGGCCTGAACAGAGCTGTAAAAGATCCTGTCATGCTGCTGGGTTATCTCAGCCAGAGGATCGACGACCTCTATGAACGGCTGGACCGCGCTTTAACGACAGGAATGGTACAGCGAAGGGACCGGCTGGAATCCCTTACCAATCACCTGCGTCTGACAAGCCCGGAAACAGATATGGAGCGCTGCAGGGAAAAACTCCTCAAGCTTGCCGCCGCAATGGAGACGGCGATGCGTGGAGTCCTGGACGAAAAACATGAGAAAACGGCAGTGAACGCGGCAAGGCTTCAGGCTCTCTCCCCTCTGGCGACACTTGCGAGGGGCTACTCGGTTGCCTGCAAGCTCCCTGAAGCCATGATTATCAAAAACAGCAGCCAGATCGACGAGGGTGACAGACTGAAACTTACTTTTCAGCGCGGTTATGCGATATGTGAGGTGGAGTCTGTCGGCGAATAGACGAAGATGTGAGTTTTCTCCATGGGGTTACCTGCTTGTCAACCTTGACTCGTAGTGCCTTGCCTGTATAATGGCAGAATTTGCCGGAATTACCATTTTCTGCCTGGAAGCCTGAATCCGGAGCGGGATCAGGTCATTCCGATATAAACATAAATTTTGAACCATTTTTTTCGTAGTTTAAGCTGTCCAAGGTCCGAATAAGGGAGAAATTGTCGTATGGCAGCCGAGAAATTCGAAACAGTACTGAAAAAACTGGAAGATGTGGTAAAAAAAATGGAAAGTGGTGAGCTTTCCCTGGACGAGTCACTGAAGGCTTTCGAGGAGGGCGTCAAATACGCCACTTTCTGTTCCAAGAAACTCGACGAGGCGGAAAGCAGAGTCGAAATCCTTCTCAGGCGGAAAGACGGCGCGTTCGAAAAAAGAGAATTCCGGGCCGAAGAAGATGACCGGATGACCGGCGACGAGTGACTTGTGGCAGGTCTGCTGTAATTAAAAAATCAAGGTGGGGATCCAATGAACTTGAAACAATATCTGAAAGAAAAATGCAGGGTTGTCGATGAAGCCCTGGGAAAATACCTGCCGTCGGAAGGCGATCTACCTTCCAGTCTCCATAAGGCGATGCGCTATTCGGTTTTCGCCGGTGGGAAAAGGGTCCGTCCTATCCTGCTCCTTGCAGCATGCGAGGCAGTGGGAGGCAATTTGGAAGAAGCCATGCCGGCTGCCTGTGCCATGGAAATGATTCACACCTATTCGCTCATTCACGATGATCTGCCGGCCATGGACAACGATGATTTCAGGCGTGGCAACCCCACCAACCACAAAGTCTTCGGCGAAGCAGTGGCGATTCTGGCCGGTGATGCACTGCTCACCGAAGCATTCATTCTGCTGAGCAATCCAGAATTCGGCGCTTCCCTGGCCCCGGCAAAACGTTTGGAGGTAATCGGCGAAATAAGCCGTTGCGCCGGTTCACGCGGCATGGTAGGCGGACAGGTGGTGGACATGGAAAGTGAAGGCAAGCCTTCGATTGATCTCGCGACGGTCGAGTATATACATACCCACAAGACCGGCGCGCTGATCAAGGCTTCCGTCAGGGCGGGTGCCATGCTTGGCGGCGCGGCAGGGGAAAGCGAAGATGCGCTCGTCAGGTATCGGACAGGCGATAGGCCTTGCTTTCCAGATTGCCGACGATATTCTGGATATCGAAGGAACCACCGAAGAGATCGGCAAGGATGCCGGCAGCGACCAGGAACGGGGCAAAGCAACCTATCCGGCCGTAATCGGTATTTCAGAATCGAAACGACGGGCAGCTGACCTGGTAAATGTCGCCCTGGATGCCCTGTCCGTCTTTGACGCAAAGGCCGATCCTCTGCGGGAAATAGCAAACTATATCGTCAAGAGGAAATCATGATGCCAAATCTCGACAAAATAAATTCTCCGGCAGACCTGGGGAAACTTTCTCTTCCGGATCTCGTTGAACTCGCCGGCGAATTGCGTGAAGAAATAATCACTACCTGCGCGGCCAACGGCGGCCATCTCGCTCCCAGTCTTGGCGTGGTGGAACTGACCATTGCTCTGCACCGGGTATTCGAATCACCCGAGGACAAGATCGTCTGGGACGTGGGGCACCAGGCATACGCTCCACAAGCTCCTGACCGGCCGTCGTGACAGGTTTGCGACCCTGAGGACCGGGGACGGGATAAGCGGTTTTCCCAAACGGAGCCGAATCATCTCATGATGCCTTCGACACCGGGCATTCCTCCACCTCAATCTCGGCGGCACTGGGGTTTGCCGTGGCCAGAGACCTGCAGGCGGGCCACAACAAGGTCGATTGCCGTGATCGGGGACGGTTCCATGACCGGCGGCATGGCCTACGAGGGGTTGAACCATGCCGGGCATCTGAACAGGGACCTGGTGGTAATTCTCAACGACAACGAGATGTCCATCGCGGAGAACGTCGGCGCCCTTTCCAACTTCCTGAGCCGAACCATAACCAGCGAATTCGTCCACAAGATCAAGAAGGAACTGGAGGGGTTCCTCGAAGGGCTTGATGGCGTCGGCAAGCATGTGCTGAAGATAGCCAGAAGGCCGAGGAGTCGTTCAAGGGGCTCTTTACGCCCGGCATGCTGTTCGAGGCTTTCGGTTTCGAATATATGGGTCCAATTGATGGTCACAATATCGAGTTGCTGATAGGAGACTCTGGAAAAGGTCAAACGTTTTGATGATGCCGGTACTGGTCCATGTCCTGACCAAAAAAGGGAAGGGATATCCGCCGGCGGAGAGAAAATCCGTCCCTTTTTCACGGAATCGGCCCCTTTGACAGAAAAACCGGCAAGGTACTGAAGGGGAAGGGTGGGGCAGCTTCCTATACCGGCAGTTTTCGGGGAAGCGATGAAAAAGATCGCCGCCGACGATGACCGGTTGGTGGCCATTACGGCCGCCATGCCGGACGGAACGGGCTTGACCGGATTCGCATGGGAATTCCCACGCGTTTTTTCGATGTGGGTATCGCTGAACAGCATGGCGTAACGTTTGCTGCAGGCCTGGCCGCGGAAGGATTCCGGCCGGTGTTCGCTGTCTATTCCACTTTTCTGCAGAGGGCATATGACGAGGTTTTTCATGATGTCTGTCTGCAGAACCTGCCGGTGGTTTTCGCCCTGGACAGGGCGGGGGTAGTGGGGAGCGACGGTCCCACCCATCACGGAGTATTCGATCTGTCCTATCTGCGCCATCTGCCCAATATGACGCTCATGGCGCCGAAGGACGAGAACGAGCTTCAGCACATGTTGCAGACCGCAATCAGCCATGACGGGCCTTGTGCGGTCAGGTATCCGCGGGGCAGCGGTTACGGAGTGCCACTGGACCAGGTCTTCATGACTCTGCCGGTTGGCAGGGGCGAAATTTTGAGGGAAGGGGATGACTGTGCGATCATCGCAGTCGGCACGATGGTTTATCCTGCACTTTCCGCGGCTGATATGCTTGCGGGGGAAAATTTGCGGCCGGCGGTTGTCAACGCCCGTTTTGTCAAGCCCCTGGACAGGGAACTGATAATTTCCCTTGCCGGAAAAACCGGGATTATCATAACTGTCGAGGAGAACGCCCTGCAGGGCGGTTTCGGCACCGCAGTCCTTGAACTCCTGGAAGAGGAAGGGACTTTACGATGTAAGGGTCCTACGCCTCGGTTTTCCCGACAAATACATCGAGCAGGGTGAACAGAGGGAACTGCGCTCCATGTACGGCCTCGATGCGGAGGGTATCGCCGCAGCGGTAAGGAAATTTCTGAAGGGACCAGTATAGATCCATGAATTTGTCATGGGCAATTGCATGAAATCCGTAATCTGATAGTCCCGGATATTTCCCCCTTGGTTTCCATCCCTAAAGTATCCTGGTACCTGCCTGGACCGGGGATCGGGTCTTTCCCGAATCAAACAGTAATCCTGAAACATTTTCGCCCGAACAAAGTAAAAACAGCCAGTTCGGGCATTTTATCCCGAATCGATTGCCTGCCTGAAAACCTTACTGTTTGCTCCGGTAAAGCCCCGATCCCGCTCTTGAAAAAAAGGTTTTTGTGTTTCCTTGCGGAGACTAAATACAGATTTATTATTTTTTACGGTTGACAAGAGGTAAAATGGACGATATAAAGAAGACCAAAACGATCCTATTGGTGCTATTGATATGATGGAGTTAACAAGAAAAGGTGAATATGCGATTCGCGGCATCCTGTATCTTGCCTGCCAGCCGCCGGGCAAGGTGGTACTGGTCAGCGAAATAGCCGAGGCCTCCGATGTCCCGAAAAGCTTCCTGTCGAAGATTTTCCAGAGCTTTGCCAAGTTGGGGCTGGTTGCGTCCTACCGGGGCACCGGCGGAGGGTTCACCCTTGCCAGGCCGGCGGCTAAAATAACCCTGCGCGAAGTGGTTGAGGCGGTGGAGGGTCCTATCCTGCCAAACCGGTGTCTGCTCGGTCAGGGAACCTGTGATCGAGATGAAACCTGTTCCGTACATCCTGTGTGGAGAAGGGTGCAGACCGAGGTGGTGGCAATACTTGACGGGATAACCCTGGAGGACCTGGTCCGGGAAAAAGGGTAAACCTGAAAACCGCATTTTCTCACGCAAAATCGCACATAAATACTCTAACCTTGGAAAAACAGTTCAAATTCCGTCTTAGGTTGAATACGTAGATCCTGATTTTCTCCTCATCTTTGTAACTTTGTTTGAACAACAGCGGTTATTCTGCTGTATATGTAACGACTATAAGGGATAAAAAAGGTCCAATATGTGTTAAATGCTGCAGCAAATGCAGCGCAGCTTGAAACGGTCCGGATTTCATAGTTGGACTTTGCCGGTAATCTTGAATAATAAACCAAGTATATTATCATTAATTAATCACAGGATACTTTTCTGTCTTGAAATGAAGGATATTCCGCCTGAGCGGTTCCGACGGTCAATCATCAAATCACATGTAGAAAGGAGAAAGTATCAATGGATGTCCTGACGTTGAGCAGGCTGCAGTTTGCCGTAACGAGCATGTTTCATTTCATTTTCGTGCCTCTGACACTGGGCCTTTCCATCCTGGTGGCATGGATGGAGACGCGCTATGTGCGCACCGGCAACGAGATGTACCTGAAGATGACGAAGTTCTGGGGGAAGCTTTTTCTGATCAACTTCGCCCTGGGAGTGGTTACCGGTATCACCATGGAATTCCAGTTCGGCATGAACTGGGCCGAGTACTCCCGCTACGTGGGAGATATCTTCGGCGCGCCTCTGGCCATCGAGGCCACGATGGCATTTTTCCTCGAATCGGTATTCATCGGCTCGTGGATCTTCGGCTGGAACAAGGTGTCCAAACGTGTGCATGCCCTGTCCATCTGGCTCGTTGCGATCGCCACCAACCTTTCCGCCCTGTGGATATTGCTTGCCAACGGCTGGATGCAGCATCCGGTGGGATATGTGATGAGAAACGGCCGGGCTGAAATGGTCGACTTCACAGCGCTTCTCACCAATCCGTACGGCTTGACCAAGTTTGTCCATACGGTCCTGTCCGGTTACATGGTTGCCGCCTTTTTCATCATGGGTGTCTCCGCGTGGCACCTGATCAGGAAAAATCGTCCCGATTTTTTCAAAACCTCGTTCCGGATGGCTGCTACATTTGCTCTCGTTTCGTCACTCCTGGTTTTCCTTACCGGTGACTATTCCGCGGTGCTGGTTGCCAAGACCCAACCGACAAAGTTCGCCGCAATGGAATCCGTCTGGGAAACCAAATCCAACGTGGGCCTCAATCTCTTTCTCATCCCAAATGAAGCCGGGGAGTGCAACGCTGTTGAGCGCCTATGTATCCCCAACATGGTGAGCTGGCTTGCCTTTCATACCCCCAATGCCGAAATCAAGGGACTGAAGGATTTCCCGAAGGATTTGAGACCTCCGGTTACGCCGACTTTCGTAAGTTTCCGTACCATGGTCGGCATCGGTACCCTGATGTCTCTGCTGGCCCTTATCGGGGTCATCCTTTCACGCTGGGGCAAACTGGAAGACCGGACCTGGTTCTTGCGGATAATGGTCCTGGCGATTCCGCTTCCCTATATTGCCGCGCAGCTCGGCTGGATTGTCGCCGAACTCGGCAGGCAACCCTGGATTGTCTACGGTCTGCTCAAGACCTCGGATGCGGTTTCCCGATCCATAAGCACGTTTCAGGTTTTCGGATCACTGGCAGGTTTTACTCTCCTGTACGGTACGCTGGGTGTGGTGGATATATACCTGCTGACCCGTTTCGCCAGAAAAGGCCCGGATGATGATCTGTCGGCAATCATAAAACCAGTGGAAAGGGAGGTCTGACATGGTATTCCAGGTAATCTGGTTCGTATTGTGGGGTGTTTTGTGGTCGGTTTACTTCATGCTTGACGGGTTCGTTTTCGGGGTGGGCATCCTGGAAAATTACATCGGCAGGGACGATGTGGGCAAGAGGGTGATGATCAATACCATCGGTCCCGTGTGGGATGGTAACGAGGTGTGGCTCATCACCGCGGGCGGGGCCACCTTCGCGGCTTTTCCCACCACCTATGCGCTGATGTTCAGTTACTTGTACACGGCACTCCTTCTGCTCCTGTTTGCCCTGATAATACGTGGAGTCTCCTTTGAATTTCGAGGAAAAATGGAAGGAGCCGGTTGGAAAAAGGCTTGGGACGCCGCTATCTTTCTCGGCAGTTTCCTGCCGGCCCTGCTGTTCGGGGTAGCATTCGGCAATATCTTCAAAGGGTTGCCCATGGACGCATCGGGTTACCACGGATCGCTGATCGGGCTTTTGAATCCATACGGGTTGCTGACGGGTATCCTGTTCGTTCTCCTGTTCATGGTGCATGGAGCCCTGTACCTGTCGGTCAAGACTATCGGCGACCTGAAAGCCCGGGCTGTCAACACGGCAAACAAATTATGGCCCTCGCTACTTGTCGTAGCCGCGATATTCCTGGTTTACACCAAGTTTGCGACAAAGCTTTATGACAATTTCTTTTCGGTTCCGCCACTGCTTGTTGTTCCACTGGCAGCGGTTGCCGCTCTTGTGGCAGTTCGTGTGTTCACCGCAAAAGGGGCATTGCTGAAGGCGTTCACCGCATCCTGCCTTACCGTGGTGCTGGTGGTTGCCACCGGGGTTGTCGGACTGTTCCCGAACCTGATCCCTTCAAACATGGACGCCGCGTACAGTCTGACGATTTTCAATTCATCGTCCAGTCCGTACACGCTGAAAATAATGACGGTGGTTGCGCTGATATTCGTGCCGATCGTTATTGCCTACAAAATATGGGTATACAGGATTTTCCGCGGTCCCGTGACCGAGGATGCGGTGCTGGCAGACAAGCAGGCTTACTGAAGCTGATCCCTGTCCCGGCATGACACCGGTTGTAACAGAGAGCCCCTTGCGTCATTCGAAAAATCACGTAAGGGGCTTTTTTATTTCTGGGGCTGACTGCCGTTAATGCCTGTGCAGTGAGCGGGAGAAAAAATTCCAACTTTTGCCTGAATGACGAGAAAAACCTTTCAGGATTTTCTGCGAGACCATCAAACATATCAGCCGAAGACGCAGATTAATGAATTAATTAATAGTTGAATCTTTCTGGCGAACAGGTATATTTATAACCCTGCTAAAATCAGAGACCTGTACCTTCAGGTCGGTTGTCCCGAAACTTCAGGGACGTTAAATGAACAGTTCCGGATAACCAGGAGATTACAGATGCAAAGAATCCCCATCATGCAGGCGAAGCCCGGTATGGAACTCGCCCGCGACATCCGCAGGTCCGATTTGGTTGATGGCCCACCCATATGCGGCAAAGGGGTGGAATTGACTTTTTCGCTGATAGACCGGCTTAAAAGAATGGGTATCCAGACCATAACCGTGGTAGGACATCCGGTGTGGGTCGAGGGGGACAAAACCCCGCAGCAGCTCCTGGATGATCTGGACAGGCGATTCAGGAAGGTAGGCGACGATCCTCTTACAGGAAAGCTGAAGGGAATCTACCGGGCAAACCTGTTGAAATCCTCGGGAGAGTGAATTGGAAGACAAACGCAAGGAAATCAGGACCATCATAATGAACACCAAGAGCCTGCCCACCCTGCCGGGTATCATCACCAGGCTCAACGCCCTGGCCGGCAACGACAGGACCTCGATTCCTGAAATGGCCCGACTGGTATCCTCTGACCAGGTTCTCTCCGCAAGGATCCTGAAACTGGCCAATTCTCCCTCGTACGGCTTCTACCGTGTATCCTCCATCTCCAACGCCATGATTCTTCTCGGCGTGGACGTGGTGAAAAGCCTTGCGATCAGTTCTTCCATATTTGAAATTATGGAGAAAAACAGCGTCGGGCTCTGGGAGCATTCCCTGGGCGCCGGTCTGGCGGCGAATATAATCGGGCGCCGCATCGGTATCAAGAATTGCGAAGAGGTCTCGACCGCCGCACTGCTTCACGATATCGGCAAGGTAATAATCAGGATCAACTTCGGTGACGATTACCGTAATCTCCTGGCCCTGATCGACAGGGAAGAAATATACATGCTGGAGGCCGAGAGAGAACTGCTCGGCACCGATCACGCCCAGGTCGGTGCCTGGCTGGCCAAAAGCTGGTTCCTCCCGGACAGGCTCGTGGAGACCATTGCCTGTCACCACGATGTGAATGCTTCCCTGGAATTTCCCCTGCAGACGTCCATCGTCCACCTCTCCGACGTCCTGGTAAAGGCAAGCGGTTTCGGTTTCAGCGGCGACGAACTGGTTCCCCTCATCCAGCCCGCGGCATGGGATAAGCTGGCAATGACCGAACCGCTTCTGGAAGAGATTGTGGAAGAATTCGAGGAAAAGCTGATCGACGCCAAGAATTTCAGCCTGGAGATGCAAACCGCCGATGAACCCTAAGGTCAGAATAACGGTTATCACTGAAGACCGGGACCTCGCCGCAGGCCTGGAAATACGCCTGCAGAGCAAGGGTTACCATGTGCTGCCGATTACCGTAATGTCGGGCGTTTTCGGTGCTGTCTACTCCGATCCGCCCGATCTGATTATAATCGACATTTCCTCGCGGAATTCCGAGGCTGATTCCATAATAAGGAACATCAAGGGCGACAGTTATTTCAGTACCATTCCGGTTATCGGACTGCTGAACGGAGACCAGGACGATTCATTTGCCTGGGATGAGCGACAGGTTGATGACTTCGTTTTTATTCCCGTCAATTACAAGGAGCTGTTCTGCCGGATTGCTCTTTCACTGCACAGGATAAAGAGGATCTTCGACAATAATCCCCTGACCCGTCTCCCCGGAAACACATCGATACAACGCGCGGTCGAGCAGGCGTTGGGTAAACCGATGGCTGTCTGTTACATAGACATAAATCATTTCAAGCCATATAACGATGTATACGGTTTTTCCCGCGGCGACGAAATTCTGCGCATGCTGGCTCGAATCATGTTCATTGCCGTAAAAGAATCCGGCGGCGGTTTCTCCGGTCATATCGGCGGCGACGATTTCGTCTTCATAGTTCCCATTGAGCAGGCCGAACCGGTCTGCAAGACAATTATCCGCAATTTCGGTGCAATAGCCGCAGACCTTTTCGATGAGCGGGAAAAGAAAAATGGCTATTACATGGGTGTGAACCGTGGCGGCCAGGAGGAAAAATTTCCCCTGCTGGCCATTGCCATCGCCGTTGTCCCGACCGGGACACCAAGGCTGAAACATTACGGACAGGTAGCGGAAAGTGCGGCCGAACTGAAAAAGCTCGCGAAAAAATCCAGTGAAAGCAGTTACGTGGTAGACCGCCGGAAAGTGGACGCATTGTCTGGAAGTCCGGCGACCGCTTCGATCAAAATGTGAGGTATGAATAAATGACTGGTGAAACCCTGAATGACTCCGGGTCTTTCCCGGTATTGATCGTTGAAGACAATCTACTGATGCGCAGGATACTGGAAGGGTACCTGATTGAAATGGGCCTTTCCGTGGTTGCCGTTGAAAACGGGCAGCAGGCCCTTGAAATTCTGGAAAAGGACTACTTTCCGCTGGTCATCACTGACTGGGTCATGCCGGAAATGGACGGTCTGGCGCTTTGCCGAACCATCAGGGAGAGCTATTACAAGGGCTATGTCTATATTATTCTGCTCACCGGGCAGGACAAGAAAGAAGACCTGATATCGGGCCTGAGCGCCGGTGCGGATGAATACCTCGTAAAACCGGTGAACCGCCTTGAACTGGCGGTCAGGCTGAAGACCGCCGGGAGGATCCTGGAACTTCAGAACTCCCTGAAAAGGAGCTACGAGGAAATCAAGCTCCTTTCCACCAAAGACCCGTTGACAAAACTCTTCAACCGCGGCTATCTCGACGAACGCCTTCCCCAGGAGGTCAAACGCACCTTCAGGTTCGAACGTCCTCTTTCCATCGCCCTGTTTGACCTGGACCACTTCAAGACAATCAACGACACATACGGACACCCGGCCGGAGACCGTGTGCTGCAGGATTGCGCCGACTGTGTCCGGAGATCCGTGCGCGGAGAAATAGACTGGCTGGCCCGCTACGGAGGCGAGGAGTTCCTGATTGTCCTTCCGGAGACCAATTTTGCCGGGGCCATGGCCTGCGCGGAGAGGCTGCGCAGGGAAATTTCCGAACTGGTCAGCATCATTGAAGGTTCGGAAATACGGTTTACAGCCAGCTTCGGTGTTTCGAGCTTCACACCGACGGATCAGAAGGAGGACCTGACCATGGCTAATGTTCTCATCGAGAAGGCCGACCAGTGCCTGTACCTGGCCAAGAAGGAAGGTCGCAACTGCATCCGGTCCATTCAGCTGTGATACCGATTCCATTTGAATACTTCAAGTCCCGCCTTCGGTATTTCCAGGTCGTGATTAAGGGCCTGTTTGCCGTGAATGAAATGGTACTTTAATGCGATGCATTTATCCACTCCGGATAGCGTGAACGGCCAGGAAGAGCAGGGCCATCCCGATCAGAAGCATTCCCGCCCCTTCGAAAATCCCCGGTTTCTCCCCCAGCTGAAGCCATGCGGTAAGCACACCCACCAGGGGAATTGCCAGTGAGCCCATGCCGGCAACTCCTGCCGGAAGTTTCTCAAGGATAAACAGCCAAAGAAACCAGGCAATGGCATTGCTGAGCACTACGTTGTAGAAAAGTGCGGCGAGAAAAGACGGGGTCCAGTGAATGGGGACTTCCGGTACAATCAAGGCGATGATTACCAGTGGAATAGCGCCGAACAGCATTTGCCAGGTGGTGAGCTGAAGAAGCGGTATTTTGCCCTTTTTCTGCAGCAGTTTTGCCACGATGACGCTGGCGCCCCAGCTGATGCCTGCCATGACGGCCAGGAACTGGGAAAACAGTCCGCTTCGTGCGTGCCAGGGATCGAATATCAGAGTCAGGCCGCAAAAGGCAAAGAGGATCGCAGGCCATTGTGCGCCCCTTATCCTGTCTCCCAGGAAGAACCGGGCAAAAATGAGAACCCAGAACGGCATGGTATAAACGAGCACGCTCGTTTTCCCAGCGCCACCTTCCACCAGCGCCCAGAAGGCAAATCCGAGAAAACCGGTTGTCTGCAGCAGCCCAAGCAGGATGATTTGCATGGCACCCTCGGGAACCGCAAGACCTCCCCTCCCGGGCAGCAGAGGTAAGAGAACGAATGCTCCCAGCATAGCCCGCAGTGCGGCAAAGGTAAAGGGACCGCAATCCCTGAGGGCTACCTTCATGACCACCCAGTTATATCCCCAGATCAGCGAAAGAATGACGAGGGCGATAACGGCGGAACGGGTGGCATTCTGAGAGAGGGACGGTTTCATGGTATTTGTCACATGAGTTCTCAAGCCCGGGTTTTCCTTACGAACTCATCCGGCAGGGGCTCTGTTCTCATGATCCATTCCGGCGGGATATTGCGTGAGGAGAGGGCGACGATGCCGGCCACGATGGCGCAGGTCGTGTCACGGTCGCCCAGGCCGTCCACCGTTCGCCATATGGCTTTTGCGAAATCTCCGAGATTATGCGCCGCGCTCCAGAGACAGAACGGGACAGTGTCCTGGGCCGACACATTATTGCCGGTACCCAGCTGCCGCATCGCCGTGGACAGGTCATCGGCAGGAATGTGCAGGGATTTTTCCACCCCTGATCTTGTGAGACTTTCCGGAACAAAGGGCAGTATTTCGCGCAAAAAATCAATGCCCGAAGGGAAATTCCTTGTGGCAGCGATCGATGCCGCTGCGGCGACCGCCATCGCCCCGGCCTGGCCTTCTGGATGAGCATGGGTCACCATGGCGGAAAGTCCGGCTTCCCGGGCTGCCCTCTCAGGGACGCTGCTGAAAAACCCGCCTATGGGCGCTGCACGCATTGCCCCGCCGTTGCCGTAAGAACCCCCGCCGAAAAGGGCAGGAGCAACCTTACGCCAGTCTTCTCCGGCGGCAATGTCTGTCAGCAATTTTTTCGCCCCGCCTGCGTATCCGCGCCATGGTTGGCGCATGAACCTTTCGGCAAAGGCTTTCGCCAACGCATCCTGGTCAATCCGTCCATAATTTTTCAGGACTTCGACAATGGACAGGGTCATGTGGGTGTCGTCGGTCCATTGCCAGGGTGCTTCAGGCAACTGCCGCCCGGCCGGCGACTGGAAAAAAAACATTTCTCCGAAGGCGTCACCGACAGATAATCCTTCCAGGCTCAGAAGCGCATCATCCAGTGACATGGCAGGCCTCCTGTTTTCCGGTATGTTAACTGACAGGCGTAAGTCTCGCTCCACTTGGGACAGAATATGCGTGCTGTCGGCCAGGATAGCTACCGTACCTCATCCGGAGCGGCGTTCCACCCTTGTACAACAGAGGGGACAAAGATTGAGGTTCAGGTTCTGCACGCGAAATGCAGGCTGATAAAATTACCGATACATCCGTAAGGGAATTATAACAGGTGTGCTCGATTATGTGAGGATATTGCCGGTATCGCTTTGTGAATTTGTGCAATTGAACCTTCATGCGCGATTCCGGCTAAGAGGCGGAAACCGTCCGGCCGTTCGCCCACTGCCTCATTTGATCGATCTGTTCTTTCATTACTTGCGAGAGAGGGCGGGTGTTCTCCAGTTCATGGACAATTACTTCGGTTGTGAGGGGCTTGCTGGAGGAAAAGGCCGAGTAGAGGGCCGAGACAATTCCCTGTTCGATTTCCGCGCCGCTGAATCCGTCCGCCGCAGCGGCAAGTGTGTCGAGATCGAAAGTTGAGGCATCTCTTTTTCGTTGTTGCAGGTGCAGACGAAATATTTCCGCCCGTTCCCGGTTGCCGGGAAGATCAAGGAAAAATATTTCATCAAACCTCCCCTTGCGCAGCAGCTCAGGTGGTAACGTGCTGATATTGTTGGCTGTAGCCACAACGAACACGGGGGCTTTCTTTTCCTGGAACCATGACAGGAAGCTGCCCAGCAGACGGGACGAAACGCCTCCGTCCGCGTCCGAAGCGCCCGGCGGAGTGAATGCCTTTTCTATTTCGTCAATCCACAAAATCGCGGGAGCAAGCGACTCGGCAAGGCGTATCGCCTCGCGGACGTTCGCTTCCGTGTCGCCGATAAATTTCGAATAAAGAGCACCGGTATCAAGTCGAAGGAGCGGCAGCCTCCACTCCCTTGCTATCGCCTTTGCCGTGAAGCTTTTGCCGCATCCCTGGATACCCAGGAGCAGAACCCCGCGGGGAGGATCAATGCCGAACTGTCTGGCTTCTTCGGAAAAGGCCCCTTTTCTTATGGACAGCCACTGTTTGAGGTTTTTCAGCCCGCCGATACCGTCAAAAGTTTCTCCGCCCGGGAAAAACTCCAGAAGCCCGGTTTGTGAAATCTTCTGTTTTTTCGCTTCCAGTATGCGTGGCAGGTCTTCGCCGCTCAGCCTGCCGTCATGCAGGATCGCCCGGGTCAGGAGCCTTTCCGCCTCGTTGAGGGTAAGGCCTTTCAGGTTTTGCACCAGCATCCGCCCTGTTTCCGGGTCCATGTTGACGGCTATCTTTCTCCTCGAGGAGATGTCGAGGACAACCCTTCGCACCATTTCCTTCAATTCATCGACTGTTGGCAACGCCAGGTCGAAGAACACCACTTCATTTTCAAGTTCGGGCGGGACGGAGAAGGACGGGGCGGTGAGTACCAGAGATTTGCGTTTCTGCCGGAAACAGCGGCAGATGTCGCGCAGCTTTCGCACCAGCAGAGGGTCTTCGAGAAACCGGTGCAGGTCCTTCAGCAGGTAGACGGCGTCGAGGGAAGAGGACGCGATGAAATTGAGTGCTTCCATGGCTGTCCCGGTATTGTAAACCGGCTGAGCCTCACCCGAACGTATCAAGCCGCTGGTTGCGGCCCAGTGGAAAAACGGAAGCTGCATCCGGCGGCAAAGGCGGTCAAGCGTTTCCTCGGCCCGGACTTCTTCATGGGTCTCGATGCAGATAACCGGATATTGCGAATCTATCAGTACTTCAAGGTCGTTGAAACGGTCCATGAACTTTCCTCTGGCTTTGTGAAGATAATTTTGCCGAAAAGACGGGGGGTGGTATTAAACTCAACCGGCAACCGGATCTTTCCGGAAAATAGCAAAATCGACGCAATACATCAATTGAAGATTATCAAACATCAATTATTCATACGTTATTTCAGGAATTTCCCCCTCCCGAATTTATGCTGTCATGAGGCGGATTCCAGCAGGATTTAATTAATAACCATAAGTTGGTGTGCTCGTTGTCATTCCGCGATAATTGGTTACACTTTTAGAAAGAGATCCGCTATGGGTGAGCGCTGGCATTTGAAGGGAGGTATAATGGACTGTACGCGCAGCGCAGGCAGACTTTTCCGCGCGGCAATGGAAGAAGAAAGGCCACTGCAGGTGGTGGGAGCCGTAAATGCATATACGGCAATCATGGCCGAAAAGGTCGGGTTTCGTGCCCTTTACCTTTCAGGAGCGGGCGTGGCCAATGCCTCGTTCGGCCTTCCCGACCTGGCCATGACGACACTTGTCGACGTGCTGGAGGATGTCCGCCGCATTACCGCGGCTACCTCCCTGCCGTTACTGGTTGACATAGATACCGGTTTCGGCGGAGCACTGATGATCGGCAGGACTATCAGGGCGATGTGCGCGGCAGGAGCAGCCGGGGTCCATATGGAAGACCAGGTAGCCGAAAAACGTTGCGGACACCGTCCCGGCAAAGCGGTTGTAAGCGCCGGGGAAATGACGGACCGGATCAGGGCAGCCGTTGATGCCAGGACCGACCGGGATTTCGTGATCATGGCGAGGACCGACGCCTATGCGGTGGAAGGGTTGGAATCCGCGATCGATCGTGGCTGCCGTTACCGTGACGCCGGAGCCGATGTGATCTTTCCCGAAGCCCTGGCCGGACTCGAACAGTACCGGATGTTTGCCGAAACCGTGGGCATTCCCATTCTGGCCAACATGACCGAGTTCGGGGTAACTCCGCTCTATACGAAAAGTGAGCTTGCGGAAGCGAATGTCAGTCTGGTTCTCTATCCGCTTTCGGCTTTTCGCGCCATGAGCGCCGCCGCCATGAAGGTCTTCAGGGCCATACGTGAAGAAGGAACCCAGAAAAGCGTGCTGGATACCATGCAGCCTCGCAGCGAGCTTTATGAGCTTCTTGATTATCTGCAATACGAAAAGAAACTGGATTCGTTAAGATCAAAGGAGATTAAACCATGAGCAAACCGAAAAGCACCGGTCTGGCCGGAGTGATAGCCGGCGAAACGGCGATCAGTACTGTGGGTAAGGAAGGGATGGGGCTGAACTATCGCGGCTATTCGATAAAAGACCTGACGGAATACGCATCATTCGAAGAGACGGCGTACCTGCTCATATACGGGAAACTGCCGGATGCGAAAGAGTTGAAGGAATATGAGGAGAGGCTTGCTGCCATGCGAGGCCTTCCTGTAGAGATAAAAATAATACTGGAGCAACTGCCCTCCGACGCCCATCCCATGCATGTGCTGCGGACCTGCTGTTCGGCGCTGGGGACGCTGGAACAGGAAGGGGAAAAACATGATCAGTACCGGATCGCGGACAGGCTCATTGCATCTTACCCGTCCATGTTGATGTACTGGTATCATTTCCAGAAAAACGGCACGCGTATCGAAACAGAAATCGATGCGGACGGCGTGGCAGATCATTTCCTGACCCTTCTTCATGGCAAAGCGCCGGAAGAAGTGATGCGCCGCGCGGTGGACGTGTCGCTGATAGTCTACTGCGAGCACGAGTTTAACGCATCGGCTTTTTCGGCGCGTGTTACCGCATCGACCGGCGCCGATTTCTATTCGGCCATTACCTCCGCCATAGGGACTCTGAGCGGGCCGCTCCACGGCGGCGCCAACGAGGAGGCCATGAAGCTGATTTCGCGGTTTGATTCTCCTGAAGAAGCCGAGCGGGGAGTCCTTGAGATGCTGGCGAGAAAAGAGCGGATAATGGGGTTCGGCCATCGTGTCTACAAGTCAAACCCCGATCCCCGTTCCGCGGTCATAGAGCGATGGTCCGGAAAACTCGCCGAACTTACCGGCCACAGGTCGATGTTCGAGATATCGAAGAGGATCGAAGAGGTCGTGATGCGGGAAAAGAAGCTGTTTCCCAATGTGGACTTCTACAGCGCCTCGGTTTATCACATGTGCGGAATTCCCACATCCATGTTTACGCCGCTGTTCGTGTTCGCCCGCACCAGCGGTTGGTCCGCACATGTGATGGAGCAGCGCGCGGCGGCGAAGCTCATCAGGCCCACCGCGGTGTATGTGGGGCCGGAACCCGGACCGTTCGTGCCCATTGAGCAGAGGAAATGAAAGGGAAGAAAAGGCAAGAAGTCAGAAGTCAGAAGTCAGAAGTCAGAAGTCAGAAGTCAGAAGTCAGAAGTCAGAAGTAGGGCCATCGGGAGCAGGAATCGAAAGGTATTCTTATGAGTGAGCATACAGTCGATGTGAATGTACGTCCTGAGCCGGATCATGAGATGGTGGCGATTGCCGATTACGTGGTCAACTATGAAATCGACAGTGAGGAAGCGTTTAACACGGCAGGCCTGTGTCTCATGGATAGCCTGGGGTGCGCATTTCTTGCCCTGCGGCATCCGGAGTGCTCTAAGCTGCTGGGTCCGGTTGCCCCCGGAGCGACAGTTCCGCTGGGGGCAAGGGTTCCCGGAACCCGTTTCGAACTGGACCCGGTGAAGGCGGCCTTCGATATCGGCATCCTTGTCCGCTGGCTCGACTACAATGATACCTGGCTGGCCGCGGAGTGGGGGCATCCGTCTGATAATATCGGCGGCATTCTGGCTGTTGCCGATTACGTGAGCAGGAACAGCGCCGCGACCGGAAAGCCGTCGCTCCTCATGCGCGACGTCCTTGCGGCAATGATCAAGGCCCACGAGATACAGGGGGTTATGGCGCTGGAAAACAGCTTCAACCGGGTGGGCCTGGACCATGTGGTCCTGGTGAAACTTGCCACGGCGGCAGTGACGACAGCCCTGCTGGGAGGCGGCAAAAGCGAAATTGTCGATGTGGTCTCCCAGGTATGGGTGGACGGACAGAGCCTCCGCACCTACCGCCATGCGCCCAACACCGGTTCTCGAAAATCGTGGGCCGCGGGGGATGCGGGCGCCAGGGGGGTGTGGCTTTCACTCTTGACCATGCTCGGCGAACCTGGTTATCCGGGAGCATTAACCACCGGAAGATGGGGGTTTTATGATGTGTCCTTCAAGGGTGAGAGCTTCCGCATGCAGCGGAAGTATGGCTCCTATGTGATGGAGAATATCCTGTTCAAGGTGGCCTTTCCGGCGGAGTTCCATTCCCAGACGGCCGCGGAATGCGCGATTCAATTGCACGGCGCCGTAAAGGACCGGCTCGACGAGATAGAAAAAATCGTTCTTGCCACCCAGGAATCCGCAATACGCATTATCAGCAAAAGCGGCCCTCTGTATAATCCGGCGGACCGTGACCACTGCATCCAGTATGTGGTGGCGGTCGGGCTGATATACGGTGACCTGACAGCGGAGCATTACCGCGACGAGGTAGCCGCCGACCCGCGAATTGACAGGCTTCGGGACAAGATGGAGGTGATCGAAGACCCGCATTACAGCAGGGATTATCTCGATCCGGAGAAGCGTTCCATAGGTAATGCGGTGCAGGTGTTTTTCAAAGACGGGAGCAGCACGGACAAGGTTGAAGTTGAGTACCCCCTCGGTCACTGCAGGCGTCGTGACGAGGGGATACCATTGTTGAAGAAAAAATTTGCCGAAAACCTGCGAACCCGTTTTCCGGCCGGGAGGGCCGAGGCGATTACCAGGCTCCTGTCGGACCGGCAAAGGATGGAGACCCTCCTGGTCCATGAGTTCATGGACATGCTGGTCATTTGAGCGTGAAGAGAAAGTTGCTCTACACCAGTCCCTTCAGTTCTTCGATCAGCCCCCCAAGGAAATTGTATCCCTGCTGCCAGAAACCTGGATCGCCGAAATCGATTCCGGCCTGTCTGACCGTGTCCGCCGGAGACATGGAGCCGCCGCTTGACAGAATGGCCTTGTATCCCGGTATGAAAGAGGCGCCTTCCTGCAGATATTTCTGGTACAGGGACAAAACCAGCAGTTCCGCGAAAGTATAGGAGTAGCAGTAAAACCTTGCATGAATGAAATGTGAAATGTAGCTCCACCCCCACCTGTAGGGCTCGATCATGTCGACAGCATCACCGTAGAGTTTATCGTTTTCCCGCCACCACAGATCCGCCAGATGCGAAGACACAAGCAGGCCTTTTTTCCTTTCCAGGTGCATCTGCTCCTCGAAACGTGTCAGCACATTCTGACGGAAGGTGGTGGCGATAATATCTTCGATCTTTGCGCAGAGAAGTGAGATCTTTACCGTCGGGTCCTTTTCCCTTTCCAGAAGAAAGCGGGTCAGCAGCATTTCCCCGAAGACCGACGCAGTTTCCGCCAGGGGCAGGGGAGCATGGTAATTGAGCATGGTCTGGCGCTGCGCCAGGACGAAATGGAGGCCGTGCCCCAGTTCATGGGCGATGGTTGCCACATCGCGCAGGTTTCCAGTGAAATTGAGCAGTACGTAAGGAGGCAGGGACGGTGTCATTCCCATGCAGAAGGCCCCTCCGGACTTGCCGGGTCGGGGCATGACGTCGACACGCCTTTCGGTGAAAAAGGCGGCCACAATATTGCGGAATTCGGCGTCGAAATTCCCGTATGCATCCAGGACGAGCTCTTTGGCTTCATCGAAGGAATATTTCCTGTTCGTCTCGCCGACGGGGGCGTAGATATCGCTGTTTTTCAGCCTGGGAATCTTCATCAGCCTGGCCTTGAGCCGGAAGTACTCGCGGGCAAGGGGATAGTTTTCCTCGCTGACCGTCATCATATGTTCCACGGCATCGGCCGGAAGTTCGTTGGCCAGATGGGTCGGCTCCATGGGAGAACCATAGTTACGCAACTCCAGTTCCTGGGAATGGTCCAGGGCAACCGTGTTGAAGATGGCGCTGTAAGCGATCCCCTCCTCTTCGTGCCGCTTGAGGAAAGTGGTGAAGGCCTTTTCCCTGAGCTGCGCTTCCGGGTGATGGAGCAGTCCGAGAAGCTCTTCCCCGGTGAGTTCCCGCTCCTCGCCGTCTATCTCCAGACGGTAGCGAAATGAGGCGGAAAGCTCGTCGAAGAGTCTGCAAAAAGCATCGACACCGGTGAGGCTCTTCAGTTTGAGAAGCTGTTCCTCCTTTTCCGGAAGCGTATGGGGGCGGTATTTGCGCAGGCTCTCCAGGAAATGGCGGTAAACATCGTGATCACCGTCGGCAAGCAGGGCGTCGAAAATTTCCTCAGGAAGCTCGATCAGTTCCAGGTCGAAAAAGAGCAGTTCCCTGGACATTTTGTTGCCGTACTCGGCGGTCCGCTGGGAAAGCTTTTTATGGGTGTCGTTGTTGCTGTCTGCCGCGAAAAGAAGATATGCGTACAATTGCGGTTTTACGATGAGCTCCTGTAACGCTTCAAATGTCTTGAGCGCTTCCCTGAGACCGGATTTGTCGAATGAGGCTACCCGGCCCTGGTATTTCTCCCGGAACGCCGCCGCCTGCGCGGCCCCGTCGGAAATGTCCCTTTCCAGTTCCTCCGCGGTCGGCGAGGGGTAGAGTCTTATCGTATTCCACAGCATATTTTCTGTCTGATTATCCATAAAAAGAGCCTCCAGATTTGAAATATCACTCAAGTAATAATTGCCGTCAGGCATTCATCTTGCTTTTTATTGTATCCAACGATTGTCCATAGGAACAGAATAAAAAGAAAAACAGTATTCCGTTTTTACCTGTCCGACAGCTGTACGAAAAAGGGGGAACCTGATATTCCCCCTCGCTGGTGTGCTGAAATGAAATTGCTTTATTTGCCACGCTGCCCGAGTGTACAAAAGTAACGGCCGGCAATATTAGACCCAAAAACGGCAGTTGGAGGTGTCCGCAGTAAGCAACTCGGGCCTGTTTCGTTGCAGCTCTTGGCGAAATGGAGTGTGAACAGCCGCTATTGTCTGAACCCGAAGGGTGAGTTTAGCGGCTGTAGCGAAATGAGCCTAGAGCAGCAGATACAGGCCTCCGGAGCGAACGGAGGATGCCTGCAACTGCCGAATTTATGTTAATTCCTTTGACACATCTTGTCAAGCCGCCGAACCAGGCGCGATGTATCTCGACCAGAAGTGTCAAAATTCACATCTGGTCGTAGGTGATCATGCAAAACATTGCTCCCTGGGGGTCTTTGACGAGGGTGAAGCGTCCCACTTTGCTGATATCCATCGGTGGTACTATTACAGTTGCGCCCAGTTCGGCGGCTTTTTTCGCGGCGGCGTCAACATCCTTAACCGTGATGTATACTCCCCAGTGCGGCGGCACTCCGGCTGCCTGCGGGGGCATGGCCATTATGCCGCCTACAGGCTCTCCCTCTGCCTTCACTACGGTGTAGTCCATTTCCTCTGATGGAAAAACTTCCGTTGTCCATCCCAATAGTTCGCTATAGAATTTCTTTGCCCCCGCCACGTCTGTGGTCTGCAGTTCCGACCAGCTGAATGCACCATGCTGTTTGAATACGTCTGCCATGATTTTCCTCCCTGTTTGCAATTGTTGGTTGCCATCCGTAAAGAACCTGCCTGTCCCGGGTCAGGCTGTCGATGCCTGCAGGTTTGTGTGAGCCCTGCATCTGAGGCAGACCGGATTTTCCGATGTATTGTCCGGTTCGGGAAAATCGAGTCTGCCGGAAAAATCCGCACCGGAAAAATCCGCTTCCAAAACCATGCACAAAATCTCTTCCCTGGTGAAGCCCCACAGGTCGAAGCCGGCGGTTACCCCGAAATTTTCAAAAATACCGATCATCGTGATTTTCCCGCTTGACCGGTCCAGTTTCCTTTTCCAGATTATACCCGGGTCTTTTTCGCGAACTTCTTCCGGAAAAGGATTTCCGGCGGCAATAAAGTCGAAAAGGAAAATTCCGCCATTCCCAAGTCTGGACCTGATTTTCCCGAGGACATCGGGCAGCGATTTCTTCGCTATATGCGAAATGACATTCCCGATGCAGATGATCAGGTCGAACTTCCCCAGAATGTCAAGGTCATCCTTTTCAAGATCGGCAACGAAGAATTCCGCTCTCAGGCCGGGTTTTTCGCATCGTTTACGTGCAAGTTCTATTGCCGTGATTTCCCGGTCGATTCCTGTCAGGGCATGCCCCTTTTTCGCCAGTTCGAGGGCATGCAACCCGCCGCTGCAGCCGATATCGAGAATACGGCTGCCTTTGCGCCGGTACCAGGAAAGGATCATTTCAGTCTCACGGATATTCTCGCCGTGAGAATAATGGGCCTCTTCATATATTTCCAGTCCCGAGTCCCTGTACAGTTCGATATCTGCCATGTGCGAATTCCGCCGTTGTTATTCAACTCCCAACCGGATCTATTCCGTAACAGGCGCACATCGCCCTGTCCGGCGCCAGGGGATGTCCGGCCCGGAAGCGGCAGCCACCCGCACACTCCCCGATCACGGGGCAGTCTCCGCATTCCAGTGATGAAAGGGGAATATGTTCCAGGTTGAGCCAGCATTTCATGAGTCCGTTCCGGGCGTCACCCAGCGGCTTGTCTTCATAGAAGCCGCATTTTACTGCCTGGCAGGACGGTGTTACGGTCATCAGGTGCCTGCCGCAGGCGAATCCGTCTGAAGAACCGTGGTATCCGCCGCCGTATGCAAATTCCATCAGGGGGGCGGCTTCTTCGTGGGAGACGGCCAGGTCCGGGTTATTTTCAAGCGATCCGGCCATGCAGAGGATATCCACCCCCCATTGCAGTGCCCCGATCTCTTCGGTAAATTGGCGCAGATGTTCGAATTCTTCAATATTGCCTCGGTGGATCATGGTAGCGACAGATATGGGGATGCCGGCTGACATTACGGCAATAATTCCGCGCATGGTCCTGTCGAACGAGCCGGGCCCGCGCAGCATATCGTGTCCCCGTTGCCAGCCGTCCAGGCTGAACTGAATCTCTTCCACCCGGAGCCAGGATGCATTTTCCCTGGTGATGAGGGTCCCGTTGGTGAGCAGGATCCGGCGTATTTTCAGGCGTGCGGTCTCTATTATGAATTCACGCAGATGTGGGTAAAGAAGCGGCTCCCCGCCGGAAATCATGAGTCTCAGCCCGCCCATCTCCCCGAACTGCCCGGCAATCGCCAGAGCATCCGCCAACGGCATCTCCCGGGGGCGGGGAGGCCCCAGATAACAGTGTCTGCAGGTGAGGTTGCATTTGTGCGAAAGCTGGAGTTCCAGGTATCTCAGTGAAGGTCGGGGCGCTTTCCCTGTCAAAACCGGCACAGGATGAGGTTGGGGAAAGGTTTCAAGAAGCCCTTCTTCGAGGCAGAAATTGACAAATGCATCGTCAGGGGCGAGTTCCTTCCAGGTTCTTGAGCCGTCGCAGCGTTGGAGAAAGAGCATTCCGGCCGCATCGAGCTCATATAGTTCGTCTCGTACTACATGGTAAAGATATGGATGTTCCAGATTCTTCAGCGCCGCTTCCGGATGAAGCCTCAAATATGTGTCCTTCCGGCCGGCATTACTGGTCATTTTTTCTTCTCCGGTTCTTCCTCGGGAATAAGGTCTTTTGCCATGAGCAGATCGAGAAGTCTGTAGCCTCCGCAAGGTTCCGCATCCGGATGTTTCACCGTCGACTTGAAATCACAGCCGTCCACGAAAAAATCACAACCGGCACAGACCGTCATATCCAGTATGCTGTTCCTTCTGACGGTGGAGTGTCGTTCCTTTTGCATGAGGAATAGAATTTCAGGAGAGAGTTTATGGTCTCTAAGAAGATTTTCCAGCATCAGAGCGCCTCCGCAGGCAAGTTCTTCCTTCAGACCGGAGCGGTAAAACGAGCAAAAAGGCTCACAAATATAATTCTTGAAGTCATTCTTTGCCATGTTTGATTACTCCAAAAAAACAGGGCCGAACTTTTACGGCTCGGCCCTGCCAAACGGGATGTATGCGAATCAGCATGTTTTAGAACATTTGCAGAGACCTCTGGAAGCTTTTTTAACCTTACGAATTTTCATCTGTTTCTCCTTTCTGCGCACAGGGTGAGTTTCGTAAGAAAAATTTTACAACCGATACACCGATTGTCAATCGAACCTGCCCTTGTCTTTATTGGAAGGAGACTTTCAGCCACTGTAAATAAAAACGGGGAGATGGCTGTACCATCCCCCCGTCCGCGTGATTACGGTTTTTGCCGGCAAGCCGGGTCAGCCTTTTTCGCATCTCCTCCTGAGGAAAAAGCCGATGGAGAATACCAGGGCCAGGGTCATGATACCGCCCGCTATCCCGGCCACTGAGGTTTCCGCACGAATCGAACTGCGAGAAGCAGCACCGTTTAAGGTTGCCGGAGAATTCCCATGCTTGAAGGAATAATCCGGCAAAAAGGCTATTTTATCCTGTAATGAGGATATTAGAGTATGCACCCGACCTGAACTTGCAATTGCTTTCTCTCCGGTTACCTTGGTGACGGACCATTCAAGGCCGTCTGGGTTCCTGGAGGCAAACCAGGAGAGTGCTCCCCCAGTTACAAGTGCAGCTGCAAGAAGCGCCAGTGCGAAGTTCCGCACGGGGTGTCGGACGGCACAGTTCTGTTCGGCGCATTCGAGGATATCGGACCGCGTTCTGGCTATGAAGGCGATTACCGCAGCGGTGACAAAGCCCTCGACAATCCCTATGGCAAGGTGAATCGGCTGCATCAAGAGGACGAACTTGAGGAACGGCAGTTCGGAAATCCCGGAAAATCTGGTTTCCAGAACTACGCCAAGTGAGCCCAGTTGCATTCCGAGAACTGCAGCGAGTATGGTAACCAGGGTCGTGCGCAGGCGTCCGCTTTTTCCGTTGACAAGTTTCTTGTAAATGAGCGGGTAGGCAATAAAGGCGGGAAAGAAGCCCATATTGAATATGTTGCACCCCAGAGCCAATAGACCTCCATCAGCAAAAAAGAGGGCCTGGATGAATAAAACAGAGGCAATGGTGAGAAAGGCCGCATAGGGACCGAGCAGAATCGCCAGCAGCAATGCGCCGCCAAGGTGTCCGCTCGACCCGGTTCCGGGGATGGTGAAATTCACCATCTGGGCGGCAAAGACGAATGCCCCCAATACCCCCATGAGCGGGATTTTTCTCTCATCCGCTTCATTTCGGATTTTACGCGAACAATATGCTATGGCCCCGCCCGAAATTGCCCACATGGTACCACCGACTTCCGGGGAGAGAAGCGCGTCTGCCATATGCATGATAATGACCTCCGTATTTGCAACAGATATTGCGACAGGAAATATTGTGTTACTGAAGTAAAATTCGTAATACGTTATACATATAAGAAATAGTAACGTATGTAAAGAAGAAATCAACATGGTTATAGAAATACCCATGGGGGCCATGAAGGTTGAAGGGCTCCTGGCCTGTTCATGACCTGGTCCGATAAATGTATACAGAAACATTAAAATTTCATTCATTCTTCGATATATATGTTTTCTAACAGTATTATTAAAAACTGTGCAACTGAATGATCATTCATCGTTGACAATGCCATGGTGAAGGTGTTATGTAATCACGTAAAAACCGGTAGAAACCGGGTATCGGAAAGGTCAAAAAGTGAGGTTTTTTCATTTGTTCAATATCCGATGGTTGCAGATCGCATTTGCCGTCCTGATTCTGGCTCACTTTTCAATTCCGGCCTATTCTGCCGATGCGGACGGGTCTTCCATTTTCATTAGCGGTTTCACTGCATATCAGAATCAGGATTACAAGACCGCCGCTGAAAAAATGTCGCAATTTCTGGATAAATACCCTGATACAACATTGCGTGATGTCGCCACATTCTGGTTGGCACGGGCTTATTTCAAGCTTGGAAACAGGCAGGAGGCCGCCCGTTACATGGCGCGTTTTCTCCATGAAAATCCAAACAGTCCTTTAAAAAATGCGGTTGAGGATGAGTTGCTGGCGCTTGCCAAAAGCTATGAAAAAGGAGAGCCCCTTCCACCTGCTGTGATGAGTGCGCCGAAACCGGTCATTGTAGCGGAAAAACCGTCGGAACAAAAACCAGCGACCGGGGAGCAGGCTGCCGTTTCACGCAAGGAGGAAAAAACCTCCGGTCAGGAAACGGCCGCGCACAATTTAATGAGAGAGAAGGCGGTGGCCGGATACAGGTCGGTGGTTGAGAAGTTTCCCGGCACCAAGGCTGCTTCCGTTGCTGCGCAGCGCCTGAAAGACCTCGGCGAGAAAATCCCGGTAGTGAGTATGGGGCCGGTGACAGTAGCGGCGGCCACATCACAGGGTAAAAATGCCCAGGTCGTTCAACTCGAAGTGGAGCAGTCGGCTGCAGCTGAATTTGATATTCTCCCATATGGTGTCAAGCATGAAGTGGGTAAGATGGTTTCCATTCCATTCGATGTGGTAAACCGCGGAAACGGAACTGACAGGTTCCTCCTTGAAACGGCTTTTCCGCCGGATTTCAAGGCACGTTTTGTGACGGCAGACAGCCGTAAAGCGGTGATTGGAGAGACCCCGTCGCTCACCCCGGGGGAAAGCTTCAATGGCATTGTCGAATTTACCATTCCAAATTCTACGGTCGACGGTCAGAAAAGTACCTATCCGGTCAAGCTCATCTCAAAATTCGACTCCACTGTCTCGCTGTCGAGAGAGATTTCCGTAGTTACACAGGCGCCACTTTTGAGAATGGTCCTGAATCCCGACAAGTCGACTGTCACGCCTGGAGAAACGGTTACATACAGGATCGACCTGCTTAACATCGGCAGTTCCATTGCCGGAAATGTTTCTTTCTCCCTGGCATATCCGCCACAGTATGAACCTGTGGAGCCTCTGCCTGCCGGATTCAGGAAGCAGTCAAAATCAATGCTGGTCACCGATTCATTGGGGGTCGGCTCGGGTGAAAACAAGGTGTTCAACGTGCAGTTCCGGTTGAAAGAAGATGCGCTTGCGGGACAGGAACTTTTCTGCAGGGCTGAATTGAATAACATGGAGCTGCAGACAAGGGACACCTTCCTCTCTCCGGCGGCCGTTGTGGGCCGGGTCAGCGGTGTTTCCGCGCGAACCGCGAATCCGGAGCGCATCGTCATTCCCGGACAGCGGATAATTATCCCGATAACTGTCACCAACACTGGAAATATGCGGGAAAAAGTCGTGCTGAAGCCTTCCATACCCTCCGGATTCAAATACCGATTTTTCCGTGATTCCGGCAATGGAGAAACACGGCAGTCTGAAGAATCCCTGGATGGTTCAGTCGGTCCGTTGTCCCCGAGGGAAGAGGCTTTACTTAAACTGGAGATTACGACTCCGGCATCTGCCACGGATAACTCGGACGCGACACTGTCTGTTGTATTCGAGCCCGAGGCAGACAGGGAAAAATCGTCCAGTCTCAATTTCAGATTGCTCTTTTCCAGACCCGTGGTTGAGCTGGAAACCCGCGGTAAAGGCGGTAAATTGAAACCCGGCGAGATTTCCCATCTTGAAATAAGCATTGTGAACCGCGGTTCCAACATGGCCAAAGATGTGGAACTTGAGAGTCTCCTGCCGAAACGGATCGAGGTCGTTGCATCTGATCCTGCATCGACAACCGGGGCAAAAGGGGAACTTTTGTGGCGGTTTGCCGATCTGGGTCCAGGCGAAAGACGTACCATTACACTTGCCTACAAGATCAGACAGAACGTAGCGGCGGGTACGAGCCTCAGTATCGAGAACCTTGTCAGATACAGTGATCAGAACGGGAACAAGTACTGAGACTCAAATGACGTTAGGACTATTGATAAATTACTCAACTCAAGGATAAATGGAAACTGTATGGAGATTGGAGGCAAACCATGAATCCCGGTAGAAAAAATAGCGCCGGAGACCTGACGACGGCGACCCGGACCGGTGTAGTGGCCTTTGTCATTTGCCTCCTTGTTCTGCAGATGTCAGTGATGTCCGCCCATGCCGCTTCAGAAAAATATTTCCTTTATCTCCCAACCCCGCTGGGCGCAGGTGATTTGCAGCAGCGGGAAGGCGGAGTTGTGGTCAAGAAAATCATCATACAACCCGGTGATACACTTACCGACCTGTCCAGGGAATACAGCGGAAAGGGCTATTATTTTCCCCAGATTCTCCTTTTCAATAAAATCCGCAACCCCGACCTGATTTATGCGGGCCGGCGATTACTGGTTCCTGTTTCCGCTAAAATTCTCAAAATGAAAAAAACCGCAACAGCACATACCGGAAAAAGTCACGTGCCGGTACGCTCCGGAAGAGGTGTTCATTCCTCAAGGATGGCTGCACCCGGAAAAGCAAAGGCAATAAGCTTCAGGGAGCGTCATACTTATCAAAAAGCCATTGCGTTATATGAAAAGGGCAAATACCGGGATGCCATTGCGGCTTTTTCCCATTTCATGAAAAAATATCCTTCCTCCAGCTTTGTCCCCGATGCCACCTTGTACAGGTCTGACTGCTATCTGCGCCGCTCCGGGTTGAAGGAATTGCCGTGAATTGCCAATCGCACAAATGCTTCCCCTATCCTGTGTAGCATTTAGTCCACTATGATATTCCCCCATCATCCGAGACTCTTTTCCAGCAATATCCAAATTCAATGTTGTCACTGTTTAAAAAAAGCCGGTCTTTCCACTTCAGTTTTAAAGCTGTCATTCAATGGATTTTATAAAAAAGTTAATGTCTTCAGAAAACATAGATTAATTCGTATTGACAATTTCTTAATTGCTGTGTGATTATGTGATATCTCAGAGGAATTTATAATGCTCAATATTTATATCATCTCGAATAATGAACGAATCGGATATCTGATTGATCTCGTTCAACCTTTCATAAAATCAAAGATCCGGAGCGCATCTGATTTTGATCGGGGATTGAAAGAGGTTTTTGAAAACCGGCCTTCGATGGTCTTCGTACAGAACATCATCGGTGATGTTTCCGGCGATACGGTAGCAAGACACATAAAATCACTTCTGGGGCCTGATTCTCCACTTATAATTTTCCTCGACGAGGCCGAGGCAGTGATGGAAAAAAGCAGCAGATGGTGTGATGACCGGATCAGAATCGATGGTCCCGAGCGGGATTTTCACAGTGCATTTCTTGAAATTCTTAAGAAATATTTCCCGGATGATCTGAGCCGGGGTCCTCTGGACAAGGATGGATCAATGGTGCCCCTTGAAACCGCCCCGGAGGAAGTACCGGATTACGGGATAGACGAAGATCTGGAATGGATGCCGGTGACTGAGCGATGTCCGGAAGTGGACACCAGGGAAAGTGTTCCCATGAAATTGGAAATGTTCATGGCTGATAAAGATGACCCAATTCGCGGGGAAAACCAATGGGTTACTGTCGGTGATATCCCGGAAAGCCTTGACGAGGAGAATATCTGCATCCACGAAAAATCTTTCTCGCCAGGGCAATACAAGCAGGCAGGAAAAATGAATAAGGCAGCCAGGGGCCTGGTGTGCGGACTTGTTATCGCCGTGTTGACAGGCTCTTTTATATGGTTTGTTCAGCAGGGACGGGTTTCCGGCATGAATAAAACTGTTTCTCATCCTGCAGAGAGTTCCCGGCCATCCAAAGCGGAAGCCTCCCTTCACGAAAAAAAGAACGATTTCAAGGGTCTTCCATCTTTTATCCAAACTGGATGGCTCGATCCACAATATAAAGCCGGACATCCCGGCTGGGACAGATATGTATCACCTGATCTGGAATTCCGGCTTTATCGGGACAAGGGTTCAATCAAGGCACTCCAGGTGATTGGGCGCACGACAAAAGGAATTGCCGGAGGTTTCCTTTATTCGGTCCTGAAGGATTTTTCCTGCACGGGTCCTTCCGTTGTCGAAAATGAACATCAGGAAAACGGGTTTCTTGTCAGGACTGTAAAAATTGTCGGGACAGCTGAATTGGTGACCTACAAAAAACGGGGAGAAACAAAGCTTCAAGCATTTGTCCTGGTCCTGTCCTGAACGAGTCCGGTAATGACACGGGTCAGGGTTGTTTTTCCGAATTTTCAAGTCTTTTTTGTGGCAGTTTGTTTAGACTTCGTTGCTGATGGAAGTTTCCGAATTGAATAATATCTCAATGTACATATATACGGGGAGGGGTTTAACGTGAAGTTCAATGCCCGGAATTTGTTTTGCGCTTCAAGCGTCTTTCTTGCCTTGTTTATCTCTGGAGCGGGTTTTTCTTACGCGCTTGATTCGAAATTCGAGATAGATACCAAGTCACTCGTGTCAAAACCGGATAATGTGCCGGGTAAACAGGGAGAACCTTCTTCGAAAAGGGTTGCAAAGCATTCGGGTAAGCACCATGCGTCGCATGATATTAAGGATGGAACCGAACGCAAGCGGCCGCATCATGTAAAAACCGGAAAAACCCACGGTGTCTCCAAAACGGCTTCAAGGTCAAGGCATGGAAGGCGCAAATTCGTATCCAACCGTGTATACAGAGCTGATCGAACATCTGAAACCGGAAGGGACAGGAAATTGCAAACTCTTCATTTGACGATGTCCCCAAAAGGAGGTTCTGATCTTATTCTGCAGGCCAGATCTGTCTGGGGCAAGCTTGTGGACGACAGCGAGACAGCCAGGGGGCCTTATGTGGCACGGGGGAAAAATTTTTCACTCTCCCTTGATCCCTCCCTGTACCCGATGTTCCCCGCGGCCGATGGAGGGAAAATAATTGTCGATACCAGAGATTCCCTCCCTCCGCTGGTAAGAACTATATTACATGAACAGGATCCTAAGGTCAGGGTGGTTTCAGGGAACACCGAAAACAGAAAATGGCTATTTTCTTCCATTATTGACGCGGCTAAATTCTATTCAGTCGAGGAAAATTTCACTATCGGTTTCGGTACAGACCCGAAATTAACCATAACGTCGGATTTCAAAATTGAAAAGAGCACCGAAAGCCTTTTGAACAATGATGTCATTCTTTTGAATGTAGAGGAAAACCGGGCAGGAATCCCGTCCCCACTGGTCGATTTTCTTGGCAAAGAGGGTTTCAGGGTAGTTGACATGTCGGCGATGACTGCACCTGAGACGGGGGAAAAGCACCGGCTGCTTTACACCGTAACCGGGAAAGACCGCCAATCCGTAGTTGACTCTCTTCTTGCTGCTCTCTCCATTCGATCAATGACCGACAAGGAAATAGCCCTTGACACCGGATCCATGAGCGGTGTGAGCCTTTCCGTGAGAGCCGACCGTTATTGCGGGGAAGGGGATAAAAAGCTGGTGATTTCCTTTTCCGATGCGGATCCGGTCCAATATACGTTATTAAAGATACTCGAAATGAAGGGGTACCAGGTTGTAGCCATCTATCCCGGGGACGATTTCAGGAAAATCTCAGAAAAGCTGTTTTCCGCACTGAAAATACCCGCCTTTTATGGGATGCATTATCTCTGGAATCCCGGCGATGCGCCATTTGACGTCCAGTTGTCGGGGTTTGTCCTGAAAGGCGAAAAGGGAAACGGTGAAAACACCTTTGTTACGGATGTGGAAATTGATCCTCTTGTCAGGCAGCTTGCGGCTTACGAAGGTTATAGCGTCATCCAGTAAGCAGGGGCCTGATAACTAAACTGTCGATAACGGAATTATGAAACCACGGAAGCTAATATGTCGCAAAAGAAACTCGGCGAAATCCTGATTCAAAATAAACTGATTACGGAGCAGCAACTGGATGAGGCGCTGGAACTTCAAAAGTCCATGCCGGGAGAGGCAATCGGGCGCCTGCTGTGCAGACTCGGTTTTCTGAAAGAGTTCGAGCTTCATTATATCCTGGAACAGACGGGAAAACGGCAAAAGCTGGTGGATATTCTGCTCAGGGAAGGCTTTGTTGACGAAACCCGCCTCGAACAGGCGCGGGTCTTGAGCAGGAAGGACAGCATCTCCCTTGACAAGTCCCTGATCATGCTTGGGCACCTGGATGAGGAGCAGCTGGCAAGGGCTATTTCCATCCAGTACGATCTGCCGTACGTATCCATGGAAAATATTCAACCGGACCCCGAGCTTCATTGGTTTACAAACGCCAGCTATGTGCAGAAGCACAGCATAGTGCCGCTTTCCAAAATAGGAAGCACGCTTACACTTGCCATGGCTCACCCCATAAAACTCCATGAATTGCAGGAGCTTGAAACAGCAACAAGGCTGAAAATCATACCGGTTATCGCAAAGGAATCCGAGATCCAGTCGGCGCAGCAGAAACTCTACAAACTGCAGCCACCGGCTCCGCAACCGGATTACGATGAGACGGCTCTGGACATTTCAGACGATATCTCCGACATACTGACCCGTACAGATTTTCCCGACGAACCCGATGTCGAGGACGAGGTCCGGAAGGTTTCCGAGCGGGACAGTATTATTGTAAAGCTGGTAAACAAGATAATCTACGATGCCTACCGCAACAGGGCCTCCGACGTTCATATCGAGCCGTATCCCGGCAAGGGGGATGTAATTGTCAGGATGCGTGTTGACGGCCAGTGCAAGATCTATCAGAAAATTCCCTATAGATACAAGTATGCGATACCCTCCCGTCTCAAGATAATGTCCGAGCTTGACATTGCCGAAAGAAGGAAACCGCAGGACGGGAAGATAAATTTCAAGAAATTCGGCCCCATTGACGTGGAGTTGAGAATAGCGACCATGCCGACGGTGGGACAGCTGGAAGATGTGGTGATCAGGATACTTCATACCGGTGATCCCATCGCTTACTCGGATCTGGGCATAAGCCCGCGGAATATGCAGATCTTCGACAAAGCAATCAGGAAACCCTACGGGCTTGTTCTGGTGGTCGGACCGACCGGTTCGGGCAAAACGACAACACTGCATTCCGCCATCACAAGGATCAATAATCAGGAAACGAAGATCTGGACAGCGGAAGATCCCGTTGAGATCACCCAGAAGGGTTTAAGACAGGTGCAGGTCAATCCCAGAATAGGCCTGACCTTTGCTGCTGCCCTGAGGTCATTTCTGCGCCTTGACCCTGATATCATCATGGTCGGTGAAATGCGTGACGAGGAAACCGCCTCCATTGCCGTGGAAGCATCGTTGACGGGCCATCTGGTCTTCTCGACGCTCCATACGAATACAGCTCCCGAGACCGTTACCAGGCTTCTTGAGATGGGAATCGACCCTTTCAGTTTTTCCGATTCCCTTATCTGCGTACTGGCCCAGAGGCTGGCGCGAAGGTTGTGTCCAGCATGCAAAAAGGTCTACAAACCGGAAACGGCTGAACTGGATGAGATTATCGAAGAGTTTGGCATGGACCGCTTTATGCGCTCCGATCTGAGGAGAGAGGAACTGATGCTTGCCGTCCCCACGGGGTGTGAACAGTGCGATAATACCGGGTATCGCGGCAGACTCGGGATTCACGAGCTTCTGGAATGCAATGACGGGATGAAAAATCTGATAAAACAGAAACCCGAGACGGATGTTATCCGGAAACAGGCAATTGCCGACGGTATGACGACACTGAAGCAGGATGGTATCCTGAAGGTCTTCCAGAACGTTACCGATATCCATGAGATCAGAAGGATCTGCATCCGATAATGGACTGATCACTTATCCCGCCGAATTTTCATAATTCTGCAGAAAAAAGATAAACTTAGATGATATCACCCATCAGGCGTTAATCCGAGCTGCTGCCCTGGCTAATATCCTTTGTTGTTGATGGAATCATTTCGGGCGATAAATTACCCTGAATCCGTGACGCCTTCATGCCTTCGCTTACGCGGAACGCCTCAGTTTTTGCATTTCGGTGATATAAGACGGCCCGACGAAGTTCGCCCGGCTTGACAGGTATGTTACGATGTCAGCGACGTTGAACTCCGGCATTCTGCTCACTCCGGTGTTCAGGCATCACGGATTCAGGTTATGGCCTTTTTTATATGCTCATGATTCAGGATATGCTCGGTGCAGTAGCCGTGCTGACCATCACATTGCGGACAGTAGCGGAAATCCATCTGCGGGTGCGTCTTGTCCGTGATTCCGCAAACCGTGCAGCGATGGAAGGGCTGGTCGTTATTCCGTACGGTCCGCCCCACCTTCTTGGCCAGTTGCCGTTTTCCGTACCTGATATTAACGTAGATGTCTCTGGCGAAAAACAGAAGGAAGTTGCCGACGGAAGACATGACGAGGAAACGTATCCCCCATCCCCCGAAGAGAAAAAGGTACCCGTAATAAAGCCAGGTGAGGAGAGCGAGCCACCTGATCCGGACCGGCACGACCAGGAACAGGAGCAGCTGGTAATCCGGGAATAAAAATGCAAAGGCAAGGAATACCGACCCGCCGATAAAGGCGTTGCTAACCGCGTATGCGGGAGTGAGGAAAGAAACTGCGACGGTCAGGATATACCCGACCAGGAGGAAGATGTTGTAGCGGAAGGCCCCCCAAAGTTCCTCGAGAGCGGAACCCATGAGGTAGAACAGATACCAGGCGAAAAAAGCGAAGAGCAGGTTCTGAACGGGCGGGTTGAACGGGAACGTGACAAGGCGCCACCATTCACCCTTCATGAGCAGGCCGCCGGAAAGCATCACGCTGACCGGGGAGAGTTTGCCCATCATGAAAAGTACATAGAAGATCGATTGGCCTGCAATCAGGTAAATGGTCACATTCGGAACGGCATATCTGCCGAATCTCCTGTCCAGCCGGTCGAGCAGTTTCATGTTATGAGTTACACCCTTCCGCGTGCAGCACGCCCGTTTATTTGTACCCGTGCCAATCATTATTTAATCCCTGGACGGTAGACGGATATTCTTTTACATTTATCCGATTGTTTCAAGGGAAAAGTTTTGTATCGTGTTTATTTGGCTTTGCTTAACGCCTGTTCCAGGTCTGCGATGATGTCATCGGGGTGTTCTGCTCCCACGCAGAGGCGGACCATGTTGCGCGGGATTTCAGCCATCTTTCTCGCCTCCACGCCCTGCTGCTGATGGGTCGAAATTGCCGGTATCGTGGCAACGCTCTTTATGCGGCCCAGATCGGTCGCACGCCAGATCCGCTGCAGCCCGTCGAAAAACAATTTGGTTTTCTCCATGCCACCCTTGACGCAGAACGACAGCAGATGGCCGTACCTGTTTACCGGCCTGCCGTACTGTTCATCGTGTTCCGCATCAACCAGCCACATATACCTGCTTGCCAGTTCATGCAGGGGATGATCAGGAAGGCCCAGGTACTGGACACTTTCAACCTGCGGCTGAGTTTGAAGGAACAATGCGACTTTCATCGTATTGCGGCTCAGAAGGTCCATCTTTGAACGCAGGGTGCGCATGTCGTTCAGGGTCATCAGGGCCTGCATCGGGTGAAGGTTCGGTCCGAAATCGCGGTTCTGCTGGTACTTGATATACAGCGAGAAATCCGATTTCAGCTGATCGTCGTCAATGTTCGTGACAAGGTTTTTGCGGGCTATGACCGCTCCGCTGATGCCGAATCCGCTGCTGGTGAGGCTTTTGGTGGTGGATTGCACCACGATGTCCGCGCCGTGGCAGATGGGACGCAACAGTGCCGGTGTCGCGATAGTCGAGTCGCAGATCAGGGGAATATTATGGCTGTGGGCAAGGTCCGCCACCGCTTCGATATCAAAGAAGCCGAGTTGCGGATTGCTCGGCAGTTCGCCGTACAGAAAACGGGTATGACGGTCTATCTTCGAGGCCCATTCGTCGATGTCAGTCGCATCCAGGACCCAGCGGCATTCGATATTGTGCTCCTGCATCAGGCGGACCGTGAACTGCTGGTATGTTCCTCCGTAGCACTGGACCGTGGCGACGAAATTGCGCTTTTCCCGGGCATCTTCCTGGATTTTCAGAAACGGATGCACCGCCGTCATGATGGCGGCCATACCGGATGATGTCGAGCAGCAGGAGGTCTCCCCGCCGTAGCCGTATCCTTCCAGGAGAGCCAGGGTCCATTCATAATAGTAGGTGGATGGATTGGCTATCCGCGAGTAACTCCAGGAGGGAATCTTGTAGGCAAGCGCCGCGGCCATTTCATCCGAGTCACGGAAAGCCTGCGCGGTGCTCATGAAGATCGGCTCGATGATTGATCCCTGGTAATCTTCGATTGCATCTCTGACGGTGTAAAGCCCATGCACCGCGATCGTATCGAATTTCCACTTTTTAACCACTTCGTGAATATACCTGTCCCGCTCGGCCAGATACCTGTTGTTCCGGTCAATGTGCTCCTGCATTCCTTTAGTGATCTCGACGTCAGTATTCCTGGACATGGTGGTGCTCCTTATCTATGAGGTCTGACATTTGTGGAACAAGCTTCCTCTCAATATTTTACCGTGTAAATACATGCCTGCATAATTTCGCGATTTGCTTCCACTGATGGAATTCAGCCGACCGGTTCGTTGTGGATTCGATTTCTTCTTGCCGGGCTTCCGGTATTTAAGATAAAAGTCCCAAATTATCCATTGTACGCCTGCCGTTTTGTTGGTTATACTTCATTTGATGTAAAGAACGAGGACATATGGAGAACTATTGCATGAATAAAAGAACCAGAATCAAGGATATTCTGGCCGGAGGGAAGGTCGGCGAGGAAGTTTTCGTTAAAGGCTGGATAAGGACAATCAGGGTGGGTAAAAATGTGGCGTTTCTCGCCTTGAATGACGGATCCTCCATGGCCGGAATTCAGGTTGTTGCGGAACCGGAACTCCCTAATTACCAGGAAATCTGCAGACTCGGCACTGGAAGCTCGGTTATGGTGACCGGCAGTCTGACTGAGTCGCCTGCCTCGGGCCAGAAACACGAACTTCACGCTGAAGATGTCACCATAACCGGACAAAGCGACGAGACTTACCCTCTGCAGAAAAAGCGCCACTCCTTCGAGTATCTGAGGACTATCGCTCACCTGAGGCCGCGCACCAACACATTCGGCGCGGTATTCCGGCTGAGATCGTCGATCGCCCAGGCTATCCACCGCTATTTTGCCGAGCGCGGCTTCCTGTACGTGCATACCCCGATTATTACCGCCAACGACTGCGAAGGGGCAGGGGAGATGTTCAGGGTCACCACCCTGGACATCGACCGGCTGCCGCTTGTCGATGGCAAAATTGACTATGCATCCGATTTTTTCGGCCAGGCCACCGGTCTCACCGTGAGCGGGCAACTGGAGGGCGAGTTGTTTGCCCTTGCTTTTTCCGATATTTATACCTTCGGCCCGACCTTCCGCGCGGAAAATTCCAATACCGCGCGCCATGTGGCGGAATTCTGGATGATAGAGCCGGAGATGGCCTTTGCCGATCTCATGGCCGACGCCGCGCTAGCGGAAGACTTTTTCAAATACCTGTGCCGCCATGTCCTCGATCATTGCCACGAGGATCTGGAGTTTTTCAACGAGCATGTTGAAAAGGGACTGCTGGCAAGGCTTGAGAACATCGCCGGCGCATCCTTTGCCATAATGGAATACACCGAGGCGGTGTCGAGATTGAAGAACGCACCGGAGCAGTTCCAGTATCCGGTCGAATGGGGGTTCGACCTGCAGACCGAGCATGAGCGGTACATTACAGAGAAAGTGGTGGGCGGACCGGTATTCATTGTAAATTATCCGAAAGATATCAAGGCGTTTTACATGCGGATGAATGAAGACGGGCGCACTGTTGCTGCAATGGACATGCTGGTACCGAAGGTGGGGGAGATAATTGGGGGCAGTCAGCGTGAAGACCGGCTCGACCTGCTTGAAGGCCGCATGAAAGAAGTGGGAATCGATCCGGATGGTCTTCGCTGGTACATGGATTCCCGCCGCTGGGGATCATGTCCCCATGCCGGATTCGGACTCGGCTTCGAACGTCTCATCATGTATCTGACCGGGATGGAGAATATCAGGGATGTCATTCCCTTTCCCAGAACTCCGGGACATGCTGAGTTCTGAAAATCACAAAGACTGCGACGACCTATAAAACCGGGAGTATCCGCCATGCATGTTTATTCCGCATTGTTTCATCTGCATCTGCCCAGCAATTCGCTGAAGGAAAAACGGAGTATCGTGAAGAGCATCCTTTCGAGGGCAAGGAACAGGTTCAATGTCGCCTCCGCCGAAGTGGATCTTCAGGATGTTCACGGTTCGGCTCATGTAGCGTTCGTCACGGTCAGCGAAAGTCCCGTCATGGCGCGCCGCATCCTGGAGCAGCTGGAGGAGTGGCTGGTCGAGGAAAGGCCGGATATCGATATTGTGGATGTTAACATGGAGGAGAGGTGAGGCCGCCCCTCTCCAGATAGAACCTTTATGAAATCCTATGCGTTGCCCTCGTGGTGATGATCCTGCAGCATTTCGTATTCCATCAGTTGGGCGATTATAGCCGGTTTTTCCTTGCGCAGTTCCTCCAGGAGCTGTTCGACCTTGTCGTCGGGGACTACCTCTTCGAGTCTCTGTTTTCCGGGGAAAGCCTTCTCAATGGTATTTACTATTTCGATGATCCTTGCTTTCGGTTTTCCGGTGATTTCCGAGATTATCTGCGCCAGTATTTCTCCGTAAGTCATGAATTCTCCCTACTGCCCTTCTTGTCTGGGGGCAAAATAATTTTTTCCCATTATAGCGGTTTTTGCCGATTTCGCTGATATTATTTGGTGAGCGGATTCTTATGGTTCGACATATTCTGAAGTGAAGGGAGGCACATATCTCATCTTTTTTTCCGTGAAAATGTAACGCCGTTTGAACAAAATTGTGCGGAGTGATACTCTTACATTGTAGCGAAGCGCGTGTTTGTTTCGAAGGACAAGTGGAGGACTATTCAAATGAATGTATTGATTGTTACAGCTGATAATTTCGAAGATTCGGAACTCCTTGCACCATATTACAGGTTTCTCGAAGAAGGCTGGCTGGTGGATATCGCCTCCATTAACCGGGGAAAAATCAAAGGGAAACACGGCTACGAGGTCGAGGCAGTCAAATCTCTCGATGAGGTTGATCCCGGCAGCTACGACATGCTGCTGCTTCCCGGCGGCAAGGCGCCGGAGGCCGTCAGGAAGGAACAGGCGGCTCTGGATATCGCCAGGCATTTCTTCGCCGCCGACAAACCGGTTGCGGCCATCTGTCACGGAGCGCAGACTCTCATTACGGCGGGACTCCTGAAGGGGCGGCATGCAACCTGCTATAAATCCATCACGCAGGAACTGATCGATGCGGGGGCGTTGTACGAGGATAGCGAAGTGGTTGTGGACGGCAACCTTGTAACATCGAGACAGCCGTCGGATATCCCTGCCTTCATGAGGGAAACCATGAAAAAGTTGAAAAAATGACCATGGAGTTTATGTCTGAAAGGGGGTTTTCATGAAACAGGTGTTGGTGCTGGTATTGGCTTTGCTGCTCGCCTCCACCGCGGCGTCCGCCGAAAGCAGCAAATTTATCTACCGTGCTTCCATTGGCAAGGACGGGGTGCAAAGGGTTGATATAGCCGCCGGGAGTTACTTTTTCAAGCCCGGGATAATTGTCGTTAAGGTGAATGTTCCCGTGGAATTGAGGGTCAGGAAGGAACCGGGCCTTATCCCCCATGATATTGTCATGCACGCCCCAGAAGCGGGAATCGATTTCAAGGAGTCCCTTGGAGAGGTGGCGAAGGATATCAGGTTTACCCCGACCAGGGTCGGAAACTACAAGTTTTACTGTAACAAGAAGCTGCTATTCTTTCCCAGTCACCGTGAAGAAGGGATGGAAGGCACTCTTGAAGTTGTCAAATAAAGGCGGCCATTACAATTTATCGGCACTTTCCTTTAGCAGCCGCTTCACAATGGATGCCGGGCGTGCTATGTTCTGCCTGTATCCGCAATTGTCGAAGTCCGGGGGAAAGTGAATGAAGCGCTTTTATCTGAAAACTGTTAATCTGGCGTGGGCCATGCTGGTCTTGTCGCTAATGCTGTATGGGTTGGAATACCTTGTCTACCGCAGGACATCCGAAGTGTTTGTGAGTTTTTTGGGTAATTTCGCCTTTCTGCCCATCTACGTGTTATTTGTTACCCTGATCATCGAGCGGATTCTCAGGGAACGTGAAAAAATCGGCATAAGGCAGAAGCTGAACATGGTGATGGGGGTTTTCTTCAGTGAGGTTGGAACGAGCCTGCTTCGTGATTTCACCGGGTTCCTGGTAATGTTCGATCAATTGGCGGTGCAGTTGAAAGTGAGCCCCGAATGGAAAAGCCGTGACTTTGACAAAGCCGCTGGCTATCTGGCACGGCACGATATCGAGGTCGACTGCGGCCTTGGTGACCTGCAATCATTTAAACAGTTTCTGATCGGCAAACGCGATTTCATGCTCGGCCTCATGGAAAACCCCAATCTTCTTGAACACGACGACTTCACCGACCTTCTCTGGGCAGTATTCCACCTTACCGAAGAACTCGCTGCCAGGCATACCCTGGAGAGTCTGCCGATGAGCGATCTGGAACATCTTGCCGGAGATATAAAGAGGGTTTATAAAACCCTTATGCGACAATGGATATTCTATATGCGACACCTGATGGACGACTATCCATATCTTTTCTCTCTTGCGATCCGGACCAATCCCATGAACCCGGAGGCTAAAGTTGAAGTTGCATGAAATGAACTTTCGCGGGAAGCTATCATTTCAGTCAGGAGCATCAAGGCATGAGGTTATGTCAGTCGACAGAAGATGATACTATCCTCAAATATTCTTTTTCGCTGATAATGTCCCGCGGACTTTCCAGGCGGTCGAGAAATACCATACCATTGATGTGATCAAATTCATGCTGGAAAATACGGGCTATGAATCCGGTCAGCTCCTCTTCCCGCACGGTTCCCTTGCGGGTAATGTATCGGACGGCGATAGCTGTGTGCCTGGGCACCAAACCGCGGATACCCGGTATACTGAGGCACCCCTCCCATCCTTTTTCGATTTCTTCGGAACAGCTTATAATTTCCGGATTTATGACGGCCGTGGGTTTCATTTCGGGTGCATCCGGATAACGTGCATTCGGTCTCGATGCGGCTATGAAAATCCGGAGAGGTTCGTACACCTGCGGCGCGGCGATGCCGACGCCGCTGACTTCGGCGACAGTCGCCAGCATATCGTTGATGAGCGCCTGTACGACCGGGTCTGCCGGATTGTTTACTGGCATTGAGGTCTGCCGGAGAACAGGATGTCCAAGTTGGGCTATCTGGCGAAGAATGGGCATATCAGGCTCCTTGTTTTTACGGGTATGGTTGTGTTGAAGTGAAGCAGGCGATCTTTGACGCACGGTCTTGTTTGTCAATGGCCTGCTGCGCTGCCCCATAGTTCTCGCAGCCGCCGGTCGCGTCCGCATGTATAGCGATAGAACTTGTACCGGATCGGGTTTTTCTTGTAATACTCCTGGTGATAATCCTCAGCGGGATAGAACTCGGTCGCCCTGGTTATTTCCGTTACTATTTGGCCCTTGAATGTTTTTGTCTTTTCAAGGGCAATTTTTGATTCTTCGGCCAGTTTTCGCTGCATTTCGTTGTGATAGAAAATGGCGGTTCTGTACTGGTTGCCCGTATCGCAGAACTGCCTGTCCTTGACTGTCGGGTCTATATTGTGCCAGAAGACGTCCAGCAGTTTTTCATAGCTTATTTTGGCAGGATCGTAGACTATCTGCACGGATTCCGCATGTCCGGTGCCTCCCGCCGAGACTTCCTCATAAGTGGGATTTTTCGTGTGTCCGCCGGTGTACCCCGCCGTGGTGGATATAACCCCGTCGAGTTTGTCGAACGGCGGTTGCATGCACCAGAAGCAGCCTCCGGCAAATGTCGCTATTTCCGGTTTGCGGGAAGCAGTCTGCGCGGCATTGACTGAGATTGCCTGAACTCCCGTTAACAGTAAGCCAATCAGCAATATCTTTAAAAAGGTTTTAAGATTCTTCGTTTGCGACCTCATTTTATCCTCCTGCTACGCCAGCCCCGGTTTTCCGATGGCAGGGCATCGCTTCGTATGGTGATTTATCAGAGCTTTTCCCTTAATTATACCATGACGGAATCATGATCAGCGAAAACTGGTGCTATCGCACAAAGAAGCCAAACTATCCCGTTTGTCATGCCTGCGTCTGCGAACCCGTCAAAACGGGTCATTTGTCAATGTGAACCTGGCTGTGCCGGTTCTCTCGTAATTGAATAAATTTCGCAGGTCATTCTCAAGGCAGACTTGACATATCTTAATTGGTTTGGCGATGGATTTTTGGTGGCTTTTTTGACATGTTCGCAGTAAAGTACGGCCATGCGCGGCCAGAGGGGCCGGTTGCTCAAGTCAATATTGTGAAGAATATAAATTAGGCGAGAGGTGACTGATTATGAAGACAGTAACTGCCATCCTGATTACATTGGCTACCTTGTGTTTCCTGGCTCAACCCGTATTGGCCAGGACCTTCTACTTGAAAAACGGGGAACAGATCAATTACCAGAAAAGCTGGAAGAAAAACGGCAGGATCTATGTGTTGATCAATCGTGACACACTGATCGATTTTGCTCCCGAAGAAGTTAATCTGAAAAAGACCTATCATCATGGAATATCTAAAAAACGGGTAAAGCATCATCGTGGAAAAAGGCATGAGGGTGTTTTGAAGGGGCAAGGAAAGGGGATGAAACCGTCAGCAGACGGGAAGCCGGTGTCACGGAAAACCGCTCCGGAAAAACCTGCGGCTGGGAAAGCAATGCCTGCCCAACCGGCGGCGAAAGCTCATGCCGGTGCACAGGAAAAGACGCCCGGCCAGTCTCCCAAGGCACCGGCGAAAAAAGCACCGGTTAGCAGGTAATAAGTTTTAACCTGAGAAACAGGCTTTACTCGCCACAAAGCTTCGTGGTCAACATATCTATTATTCTTTAAATGCCCTGACTTCCGCCTGTCTCTTCGGTGCAGGCGGAAGTCAGGTTAACTCCGCTGTTTCATCGTTTGTAATTCAACCTCTTTCAGTTCGACGCCATCTGGATATTATGCCGGTTAAATTTTGGCCAAAGCCTTGATTACCAGTATCCGCAGGTTTCCCGTTCCGGTGTTTTTCCAGCCGCGCATGACGTTAGCCGGAACTTCTATCGTGGTGTCGGGCGCTATCTGTTTTTTCTCCTGCTCTACCTCCAGTTCACCCGAGCCCTCTAAAACGTAAAATATGACGTCGAAGGGGTTCGCATGTTTTTCCAGTGTTTCACCGGGAGAAAAATTGAGGTGGATCAGTTCGACATCCCCTCTGACGCACATTTTTCGTGCATCGATGTGGATCGGCACTTTTTCGGCATTGTTCAATTCGACAATTTTCATGTATCCTCCATTTCCCTGAATTCGACGAAGCCATGCTGAATTCCATAGCATGTCCCGGCAGTCGTGTCAAATGGCATCCCGCCTCATTTCGAATCGGTTTTGATCAGCATACTCAACAGAAAACTGATTATGCTGAAGACGAGTGCGCCTAGAAATGCATTCCAGAATCCGTAAATCAAAAAACCGCTTACCAGAAACGAGGCAAGATAGAACAGGAAGGCATTCACCACTAGAGTGAACAGGCCGAGTGTGGCAATATTCACCGGTAGTGTCAGAAGGAGGACCAGCGGCCTGAGGAAGGCATTCAGCAGGCCGAGGACCAGCGCGGCGATTGCCATTGTCGCCCATCTGTTGACTGTAATTCCGGGGACGATATTCACGACTGCAAAGAGACTGATTGTGTTAATGAACCATCTGACCAGGAAACTCGCCATGTTTTGCTCCTTTACCTTGGTACCTGCTGATGTTAAGTATATACCAAATTTGACATGTCCACATGATGCAAGTATCATCTCGCCTCCGGCGACGGACTCACCGGTCCTCTCGTATCGGTGTATTTACCGGTTGGCTGCAGCCCTGCGGCTTGCCATGAGCCTATCCTCTGATATAAATGTAATATTCAAACAAGGCTCTAAAATGATTGAAAATTGACCCGAGGGGTAATTCCGGCGAAGTGTTGCGGGCAAATTACCTTTTACAGGAGATATTAATGAATAAACGAACGTTTGACCCGACAGGTATGATGGATCCGGAAAAGGATGCCTGCGCCATAATCTGCTATGCCAACAAGGAGGGAAAACCAACGCACGGCAACCTGCAACGGACGATTGAGGCCCTCGTGAAAATGGGCCACAGAGCCGGTGAAATTAACGGGGAAGGCGACGGATGCGGGGTTCTGACCGATATCCCCAGGTTAATCTGGCGGGAGATTATCGCGGAAGCCGGTAAAAATCCGCGACTTGTCGACGCTCCGGGCTTTGCGGTCGGTCATTTTCTTGTGCCCATGGAATTGATGGTGGAAAAGCCTGGAATGCGGGCCGATATCCTTGCACGTTTTGCAAGTAAAGGTGTGGAGCTGTTGGTGGAACGTCCCGGTATGGTACGCAGCGAAGTGCTTGCCGCCAACGCCCGCCGGGTGGAGCCATTTTTCTGGCAGATCGCCGTTTCCTGCCACGACGCGGCAAAGGCTTCTTCACAGCTTTACGCCCTCAAATGCGACATAGAGCAGGATTACCCGATCCACGTTGCAACACTCTCCGGAGATGTCGCCGCGTACAAGGTCCACGGAGCTCCCGAACTCCTGTCGAGATACTACCCGGAACTCAGAAGACGAGATTTCCTTTCTTCCGTCACCATTGGCCACAGCCGCTATTCCACCAATACCCTTCCTACGGTATTGCGCGCCCAGCCGTTCGCACTGCTGGGACACAACGGGGAGATCAATACCATCGCCCGTTTGCGGGAAGAAGCCGTCATGCTGGGGATTCCGTTGCCTTCGGAGGGAAGCGACTCGCAGGACCTGAACAGGATTCTGGAAGGGTTGATCTTCCATTACGGTATGAGCCTTTTTGAAGCAATGGAGATGGTTTTCCCTCCGATCTTCAGTGAAATGGAGACGATGAACGATGATCACAGGTCCCTGTATACCTGGTTTCGCCGGTTTCTGCCCGCCAGTGCCCAGGGTCCCGCAGCGATCATTGCCCGTTGCGCCGACAGATGCGTTTTCAGCGTCGATGCCATGGGGTTGCGGCCTCTCTGGTTCGGGGAGACTGAAAAGGAATATTTCGCATCATCTGAACTGGGAGTTGTCCATCATGAAGAAATTGTGGGTGACCCGAAACCGCTTGCTCCGGGAGAAAAAATAGGCCTGAAAATCATAGCGGATAAATCAGTGCAGGTTCTGGAACATCACGAACTGCGCAGTGAAATATATTCTCGTTTCAGCAAAAAAAGGAACCTTGCGGCATCTTTCAAAAAGCTCACCTCCGGGCCGGAACTGGAAAAAAATCCGAAAAGTGAGAAAACCTGGTTTTCAGGCGGGGCCGGTTTGCGACAGGATAACCTGCTGACGGCCCTGGGCTGGAAAACGAGCGACGTCTCATATGTCAGGGAAATGGCGAAAAGCGGCAGCGATCCCGTCGGGTCGCTGGGTTATGATGCCCCGCTCGATGCGCTGGCAGGTACGACCGGGAATATCCCCGACTTTTTCAAAGAGCAGGTGGCTGTTGTGACAAACCCGGCCATAGACCGGGAACGGGAAGCCGAGCATTTTTCCACCAGGGTTTATCTGGGATCGCGACCGGTCCCCGGAGGGGCTGCGCAATTCTCGGTGGAGCTGGACTTGCCTCTTCTGCTGGGGGGACAACGACCGGGTGTCCCGCCTGTCGGTCCGGATGGCGCAGACAAGTATGGGACCTGCACCCTCGAAGCACTTCTTTGCGGATTTGCAGCGGAACGGGGACGCCCGCGCGTTATTACATGCGCCATGCGCCGCGATGAATCGATCAATGGGGCTCTGGAACGGATCGCACATGAAGCTGTTGCCGCAGTTTTAAGGGGGTGCCGCCTGCTGCTGGTTGATGATGGCGCCGCATTTGGCCCTTCGCGAGACTTCCTCGATCCTTTTTTGGCGGTCGCGGTCCTGCATAAGGTGCTCACGGAAAATACCGATGCGGCAGGACACAGCCTGCGACGTAAATGTTCACTGGTGCTGCGTTCCGGCGCACTGCGCTCCCTGCATGATCTCATTTTTGCCCTGGGAATGGGCACGGACGCGTTATGTCCGTATCTCATGTGGGAAATTGCATCCCGGGAAGATGGCGGAACGGAAAATCTGCTTTCTGTTCTCCATGCCGGACTGGAAAAGGTCATTTCGACCATGGGCACCCACGAAATAGGCGGTTACGGGAAATATTTCGCTTCCATCGGGCTCTCGTCCGAATTGGCGGAAGTATTCGGTACCCCTAATTTTTGCGGATCCACAGGTGTCGGCCTTACCTTCGCACGGCTTGAGGAAGACAACCGGTCGCGCGGCGCCATTGCGCGGAGCAGAAAACAACTCCCCATGGAGGTTCCATTCCGAATTTATCCCCGGATTTGGAAGATGGTGGGGGCCGTGGCGAAAATGGAAGAGAACTACGCCGACCTTTCCCGCCTGATAAGCGGACTGGAAAAGGAAAACCCTCTCTCCATAAGACATCTGACTGATTTCCGTTTCAAGGAAGAGCTGGTCATCGACCCGGACGAAGTGGATTCCACGGTGGGCGGACACGACCTGCCCATAATCATCTCGGCCATGAGTTTCGGCTCGCAGGGGGAGACGCCCTTCAGAATTTACGCGGAAGCTGCCAAAAGGCTCAATATCGTCTGCATGAACGGCGAGGGGGGGGAAATTGCCGACATGCTCGGGAAATACCGGAAAAACCGGGGTCAGCAGATAGCCTCTGGCCGCTTCGGGGTAACCATGGAATATCTCAACTCGGCGGATTTCCTGGAGATCAAGGTAGGGCAGGGGGCCAAGCCTGGCGAGGGAGGGCATCTGCCAGGATTCAAGGTAACGGAAAAGATCGCGGCGGCCCGCCATGCGACTCCCGGGGTATCTCTCATATCGCCATCCAACAACCACGATATCTACTCGATCGAAGACCTGGCGCAGATAATAGAGGAACTGCGTACGGCAAATCCCCATGCGCGCATTTCCGTCAAGGTGCCGTCGGTGGCGGGAATAGGTACCATAGCACTGGGGATCGCCAAGGCCGGAGCCGATATCATCACCATAAGCGGTTATGATGGAGGCACCGGCGCGGCGCGCAAGCACGCCATACGACATGTGGGATTTCCCTTGGAAATCGGGGTGCGTGAGGCACACCGTGCACTGGCGGAGGCGGCTCTCCGCTCCAGGGTGGAAATATGGGCGGACGGCGGGATGAAAACGGGCCGGGACGTGGTCAAGCTCATGCTACTGGGAGCGGACAGGGTCGGCTTCGGTACCATGGCCATGGTCATTATCGGTTGCACCACCTGCAGGGGGTGCCATCTCGGCACCTGCCACGTGGGTATCGCGACCCAGATCGAAACCCTTGCCGAGGCTGAAGAACAGGGGCTGAAGCGATTTGTGCCACGCGTACTGGAGAACGGTGTAATCTACCAGAGTACTTTTTTCCGTGCCCTGGGTCAGGAGATTCGTTCCATAACTGCCAAGCTCGGTTTCAGGAGGTCGCAGGACCTGGTCGGGAAGGCGGAGCTTCTGGCCCAGACGCGGGGGCTGGAACTGCTGGACCTGTCCGGTTTGCTCGAACCTGTCGCCGCAGGCCTGCCGCGGGAAGAGGAAAGCGCGGTCCGCATAATCCGCAAGCCGCTCAATTATCTTACCTCTCTTATTTCGATGCTGGTCACGGAGTCATTCAAAAATGGAGAAAGCAGCGTCCATTATGACGATTACAGCGTGTCCAGTTCCGACCGGGCCCTGGGAACCTATCTGGCGGGGGCTATGACCCGCGGGCAGATTGATGGAACCATCTCGGGCGGCAAAGAAGCCCTTCTGCACTTCCGTCGTGATTCCATCCCGGGAAACGGACTCGCGGCATTCAATATACCGCCGATCAACATTTCCGTAGAAGGTGGAGCCCAGGACGGGGTCGGAAAGTCCGCACGCGGCGGAAATATAGTCATCCTGAAGGGAGAAAACCGTAAAGGAGTTCATGTCGGCGGTTCCGTCGGTAAGGGGCTCGCATACGGAGCGCAGGGAGGGGTTTTCCTTGTCCAGGGAAATGCCGACAGCCGCGCATGTGTCCGCCTTTCAGGGGCCGACGTGGTTATAGGGGGGCGCATCGAGCGGCCGCTGAATGACGGTTTGGGCTGTCTCGCGGAGCGGGCAAACATAAAGGGGTTCGCTTTTGAATATATGACCGCCGGACGTGTCGTGGTGCTCGGCGACCCGGGTCCGTGGATCTGCTCGGGGATGACCGGCGGGGTCGTATATTGTTATCTCGACAGCGAAATGGGCATGGACAGGGACGCCCTTCGCCGCAGGATCGCATTGGGCGCCGGAGTCGAGATCCGTGATATGGACGAAGCGGATATCGTCCAGGTCGAAGAGCTCCTGTTTCACTATTACCGGGAACTGCTTCATTCCCACCAGGAAGAGGAAGCGGACCGGGTGGAGAAAGTAATCTCCGGATGCCGGAACAGCTTTGTTAAAATTGTTCCTTTGAAAATAAAAGTGAAGCCGTTGCAGACAACCGAGTAGCTGTAATCTTGCCAACGGGTGAAAATAACTTATACTGATACTGGTTCTGAATGACTCGGCAGCATGTCGTTTTATTAAATAAAATATCGTCAAAAGTTTTTTCAGGAGGAAAAATGGAAAAGTACCGCTGCATGATATGTGATTACATTTATGATCCGGCTGTGGGCGACCCTGGAAACGGGGTTGAACCAGGCACTTCCTTCGATGCATTGCCTGACGACTGGGTATGCCCGGTTTGCGGAGTCGACAAGGATAATTTCGAAAAGGTATAGCGCCGCTCCTCCCGTAACGGGTTTACGGGAGGAACTTAATTTCTTCGCAATTATGTAGGAGGCTTCATATGGCCGGAAAGCCTTATGTCGATCAGGATGTGTGCATCAGTTGCCGCCTTTGCGTGGAAACTGTTCCCGAGGTGTTCCTTATGAACGGGGATGACATGGCCGAGGTTTACGATCCGTTCGGTGCGTCGGAAGAAAAAATCCAGGAGGCCATTGACGGCTGCCCGGTCAACTGTATTTCCTGGGAGTAGAAGGAGTACATGTCACGGCATGAGTGAAAAGATGAACATTAAAATATTGTATGTCGAGGATGAACTGACCACACGAAGGATGATAATCGGGATACTGCGCAGAAAATTTTCCATCGTTCACGAGGCGAAGGATGGCCGGGAAGGGCTGGCTCTTTTTCGCAAACACAATCCTCATATCGTTATTACCGACAGCAAGATGCCGTTGATGGATGGTATTGAGATGTCCAGGGAAATCAAATTGATGTACCCGGAAATTCCCATTATTTTCACGACCGCCTGCGAGGAACCGGAGTTCATGGAAAAACTCGATCAGATCGGGATCAAATGGAGATTTGTGAAGCCGATAGACGTAAAGGAATTATTGGGAACCATCGAGATTATCGGTATGGACCTGGAATTGAAAGCACAAAACAGCATGTAAATTGCTGGTTCATGTTCGTTGCCGGTTTGTTTTCATTATACAGGACCCGGCACAAAGCCGCTTTGGTCCCCGGAAGGAGGCTTGAACCGTGATTACGGATAAGATAAAGGAATTTGTCGAGGGAATTGACCTTGCTTACGTGGCTTCATCTGACCTGGAAGGCCATCCGCACCTGGCCGCAGTTAGGGGTTTGATTGCCGCTGATTCCAGGCACATTGTGTTTTCCGGATGGTTCTGCCAGAAAACCATAAGCAATGTTGCGGGGAATCCGCGGATAGCCATTGCTGTAATGGATTCGTCAACAGGTGAGGGGTACCAGTTTATCGGAATGGTTGAAAAGACCATGGATATCGGTATTCTCGACGGCTACGACCCGGGAGTCGAATCGCCTGCAACTCCGCAGGTCCTCTATCAGCTTGCGATTCGCGTGGACGAAATCATGGAATTCACCCATGGGGTTCATACTGACCGGTCACTTAAATAATTTTCATCCGGAAAATATTTGCCGGGAATTGGCTCCGGACTCTACCGCAGCAAATAATAAAGGGGCAATATTGTCGTACGAACCGGGTAAAAACAGCTGTCCTGGTTCGCTTTCCACTTAAAATGCATTAATGTATTAAAAGTGTATTATTGACTTCTGAACTGACTTTCCCTTGCATCACACCTTTCGCAGAAAGCTCCTTCCAGGGGTATGATAAATCCCCCATTTTACCCGGTATTCCCGCTGATACTGCGGTTTGACAGTCGAAGTAAGCCTGCTATTATTAATGAACAGTCCGGTGGAACTGTCATTTTCCTTGCTCCCCGTGGTAAACTGCATGAAAAAATTGTGGCTTATCTCCGGGATACTGTTGGCAGCCTGCTTTGTTGCCGCCGGCCTGGCGTTGATGTACAACCTGCCGATTGATATTCGGGACCGATCCCCTGTCCAGCCGATTGCATTCAGCCACAAGCTGCACGCGGGCGACAACGGCATCCCTTGTCTTTTCTGCTACCGCTACGCTCCCAGGTCGCCGGTCGCCGGGATTCCCACGGTTGCCACCTGCCGGGCCTGTCACCTCTACATTTCTCCGGAAGCTCCGGAAATCAAAAAGTTAATGGTGTTCTGGAATAATAAGCAGCCCATTTCCTGGGTCAGGGTTTACGGCCTGCCGGATCACGTGTATTTCCCGCACATGATGCATATACGCGCCGGACTTGCGTGTACTGCCTGCCACGGAGAAGTGGCCTCCATGACGCGCATTACCCGATCCGTGGATTTCAAAATGGGTGGTGCCTCGGGTGTCACCGGAGCAGGAACGTGAGTATAGATTGTTGGATGTGTCACAAGTAAAAGCGCTCTAGAAAGCTGACAGTTCGCCACGAAGGCACCAGTAACACGAAATTAACAACATGGATTTTAACCTGATTTCTTCGTGAACTTCGTGCCCCGGTGATGAGAAATCCGTTTTTTGCGAATGCATCAAATATTGTCGGAGACGAAATGGATCGGAGAACTTTTTTAAAACTTGGCGCAATGACGCCGGCCGATCCTGCGCGCCGCGGAGGCGATGACGGTTTTCACGATTACCGTGGCCGGTCTTTTCCCTCTTATTCACCTGGGGCGCAACTGGATATTCTATTTCCTGATCCCTTATCCCAATCAGCGCGGGATGTGGCCCAATTTCCGCTCGGCGCTCTTGTGGGACATGACGGCAATCTTCACTTACATCATCGGCAGCAGCCTTTTTCTCTATCTGGGGATGCTCCCCGACCTGGCCGTGGCCCGCGACCGGGCGAGCGGCTGGCGACGAAAGCTTTACGGGCGCTGGCAATGGGATGGCGTGGTACTGCACGGGAGTGGACGATTTTTCGCCAGGCTTCAACCCTGATGGCGGCACTGATCATCCCGGTGGCGGTATCGGTGCATTCCATAGTTGCCTGGGATTTTGCCGTCACCGTGGTGCCCGGCTGGCACAGCACCATTTTCCCCCCATATTTTGTAATCGGGGCCATCCTTTCCGGTGTGGCAGCAGTAATCACCCTGATGATCATCATCCGCAGGGTTTTCCACCTGGAGGATTACCTGACCCCTATCCATTTCGACAACATGGGAAAGCTGCTGCTGGTCATATCGATCCTCTGGTCATATGCCTATTTCGTTGAGGTGCAGACCACCTGGTATGCCCATGAGCCGATCGAATGGGAAGTCTTCAGCTTCATGGCCGGAAAATATACGCCTCTGCTGCTGATCATGCTGATCGGCAATTCGCTTCTGCCGATCGCGGCCCTCTGCTTCAAAAGGCTGCGTCGCTCCATCCGCGGTCATGCTGGTGGTAACACTGCTGGTCAACGTCGGCATGTTCATCGAACGCTTCCTGATCATCGTGCCGTCGCTCTCCCACAAGAACATGCCCTTCGTCTGGGGAACCTACGTACCATCCTGGGTTGAAATATCTATTACCGCGGCTGCCTTCGCCGGTTTTGCGCTGCTGTATACCTTCTTCGCCAAGTGTTTCCCGATGGTGGCGCTGACCGATGTGAGAGAACTGGAGGTGCGGCAGGCCGAGGTTCCGATGGGTCGCGTCAAGGTGCCGTCGATAGCGGGGAAAGATTAGAGAATGGCTTCCGCCGTCTGGCAGATGGCAATTAGAAACCATAAGATGCCGGAGGCCAGCGGCCGGATGCAAACAGCAATAACAGAACTTTGGGGATAGAAATGTCAATCTTCGGATTTGACACCCGTAAAGGATTTGATGAATGGAAACCCTTGGAATTTTCTCTGATATTGATACGGCGGGCAAAGCGGTGGATGATCTTCTCAGGGAAGGATTCCCTGAAGACAGGATCACCTCGCTGACATCCGTTCCCTATCCAGAAGGAGTGCTGGTGAAAACCGTCCGGCGCACCTGGTTCCGCTGGCTGTCGCTTGCAGGCGGGTTCACCGGCGCCTGTACGGGTTTTCTCCTGGCAGCAGGCACCGCCTGGCTCTATCCGGTGCAAACCGGTGACAAACCGATAATAGCCTATTATCCCACCGGCATTATTACCTATGAGTTCACCATGCTCTTTGCCATTATCGGAGCCATTGTCGGGATGTTCCTGGAGATGAAACTTCCTCCATGGGGAAAACGGCCCTATGATCCGGACATAGCCGAAGGATGTATCGGGATCAGTGTAACAGTCCCGTCAGAAGAAGAGGGCGGTCGGGCTGAACAGATCATGAAGATTGCCGGCGCAATAAGGACCACCGCGGAGGAAACATTGTGAAGCGCGTTTTTCTGCTGATAATTCTGCTGTCAACGCCTTTGTTGATGGCGTCGCTGGAAATGGATGAGCAGCCTTCCTACAAGCCCTATGAGGCTCCGGTCCTGGCCCCTCCGCCAGACTCCGTTCCGGTTTCCGGCAAGGAAGTTGTCTCTCCGGATACTGTGAAGAAAGACCCTGTCGCTCCGACCAGAGAGTCTCTGTCACAGGGTAAAACCCTCTTCACCATCAATTGCGTCATGTGCCATGGTGAAACCTCGGCGGAACGCGGTCCGGTGGGCAAAAAACTCAATCCGCCCCCCCCGGGGCTCGATCACGACATGGTCCGGGGTCTCAGCGACACGCTCATTTTCAACGCCGTAACTTTCGGTTTCGGACGCATGCCTCCTTTCCGCGACAAACTTTCCCCCGAGGAACGGTGGAACCTGGTTAATTTCCTGCGAACCCGTAAATGACGAAAGCCGGCAATTGCGCCGGCCTGTCTGTCCATGGGCTTTGCACGATGTCCGGCAATCCCGTCACACCTCTATCCTGAACTCGGCGCCATTAGCCGTATTCCTGACCGAGATCCGTCCTCCCATATTCTTCTCAATAATCCCCTTGGACATGAAAAGCCCCACCCCGCTTCCGTGTTGCGGTCCTTTGGTCGTGAAATAGGGGTCGAATATCTTGTTGATGATCTCTTCCGGGATTCCTCCGGCATTGTCCGAAATGGTAACAACTGCCCTGCTGTTCTCGGTGGTCATGTTTATGATAACTTCCGGGGCGCTGATCTTCCGTTCCGCGAAGGCATCCCTGGCATTGATGAGAATGTTGAGGAGTACCTGGGAGAATTCGTTGGGGAAACCGTTGATGACCGGGTCGTGCTCCGTGTTGACTTCTATCTTGATTTCCCGGCTCCTGAAGCTGTCCTCGATCAGGGTCAGGGTTTTTGCGACCGCATCACCCGCACGGAACGCGATCCTCTCTTTGTCTGGCCTGAAATAATTGCTGAAATCCTCGATTGTCTGGGACATGTGCTGAATTATCCCCGTGGCCTTCTCTTCCAGGGAAGCAAGGTTTTCCGTGTCGAGTTCCCCTTTCTCATGCATAATCGGCAGCATTTGGATGATGAGACTCAGCGTATTTAGGGGCTGACGCCATTGGTGGGCGATGTTACCGATCATCTCGCCCATGGCCGCCTGGCGGCTCTGGTGCAGGAGGAGCTGATCCTTTTCCCTGAGTTCCGCTGTTCTCTCATACACCTTGATCTCCAATTCGTCGTGGGCCTTCCGCAGTGCATCCTCCATACGCTTACGCTCGGTTATATCGCGGGCAATATGGACGGAGCCGATACTTTTTCCATTTTTATCCAGAAGCGGGGTCGTGGTGACCACGAAATCGCCTCCCAGCCTTTCCTCGTGCAGCTCCAGGATATGTTCACTGCCATCTTCAATTGTTCTAGTATGCGGGCAGAATCGTGGCGGGCCGGATGTCCCGTGAACAGCTTCATAACAGGGGAGTCCGATGCAATCCTCGGGTTTGAGCCCCAGGCGCTTTGCCGTCGCCTTGTTGACCCGCACTACCCTGTGCTGGTTGTCTATGATAGAAATCATGTCGGGTACGCTGTCGAAGGTCCGTTCCCAGTCTTCCTTGACCCGATAGGCTGCTTCTTCTGCCTGCTTCCGCTTGGTTATGTCACGACCGTAAAGGTTGACATAGTTGCGCTCCGGCAAAGGAACCACGTTGAACGAAATGTCACGCCCGTCGGATTCGATTTCGTGTTCCCGTGTAATTCCGTCAGCAAGGGCATCCTCGATGCACCGGCAAAAATGGTCGGGGATGTCCCTGCCGAAGGTCGTTCTCCACTGTGAGAGCAAGCGTTCGGCGGAGCGGTTGGCAAAGAGAATGGTCCCGTCCCGTCTGATCCTCAGTACAGGTGAAGGATTCTCCTGCGGGAAAAGCGCAGCGCTGCGGATCTCGTCTTCGGCGCGTCTCAGTTCGGTGATATCCACCAGCGTGACCACGATGCCGTCGATATCCCCTTGCAAGGACCGGTAGGGAAGAATCCGCATGATGAAGTGCCTGCCATCCTCCAGTGAGGCAACCTCCCGCTCGATGGGAACGAGCTTCTCCATCACTTCCAGGGTGTCCCGTTGAAAGTCCGACCAGTCGATGGTCCCGGAAAGGTGGCGGAAGGGGCGGCCGATATCGGCAGGAATCAGATTCAGAACGGCGGCCATGGCGGGAGAAAAGCGTTTGATGGTAAGATTTCGATCGAGGAAGATGGTGGCGACCCCGGAACTGGCGAAATGGTTTTCCATGTCGCTGTTGGACTGGTTCAGTTCTTCGATATTACCCTGGAGTTCTGCGTTGACAGTGGCCAACTCCTCGTTCAGGGCCTGGAGCTCCTCCTTGGACGCTTCCAGTTCTTCGTTGGTGGACTGAAGCTCCTCGTTGGCCGACTGGAATTCTTCATTGATGGACATCAGATCTTCATTTGCAGCCATGAACCCGTCGTTGGAGGCTTCCAGCTGTTCGGTGGTGAACCGGAGCTGTTCATGTGTAATCCTGAGTTGTTCTTCCAGCTGGCGGATCAGTGTTTCCCTGGAGAATTCATCTTCAGGGAGCGCCTCTTTGTCGGAAGGATTCCGCGTGATGTCGGGGGATGAGTCGGTGGCTGATGGCACCTCCAGTATGACAAGCGCCAGATTCCCGTAGGAAGGATGGGCAATCAGCGGTTCAACCAATACGTTGATGTTTGTTTCCCTTTCCTCATTCGTCAGTCTTACTCCCTGGAACAGCACCGGCTTTTTTTCCGCAAATGATTTGTAGATAGCGGCCCGCAAGGCAGGCCTCAGCGTTTCACCGGCCATTTTCAGGATGTCGGTTGTCGGCTCACCCACGGGGACTTCCAGATAGGGTCTGGTCCTGGAGGATATGTGAAGTACCTCGTATCTCTCGTTTACCACCACGCAAGGGGGCGAATAGCGCTCCAGAAGAATCCGTTCTGCGGCCGCCCCTGGTGCGGGACTTTCCAGACCGGCGGGTAATCTGGGAGTAATCCCCCTGCCGGGCTTCCTTACCGGTGCAGTGAATGGCAAAAAGATGTCTTCCCGCCGGCAGCTCTCCCGACGCTGGTAGATCTTCCATTTCTTGTTAACAGGTGTAAATAGTTCAGAGTTTTGGCCAACCGTTTCGGAGGCCCCGAGAAAAAGAAACCCGCCCGGTTTCAGCGCAAGATGAAAGAGTGATATGAGGCGTTTCTGCATGTCCGGGTTCAGGTAGATGAGGAAATTGCGGCAGACGAGGAGGTCGAGGCGGGAAAAAGGCGGGTCCTTGATGATGCTGTGGTTGGCGAACAGGATCATCTCCCGCAGATCCTTCACCGTCTGCCAGTGGCCCCTGGACCAGGTAAAGAAATTATTGAGCCGCTCTTCTCCCACATCCATGACGATATCACCGGTATAACACCCTGACCTCGCCTGGGCGACAGCTGCTTCGTCGATGTCTGTCGCGAATATCTTTACCCCGGTGTTCAGCTTTTCCTTCTTCAGATGTTCCCGGACCAGCATGGCGACAGAGTATGCCTCTTCGCCGGTAGCGCAGCAGGCATGCCAGATCCGGACCGGATTCTCCGGATCCCTGTTGGCGAATATACCCGGGATGATCTCGCAGCGCAGGGTCTCGAATGCCTCCCGGTCGCGAAAGAAACCTGGTCACTCCGATCAATATTTCCTGTGCGAGGGCCTGTGCTTCATGCGGGTCATATTCAAGAAGCGAGAGATATTTCCTGAGCCCTCCGGACTCGTTCACCGCCATTCGTCGCTCGATCCTTCGCATGACTGTGTTTCTCTTGTATGAACTGAAGTCATGGCCTGTGACGGACTTTACTGCGGCGAAAATGGAGTCCAGGTCTTCATCCAGACTTGTGGTCAGACATGCCTGCTTCGGGATTTTGCATCTTCCCCTGGCAATTTCGGCCAGCTTTACCGGCAATGTCTTCCATGGTCAGAACCAGGTCGGCGGCGTCGGTGGCAATGACGTTGGCAGGCATCGGAGGGTTGATGGCAGTCTCCGGCTTTTGCGCAAGGACCGTTCCACCTTTTTCCTTTATCCTTTTAACCCCTTCGGCGCCGTCCGTCCCGAAACCGGAGAGAACCACGGCGACGGCGTGTTTCCCGAAATCGGTGGCCAGCGAGGTGAAGAAGCGGTCAATGGGATGATGCATTCCCGCAGTTCTGCCGGGTTGCCTTGCAACATGAAGTTTGCCGCTGCTCACGGTCATCTCCGTGCCGGGGGGGATTACGTAAGCCACATTCGGCAGAAGGCTCATTCCGTCTTCGGCAGTCAGAACCTTCATTGGCGTGTAGCGCCTCAGATGATCGGCAAGGAGCGCCGGGCCGTCCGGGGGGAAGTGCATGATCACCACATAAGAGAGGTTGCAGTCTGCGGGAAGAGTTGTGAAGATGTGTTCCAGGGGTTCCTGCCCCCCCGCGGATGCACCGAAAGCGACGACAAAACAGGGTTCTTTCGGGTGTCCCTCAAGGCATCCATTGTTTGAAAAGTCGCTGTCAGTGCCGGTCGGCACTGGCTCTTCCGCTGCTGTCGTCCCGGGGTTATCCATACAGGTCTCCTCCCACCTTCAACTTAAAACCAGTTGCCTCCGGCAATGGCGGGTAAATCGACGGAGTCTCAGCCGTGCTGCGGTTTGTTCCGATGTCCTTCGCAATATAGCAGGGTTTTTATCGTTCACAAGCTCTTGGAAATCGGCAGTTCCAATTCCTTGATCATTTTCAACCGAATTTAAGCACATACCATATCATGAATCAAGCAAACATATGGAAAAAGGTATACTTCATGTTTAATTTTGAATGCTTTAAAAATAATTACCAGGGACTCTCGCTATCATTCCCGTGAAAGCGGGATTACGGGAAATGCAGGTGGTTAAAAACAAAATGGTTTCTATCATTGCATCACCACTAAGGCCAGGGCGACATGCGGTCACCGGAATGAAGACTTTTTGCCGGTCCGTATTTATCGGAGGGTACGGATGCCACGGAAAAGAGATAATAGCTGCGCGCTACGGTATAAAGAATGATGCGCTGGGAAGTTGAGGGATAAGGGTTATCGGCGAAGGGTCATCCCTTCTCATTTTTTCGGTCTGAACCGGCCAATACATGTGTCGGCCTTGCCGAGAAGCTCGCGGCTCAATGGTTTCAGTATGTAGTGATCAAAGAGATGTTCAACCTCAATGGGGAGGTCAACCTTAAGGGTGAATGAGAATGGGCCGGCCTGAAATTGTCACCAATCGGGAGAATTATTGTCGCTGTATTGCTTCGGAATCAGTCCCGGGTTTCGCGCCGGTAGGTCCTGTGGATAAGCAGGGCCAGTAATCCCCCGCAAAGCAGCAGGACAACCGCGATGCCGCCCCATATCTTGCGCATATGAAGTTCATTTTCAATTGACGAGACCTGGCTCCGGATTTTTGCAAGTTCAGTCTGGAAACCGGCCGTCTGGCTGCGTACCTTCTCCACATCGACGCTATGGAACAGGCGGTGGAACCGGTTGCGCAGAGAGAAAAGTTCTCCATTCATTTCCTTGGTGTCAATCCCCAGTCGGTGCAGGTCTGCCAGTTGCCGCTCCATTTTGACGATCATACCATCGGTGGCGACCACCGCGGACTTGATTTCCTCCGCCCGGCCGTAGCTGTGGCACCGGGTGCAACTCTTGGTATTGATAAGTCCGGGTGAGGCAACGACCACATGGTGGTTGCTGTGACAGGTTACGCACTGCGGGCCTCCATGGCCCAGTGCCCTACCGTGGGCGCTTTTCAGGTAATCCTCTTCCACGCCGATGTGACAGCGACCGCAGAAATCCGGGATAGCCGTCTCCGATGGTTTGCCGAGGAAACCCCGCGCCGGGCTCATGGCCATGGCCATATCTGTCGGATCTCCTCCGTGGCAGTTGTTACAGGAAATGCCGTTGGCCTCATGAACGCTTCCCCGCCATAGTTTCACCGGTTCCCCAAGCCGGCCCGGCAGTGAGCCGTGACATTGGATGCAGACGGTGTCCTGGGCATGGAGAATGCCGGGGAGCAGCATTGGTAGAAGAAGCAGACAGAACCTTGCCAGTGATTTCACACAGGTCCCTCTCATGAGTAGTGTCCCCAGATGGAGATACCGATAATAAGCAGTACTCCGAGCACAAAGCATGCCACGAACACCGGCCTGCGGGACGGCCGCCGCTCCGGTCCGCGGTCGATGAACGGGAGCAGGGCAAGAAAAGTCATCAGAGCCGCCTGAACGCCTAATCCAAGAACCTTGCTCGGAAAAATCTTCAACGTCTGGTAGGCCCACAGGAAGTACCACTCAGGCTTGATATGTGCCGGAGTGACGAAGGGATTTGCCGGCTCCAGAGATTCAGGGGGGAGAAAGACCCAGGGCGCATAGATGACCACAGCCACCAAGGCTGCCAGAAAGAAATAGATTATAGCCATGTCTTTGGTTGTGTAATCAGGAAAGAAAGGTATGCCGCCCGGATGATCCTGATGATGGAAGCTTCCACTGGGTTCCCATGGCCTGTATTCGGGGCCGAAAGGAGGGCTGGAAACCCCTGCCCGGCGTACGCAGAACAGATGGAGACCTACCAGCAGGCCGAGCAGCAGGGGCAGTCCCATCACGTGCAGGGCGAAAAATCGTCCCAGAGTGACGTCGCCGACCATTGCTCCTCCACGCAGGAAACGCACCACCTGATCGCCGATGAACGGAACGGCTCCGGCAGCGTCGGTGGCAACCGTGGTTGCCCAGAAGGAGAGCTGGCTCCACGGGAGAAGGTAGCCCGTCAGACAGAGGCCAAGAGCCACATTAAAGAGAAGGAATCCTGAAAGCCAGGTCAGCTCCCGAGGCCGGTAGTAGCTTTTCATGAACAGAACAGAGAGCATGTGAAGCAACAACGCGATTACGATCATGTTCGATCCGACCACGTGCAGATAACGGATAAGCCAGCCGTATGGAACTCCGTTCATGAGTCTTGTAACGCTCTGAAAGGCCTCCGACTGGTCTGGAACGTAGTGGATCAAGAGCAGGGTGCCGGTGACGAACTGCACCATGAAGAGAGTGATGAGCACTGCCCCCAATGTGTACCAGATATTGATATTGCGGGGAAGCAGGTACCTGGTCAGGTTCTGTTCCAGGATATCCTTTACCCCCAGCCGCAGGTCGAGCCAGTCAACGATTTTCTTTTGCCAGGTCATGGTCGCCTCCTATCCGATCACGATCTCGTTATCCCGCACACTTACCGGATAGGATTCGAGAGGTTTGGGGGGCGGCCCGCCGAGCACCTTGCCCGATGGGGAATAAGTTCCGCCATGACAGGGACAGAGAAACTCTTCCTTGTCCGGTACCCACTTTACGATGCAGCCAAGATGGGTGCAGACAGCGGAGAGGGCGATGAACTCGCCTGCTTTCTGTTGCAGGACAACAGCCGGATGCCCGCGGAACGTGAAAAAGTGAGTCCCGCCTACCGGCACCAGGTTGCGGGCGATCTCGGTTTTTTCATCTTTTCCCGGCCCTTTTTCCGGAGCAAGATAGCGCCAGATGGGCCTGAGTGCGGCTGCCGCCAGGGCAGCGGTTATTCCGCCAAGGCAAACTCCCAGGAATTTTCTTCTGCTTTCACTGTGCATTTTTCATCCGTAAATAGTCTTTGTATCAAGTCAATGGATAGAATGAAGCAAACATGGGTTTGGTCCATCGCGGTGAGAAGGGAAAGTGAATTCCCGAATTCATAATAAAATATCATTTAAATTGCGTGAGTCAACCAGATTAAACGAACCACGTGTTTTCCTGTAGTTTTTACTTGATTTGAGGGCATATTTACTTTACTCTTTAAGCGTTTCACACTTTGCGATGTAATGATCAGGAGCACTTATGCACGGCGATCCAGGCACGACAAAATTCCAGATAGACCTTCGCAGGCATCTTCGGGAACAGGCCATCTCCGACAACCTTGTACACCTCATTTGCGAAATAGCCGAAGCCAGCAAGTATGTGATAAATGCTGTTCGTACCGGTGATCTGGGAGTTGCCGGAACCTCTAACCTTTACGGAGAAGAACAGCTTGCCCTTGATGTACTTTCGGACCGGATCATCAGAAAGCGGCTTGTCCATTCCGGTGTGGTATGCAGCATCGTTTCCGAGGAAATGGACGAGATCCTCATGGTCCGGGAGCCATCGGAAGAGTTGTTTTCGGTTGCCTATGATCCCCTTGACGGTTCGTCGCTGGTGGATGTAAATCTTGCAGTCGGAACCATAGTCTCCATATATTCCGGCGGCGATCTTTTTCTGCCGGGACGCAATCAGGTTGCGGCACTCTATGTCCTCTACGGTCCCAGGGTTACTCTGGTATATTCGGTCGGCAAGGGTGTACATGAATTTACCATGAACCACCTCATGGAATTCACCCTGACCCGTGAAAACATCAGCATGCAAGAGTCCGGAAATATATATTCTCCCGGAGGCCAGCGCAACAAGTACAGCAAAGGTGTGGAGAATTTTGTCCGATATCTGGAAGCCAAGGGGTCCAAATTACGTTATTCCGGTGGTCTTGTCCCGGATTTTAACCAGGTGCTGCTGAAAGGGAAAGGCATCTTCATGTATCCTGCGCTGAACGGGAGTCCTGACGGAAAGCTGCGCCTGCTGTATGAACTGAACCCCATGGCGTTTCTGATGGAGCACGCGGGGGGATCCGCCAGCAACGGCACAATACCGATACTTGATATCAAGCCTGAAAGCCTGGACCAGAGGTCCCCGGTATTTATCGGTTCTCCCGAGGATGTAAGCAAAGCGATAGAGTACATAAATGAAGTTTAACCTGCATCTTGAAAATTAAACAGAAGGTAGCCCATGGCTGAGGAATTAAAAACTAAAAGGCTTTGTTCGGAAATCCAGCTTTTTGATCTCTGTTCCAAAGACACCTGCAAGCTGAAGAATGGCCGTTTTTGTACTGATGATGCATTGCTTGCTAAATTCGAAGCGATTAGCGAGGAGGACGTTTTGCGGGACCAGTTAATCGATGATTCGGATGATTATGACGACTCCGATGACACGGATCATGATGACGACTCCGATGAAACTGATTATGATAACGGCTGCTTCGATGATTTTGATGGTGAAGAAGACAGGGATGAATAGCGATATGGCCGGGTTTATCGTTGATTCAATTACGGCTTCAGTGCAAAATACCAGGCCGCTTGCAAATGAGCGGCTTTTTTTTGACTAAAAAAATGACAATGAATAATAAAGTATTAATCAGGTGTAATTGTTATGAAAAGTAAACTTCTTATACTGGATGACGATCTTTCGATTCTGGAACTGTTGAATGCCGTTTTTGAAGATGAGGGAATGGATATACTGCTGCAGAGCGACTGTGATTCCGCCATAGAGTGCGTGCGGAACGAACACCCCAATGTCGCCATACTGGATATCTGTCTGCCGAAGAAGTCCGGTCTCGACGTGCTCCAGGAGATCAAGAAGATTGATCCGGGTTTGTCGGTCATCATGACGACCGGTTTCCGGACAACCAGGAATGCAATCGAGGCGATGAAACATGGTGCTTACGATTACCTGACCAAGCCGTTCGAGATAGAGAAGATTAAAACAGTTGTGGAAAAAGCACTGGAATGCAATCTGCTGAACCGCAAGGTCAGATTTTCAGGGACCAACAACGAGCAATTTTCCGAAGACGAGCTGGAAGAAGATATAATGATCGGCTCGACACCGGGCATGATTCAGATATGGAAAATGGTTGGAAAAGTAGCTGACTCGGACACCACCGTCCTCATCCAGGGAGAAAGCGGCACGGGAAAAGAGCTGCTGGCAAGGGCAGTTTACAATAATTCCCGACGGAACAATAAACCATTCCTGGCGGTGAATTGTGCGGCGCTCCCGGAAAACCTGCTGGAGAGCGAACTTTTCGGTCATGAAAAAGGGGCGTTCACCGATGCCCACACGCGCAAAATCGGAAAGTTCGAACAGTGCGACGAGGGCACAATATTTCTCGATGAAATAGCCGAAATGAGTCTGTGGAACCAGGGAAAGCTTCTGCGCGTGCTGGAAAACCAGGAGTTCGAAAGGGTTGGCGGCAACGAGACCATAAAAGTCGATGTGCGGGTAATCGCCGCCACCAATGCCAGCCTTCTTTCCGCTGTTCGGGAAAAGAAATTCAGGATGGACCTTTTTTATCGCCTCAGGGTCGTGTCGTTTTTTCTCCCTCCTCTCAGGGAAAGGCTCGATGATCTCCCCATACTTGCCGATTTGTTCATCAGGAAATATGCCCGCAAATACAACAAGACAGTGAACGGAATATCACCTGCGGCAATGGAACACCTGCTCGAACTGCCATGGGAAGGAAATATCCGTGAATTGAAAAATATCATCAATTCGTCGGTGCTTTTCTGCAAGGGGGAAATCCTCGTTCCCGAAGATTTCGAATCTTTTCAGCAGACCAGGAGCAAGGCGAAGAAAATAAACCCTGAAATGTTCGGCAATAACTATTATGAGGCTTTTCTCTCAATGCTGCAGCCTTCTTTCAATGATATATGCGACAAATACTCCGGCAATGTTTTCGAGAATATGACGATTGGCCTGGAAAAAGCCGTGATACGCATGGCCATGGAAAAAACCGGACACAACCAGGTGTTGGCTGCCAAGATTCTCGGAATCAGCCGCAATACCCTGAGGGACAGGCTGGAAAAGTATAAGTTCGGGACGGGGTGAAAAAGTTTAAGGTTCAATGTTCAGGGTTATTACTTTGGGCGTTGAAGGTTGACCATTTTATATGACAGGAGCAATGTTATGGAAAGGCCGCTGTTCCTGCCGCTTTTTTCATTAATAACCGGCCTTGTCACAGCTGACATCTTTCTTTTCTTTGTCCCGTCCGCGTTACCCTGCATCCTGCTCGCCGCATGTTTTCCCCTCCTGTTTCTGAAGCAACGCTCCCCCTTTTTCATTTGCCTGGCATTATTTTTCTTTTCCTGGGGAGATCTCTCCCTGAAGCCTTTGCTGTCGTATCAGCCTGCCCGCAATGACATTGTTCAATTTGCATCGGACCGGAAGGTTACTATAGAGGGAGTCCTGGATTCCAGGCCCGAGTCGACCGGCAGGGGATACAATATTTACCTGCGCTGCGAAAAAATATACTGGAAAAACGGTTATTCCCCCGTTACAGGCCGGATTTTGCTGTATGTCGGAGAAGGGGCGAGCGGATTCCTCACCGGCGACAGGGTGCGCTTCATATCAAGGATAAACAAACCGAGAAATTTCGGATTACCCGGCGAATTCGATTACGTGCGTTATCTTGCCTACCGGAACGTACATGTCACTGCTTATGTCCCTGAGACAAGGGATCTGATTCTTGTGAGAAGAAACGCCCGCTACCGCCTGCAGTCCCTGACTGACATGGTCGCGGCAAGAATCGGAAGGTTTGTTGACTCAACCGTCCCGGGAGAAGAAGGTTCTATCCTGAAAGCCTTGCTTCTTGGGGATACTGGCAATATTTCCGAAAAGACGAAAGAGGCATATGCAAAAACGGGCGTCAGTCACATTCTTTCAATTTCCGGTTTTCATGTGGGTATCGTATCTCTTTTTGTTTTTTATTTATTGTCATGCCTGATAGGGAGTTCGGAGTTTCTCCTGTTACATTTGAATGTTCGTCGTCTGATCCTTCTTTTGACGATACCGTTCGTAATTTTCTACCTCTTCCTGTCAGGGGCTGCCCCGGCCACCGTCAGGTCGGTAATAATGATTATGGCTTATGTTGCCGCCTTGATGCTGGAAAGGGAAACGCACCCCTTGAATTCGCTTATGCTGGCCGCCCTGATTATTCTGGTATGTTCCCCCCCGGCATTATTCGATATTTCATTCCAGCTTTCCTTCCTGGCGTTATGGGGGATCATTGTTCTCGTGCCCCTGTTTGCAGCCCCCTTCAAGGGCGGCGAAGGGAAAATACGATACAAGCTCCTGATCTTTCTCATGGTATCCACCGCGGCCACCCTTGCCACTCTTGCCCCGGTTGCATACTATTTTCACAGGGTTTCCTTCACCGGGCTTGTCGCCAACTTTTTCATTGTTCCCCTGGTGGGCTACGGAGCGGTGGTGCTCTGTTTTTCCGCACTGCCGTTCATTTTCTTTTTCCCCCTGCTTGCCGGGCTTCTGTTGAAAACAGCGGCTTTGGCGGTCAAGGCATCCGGTTGCATCATAAACCTCTTTGCGACATTGCCAGCGTTTCCAACGCTGAATCCCACCCTTACGGATCTGCTGCTTTTTTATCTTTTTCTCACCTGTATTACTTTCGTCTCACAAAAAAAGCGGAGATTTCTGCTGTGCGGGTCACTGGTGGTGATTTTCGCTCTGATAAAGTCAGTGACTCTACTGGCAGCCGGAAATGAAAAAGTTCTGGGGATAACCTTTTTCAGTGTCGGGCAGGGGGAGTCGACCCTCATTTCTTTTCCGAACGGCAGAAAAATGCTTGTGGATGGTGGCGGAAGTTTGCGTGACGGCGGAATGGATGTGGGGAAAAGACTGCTGGCTCCCGCCCTCTGGCGCAAGGGGGTGGGCAGAATTGACTATGTCGTTCTTTCCCATCCCCATCCGGACCACCTGAAAGGTCTCCTGTATGTACTGGAAAATTTTCCGGTTGGTGAATTCTGGGAAAGCGGAATACGTACGGATGCGGATGAGAGTCGGGAGCTGACGAGAATCCTGGCGGAAAAACATGTGCCGATCCATTTAATAAATTCCGCTGCCAGGCCGATAAGTGTAGGGGACGCGCTTATTGAGCCACTTGCTCCTTTTCCACATACTCCCGTGCAGGAAGAGGACGTGAATGATAACTCACTTGTTTTTCGTTTGAAATACGGCGACTTCTCCATGCTCTTTACCGGAGATATCGGTCCGGATACGGAAACGTTCCTTGTCGGACATCCGGAATGTCTTTCGTGTACGGTTTTGAAAGTGGCCCATCACGGAAGCCGTTATTCAACATCCGATGCTTTCCTGACCGCTGCATCTCCACGGATTGCGCTTATTTCGGCGGGGTACGGAAACAGTTTCGGCTTGCCGGCCGACCGCACCCTGGCATTGCTGGACCGACGAGGCGTAAAAGTCTTTCGAACGGATCTTGACGGTACAATAGAGGTTGTCGCAGGCAAAAATGGGTTGAAGGTTTCAACCTGCTTCCCACAAGGGCATTTTCATTGACAAAAAACCGTCATGTCTGATAATTTTACTTATTTGTCGTGGCTGTATAGGCAGTTTTCTCATAGGGGTACCGCTTAATGGACAGAATACTTGTTGTCGAGGATGACAGGTTTTTCAGGGAAATGTTTTATCACCTGCTGCGTGGTGAAGGTTACGAAGTCGATACCGTTGCCTCTCCTGTTGAGGCCCTGGTCTCCCTGGAGAAGAACGAGTACCAACTGGTTATAAGTGACCTTGTCATGCCGGAAATGAACGGTATCGATCTGCTTTTTCGCGTCAAGCAGCATGATCCTGACATAGACGTTATCCTGGTCACCGCTAACTCAAATGTCGAAACAGCCATTTTCGCCCTGAAAAACGGTGCCAGGGACTATCTGATAAAACCCATCAATCATGATGAATTCAAACATTCCGTGAGTCTGTGCTTTGAGCAGAAAAGGCTGCTGAACGAAAATATAGAACTGAAAAGTCTCGTACATCTGTTTCAAGTTGGGCAGACTATCGCCAACTGTCTGGAACTTGATCGTCTTAACTCGCTTATTGTTGATTCCCTGTTAAAAGAGGTCGGCACTTCGAGAGCGCTGGGACTGTTCCTGAACGATGAAGGCAGGCTTGCTCTCAGCGAGATACGCGGCTTCAGCGAACAGGATGGTGAAGATATAATAGGGGCTATGCTGCCCGATTGCATGCGCTATGAAGGAACGTCATGTGATTACAAGCGTCTTGAAAATTTTTTCGCATCCGATTCTTTGGTCGGAGAATCGCTGCGGGCCGAACTCAAGGAAGCCCTTATTCTTTTCATCCGCTCGAAAACGACCTTACAGGGTGTCGTCATGCTGTTCAACAACAGTGGCGGCGTTTTCCAGTCTGATATAAATTACAGGAACCTCAATTTCATTCTGGATCAGTCTTCGCTGGCGTTTGAAAATGCAACCCGATTCGCGACGGCGAAGAACCTCCTTTATATCGATGAACTGACCGGACTGTTTAACTATCGCTATCTGGATATTGCACTGGATCGGGAAATCAAAAGGGCGGAACGATACGGCTCCAGTGTGACCGTCATATTCATCGACCTGGATCTGTTTAAAGGCGTAAACGACAGGTTTGGTCATCTGGTCGGCAGCCGCGTGCTCAGTGAAGTGGGCAAACTTCTGAAAATGCTGGTTCGCGAGGTTGATCTTGTGATCCGTTACGGTGGCGATGAATACACTGTCATACTTGTCGAAACCAGTATTCCCGGGGCAAAGGCGGTTGCGGAGCGCATACGTTCCGCTATCGAATCGCACCAGTTTCTCCAGGATGAGGGATATGACATCAGGTTGACTGCCTGCCTCGGTTTTGCTTCATTTCCGGAAGATACGAAATCGAAGCATGAACTCCTGGATGTCGCCGACCGGGCCATGTACCGTGGAAAGGAAAGCGGCCGGAACATGGTGTTCAGGGCCTTGCAGGAAAAATGAAATACATGCAGCTGACAGCCGGCTGCCGGAAAATACGGAAATATGCCGCTGACAGAAGACTGTCATCAAAAGGCCTGGGTTACTTATTACAAATAACCGCCGGGAAAGCCTCGCCTTATAGGCGGGGATGAAAGGCGCCTGGTTTGGTGAATATACTTTATTAAATTTATACCTATGTTATTATAAATGCAATTAAAAATAAGATGAATATACAATACGAGTCAACCCGTCATGCGAAGTTTCTTCTCTCCTACCACTTGATATGGTGCCCCAAGTATCGGCGGTCCATTCTCGACAGGGAAGAAGTGGTTGCGGCTGTTCGGGAGACAATCGAATCCCGCGTTGCTGAGATTGGCTGCACGCTCATTGCGCTTGAGGTCATGCCGGACCATGTTCAGCTTTCATTGTCGGCACCACCGCGATTTTCTCCTGCTCAACTTGCAGGAAAGATCAAGGGTGGTTCTGGTTCGACCCTTGCCGCCCGGTTTCCCGAACTGAAAAAGAAGGGGGCGATCTGGTCACGTTCGTACTTCTGCGCAACTACTGGCACGGTGTCTTCCGAAGTGATCCGTCAGTACATCGAAACCCAATGGAGCAGAATAGTTTGAGAACCTTTGTCTTTAAGGCATACGTTTCCAGGCGAAACCGGAAGCTGCACCGGCAGATCGATGTTGCGTCGTCGGTGTGGAACCATTGCATTGCTCTGCACAAGCGGTACTACCGGCTTTTTGACAAACACCTGAACCAGTTCCAACTGATGAAGCACATCACTAAGCTGAAGCGGCTGCCACGTTATTCTTTCTGGTCGGAAGTCGGCTCCCAGTCCGTACAGGACGTGGTGCAGCGAATCGAAAAAGGCTACCAGCTCTTTTTCAAGTGCGCCAAAGACAGGAAAGCGGGCCGGCCGTCTTCGCGCAAGGTTCGACCTCCGACATTCCGGAAGCGAACCAAATACCAGAGTTTCACACTGAAGCAGGCCGGCTATTCCCTGTCCGGCAACCAGCTGCGGGTTGGTAAACAGCAATACCGCTACTTCAAGTCCCGCGAGATTGAGGGAAAGATCAAGACCCTCACCGTAAAACGGGATGCTCTGGGGGACATCTTCTTCATCTTCGTTACTGATGCCGAGTATCAGACACTCCATGCCGCGACTACCGAAATAGCGGGCATGGATTTTGGGCTGAAGGATTTTCTCACTATCAGCGATGGAAGAAAAGAACCTGCCCCTCAACCACTCAAGCACGCACTGAAACAACTCGCAAAAGCAAACCGTTCTCTCAGCAGGAAGCAGAAGGGCGGCAATAACAGGAGAAAGGCCAGAAAGAACCTTGCCCGCTTGCACCGGGTAATCGCCAACCGGCGCAAGGACTTCCATTTCAAGCTGGCCCGGCAGTTAGCTCATCGCTACAACGCTATTGCCATCGAAGACCTGAACCTGTCCGGCATGAAGGCGATGTGGGGCAGAAAGGTGTCCGACCTGGGCTTTGCCGGTTTTGTCTCGATCCTGGAACACCAGGCAGCCAAGACCGGCTGCCAGATCGTCAAGATCGACCGCTGGTTTCCGAGCAGTAAGTTGTGTAGTTCCTGCGGAACCATTATCGAGAGATTGTCTCTCCGAGACCGGACATGGGCCTGCGACTGTGGCGCAATCCATGATCGGGATCTCAATGCTGCACTGAATATTCAAAGAGCAGGGACGTCTGCTCTTGGGCTAGGCGATGTAAGACCGGTAGCGATACCGGCGGTTGCTGTCTGAATCCAGAATCCTCGCCTTTCAGGCGGGGAGTACGTCAACTGCCCCCAGCTTGGGTTACGAAAAAGCGGAAAGGAAATTTACGTGGCAATAACCGGAATTAAAGGGTTTAACGACATACTCCCGAACGAGATTGAAAAATGGCATTATATAGAAAATACTGCCCGTCGGGTTTTCGAGTTGTACGGTTTTTCCGAGATCCGTATCCCGATACTGGAAAAAACCGAGCTGTTTTCACGTTCCATCGGTGATGCGACCGACATAGTCGAGAAAGAGATGTATTCGTTCGTTGACAAGGGCGATAACAGGGTAACCATGCGGCCGGAAGGCACGGCCGGAGTCATCAGGGCTTTTATTGAGCACAAGCTTTACGCAAGGGACCAGGTTACTAAACTGTATTACATGGGGCCGATGTTCCGTTACGAAAGGCCTCAGAAAGGCCGCTATCGCCAGTTTCACCAGATAGGCGTCGAGCTTGCCGGTGTGACCGATCCCATGGCGGATGCACAGGTGCTGACCATGCTCTGCCGTTTTTTTGCCGAACTGGGCCTCACCGAGCCCGTGCTGCAGATAAATTCCCTTGGCTGCCCGGAATGCAGGCCGGCCTACAGGGAGAAACTGAAGGCTTTTCTCCGGTCGCGCCTGGATTCGCTTTGCGAAGACTGCGTACGCAGGTATGAAAACAACCCGCTGCGCACCCTGGACTGCAAGTCGGCCGGTTGCAAGGAGGCCACTGCCGACGCCCCGTCGGTGCTGGACAATCTCTGCACGGAATGTTCCGACCATTTTGCGCAGACCCGACAGTATTTACAGGATACCGGAACCGTTTACGAGATAAACCACAGAATGGTGAGAGGGCTGGATTACTATACCCGTACCACCTTTGAGCTGGTTACGGGTCTTCTCGGCGCGCAGAGCGCCGTTGCTGCGGGCGGAAGATATGACGGACTTATAGGCCAGCTGGGCGGGCCCCAATTACCGGGTATAGGTTTTGCCATGGGTGTTGAGAGGGTTGTCCTGCTCCTCGCCGAGCAGGTTTTCGGCAAAAGACCGGACCTGTTCATTGCCTGTCATGGAGAAGCGGCACGCAAGGTGGCATACCGTATAATGTGTGCCTTGCAGGAACGGGGAGTTTCCGTTGAGATCGATTACGAGGGCAAAAGTCTGAAAAGCCAGATGCGCAGGGCCGATAAGTTCAATTCGCGGTTTACCCTGATAATAGGTGAAGATGAATTGAAAAACGGTATCGCCGCTCTGAAGGATATGGACAAGGGGGTTCAGGCGGATGTCCCGCTTTCGCCTGAAGAAATAGCCTCCGGTATCCGCGGTAACTGAAACCACTGTCAGATTATCCATACGCGGACCAGGAAAAGCAGGCGTTCGGGTATTTCTCCTCGAAATGACCTCTTGCATGAAATCCGTTCTGTTTGCTTCTGTTAAGCCGTTTTCCCGCTATTGAAGTATACGGACCTCGGAACGGATCCTATTTGAGGAAAAGACGGGGCGGTCCATGTGACCGCCCCTTTTGCCTTTCCCGCGGTCTATACTTCACACAAATTTTCTGATATTCTCAATATTTATGAGTTATCCGAAAGGTCCCGGCTCCATGGAATACATATTTTTCATCATCGGCTTTTTCCTGGGCGGCGTGGTCGCCTGGCTGCTTCTCAGGTCCAGGGAAAATCTTGCCTTCCAGAGAGGGAAACTTGAGCTCCAGTCTTCGGTTGCAACCCTCAATGAGCGCCTTCAGGGAAAGGAACAGCAACTCTCCGAATTGAAGGCGTGGCTGGACAGGTGTTCGGTGGAATCCGGGGTATTGCGTTCCGATTTGAAAGCGGAAGCGGAACGGCGATCGGCTGCCGAGGAAAAAAATTGCAGGATTCCGCAGCTGGAGTCGGCATTGAAGTCCAGAGAAGATCAGTTGAAGCTTTTGAACGACGATTTCACCGCTCTGAAGGAAAGGGCATCGGAGCTTTCGACGCAGCTCCAGGAGGAACGGAAAGCCACCCGGGAAAAGCTCTCGATCCTCGATGCAGCCCATGAAAAGCTGTCCGACGCTTTCAAGGCACTTTCCTCGGAAGCTTTGAACAATAACAACCGTTCTTTCCTGGACCTGGCAAAAGCGACCCTGGAAAAATTCCAGGAAGGGGCAAAGGGCGATCTCGAACTGAAACGGCGCTCAATTGAAGATCTTGTCAGGCCGATGCGCGAATCGCTGGAAAAGGTGGACGGGAAAATCCAGGAACTGGAAAAAATCCGGACCACGGCCTACGTGGGTCTGACCGAGCAGATCAGGTCGCTTGCGGTTACGCAGGCGCAGCTCAGGGAAGAGACTTCCAACCTGGTAAAGGCCCTTCGCACTCCCACGGTGCGCGGGCGCTGGGGAGAAATCCAGCTCCGGAGAGTGGTTGAAATAGCCGGTATGGTTGAATATTGCGATTTTATCGAGCAGGAGTCTTCACTCGGCGAAGACGGCCGCCTGCGACCGGATATGGTGATCAAGCTGCCCAACGGCAGGAATATCGTCGTAGATTCAAAAGCTCCCCTGCAGGCCTACCTGGAGGCACTGGAAGCTTCCGATGAACAGGTGAAAATACACAAACTGAAAGAACACGCGCGTCACATCAGGACCCATCTGAGCAAATTGAGCGCCAAGTCATACTGGGAACAGTTCAAGCCGACCCCGGAGTTCGCGGTGTTGTTCCTGCCGGGAGAGACTTTTTTCAGCGCCGCGCTCGAACAGGACCCGGGACTGATCGAATTCGGAGTAGGGCAGAAGGTGATCCTCGCAACCCCGACAACGCTTATCGCACTTCTGCGGGCGGTTGCGTACGGATGGCGTCAGGAGCAGATAGCGGAAAACGCCCAGGCCATCAGCGAACTCGGCAAGACACTCCATGACCGCATTGCAACGCTTGCCGAACATTTCACGGACCTGCGCAAAGGTCTGGAGCGGGCAGTTGATTCCTACAACAGGGCGGCTTCTTCCCTGGAAACCAGGGTACTTGTCGCAGCACGCCGGTTCAAGGAGTACGGCTCGCCCAACGGCAAGGAAATCGAAGCCCTCGACGTTCTGGACAAGACTCCGAGGGCAATCGATGTTACGGTTAAATTTCCGGCGCCCAATGGTGCCGATGAAGGTGAAAACGGTAATTCCATTTAACCGATAATCAGCCAACCGCGGGTTCACGGAAAAATCAAAGTGTTTGCTGCCTTCTGACAATTAGAAGCTTTAGCGTTCCACTGTGCCCTGGAAAGATGGTTTTTCAGGGGCAGGTGATTATTTAGTGTTTTCGTCAATCATCAAAATTAGAGGGAGGACTTATATATGATCGAAGCATACCTGCAACATGAAAGCGAAAGAAAATCAGAAGGTATACCCGCCAGGCCCCTTGATCCGCAACAAGTTTCAGAGCTGTGCGCTCTTCTTGAAAATCCCCCCGTGGAGAAGGAACCGTTTCTCCTCCAGCTGTTCCGGGAAAGGGTATCACCCGGCGTGGACCCGGCTGCGAAGGTCAAGGCGGAATTCCTTTCCGAAATTATAGATAACAGGAAACGTTCCCCGCTTATTTCCCGGAAAGAGGCGGTCCGTCTGCTCGGCACCATGCTGGGCGGCTACAATATCTCCCCGCTGATCGAGGCACTGAAGGATGAGGAGCTGGCGGATGAGGCTGTAAAGGCACTTTCCGGCACGATCCTGGTTTACGAGGCATTCGACGAGGTCGTTTCCCTGTCGAAAACGAATACAGCAGCGAAGAAGGTGATCAAGTCCTGGGCGAACGCCGAGTGGTTCACCGGCAAGGCCGGGGTTCCCGAGACGATAAAGGTCAAGGTTTACAAGGTGGAAGGGGAGATCAATACCGACGATTTTTCCCCTGCAGGCGACGCCTGGAGCCGCCCGGATATCCCGCTGCATGCACTCTGCCATGGGCAAAACGCGCTTTCCCTGGGGGCTCGAAACCATCGCCAAGTTCCGCGCCGACGGCTTCCAGGTTGCTTTTGTCGGCGATGTGGTGGGCACCGGCTCCTCCCGCAAATCCGCCTGCAACAGTCGTTCTCTGGCATATCGGCAAGGATATTCCGTGCGTGCCCAACAAGAAGACGCGGCGGCGTTATCATCGGCGGCGTCATTGCCCCGATATTCTTCAACACTGCCCAGGATTCCGGTGCTCTGCCACTGAAGGCGGACGTTACCAAGATGAACACCGGCGACGTCATCGTCATCAACACGCAAAAGGAGAAATCAACGAGTGAGGACGGGCGAACTGCTCTCCACTTTCGCTCATCGCCCCGAATACCCTTGCCGATGAATTCCGCGCCGGCGGCCGGATTCCCCTGATAATCGGCCGCGCGGTAACCGACAAGGGCCCGCAGGCCCTCGGCCTTGGGCGCGACCGATATCTTTACTCTGCCGGACAACCCGGTTCCCGGCAAGGAGCAGGGGTACTCGCTGGCCCAGAAGATGGTCGGCAAGGCCTGCGGTGTGGCCGGCATCCTCCCCGGCACCGCCTGCGAGCCGAAGATGACCACCGTCGGCTCCCAGGACACGACCGGTCCGATGACCGCCGATGAGCTGAAAGAGCTGGCCTGCCTCAAGTTCCTGTCGCCCATGTTCATGCAGTCGTTCTGCCATACCGCTGCATATCCGAAACCGGCCGATGTGAAAATGCACAAGAACCTGCCCGAATTCATTACCGAGCGGGGCGGCGTCGCCCTTAAGCCGGGCGACGGCGTTATCCATTCCTGGCTGAACCGCCTGCTGCTCCCCGACACCGTCGGCACCGGCGGCGACTCCCATACCCGTTTCCCGATCGGGATTTCCTTCCCCGCCGGTTCAGGGCTGGTCGCCTTTGCCGGCGCCATGGGCTTCATGCCGCTCGACATGCCGGAATCGGTCCTGGTCCGCTTCAAGGGCAAGTTTAACCCCGGCATCACCCTGCGTGACGCGGTCAACGCCATCCCTTACTGGGCCATCAAGACAGGGTCTTTTGACCGTGCCGAAGAAGAACAAGGTGAACATCTTCAACGGCCGCATTCTGGAGATGGAAGGGCTTCCCGACCTTTCCGTCGAGCAGGCGTTTGAATTGACCGACGCCGCCGCCGAGCGTGCGCTGCGGCCGGCTGCATCCAGCTGTCCGAAGGAGATCGGTTGCGACTTATCCTCCGTTCCAACGTGGCGCTGATGAAGAAGATGATCGCCGAAGGCTACCAGGATGCCGCGGACCCTGCAGAAGCGCATCGATGCCGTCAATGAATGGCTTGCCAAGCCCCAGACTTGCTCGTGGCCGACAAAAATGCCGAATATGCCGCGGTCATCGAGATCGACCTGGCCGAGATCACCGAGCCGATCCTGGCCTGTCCCGAACGATCCGGACGATGTCAAGCTCCTGTCCGAAGTAGCCGGAACACCGATCCAGGATGTCTTTCTCGGTTCCTGCATGACCAACATCGGCCACTTCCGCGCTGCCGGAGAGATCTGGAGAGGCACAGAAGTTCAATCCGGAGGTCCGGACCTGGATTTGTCCGCCGACCCGCATGGATCAGGCGACAACTCAAGGACGAGGCTCTTTTCTCGTCTTCAGCGCGGTCGGCGCACGGATCGAAATACCGGGATGCTCGCTCTGCATGGGCAACCAGGCGCGGGTGCCCGACGGAGTCAACATGTTTTCGACCTCCACCCGCAATTTCGACAACCGGATGGGCAACGGCGCCAAGGTCTTCCTCGGCTCATCTGAACTGGCGGCAATGGTGAGCATCCTCGGAAAGATTCCGAGTGTCGAAGAGTACTTTAAGTTTTACCGGGAGAAGATCGAGCCCAAAAAAGAGGAGATATACAAATTCCTCCAATTCGATGAGATGGGATAAAAGATCAGCAGTTGGCTGCCAGCTGCCGGATTTTGCGTCGATAATCCTTGAAGCAATTGGATAAATTAAGTATACTCATTCGGTTTTATCAAGCACATTTTACTGGGGGGTTGAGGTGATAGATTTTCTGGGAGATTGGAAGAGAAGTATTGTGCGGCGCTCTGACCGCTAAGGATATAGGCAGGGAAGTTGTTCTCATGGGTTGGGTAATGCGCCGTCGCGACCATGGCGATTTGATTTTCATTGATCTGCGCGACCGCGATGGTCTGGCCCAGATCGTTTTTGATCCGGAAAATAACCCCGAAGCCCATGGAAAGGCGGAAACAGTCAGGAACGAATTCGTCTCGGGATAAAAGGGAAGGTGCCCCACGGCCGGAAGGGACGGTTAACCCCAATCTGAAGACCGGAGAGGTAGAAATAATCGTGTCGGAGTGCAAGATGCTCAACCGTTCCAAGCCGCTTCCTTTCACCCTGGACGAATATGTCGACGTGGCTGAAAATATCCGGCTGAAGCACCGCTACCTGGATCTCCGGCGTCCAGACCTTGCAGAACAACATGATTCTCCGTTCGAAGGTGACCCAGATTACCCGGAAATACCTGACGGAGAACAATTTCCTCGGAGCTTGAAACGCCTTTTCTCACCAAATCCACCCCGGAAGGCGCCCGGGATTTCCTTGTCCCTTCCCGGATCAATCAGGGGAGTTTCTATGCGCTGCCCCAATCTCCCCAGATTTTCAAGCAGATACTGATGGTTTCCGGTTTCGACCGGTATTTCCAGGTGGTGCGATGCTTCCGCGATGAAGACCTGCGGGCCGACCGGCAGCCGGAATTCACCCAGATCGACTGCGAGATGTCGTTTATCGACCGGGAGGATATCATTACCGTCATGGAAGGGCTTATTGCCGAATATCTTCAGGGAGGCAATCGGCGCTGAAGTTCAGCTTCCCATGCCCCGAATGACCTATGCCGAGGCGATTCGCCAGATTCGGGGTGGACAATCCGGATCTCCGCTTCGGGCTTGAACTGGTGGAACTGTCCGAAATCGTCAAAGAATGCCGGATTCAAGGTCTTTGCCGATGTCGTGGCCGGTGGCGGGATCGTCAAGGGGCTCAATGCCAAGGGCTGTGCCGGCATGTCCCGCAAGGAGATAGACGATCTGACCGAATTTACGAAGATATACGGAGCAAAGGGCCTGGCATATGTAAAAGTGACCGTCGGAGGGCTGGCAGTCGCCCATTGCCAAATTCTTCACGCCCGAGGAAATAGACGAGATGAACAAGGCATTTGCCGCCAAGGAAGGGGATCTGCTGCTGTTTCGTCGCCGACAAGCCGAAAATAGTCAACGATTCGCTGGGCAGGCTGCGCAATCATCTGGCCAAAATCCTCGGGCTGCTCGACAAACAGCTTTCAACTTCGTATGGATAACCGATTTCCCTCTGCTCGAATGGGATGATGACGGAAAAAGATGGGCGGCGGTGCATCATCCATTTACCGCTCCCATGGACGAAGATCTCGGAATACATGGAGGCGACCCGGGACGTTGCCGCGCCAAGGCCTACGACCTGGTGTTGAACGGCAACGAGATCGGCGGGGGAAGCATCAGGATCCATCAGGAAAAAATCCAGTCGCTCATGTTCAAAATGCTCGGGCTTTCGGAGGAAAACGCGCGGGAAAAATTCGGCTTCCTTCTCGACGCGCTCGAATACGGCACTCCACCCCATGGCGGCATCGCCTTCGGCATGGACCGCCTGATCATGCTGATGACCGGAAGCGAATCGATCCGCGACGTTATCGCCTTCCCCAAAACCCAGAAAGGTGCATGTCTCATGTCGGAGGCTCCGTCGGACGTCGATCCGGCCCAGTTGAAGGAACTTGGATTGCGGCTGTCGGCAAAGGCCTCGCAATAATATTTTGATTGATTAATATTAAACAGGGAAGGGGGCTTCAGGCCCCCTTTTCGTTTATGTCCGACGGGAATTCGGATTCCTTTGAACCGCCGCTCAATCTGCCCGCCTGCCGGAGCGCCTCGTACAGCACTATGCCGGCGGCAGTCGAAAGGTTGAGACTCCTCACTTTGCCGAAAATCGGGATCCGGATGGTCCAATCCCGGTTTTCTTCCAGCAATTTCTCCGGAAGACCCTGAGTTTCCTTTCCGAAGACAACAAAATCCCCTTCCTTGAATTCCGCTTCCACGTATGATCTCTCCGCTTTCTTGCTGGTGAAGAAAAAACGGCCGTCCGGATAGCTTTGCCTCAATTCGTCGAAATTTTGCCAGTAGCGGACCTCCACTTCCTGCCAGTAGTCGAGGCCGGCTCTTTTCAGCGCCCGGTCGTCGGTGGAAAAACCCAGTTTTCCCACCAGGTGCAGGACGGTACGGGTCGCGCCGCAGAGACGGGCGATATTGCCGGTGTTGGGAGGAATTTCCGGTTCTATGAGTACGATGTGAAAAGGTTTGAATAAATTCATAAATCGGAGGCTTTCGGGGCTTGTGTGATTAATGCTGTTTTTGAATTATTTCTCGATGCCGATTCGGGCAGTAACGCCTGCCTTGAAGTAATGCTTGATCTCCCGCATCTCGGTTACCAGGTCCGCCGCTTCGATGACCCTTTCATGGGCGTATCTGCCGGTCAATACCAGTTCAACGGTAGCGGGTTTCCTGCGAATGAGTTCAAGAACGTCATCCACGGAAACCAGGCCGTAATGAATGGCGTAATTTATTTCATCCAGTATAACGAGGTCATAACGTTTGCCGGTTACAGCCTCGGTGGCTGTAGATAAAGCCTCGCCGGCCAGACTGATGTCCTCGGCATCGGGATTATCCTTTCTTGTCCATCCCGACCTTCCTGTCTGGATAATCTCCAGAAACGGGGAAAGCATTGCAGCCGCCAGCTGTTCGCCGTACGGCCCGCCACCCTTCATGAACTGGATCACGCAAACCTTGAAATTCCGTCCGACCGCACGCAGCGCCAAGCCAAGGGCGCATGTCGTCTTCCCCTTGCCGTTGCCGGTGTAAACCTGTACCAGCCCTTTTTCCAGTTTCATATCATACCTTCCGTAAATAGTGCCGTTTTTATAACAGGGAGTCGAAGAGGTGTCAAGGATGTTGGCCGGAACGGCCTGCGGTGAGATTATTCTCTGCGAAGGAAATAGTAAACCGGCTTGACAGGAGAGGGCTGTTCTGTTATTCAGTTAACATATTCCGGGCGATTAACTCAGCGGGAGAGTGCTACCTTCACACGGTAGAAGTCACTGGTTCGATCCCAGTATCGCCCACCAAAAAAAACAGGGGGTGGCCATTCCGGCTACCCCCTTTTCAGTTTAAAGTTTTATACTGCCTCACTTTGTCCCGGCTTTGGCATTTCGCTTTACGATGTCATTAGCTGTTGCGATGTAATCCTCAAGGTAGTTTCCGTTTTTGCCGCTTTTTTTGACAGTGAAGCGATTCCCGGCAGACCCGCGATCTTCAGTTGATTTGGCCCCACTTTTACCTCTGGTAACAATCTTGCCGCTATCAATGTCCATCGGCGGTGCAACTGTCAGATATATTGTGCTAATTGTGCCGTTGTCCAGGACTGTGACTGATGAATCGCAGGCATTCCTGTCCGGAAGCGCTTCAATTACCCATTCCTCGCCTTCCTTTTCCAGTGAAACGAATTTCGCATTCTTTAAGGAGAAATTGGGCGCATATTTCCCGGTCGCGGGGAGCCTTATGAAAACTTTAACCCTTGTTTTGCCGTCCGAAAGGGCAACGGCAGGTTCCTGCCTGATGCCCGGCATTGATGCCTTGCCAAAGAGAGCCGTAAAGGCCTTGAGTGATCTTTCTCCGGTGTACTCACGGAACAAATCCAATACACTTTTATAGACAACTGATTTCCCGCCTGTGGAAAATGCTGATGAAGAAATGGGGGTATTTTGTGTTTCAGGTATGTTTCTCTCAGCCGTTTCCGTCGTTATTGCTTCGCCTGAATGCGATCCGGGTTCGTCCGGGCTTTGTTCCGGAGACGCCTTCTTGATAGTGGCCTCTTCTGAGTCGGAGGGGAGGCTAACTCCAGTTGGTCCGGGATAATGCGTCTCCGTTCCGGCCTCTGAGCCGGACGAAACCGTATTGGAGGCTGACTGATCAGGCGTTGTTATCGAGCCCGGTGAGCCGGAGCCGATATCTGAAGAAATGTTTCCGGAATTGTCGGGGTTCAACACCTGCGTCTGAACATCAAGTCTGGCGCCGTTACCGTTGATGACATTGGCGGATAGAGAAAGGATTTTACCGCTGCCGCCGGCAACGGTACTGAAATAAATGGTTGCTATGACACCGGACCCTGCAATGGGACTGGCCTTTACTGCGGCGATATGGATATTACCCGGCACATTCGGGTTAACCACCATCATTGCCCCTGAAATCAATCCGCCCTGAACAATCCGGGGTGACGACAGGGAAGCGGAGTCGTAGTTTATTGCGACATCAATACCTGCAACATCCACAAGACCTATACCCTGCAGGGAATAGACTCCATTTCCCGACGAGGAAATGATCAATGTTGCTCCAAATGCCGTTTCGGAGAAGGATATGAGAAGAAATATTATTAAAAATCTAAATGAAGTGCACATAAAAAATTATTTCAAATCAACTGACAGGGCTGGGGTCAATCCGCTGATTTCGATTACATCTGTAACCGTGCCGCTGATCGGGTCGACTGTCGAGCTGGATGAGCTGAAATCGGAAAGACCGAATTCTGATGCGGCTGGCGAAACGCCTTTAACCAGATCGCAGGTGACCGTGGCAAATTCTCCTGTATTGAACCCCCCGGTCTTGACCACATATACTTTAACCGTGGCGGGTGCGGATGAAGTAGCAGGTGTATAGAACCCCTGTGCGAGTACCGCGCCTGTAGCGCTTCCGGAGGCCTGGACAACCCCACCGCTCGTATTTCCATTCGCATCCGCTGCGACCGCTACCCCGGCCGGAAGGGTAAGCGTTACCTGGACTCCGTTTACGGGTTGCGAAGATGGCGTGCCCTGGGTGCTCAGATATACTACTGCCTGTGTGGGTGCAGCGCTGCTATTTCCGGTTCCTCCGCCTCCGCTGCCGCAGCCGGCAAGGGTGAGTGCTGATACAGTGCAGATAAGAAGCTTCATCATCTTTTTTTTCAATTCAGGTTCCTCCGGGTTAATGTGACCATTCGATATGAAATCTGTGAGTTGTGATCCGGAATTACAAATTCAACAATCCCACTACCTTTAACAAAATAACCAGAACATCTCCGACATTGATTTTACCGTCCGGCTGCGGCTTGCCGTTGATCAGGGGCGCAACGTCTCCGGCGGCCATCTGCTGTTGAGTCGGCGAAGTAACGCCGGCTGCGATGCGCAGGGCAATCAAAGCGTCGTTGAGATTGGTATCGGCACCGCTGCCTTCGAGATCTCCATACGGAGGGGCGGTGGTGAAGGTCCAGGATTTGCCGCCAGTCATGGCGATATTGTAGATGTCCCTGACTCCGGTGGTCACGTTTGCAGTGTACGTACTGCTGTACGTGAGCGGCGCAGCCGGAGTGAAGGTGGCGGTATAGTTAGACGAATCGTAGCTTACCGATCCCGCAATTGTTCCGCCTGTGGAATCACTCACAGTAAAAGTGGTTGCGTTGATGGTCGAGCTGTCCATTACCTTGCTGAAGACAACTGTGACATGGCTGTTGATGGAAGCGACGAGCGATCCGTCAGCCGGTGCCGATGAGTTGACCGCAGGCGGAGTCGGGTCCGGAATCGGTAAGGTGTCAAATGTCCAGCTGTATGGAGATGCAATATGGTTTCCTGCCAGGTCCGTCACATCAGTGGTGATGGTCGCGGTGTAGGTACTGCCATACGTGAGCGGCGCGGACGGAATGAAGGTTGCGGTATTGTTGGCGGAGTTATAACTTACCGACCCTGTCACGGTGCCCGAGGCGTCTCTTAACGTGAAAGTGGCTTTGTTGACGGTTGAGCTGTTAACAGCCTCGCTGAATGAAACGGTTACCGCGCTGTTGATGGAAACGCCGGTGTTCCCGCCGGCCGGTGACGTAGCGCTGACCGTGGGCGGGGTCGTATCCGGAGCCGGGCCTGTGACGAAGGTCCATGTGTGCGGGGATGCCATATGATTTCCCGCTTGGTCTGTTACATCGGTGGTGACTGTGGCTGTGTACGTGGTGGCGTACTGGAGCGCGGCCGGTGTGAAGGTGGCGATGTGGGTTGTAGTGTCGTAGTTGAGTGATCCCGCGATTGCTCCGGAAGCGTCGCTTACCGTGAAGGAAGTGCTGGTTATGGTCGAGCCGTCCATGGCCTCGCTGAAAGAGACGCCGATTACGGTATCGACCGGGACGTCTGTGGCCGAACCGGACGGACTGGTGAAGCTGACAGTGGGCGGCGTCGTGTCCGGTGCCGGTGTTGTCGTGAAAGTCCAGGAGTATTGAGTGGCCATGGCGGTGCCCGCCAGGTTCCTGACCCCGGAGGTGATAACGGCGGTATACGTGACGTCATTGGCGAGGCTGGAGGCCGGAGTGAAAACAGCGGTGTTGGCGGCCGCGTTGTAGGTGACGGTTCCGGTAACTGCACCGCCCGGTCCGGTCAGGGTAAAGGTGGAGTTATCCAGGCTGTTCAGGTCCATCGGGCCGTTGAAAGTCGCGCTGATGCCGGTGCCTGTCGCCACTTCGGTCGCGCCGTCAGCCGGGCTGGTGGATGTTACATACGGCGGATTTACATCGAGATCAGTGGTAAAGCTCCAGGTCTTGGCTGACAGTGGATTGCCTGACAGATCCGTTACACCGCTTGTTACCGTCACGGTATAGGTGGTGTTGTGGTTCAACATCGCCGATGGGGTAAAAGTTGCGGTATTTGAAGACGGATCGTAACTGAGCGTTCCGCTGACAGGTCCCGAGGGGCTCTGAACGGTAAAGGAGTCGGCAGTGATGGTAGCGCTGTTCATTATTGAGTTGAAAGCCGCTGATATGATGCTGCTGGTGGGAATATTGGTTCCCGCGACGGCAGGGGTTGTGGAAATAACCACAGGCGGTCCGTTATAATTGATGGAATACCCGCTTTTAGCTGCATCATTAGCGTTTGTATCGTTTGTCCAGTTAATACCTTCACCCTGGTTCGCAGCGCTGCACCAGCCGTAGGCGTTGATTGCCGCTGTTGACGCAATGCCGGTGAAGCTGAAATCGATCTTTGCAGCGCCGTCATCTACCAGAGGCACCGGATTATTGTTACTATCTAAAAGCTGACCCTTTTTTATGTTCCCGACATAGAGATCAATGAACATAAGATATTCGGCTGTCGAATTATCGGTGGTATCTTGCCCAACGAATAGTGGCAGATTTCCTTGACCTTGTCCTGTAGCGTCCGGAGCAGGCTTTTTTACCTGGGGTCCATACAAAAAGTCGTTCTTTGTGAAGGTTTCATCTATTCCGGTCACATGAGCAACGTCCGATGCAATTCCGGGGTTCGTCGATCCCACGGGAGATGGCGTCCACGTATACCCGCCAGAAGTAATGTGCAGCGAGAAATCATCGGAGATCGGCCCTTTCACCGATACGAGAAGGATTATGTCGTTATCGAAACCACGACCGCCAGTATTCGTGACATATAACGTTCCTGACGCGTTAGTGCTGGTGGTTCCAGCCGAGGTCACATCACCTCCGGTTGTTGTGGAACTCAACTTGAGTTCGTTTACGCCCCCGCCGTCACCCTTGATGTAATAGGTGTTCGAAGGACCGCCATATGCCGCGCCGTCCATGTCGTATTTGACGCCACTGTCATTTGAAACGCTGATAAAATTATGGTTGGTTGTTACCAGCGCCGCAAATGACGTACTGCAGGATAAGCAAATAGCCAGAAACACTATCAAGAATATATTTCTCAAAGTGCCCTCCCTTTACATGGATTAATACAATTGAATTGGCAGCGTATATATCGTTATTGTCAGGATGAAATCTTATTTCAAGCCAACTAAAATGCTGTAGCCGGATGAGTCGGTTCTGGTCATGACAAACATGTCGCCGATATACGACAGAGTTCCGTGCTCGTTGTAATAATAAGGACTGATGTCCTGCTGCCGCCATGTTGACGGATTTGTAATGACGCTCGGGTATGAAAAAAAGTCGTAATAATTAGTGATGGCTTTGCCGTTTGCGTCATAGTAATGGGAACTGCCGTCCTGGGCCGGAGTAGTGAAATTGGCAAAATCCCTGTATTCCTTCGCATCGGGGTTGGGGTCGGGATAATATGCCAGTGTAAATGGGTCCGGCAATTGGCTATTGCCCGTGCTGTCGGTGTATTGCGGAAAGGCCGCCATTCCTGAGCCTGAGATGGACATGGTGCCGTATGCCCATGACGGTATGTTGGGCGAGGCGCTGTCTGGGGTTGTGGAACTGAGGGCATGGAATTTGTAGACACCTGCCAGGTTGTTGAGGGTCGGTGCAGGTAATGCCTGATCGGTGGGAATGAAGCATAATTCCATAATCCGGAGAAAGTATTCCGGGTTTTGACCGTTTACGTCGGTACGTGTCCCGACTCCGACAACAACGGTTTTGTCCGATGTCATCCTGCCGGTAAAAACCACCTCGTGCGGTTCTTTCGGCACCAGGTAGTCGTAGTTTGGTATCGCTTGTGTGGCGACGTTCGGATAGTTCCAGTATTCCTTCAGCAGGCCGTCGCTATCAATGCCGAAACTCGTAACCTTCCAAAACAGATCATAGCTTAACCCTTTCCATTCCGGCGTGGAAAAATCCCAATAAATAATGTCCTTGTACTGCTCGGTCCAGATATAACCATGCTGCCCGACCTTGGCGTTGCAGTATTCCCATTGCGTGTTTGAACCACTGTATAGCTGGTGATACGTAAAGCGGGTCGGTCCGTTTCCCTGCAGGTACGGGTTGTTCGGGTTCTGACCCGAACCGGTGCCCATGATATCTTCTATGGAATATGCGTTATCGACAGGGTCCTTTCTCTGAAAAACCGTAATCGCCCTGGACTGCAGGGTGGGCGACCATGTGGCTGCCATCATGTTTTTTCTCGATCCCATTGTCCCGTGGAATTCCGGCCATGCACCGCTTCCGGTCAGGCTCAGGTCGCCATTACCGTTCACGGAGATGCCGAATCCCGGCGGCGGGGTGATGGTGGCGGAAGGGTCATCGGGATTATAATGGGCGCTGTCCTGAAAATCCGAAATCTGCGCGGTGCAGTTGCCGTTATCGTCTATTGTCATTGTCATTGTGCCGCGCTCCCACTTCGCATCCGGTCCGGTGACCAGGGTGTGGAAGTACCAGGAGCTGTTGGTGCGGGATCCTCCAACCTGAACGTACGCCAGGTCAAGGTTGGAAATGGGAAGGGGCGTCGCCGCTACCTGGGCGGAGTCAATGCTCTCGCCGTCACGGTTGATCGCCGTAACCATGAAGTAGTACTTGATATTGTTATCCAGACCGGTAATGACGCAGGTTGCCTTGTCCGAGCTGAATTTTGTGGCGTTGGCCCTGGTAACCGAAGATCCGGAGAGTTCCGAAACATAATAGACATTGTAATAAACAGCCGAAGGATTGCCAGACCAGCTCAAGGTAACAGAATTTGTGCCGGAGTCAGCCTGAAGCCCGGAGACTTGCTCGGGTATACCCGGGTCGTAACGCCAGGGGTCTCCACCTTGCCCCCCTGTACAGCCATTAAGAGAAACACTGCAAAATGCAGCCATAATGGAAAAGACGATAACATACAGAAGATTTTTCAAACGGGATCCTCCCATTGCGACCGGAGCGGCGATTTGTTAACCGATATTTTGCAACATCGATAAATTTTTCGGGTATGAGATATAACAAATATTTAAATAATATACAACACTATATAACGTAGTATTCTTCAGAATTTTTACTTAATTAGTATGCAGAGAATAGACAGATGATAATAAATATAAAATAGCTTAAAATAACAGTATGATATGAAGTATATGAATAAACTGTTTATTAAAAATTGTGGATTCGGCTGTTAAAAATGTTGCATAAAGCAATATGATGTATTATATAACGCAGGAATAATTTGAATGGAGGCAGGATGAATTATAGATGGTTGCCGGCTCTGAGTGTAATCTTGTGGTTTATAGTTGCCTCGGTTCAGGTGTCGGCCATGGGGACGCCGGAAGATCAGAGCGAAGATATCTTCAACCTTGGAGAGGTTGTCGTGTCGGGGAAGGCGGATGGGATCGAGGCCGCTGAAACGGTTCACGTAATTACCTCTGATGACATCAAAAAGTCTAGTGCCAGAACGCTTGACGAGGCCCTTGTCCTTTTGTCCGATGTAAACGTTCAGGTCGGCAACGATGCAGTGCCCCGCATCGAAATAAGGGGATTCAAAACCAGGCATGTGCTGCTTTTGCTGGATGGTATCCCGATGAACTCATCATTTGACCAGCAGTTTGATCCCACGATGATACCGGTGGAAAATATTGCGAAGATAAAAGTCACCGCGGGGGCCAGTTCGGTACTCTACGGACAGGGCGGGCTTGGCGGAGTAATAAATATTATAACCAAAAAGGGCAGGAAAGGGCTGAACGGGACGGCCGGGTTCGAGTCGGGAGACGGAGCGCCTTATTACAGCAAGGCAAGTATTTCGGGCGGCAAGGGGAAGTTTGACTTTTTTGCCAGCGGCAGCGTGTACAGAAGGGACCGTTTCCCGCTTGCCAGTCCTTTTACCGAGAGCATTTACGAAGCTAACGGCTACAGGAACAACAGCGACAGCACAAGAGATAACGCCTTTTTCAATCTGGGCTTCAATCCGAACAGTGACCTTTACATTGCCTTGACGGGAAACTGGGTGCAGGGCGGCTACGGAAAGCCCGCCAGCGCCATTAACAACAAATTCGATCCGTATGCTCCGCCGGCCCGTTTCGGCCGGGTGGACTGGTTCGGAGGCTACACCTTGCAGCTTGCCGCGGATTACGATGTTACGAAGGCACTGAATGTAAGGTCTATGGTGTACTACAATTTGATCGATCAGGACAATAACCAGTATGACGATGAAAACTATAATACCATCGACAATCCCCAAATCCCCAATTCATACAAGCTCATAAACACCGGGATAAACAGGGGGGTTTCCATTCAGCCGAAGTATGACCTTGGCAGAGCCGGAATAATAACCATGGGAGTTTCCGGAGAATGGGACACCTGGATCGATTCGGGGCTGGTAAAGACCGGCGGTAATGGCGGCAGCGGCGGCGGCGCGCAGGGGGGGCACGGCATAGGCGGCGGAAGTCCTCCTTATATATTGTTTCCGGTCCAGGACCACTACGACATCTTTATGTGTTCCGCGGCCATTGAATATCAGGTGGCTTTGCTAAATAAACTCGGTTTTGCCGTTGGATACGCCCATCATTGGCAATTCAGGGATGAAGCTGATACCCATGATTACAGCGTGTCGGCGAGCACCTATTACGATCTTTTCAAAGGGACGCGCCTCAAGGCCGCATTTCAGCGGAATATACGTTTTCCCTCATTGAGCCAGCTCTACCTGAGGGACACCAATAACCCCTACCTCGCAAACGAGAAGGCCTTCCATTACCAATTGGGGGTGGAGCAGAAGTTGCCGTGGAGGAGCCTGTTCAGTATTGACGGATTCCGGAGCGACCTTTACAATTTCATAGCCCTGGACCAGAATGTAACCCCGGCAAAAAATACAAATTTTGCCTTATACCGCTTTTATGGTTTCGAGTCCTCGCTGGAGACGAATTTTTTGAAAAATCTCAATCTGAAGGCGAGTTATACCTTAAATATCTCCCAGGACCTCTCTGGAGTGGGGCGGGATGAAGTTCAGTATGTTCCGAGGGACAAGCTGACCTTTATCGGCAAATACGATTTCGATTTCGGTTTGACCCCTTATGTATCGGTCATTTATGTGGCAAATTCCGAGGTGTATACAAAACAGCAGATCGCTACGGTAGATAAGGAACAAATGGCCAACTATACGCTTGTCAACTTCAAGCTGAGCCAGAAATTGCTGAAAAACAAGGTAAATTTGTATGTCGGAGTTGACAATCTCCTGAACAAAAGCTACGAACAGAGTTACGGTATACCCAGACCGGGCCGTTTTATATTCGGCGGTATAGAATATCGTTTCACTATCTGATTGTTGCGGCCGCGGTCAAAGTGCAAAAGATGAATTCATCTGCCGACCCCCTCCGGTACTAATACGTTAATTCCGAGTTACTTTTTTATACGAAGGCGTAATATATATTGACATATAATATGAGTTTATATATAACCTCTAACTAATGAAATAGTTCATTTATAGATTGAAAGTTAATCAAAAATATCCGGATTACCAACCGAACCACCTGGTAAAGTCGTCGTGTTCGAATTAATTAGAACCATCTGCACATGCATCCTTTCACGGTGATGCATAACAAGTTACGAGAAAGACATGAGCAAAACTGAAAAAGTGATCGAATTGCTGAATGATTTGAAAAAGAACGAATTTACCGGCTTTATAAGGATCAATTACAGCCAGGGAGGCATCACCAGGATTGAAAAAACTGAAGAACTTCTGAAAAAATCTTCATCTCAAAGATAATAACAACAAATTGACCACTGGTTGGGTCCTTTGCTGACCGATTAATCGGCCCCAGAAAGCCCAGGTTTGAAACCATAATTGCAGCGGCCATAATTTGGGTCTTTTGCTGACCGTTCGACGGTCCCGGAAAGCCCGAGTTTGAACCTGCAGGTTTCGACTTGGGCTTTTCTGTTTTGAGGTCCATGGAGAAAACCTGTTAAGGCAGGTTCGAGGGAACAAGTTTAGCAAATTATTGAGTAGGGAGGTGATAGTCAGAGATTTAACCTGTAATGACATTAATTTTGTTGAAGAGGAACAGGATTTTGCCAAACCCGTCGTGAGGCGGGGACGGAAAGCCACGGGTGCGCCGAAGCTTTAAGCGAAGGCGGACAGCCGGGTTGCCTTTATCTTTTAAGTCAAAAGATTAAAGTCGGTCCGGCTTTTTTGTTGTCCGGACCTTAAGACATTCGAGAAAAGGAGGGCAGACATGAAAAAAGTAACAGTTTTGTTAGGCATGTTGGTAATGGTTGCTTTTACATCCAGTGCGTGGGCAGATTTAATTACAATTGCAAACAAAAATCATTTCTGGATTAACGTTGCGAATGATGCAGGTGTAAAGTACAACAACGACGATACGGCCGCTGCAACGGCATTTTCCTCACCCCCCACAACTTCAGCTCCGGACAATAATTCCTACTATTTCAGTTTTAATGGCGGGGGACTCAATGCTTTGCACGTTACTACCGACGCCGTAAATAGTGTTACCGGTCAATTGACAACAATAAACAGCACTAGCAACTCCGCCTCCGGCACTTTTTATATCACATCCACTGGTGGAGGAGGGGCCGCGCAGGATATGCTTCTAATGTTGTCGGCAATGGGCCCAATCCCCGATAACTTCAGCGCGGCCATCAAATCAAGCGGACTTTCTTACACCGGGATTCCTGGAAGTAGCACCACAGAAAAGATAGATGGTGCTGTAAATGAAACATTCAACAAATCTGATTTCCTTTATACATCTACAGGTAGACCGGCAGGCATGAACGGATTTTTGTCCTTTAATGGATCAAGCCCGTTAACTACTCAATCTATAATGTTTATTGATCTTGGAGTTGAGACTTTAGATGGCCCAGTACAGGTTGATTACAATCTTTCGAATCTTCCATCAAGTGTTTCATTTAACTGCTATGGCTGGAGCCTTACATCAAACCAGAAAGAAGGAATCAACTGGTCAAACAACACATTAAGCGGATATACCATAAATAATCTTGCTCCGGTGCCCATCCCGCCTGCCATTTTCCTCTTCGGCAGCGGCCTGTCCGGACTGTTCTTCTTCAGAAGGAGAAGCCTGGCCGTTTAACACGGGCAGACCATTGAAAGCAGAGGGTTGACCAACATCAATCCTCTGTTTCCCTTAAATTTAATGTTCTTGAAATGAAGCTTGCCGGCCCGGATATCCGGGCCGGCGAAAGCCCGCCTATTCCGGCTGGCTAGTTCATCATCGATAGGGGAAAAACATGAGGAATATTCTTTTTATCAGTCTGGTACTGGTCATGGCAGCCGGCTCTGCCGCATGGGGCGCCATGACGGGAACGGAAGTTAACGGCGCCGGCCTGTATTCGTCCAATGCGTTCAACGCGCCGTTGACCTGGTCCGTCAATCACAATGCCGACAACACCTGGACCTACAGCTACAGCTTCACCCCTTCAGGGCAGGGAAGGGGGGTCGCCCTGATCAACCTTGAAATAGGCGGCACGCCGACCTTGTCGGGCAGCAGCACTATTTCCACGGGGAATCCCAGTTACCTGGACCCGACCCTGTCAACCAAGAGCCCCGCGTATTCGCAGCTTGTCACCGGGGGCACCTCCGCGAATCCCACGTGGACCGCTTATTCCTATTCAAACCTGTCCTACAGTTTTCTCTACACGACAAAGTACTCGACGGCATACCAAGGCCCCACGGGAACGCAACTCGACAAGGCAATCACGTTTAACCCAGACGGAACTGTTGCCAGCGCCGCCACCGCTCTTTCCCAATACGGACTGATCGACAATCGCGTCAATTCTTTTACGAATGCGAACGGAGCTTCAACATTGGGGCAGTTCGATGCAGGTTCCGCGACGGCAGGTACGGTTGCTACAACTATCAACGGTTTGTCATTGTTCCTTCCATGCTGGGAAGCCTACCCGGGAAGCTCCAAAGCGTCCGGCAGCGACGGTGGTCCGCCCTCCCAGGCCGGGACCCTGACCGGTTTCAACGCCGGTTGGACACTCACGTTAACAACAACCGCCGCACCCATGTGGGGAGACTTCTTCCTTGACGGTGGCGACTGGAAATCCGACGGCAAGTATCTTGAGGCGAGAAACTCGGGATATGACGGCACGGCCCCGGTTTTTGCCTATGTGGACGGCAGTGCCCTCGCAAACAACGGTTTTGTCCCAACGCCCAATTTCACCGCCGCCCCCGTTCCCATACCGCCTGCATTGTTCCTTTTCGGCAGCGGCCTGTCGGGTCTTTTCTTCTTCAGAAGGCGTAAAGTTTCTGTCAGCTGATTTTATGTGCGAAACAGGGGCTTACGCAAAAGGTCCCTGTTTCGCACATCTCGAGTTAACTAATCACCTAAATTGAAGGAAAGTATATGAACAACTATTTAGAAAAATATTCCTTTGGTTTTAAAAGATTGCTCTTGATGCTTGTTATCTTATGCACTATTTCTCTGCTAGCGGGATGCAATACTAAAGAACAAAAACTTACTTTTCACACAGAGTATCAAGCAGTTTTTCTCGATAATGGGCAGGTATACTTTGGTCACCTCTCTGAGACAGACACCAGCTATCCTCTTCTTCAGGATGTGTTCTATGTCCAGAACCAGATCAATCCAGAGACAAAACAGCCAGATGGTCTTTTGATCAAACGCGGCAAGGAATTGCACGGGCCTGACCAGATGAGAATCAATGCAAGGCATATCGTAATGATCGAAACTGTAGGTGCTGACTCACGGGTGGCGCAGTTAATCGCGGAGGTAAATAAGAAGAAATGACATAAGGTATTTAATGAAATAACTGATAAGAATAAGGGGGGGTACTATGCAACAAATTAAATCAAATAGATATTCGACGCTATTAGCAGGGCAGCCTCCACCTGGAATGATGAGCAAAATAATCTCGCAATTGTCGAGAATAGCAATAAGTGCCGTGCTGCCGATCGTGACGGCCGGACTCTTTTTCGTGTCAACTTCACAAGCCGCACTCACTACAACCGGTAACCTCAACCCGACCACCGATCCCTCGACCTGGACCAATACCACGACCGCTTATATAGGCTATACCGCCGACGGAAGCCTGGCCATCGATAGCAGCAGCGCTGTGAATTCAAGAATGGGCTATCTCGGTTACAATTCCGGTGTTAATGGTAGCGCGACCATCACCGGTTCGGGTTCGAAGTGGGCCAACAGCAGCAATCTCTATGTTGGTTATAACGGTACAGGTAGCCTCATGCTCGCTAATGGCGGAAACGTCAGTAACAGCACCGGTTATATCGGCAACACCGCTGGTTCCGTCGGAGTTGCAATCGTTATCGGCGCGGATTCGAAGTGGACCAGCAGCAGCAATCTCTTCGTTGGTTATAACGGTACCGGTAATCTCTTGCTCGCTAATGGAGGGAACGTCAGTAACGGCAATGGCTATATCGGCAGCACCGCTGGTTCAGTCGGTGTTGCAACCATTACCGGACCTGGTTCAATTTGGACCAACAGCACCAATCTCTATGTTGGGAATAGCGGTACCGGCAGCCTTACTATCGCCGACAGCGGTTCTGTTGTTACAGGAAAGGCAACCTACCTTGCATACAACAGCACAGGCTCCGGCTCCATCAGTTTCTCGACTGGCGGTACCCTGACCACCGGCAGTCTCTATGCTTCACCTTCTCAACTATCCGGTTCCGGCACTATCAACACCTCCGGCATTGTCAGTGACATTGATCTCGTCTTCAACTCCTCTCACGGCCTCACTCAAACCATGGCCATCAACGGCATCACAACCAACCTGAGCCAAAGCAGTTCAGGTGATCTGGGTGCCGGGTACCTCGGTTCGGGAACCTTGACCATTGCTGATGGCCTCAATGTGGCTTCGAACTCTGGCATGCTTGGCTACAAAACCGGTTCTGTCGGTACGGCAACCGTTGCCGGGCCCGGGTCGAGCTGGACCAACAGCGGTACTCTTTTTGTCGGGTATAACGGTACCGGTAACCTCAATATCGCCAATGGCGGTAACGTCAGTAACAACAATGGGTATATCGGCGATTTCGCCGGCTCCACCGGCACAGTAACTGTTACCGGATCGGGTTCGAACTGGACCAACAGCGGCAATCTCAACATTGGGTATAGCGGTACCGGAAGCCTCAATATTGCCGACAGCGGCTCTGTAGTCACCGGAAAGACAACCTATCTTGCATACAACAGCTCAGGCTCCGGATCCATCAGTTTCTCGACTGGCGGTACCCTGACTACCGGCAGCCTCTATGTTTCACCTTCTCAACTATCCGGTTCCGGTATTATCAACACCTCCGGTATTGTCAGTGACATCGATCTTGTCTTCAACGCCTCTCACGGCCTCACTCAAACCATGGCCATCAACGGCATCACAACCAATCTTAGCCAAAGCAGTTCAGGTGATCTTGGTGCCGGGTACATCGGTTCGGGAACCTTGACCATCGCTGATGGCCTCAATGTGGCTTCGAACTCTGGCATGCTTGGCTACAATGCCGGTTCCATTGGCAAGGCAACCGTTACCGGATCCGGATCGAACTGGACCAACAGCGGTAATAGTCCGTTTTATGTCGGTTACTCCGGTTCCGGATCTCTCGCCATCAGTAACGGCGGCAGCGTCAGTAATGGTAACAGCAACTATATCATTGGATACAGTTCAGGCTCAAGCGGGACTGTTTCTGTCGATGGATCAGGTTCTTCTTTGACCAATGACGGACAGTCCTATGTCGGTCAATTTGGGACCGGCCAGCTAAGCATCACCAACGGCGGGACTGTCACATTTGGTTCTAATGGATCTAACTCCTATATTGGCAGCACCAACACCGGCACTGGAACCGTCAATGTCGATGGTACCGGATCGAAGTTAACTACCGGTTACCTCTATATCGGCAATTCGGGGGGCTCCGGCTACCTCAATATCAAAAACGGCGGTTCCGTCAACAATGCCAAAACCATCTATATAGGCTACGGAAAAATCGGCTCTGCTATGGTTGATGGTTCGGGCTCCAGGTTGTCATCCGTCGGAAACCTCTACGTCGGCGCATCCGGTATCGGATCCCTCACCATCACTAATGGTGGTTCCGTCAGTACCAACGGTCTAACAACCATCGGGCTGGGTGGCACAGCAACAGGTACTGTCATCGTCGATGGCGCCGGCTCCATGTTGACAAGCAGCGGCCCACTAAATGTCGGTAGCGGCACAACCGCAAACGGCAAATTGAGCATCAGTGACGGCGGTGCCATCACTGCAGCCACCGTTTCCATTAATAGCCCATCGCTTCTGACTACCGATGTTGGTACAGGCAGTTCAATAACTGTTGGCGGAGGGGCTGGGTCTCTCACCAATAACGGCACTATCCGCATGGTTGCAGGCGCAGGTACGGTCAATGGCACCTACGCTCCCATATCCGCAGGCACTTGGACCAACAATGGCACTATCCAGGCCCTTGGCGGAATTTTGAACTCGGACCATACCGTCACAGTTTCCAATGCTGCAACAACATTGGCAGGAACTGCGGCCAACATTGATCTCTACACCACACAGCGTGGCATTGTAACCGATCCAGCCACTGGCAAGTCTGTTGGCTTAGGCTTCCAGGCCACAACCAGTTCCGCTCCTCTTACCTTCTCCGCAAGTACTATCGGCGGCACTGAGTTGACTTCTCTTCAGGGCACCCTCGACGCTGGCCAAAGTGTACTGAGTGGCTGGGACTTCTCGAGCCACTGGTTATACCATTGGCAACCCGGTTTATCTCTCCCTCGGTGCCGGCTCTGGGCAAGCGCTTTCCGGTCTCTCTATCTGGGACTATGATGGAACAAGCTGGTCAAAGGTAATACCAACGGATCTCGCCTATGATGGTAATTATGCAAGTTTCACCGCAACCGACCTAAACAGCTATGCCGTGACCGGGGCGACTCCTACGCCTATCCCGGCTGCTATATGGCTGTTTGGCTCGGGCCTGATCGGTATGCTTGGTTTGAGGAGGAAAATGTAAAGGGTGTGAGTGAGATCGGAGACGGGAGGAAAAGGGATGGCTTTGGGCCAGCCCTTTTCTGTATTTGGCGGCTGATCCGAAAGGCTAGGCCTGCAGTCTCCTTCTGATGCCGATAAAACCTATGAGCCCGGTGCCGAACAGCCATGCGGGATTGGGAACTGGAACGGGGCTGCGGTTGTAATCGGCGTGCAGCGAAAGAATCTGGCCGTCTGCCACGGTATATTCCGTGAAGGCAAAACCGCTGCCGGTTGTTATTTGTCCCGCTCCGATAATCTCGTCACCTTTCCAAACCACTTCATCCCAGGTCAGCCCGGGGTAATTGTTGCCGGAAAAGAGAGTAGTAAAGTAAAGGTTCCCTTGCATGGCCGGGCCGGTCATGACGGCATAATCAGGGTTTACGATCGTCGATGTCCAGTTTGAATCTGCGGGAGTTAACCCCTCCCATTGTGTTTTGGCCGGGTCGCTAACGATGAATGCTTCGATTTTAGTGAAATCATAATGAACCGCCGGGTTTCCATAATAGCCATTCTCGTACAGCGTCTGGCTCCAGCTGGCGTTTGCATGCGCGGGCATGAAGATGACAAATGCAAGAATCACCGCGGCGAGAATAGATGCCGTGTATTTCATTTTTCCCTCCATGTTAGTATATTTTCAGTTCAAAAAAAATAGATGATATATCCATCAGCAATATTTATACCATTTGAACTAATGAAAAAGGAAAATTTGTAAATATGTTTGCATACCCTTGGCTGGTGCGGTTCAATGGGAATATGGCGAGTTGAACAATTTAATTCTGGCTATCGGCTGGTTGAGAATATATCACAATAGCATATATATAGAGGCAAAATTTGTCAAGAGTTTGACAATAAATGGCACAGTAATATTAATGTGGGATTATTTGATGAGATATTTGATGGTTTCGCATATAAGTCGTCATACCCGTGAGACGGGTATCCAGCCTGTTTGCAACTATTCTAAATTCCTGGATTCCCGTTTCCACGGGAATGACGTTCGTGTGGCCTTCCGGATTTTTTGTTAAATGCTCCAAGGTTTAATCATGAGGCTAAAGACAGGTTTCAGCTTCACGATTACTTCACGATTACAAGGATTATAACCTTCAAGCCCCAGTCTTTTAATCATGTGTAATCCCGGTAATCACGAGGCTAAAGACAGGTTTCAGCTTCGACGATTACTTCACGGTTACAAGGATTATAACCTTCAAGCCCCAGTCTTTTAATCATGTGTAATCCCGGTAATCATGAGGCTAAAGACAGGTTTCAGCTTCACGATTACAAGGATTATGACCTTCAAGCCCCAGTCTTTTAATCACGTGTAATCCCGGTAATCACGAGGCAAAAGGCAGGTTTCAGCTTCCCGATTACTTCACGATTACAAGGATTATAACCTTCTGGCCCTTGTTTCTTCGTGGTCATATCAGTGGGACGCAAAAAAAGGGATGGCATTACGGCCATCCCTTTGGGGTTTGAATAATTGTGAAAGATTAGGCAGTCTGTTTCCTTCTTATGGCGATCAGGCCGATCAGGCCGGAACCGAGCAGCAGACCGGCGGCTGGAATGGGGACGGGAGTTGCTGTTAGTACAAGTTGGGCCTGTTCAACAGTGATATTTGTGCTTCCTCCTGTAGCAATTGTGAACTGTAGCTTACCGTCATTAAGGTAAGTCAAATCGCTAGTACTGAAAACATAGCTAAATGATTTAGATTGACCGGTACCCACAACATTTTGATTTACCTGAGGGGCAATGGTAATACTGCCATCGGAGCTCCCTGTCACTACAGTAAACTTGTCACTTGAATTATCCGTGTCTGAAAGTGTGTAGTTCAAGGTAACGGAATTAATAGTATAGTTAGTAGAGTTAAATTGAGGTACGTTTACATCGTCAGTTGAAAGCGGAAGAATTTTTGTTCCTGTGTTTGTCAATTGTGCGTAGTTAGTTGTTGTGTTTCCTGCTTGCGTCAGATCAAAATTGAAATACGCTGTTTGATTTCCGCCTGTCGCGCCGCCAATGACAAACTTGGAAGAATCAGAAGTGCTTCCCAACAAAGATTCAGTATAAGTTACCATTGCAGCTTCCGCCATCCCGACCATCCCGAAAACCAATGTGCAAACCAGAACGGAAATAATCAGCTTTTTCATTGTTTCCCTCCTTTGATCATTAAAGATCAAAACGCCGAAATTGATATCGACAACTGAACCCCGCTTAATCATTATTTGCAGCATTTGACAGGTGGTAACCTGTGAGACGTTAAGGCATTTTTCAGATTAAATAGCATATTGCAGAGCAATAATATCCTTAAAAATTGTATTGTCAAGAAATATATTTTAAAAAAAAAGAAAAATCCGGGTTTCATTAGTTTTATGCAAAATAATTTTCGTCTCTCCTCCTTGGTACGGCAAAAAGACCAATTAAACCTGAAGCGAAAAGATAGAGGGCTGCGGGAATTGGAACAGCACTGACACTGACGTTGTCCAGCGCTGCTCCGTAAGGAGAGCCGAAATTGAGGCCGTAAAAAGTCAACGTGCTTGATGCGCCGTTAGCGGTAAAAGCAAATGATTTAGTCAGCCACCCCATGTCCAATTCTGTTTTTCCTGTAGTATTGAATTCGAAATAAGCAGCTGTGTTCCCGTCTGATTTTACCACTGCCGCAAGATTCTTGGTCGGACTGCCGCCATCCGGGTTGCCTGCCATGGAGAAATCAACTTTGTATTCCTGGCCAGGGGCCGTCGCGAAGGTCTGGGTGATGGAACCCGCATTGTTGCCGCACAGATCAATGCTTCTGGTCCCGTCCGCGGCCTGCCAGTAGCTGCCGATATAATCGATGCTGCCTCCATCGACGGTCCAGCCGGTAATTGTCGAATTGTCAACCGAGTTCAAGGTAGTATAAGAACCCGGGGCGGTGCCGCTCTCGAAACTTCCGTTCGTGAGCAGATTCGCTTCAGCCGCGGAAGCAAAAATAAATAAAAACATCAAAGATATTAACAGTTTTTTCATTTTGCCCTCCAATCGGGAATAAATGCATCACATGCTGCAACTTAACAGAATTCTTATCTGGTCTGAATTATAAATTTATTAAAAACAAAAACAATCCCTCTTAGGTGGGGATTTTCTATAGAGTGGAAATAACTGCCTGTTGGAGGTCAAAAAATGTCAATTTTGCGAAATTAAAATGCAAACTGTTCCAAATTTTTGAAGTCCAAGTGCAAACCGGACACCTGAACAGTCCCCCATAAAAATTGCTCTGAAATAGTTGTAGTACATTCTGGCTGAAATTCAGATACTTGTATTTTGCTGGATTGTTTCTGATGCTGTAATGTAATTATATTGGTATGAAATATGCTGTATTAATGAAATATAACAAGTGGAATTTGTTATTTGTTTTATAATAGTCCGGATGTTCCAAAAATTAATTCGACGTTTTGCAGGTAAATTGATGCTCAAGTATGCCGAGATAGTCAAAAAGCGTTCGACGCCCGGAATTCTCATATTCGATATGGATGAGAACCTGCTGTACCTGAACCCCGAGGTCTTCGACTACTTGCCGTCCCTGGACGGAGCCGGCGAAGACGGGGAACATTCGGTCGGCGACGTTCCCGATGAGATCCTGGATTTTTACCGAAGCGCTAGGGAGAATCCGTCCACCCCGGCAGGTATGAAGGGCAATAACCCGAGTTCGGTGATCATGGCTTTAGGGAAGGGGAATCCTTATTCGCTGCGGGCTTTACGTGTCGGCAATCACGGAAACGGTAAAATTCCGACCCACATAGTGATACTGGTGGAAAAGGTGGTTGAAAGGCACGAGCCCGATTTCGACAAGGCAAAGATTAAATATAAATTGTCAAAGAAGGAGCTTGAGGTTTTGAAGCTTGTCTGCCAGGGGTTCAGCAACAAGGCCATCGGCGAGAAGATGTTTATCTGTGTGTTTACGGTCAAGGACCATATCAAGAATCTGAAGAGGAAAATCGGGGCATCGTCAAGAAGTGAGATGGTTTCGCTGTTGAAGTAGCACCTGAGTCTTCGGGAGGCGGAATTTGTTTTTTCCCTCGCCCCTTGTGGGAGAGGGTGGTGCTTTGCGCCGGGAGAGGGGATATTAAGGGGCAAAGGTAATAGTTCGCTTTGCGCCAGTGGCCAATTATTTATTTCAGGTTAAACGATAAGGGACTGAAGGTTAAACCTGTATACAGCGGTTAGCCACGAATTTCACGAATGAACACGTATAAACGTGCAAAATCTATCGGTGACCCCCAGTGATCAAATACTTTTTTCTGGTTAAAAAGAATCCTGGAAATCGTGAAGTAATCGTGAAGCGGAAAAAACTGATTTCAGCCTCATGATTACCGGGATTACACATGATTAAAAGGCAAGGGGCTGAAGGTTAAACCTATATACAGCGGTTAGCCACGAATTACGCGAATGAATACGAATGAAAGTGCAAATTTATCGGTGACCCCCCGTAATCAAATACTTTTTTTCAGGTTAAAAAGAATCCTGGAAATCGTGAAGTAATCGTGAAGCGGAAAACCTGCCTTTGGCCTCGTGATTATCGGGATTACGCGTGATTAAAAGACAAGGGCTTAAAGGTTATAATCCTTGTAATCGTGAAGTAATCGTGAAGCTCAAAAACCTTCTTTCAGCTTCTTGATTATCGGGATTACCCGTGATTAAACCTTGATGCATTGGCAAAAGTCCGGAAACTCCGATCGTCATTCCCGTGAAAACGGGTATGACGACTTGTTTTGAGACCATCAAAGTTGTAAATGTAAGATCGTGTATGCGGAAATATCCGTGAGAAATAATTCGGAAATTTTTTGAAGATTCATGAACAATAATGGTTGTCTGTTCACGTTATATGATATAGGATATCACGCTCGGAACGGGGTTGCAGGACTTGATCTATTCAGCCCCGGATTAATATGCTGATTCATGCGAACAGGATTTTTCCTGTGTGACCTAAATTATTTTAATTGTAGCCTGCCTGTTACAATTTTATGCAATCATTTTCATGGAAATTTTAAATAGTAATTTCCGGTTAAATGTGAATAAAGAATATAAATATGCTATTGTCGCATGCGAATAGGGAAAGAATTGCAACTTCGGTTTTTAATGTTTCAAGATTTTGGTTTGGGGGTCATCCCCTTAATCCCCTTTATCCCTGTTAGACAGGGTTTTCGGGTTTGAAAGAAGAATCAAAGGCAATTGAACAGGGATGGATGGGATAAAAGCAATTCAAAAGCAAAGGCAAAATCTTTGAGGATCTGGTAGACCAAGGGATGAGGGTTTGGAGGTTGTGAGGAGTCAGGAATAACTGGGAAGAAAAAGGGGACAGTTCCTTTATTGTACTTAGCCACAGATTACATAGATTTTCACGGATTTAAGTAACATAGTCTGAAGGTTTTGAAGCTATACGCCATTATCCGCTTTTATCCGTGGCCAAATAAAAGATTTTAAGCTGTTAGCCACAGATAGCACAGATATTCACGGATAATGACTTATTTTTTAGATGTTCATCCGCAGTTATCCGTGTCATCCGTGGCCAACAATAAGAATTATGGTTTTCAGCCACAGATTACACAGATGTTCACGGATTTAAGTACCATAGCCTGAAGGTTTTGAAGTTATCCGCCATTATCCGCTTTTATCCGTGGCCAAATAAAAGATTTTAAGCTATTAGCCACAGATAGCACAGATATTCACGGATAAAGACTTATTTTTTAGATGTTCATCCGCCATTATCCGTGTCATCCGTGGCCAACAATAAGAATTATGGTTTTCAGCCACAGATTACACAGATGTTCACGGATTTAAGTACCATAGCCTGAAGGTTTTGAAGCTATCCGCCATTATCCGCTTTTATCCGTGGCCAAAAAAAAAGATTTTAAGCTGTTAGCCACAGATTACACAGATGTTCACGGATTTAAGTAACATAGCCTGAAGGTTTTGAAGTTATCCGCCTTTATCCGCTTTTATCCGTGGCCAAAAAAAAGATTTTAAGCTGTTAGCCACAGATTACACAGATGTTCACCGATGGAAAAACAAACGATCCAGGATTTGTCGGTTTCAACCGTTCTTATCCTTGGCCAGCAGGTTTGATGCAGAATTTATCATGCAGGGGGATTCATGACGGAGTTGCTTCTAGAGGATGTCAGCTACCAGATCATCTCTGCGGTTTATGAGGTGCACAGGATTCTTGGCTTCGGCTTTCTTGAAACCGTCTACCAGAAGGCCCTGGAAAAGGAACTAAGGTTGCGCGGATTGGCAGTTGATGCCCAGAAGGAAATCAAGGTCGGTTATAAAGGCGAAGAAGTCGGTTCATACTACGCCGATCTGGTGGTCAATGAAGAAATAATCCTGGAACTGAAGGCAGTTGAGAACCTGAACAAGGTGCACGAAGCACAGATGCTCAATTATCTTAAAGGCACCGGCATGAAGCTGGGACTCCTGATCAACTTCGGTAAGGAGAAAGCGGCAATCAAGCGGATGGTTCTGTGATCCATTCCTGGCCAACAATAAGAATCATGGTTTTAGCCACAGATTACACAGATTTTCACGGATAAATTCAGATAATAAAGCATTGGGGGGTAGGATTTCATCCGTCGTTATCCGTGTCATCCGTGGCCAATAAAAAGAATCATGGTTTCAGCCACCGATAGCACAGATTTTCACGGATACATTCAGATAATAAAGCTTTGATGGTTTAGGATTTCATCCGCCGTAATCCGTGTCATCCGTGGCCAACAATAAGAATCATGGTTTCAGCCACCGATTACACAGATTTTCACGGATACATTCAGATAATAAAGCTTTGAGGGGTTAGGATTTCATCCGCCGTTATCCGATTTTATCCGTGGCCAACAATAAGAATCATGGTTTTAGCCACCGATTACACTGATTTTCACGGATACATTCAGATAATAAAGCTTTGATGGGTTAGGATTTCATCCGCCGTAATCCGTGTCATCCGTGGCCAACAATAAGAATCATGGTTTCAGCCACCGATTACACAGATTTTCACGGATACATTCAGATAATAAAGCTTTGAGGGGTTAAGAATTCATCCGCCGTTATCCGATTTTATCCGTGGCCAACAATAAGAATCATGGTTTCAGCCACAGATTACACTGATTTTCACGGATACATTCAGATAATAAAGCTTTGAGGGGTTAAGATTTCATCCGCCGTTATCCGTGTCATCCGTGGCCAACAATAAGAATCATGATTTTAGCCACCGATAGCACAGATTTTCACGGATACATTCAGATAATAAAGCTTTGATGGGTTAGGATTTCATCCGCCGTAATCAGTGTCCTCCGTGGCCAACAAAAAAGAATCATGGTTTTTAGCCACTGATTGCACAGATTTTTACGGATATATTCAGATATTAAAGCTTTGAGGGGTTAGGATTTCATCCGCCGTTATCCGATTTTATACGTGGCCAACAATAAGAATCATGATTTTAGCCACCGATAGCACAGATTTTCACGGATACATTCAGATAATAAAGCTTTGATGGGTTAGGATTTCATCCGCCGTTATCCGTGTCATCCGTGGCCAATAATAAGAATCATGGTTTCAGCCACAGATTGCACAGATTTTCCCGGATACATTCAGATATTAAAGCTTTGATGGGTTAGGATTTCATCCGCCGTTATCCGGTTTTATCCGTGGCCAACAATAAGAATTATGGTTTTCAGCCACAGATTACATAGATTTTCACGGATACATTCAGATATTAAAGCTTTGATGGGTTAGGATTTCATCCGCCGTAATCCGTGTCATCCGTGGCCAACAATAAGAATCATGGTTTTAGCCACCGATAACACAGATATTCCCGGATCAAAAAACAGCGATTCGAAAGGTATTGGCTTTCATCCGCAGTTATCAGATTTTATCCGTGGCCAACAAATAAGAATCTTGGTTTCAGCCACAGATTACACTGATTTTCACGGATACATTCAGATATTAAAGCTTTGATGGGTTAAGATTTCATCCGCCGTTATCTGTGTCATCCGTGGCCAACAAAAAAGAATCTTGGTTTTCAATAATAAGGGGACTGTCCCCTTATTGACACGGTATCTGTCCAATTAAGATAAGAATCCCAGCTTTGGAGCGAGTGTGAAATGAAACAGCATGAGCGTAAGGTTTCCGTTGTCGGGCTTGGTTATGTGGGGCTTCCGGTTGCTGTTGCTTTCGGCCGGATGGGGAGGACCGTTGGCTTTGATATTAATTCAAAGCGGATCGCCGATCTCAGGAGCGGGTTTGACTGCACCGGAGAGGTGACTCCCGCCGAATTGAATGAAGCCGACATCCTTTACACCAGCGATTTCGAAGATCTCATGCTTGCGGATTTTCATATTGTCGCCGTGCCAACACCGGTCGATTCCGCCAACCGGCCCGATCTTACTCTTTTGCTCAGGGCTTCGGAGATTGTCGGCGCGGCTCTGAAAAAAGGCGACATAGTCGTATATGAGTCGACGGTGTATCCCGGCGCTACCGAGGAAGAATGCGCGCCGGTCCTGGAAAAGATTTCCGGATTGAAGTGCGGGAAGGACTTCAAGCTCGGCTACAGCCCGGAAAGGATCAATCCCGGCGACAAGGAGCATACCTTTACCAAAATCAAAAAGGTGGTTTCCGGCCAGGATGCGGAAACCCTCGAAACAGTCGCGCGGGTCTACGAATCGGTGGTGACCGCCGGGGTGCATCGCGCCGCTTCCATCAAGGTGGCCGAGGCGGCCAAGGTTATCGAGAACACCCAGCGCGACCTCAATATCGCGCTGATGAACGAGCTGGCGATCATTTTCGACCGGATGGGAATCGACACCAACGACGTGCTGGAAGCGGCCGGCACCAAGTGGAACTTCCTGAAGTTCAAGCCCGGTCTGGTCGGTGGCCACTGTATCGGCGTCGATCCCTACTATCTCACCCATAAGGCGGAAAAGATCGGATATCATCCCCAGGTAATCCTGGCCGGGCGCCGGATCAACGACGGCATGGGCAGGTTCATCGCCCAGCGGACCATCAAGGAGCTGATTCGCGACGGCCACAATGTGCTCGGCTCCACAGTCACCGTGATGGGAATCACGTTCAAGGAAAACTGTCCCGACATCAGGAATTCGAAAGTCATAGATATTATCCGCGAACTGCAGGACTACGGGATTAATGTCCAGGTCAATGATCCCCTGGCCGATCCTGGCCAGGTGAAGCATGAATACGGTATCGATCTGGTTGCACGCGAAGATCTTATACCGGCTTCCGCCGTGATTGTGGCCGTCGCCCACCGGCAATATCTTGAGATGCCGGCGGCGGAGTATCGCGGGCTGATGAACGGGTCCGTATTCGTGGATGTGAAGGGGGCTTTTTGTCCTGAGGAGATAACGGGGCAGGGGATGAGGTTGTGGAGGCTGTGATGGGTTATTTAAACCGATAGCGGCTGGGGTCTTGAATCAGGAAATTGTTTTAATTTGAATTAATAAAAAATATAGAAAGTCTCTGCCTGATTGCCTCTTAAAAGTCTGTTGTCACTGAAGCTATGCAAGGAAGACTATCGTTGAACAACAAACTTAAATCTAATGTTTTATTTGTGGGATTGGCACAGGGCGGAGTTGCCATCCTGTCTCTCCTTTTATCTGTATGCTTGACACGAATGCTCGCCCCATCCATTTTTGGGCAATACGCTTTGGTGCTTGCAATTAACGTAGCTGTAGTCGCTATTGGTACCCAATGGCTAACACAAAGCACTAATCGATTTCTTCCAGTTGTTATAAACAAAACCGAGGAAATTGAGCTTAAAATATCAATAGTTACTGGGTTAGTGTTTTTGTGTTTAGTATTGATTGCTTGTGGATTACTCGCATTGACCTTTGTCAGTGTTTTTTGGTCGGAAAAGGTGCCAGTTGTAATTCCGATTGTTGCCATAACAATATCTGCTGCAACATTCACAGTTGGAACCAGGGTACTACAGGCAAGCTCAGCTGCAATATCCTACGGTATTTTTGTTTTTTTATTCGCAATACTAAAATTCATCTTTCTATTAACGGCATTATATTTTTTTGGAAAAAATATCATCCCTTTATTATGGGCAGAAGTATTGGCAAACACAGTTCTGGTCCCTCTACTATGGAAAAAATCCGAGTTGCCTAGTTTATTCATTGTAATAAAGAATGCTTATAATAAAAATGCTTTTACCGGTACGCAGAGATTATGGAATTATGGCGGATTAATGACGGGGTGGTTCGTCGGCTCATCTATTATGATGGTCGGGGACAGGTACTTGATTGGCTTGCTTCGAAATGTCTCCGAGGTCGGAGTATATTCAGCTAATTACAATTTGATCAATGGTTCTATAGGACTCGCAGCCACTCCTGTTTTGCTCGTATTGCATCCATACTTGATGAAATCGTGGGCCGAGCAGGATGTATCAAATTTCGGAATCACTTTGAGCAATATAGTTGAAAGTATATGGAAGATTGGGTTATTGCTTGTCGGGGCATTTTGCATATTCAGTCATGACATAGCGTATTATCTGTTTCCACCTAGATATGTTGCCGGTCATTTGGTTATGCCCATCGCCGTTTCGGGGATACTTTTCTGGAATATCGGGCTCTATGTCCATAAGCCCTTGGAATGTGCTGAGAAAAGCAGGGCTTTGATGTTTCTTAGCTTGAGTTGTGCCGTACTGAATACGCTATTAAATATTATTTTTATACCTCGATACGGCTATTTAGTCGCTGCCGTATCCACTACTGTGACTTACTTCACTTACTGCGTTACCAGTTACATTGTGGGAAAAAGAACTTTGAGGTGGAACCTCCCTTTGTTGAAGTGTTTCAAATTTCTGATGTTGGTCGGCTCAATTACTGCCTTATCTCTGATTATCAAGAATTATATTGCTGCGCAATACGGTGGGAAATTTGCTATCGCGGCGGTCCTTTTATTATACGTGGTTTTTGCAGGGGTTCTGTTTTGGCGTAACCGCAAGATGACCATATCTGGAGGCGCAACTGCATGTTCGCATTAATCATTTTCACATTGGGTGTAGTACTTCAGCTTTGTTTTAAAATTCCACCATACCTCTGGTGGTCTTGCATAATTTTCGTAATAATTTCCGGTTTCGTAAGAATCGCAAAAACAGGAATTTCGTTACCGTCACTGTCTCTTTTAATATGGTGCTGTATGTTTCTGATGTATAAATTTGCCGCTTTTTCCTGGACAATAGACAACCACGCCACGACAATTGATATTCTTCACTACATATGTCTTTTCGCTTTTTTCTTCAGCGTTCTACAGATAATGTCCAATGTCGATATTCAAAAACAACTCGGTATCTTTTTTCTGTGCGCGAGTTTGTGTCTGTTTGGGTTTCTCCTTAAGTTCCTCTTTGTGTATGTTACAGGGCATGGATACATATCCGGAAAAGATTTCAAATATGTGATGTTAATAACAAAAGGATTGAATATTCACATGATAGCTTTCGTATATGGTCTTACATCCATATTGTCCTTACTTTCCATAACTAAAACGTCTTCTGCAAAAAAAATCGTTATGCTGTCTTTGCTGTCCGTATTTCTGCCTTTATTATTCATTTATTTTATCGGTGCCAGAAACGTTTTATTGCTGTTGAGTGTATTTCTTATCACACTTATCGTTTTGCATTTCCTCAAACGAGTCCGATGGCTTTTCATCGTAGGTATGGTTACATGTGTGGTGGCACTTTTGATGTTTGTTGGGGCTGGTGAGGGACTTCTATCAAAGAGCGTTACAAATTTTACTACCAAACGGAACGAACTTTGGAATAAATCTTTCAGGGTGGTCCAGAAACGACCGTTAACAGGGTATGGGTACGGGAATGCCGATACAGTACTTGGACAGCATAAAAGATTTGCACGAGTCGGTTTAGATGAACCCATGGAAGGGGGTGCCCATAATTGTTTTATAAATGCATTATTGGACGGCGGATGGATGGGGCTTATTTTTGTTGTCGCATTTTTCGTGATTATTGTGATGGACTCCGAAAACATGAGTGTAGGGGCGGCAAAGAATATCTTATTTGCTCTTCTAATAGGATTATGGGCACGAGGGTTTGTTGAAACCAGCGGCCTTTTAGGCGTTGGAGATGGTGTCGGTGACTATGTTTCATGGCTTGCCCTTGCTGCTTACTATGGGCAGTACAAACACGAGCCTATGTTTGAACTACAACCGCAAGGCGAGGTTGGAGTTGTCGCAGCTGGCGGATAACATTTCGGTAATTTTACATAAATTATGACGCAATTGTCTGACCTGGAGAGTTGGAATGTATCAGGATTTGGCACACAAAGTTGACAATAAACGTATATTGATTGTTTTGGCAGGTAGTTTTAAGCCAAATGGCGGTATGTTTGAATATGCCAAGGCCTGGATCAATTTATTAATTGGAAATGGGTGGGAAGTGGGATTTTGCGGAGTGCCTGCAGTGTTAAGGAAAATAGATGATGCCTGCAGTAAATATGAACTTCCCGTTGAGTTAGATTCTGGCCCTAACTATTACAAAGCACTTAGCTTGACGAGTTTGCTAAATACCGGAGCTGCAAAACGACTAGTGAAAACACTGCTTGATATCCTTGACCAGTTTCAGCCTTCTGCATGTCATATTGTTGATAGACCTATTTTTATCGGGTACCTCATGAAAAGACTCACTGCTTCGAGGTCATATATCTTGTTTGTTAGCACATTACATGACCCGATACGTCATGATGAAAAGATATCCAGAGTAGGAAAATTTATTTGTTTACTTGATGATAATAATATTATCAAAATTTCAACAACCAAAAATCTCTTGCTGCACGTACATTGCAAAACACTTCTACAAGGTTCGAAATTTGAGCATATCAAAAATATTGTTGAGATGTCTCACCCCCTGCCAAAGACCATAGCAACACGTATGAGGCGTGAAATTGATATGGAGGAAGTCTATCCGATTAGGCTTGGTTTTTTTGGACGTATTGAGCCTTACAAAGGACTTGATATTCTTTATGAAGCTTTATCTTATGGTATAAAGAAGGGTTATTTTGATAATGAACGGATTGAACTCATTCTTGCAGGGCGGGGAGAAATAAAACAACCGGGAACGATCTCCCAATAAAGGTCGAAATGTACAATGCTGTTCTCAGCGATACTGATTTTCACCAACTGATGGCGGATATTGACTTGCTGGTACTGCCATACAAAAAACGGAATGCAATCAGGTGTGGGGATGCTGGGGGCAGCTTACGGCATACCTTTGATAGCGACAAGGGTTGGGGCATTACATAACTTGGTTATTGAAGGAGTAAACGGCCACCTGATTGAACCAAATCGAAGCGACCTCTTAATGGATATTATCAAAAAACTCGTGAATAACCCAAAACTATTAGCTGGTTTACGACACAATGCAAAGTTATGTTCGTAGTATGAGTTTCAGGAGGGCATCTTTTTGAAGGTTGTAACTTATTTCAGGCTGGCAAACTACCTCTATAGGCATCGAATACCAATTATACCGAAGATTTTAGATTACTTTATTAGATTTATGTTTTCGTGCTGGCTGCCCCATACAGTAAAACGCAGGGCAAAACCTAGTACTAGGCTATGGGGGCCTTGGTGTTGTGATACATAACAATACAGTGCTGGGAAACAATGTTCATATAGATCAAAATGTAACAATTGGTGGTAATGGAACTGAATACGGAGTCCCGGTCATAGGTAACAATATATATATAGGAGCTGGTGAAAAGGTGCTTGGAACTGAGAGATAGGCGATGGGTCGGTAGTTGGAGCAAATTTAGTTGTGATACAGGATGTCCCTCAACGAACTGTAGTTGCAGGAGTACCTGCAAAAAGTAATACGAGAAAATATAAATATTACAGAATTCCTCTATCATATGAGGGTCAAGAAGAGATATGGATAATGCTAATAAAAAAGTACTTTTAATTGGGCCTCTTCCACCTCCACTCGGAGGAGTTTTCTGTTTTGTTCAATACATTAAATCCCAAGTTAAGTGGTCGAAGTGATGTCGGTATAGAAATAGTTAATTCAGGAAATATTCGTGGAAAGGGCATAAAAGGTGTTTTACGGTTTATCTCTTTGGTTAAACGAATTGCGATATCAGTGCCTACTGCTGATGTTGTTACTTTGCACTCGGCTACAAGCGGTCTTCACATAATGGGCCCTCTGGTAGCCTTCTTTGCCCGAATAAACAATAAGCCATTAATTATACGGAAATTCGGTGGCACGGACTTTTTTAAATATAAGCTTGTTCGACGCAGTTTAATTATGTGGGCGCTGCGGAGAGCGATGATATATTTAGCCGAAACTCAATATCTGGTTAGAAACGCACGCGAAAAAGGATTGCTACAAGCAGAATGGTATTCCAATAGTCGTCCAATGCCCGATGGTGAGGTCGAAATTCAGAAGAAGCAATGCAATAGGTTCGTTTATTTGGGCCAGA
>CAWFFO010000012.1:0-221162 GCA_963815135.1 uncultured delta proteobacterium
GTTATCTCCAAAAAACTGGCCGCACCCGAAGAAGAACGCAAATACGCGAACATCCGCCCTGGTAAAATCTCAGCTGCAACAAAGGGGGAAAGAATGCCGAAGTACATCATTGAGAGGGATATTCCGGGAGCAGGGTATATCTGCGGCCCAGACATGCAGGCAATCTCGCAGAAATCCGCCACTGTTCTTCAAGGGCTTGGGCCGCAAATTCAGTGGGTGCAGAGCTATGTCACCGAGGACAAGATCTACTGCGTCTACATTGCCCCCAACAAGGAACTGGTCCTGGAGCACGCCAGGAAGGCCGGTTTCCCGGCCAACAGTGTAGCCGAAGTCAAGCGCATGATCGATCCGACGACCGCGGAGTAAGGACGAAAAGCGGGACCAGATCTATTTTTCTCCGTAAACTGACTTTTCTCTCCCTCTCCCCTGGTGGGAGAGGGCCGGGGAGAGGGGGAGCCTGTTGATTTTACAGACTTTGTCACCCTCCCCCCAACCCCCTCCCATCAAGGGAGGGGGAGTAACTTGGGTTTTTCCGGATGGAATCTAAAACTAGCAATCAACAGTTCCGGCCTGGATTTCCTGAGTAGTTTATCCAGCCCCGAAGTTTCGGGATTGCCTCTTCCATGCCTGTCCGGATATTTCTTCCTCTACCCCGTCGGAAGGTCGCGACGAAACTCTCTATTTCGATTTTTTTGATTTGGGTCATGACAAGTAACATGGAACTTCGCTATCCTGTTACCATCAAAGACAGGAGGTGCGAGCGATGCCGACAGGACAATTGGCTATAAACGATAAAGATTGGACACAACAGGATGTACCGGAACACGGCGATGGTTCCCGCTCTACGGGAGAAGACGCAAACGAGGCTGCCGCATTTCGCCCGTTCCCTTCGCGACTTTTCGTAGAAACCACGACCCGCTGCAACTTGAAGTGCAGCATGTGTGTGAAGCAAACCGAAGACTGCGGGATCATTGACGGAGATATGCCGCCTGACGTCTTTTCCGCCCTGGAACCGGCCTTTCCCACTCTTGAGACTCTCGTCCTGAACGGGATCGGCGAGCCTCTTCTGCACCCGGAACTGGAGAACTTCATCCGGAAAGCCAAGGCAGCGATGCCGCAGGGAAGCTGGATCGGATTCCAGTCGAACGGCCTCGAGCTCGATGAAGTCCGAGCCACCTCACTGGTCGAAGCCGGGCTTGACCGCATATGCCTGTCCATGGACTCCCTGTCCGAGGACGTCTTCCGTGACATACGGGAAGGTGGCGAAGTCCAGGATATGGAAAGGGCATTTGCCGCACTCAGGAAAGCAAAGACCACGGCCGGCCGCGATCTCCAGATCGGCGTCGAATTTGTGGTGATGCGCGACAATGCCCACGAGCTGCCGTCGGTAGTACGGTGGGCGGCGAAACAGGGAGCGTCCTTTGCCATCGTTACCCACCTTCTTCCTTACGACAGCGAGCATGCCGAAAAAATTGCCTATGACCTCAATTCAGAGCAGGCACTGGCGTTTTTCCAGGAATGGAATGAGCGGGCAGAGAGGGAGGGGGTAAATTTGGAGACCTACTTCAAGGTCAGGTGGAATTATCTGCGGTCGCCGGAGGAGCAACGGGTAGTCGATTTCGTTACGGCTATGCAGGCCGAAGGACGAGCTCGCGGGATATCGTTTCACATGAAGAATCTTATGACGAGGGACGAAAAGTGGCTGGAGCGGTTGGCTCAGATTTTCGCGGAAGCAGAGCGGACGGCAAAGGAAGTCGGCCTTGACCTGTCCCTTCCGGCAATCATACCGAAAAACAACACGGGGTGTGACTTTGTCGACAACGGGAGTGCGTTCATTTCCTGGAACGGCGACGTCCATAACTGTTACTTCCTCTGGCACAAATTCAGCTGCTGGTATTATGGGCAGAAAAGGTACGTCAACAACAAGTCTTTCGGCAACCTGGCCGAGAAGGGGATAGAAGAGATCTGGAACAGTCCGGCCTTCATCAAGCACCGGGAAGGAGTCCTGGGGAAGGACTATTCCACCTGTTCCGACTGCAACCTGACCCCCTGCGACAACGTTTACAGGGCAGATTTCGAACACGACTGCTTTGTCAACACCGTGCCCTGCGGAAGTTGTTTCTGGTCGAAGGGGCTGTTCAGGTGCCTGCAGTAAAGCCGGGAACACTCCCCGGATTTCAATCACAAGGCGGCCAATCGGCCGCCTTTGCTGTTTCAGGACCCCTGTGGGGACGTTGTCATTTTGTCGACTTGCATAACCCAATATATTGAAAATACGTAAGCAGGGCGTAAAGGGCAGGACTGGACAGCTTGACTTTGCGGCCGATTATCAAGCTTTCAAGTCCTGAACCCCACTGCCCCCCGATTGTACGCTCTCGGAATCAGGTTAAAGCCTGATCCGCGGAGCTCTTTGGCAATCGCCAGGAGCCGCTCGGCATTACCCATGATCTTTTCGATCGGATCCCGGGCAAAATCCATTTCTTCTCCGGTCCGAACATCACCCAATGGCAGACTCCCGATATGGCCGATGGTCGCCGTACAAAGATTTTTCAGACTGGTCGCGACCTGGCGCAGCTGGAGATTGCATGCGTCACAGAATTCCGCCAGGTCATACGGCATGACCTTTTCGGCAACAAACTCGTCTCCGACGGCCATGGCCAAATCCCGCACAAACTCATCCCCGACGTAAACACACAATTCGTTTCGAGACCACTTGTTCGGCCCATCGGGCAATTCTTCTTTCCTGAGACTTAAAGCGCAGCCTCCATGCTGCTATTCCTGGATCTTCCGCAACTGCCTATTTCCGCACTAATTTATCTGCCAATATCCTGACCAATCCCACAGCGCGATACAAACCTATTATCCTGCCCATCGTACTATCAGGCAATAATTGAACAGGATTGGTCTATCTGTCTTTGCTTATTCCGGTGTACGGTATAATCATCAACAGGGTAGTCCGTAACAGTCGAAAGGAGAAAACAATGCAAAAACGCAAACTGGGAAGGAGCAACCTGGAAGTCTCGACCCTCGGGCTTGGCTGCATGGGGTTGAGCCATGCCTATGGTCCGCCCGTCGATAAGCAGGCGGGAATCTCGTTGATCAGGGCGATCGTCGAACGTGGCGTTACGTTATTCGATACCGCCGAGGTCTACGGTCCGTTCGTCAACGAGGAACTGGTGGGCGAGGCGCTCGCCCCTTTCCGGGACCAGGTGGTGATCGCCACCAAATTCGGCTTCGATCTTGATCCGGAGACGGCGCAGCGGCGCGACCCATGTCTTCGACACCATCAATCACCTGTTCCTCATTTCCTCCATGATTGTACCAGGCTCCCTGTACTGGAACCTGGGCATGGGGCTCGACAAAGGGGATGTGCTTGGCGACGATGAGGCCATGCGGAATATGAGCCACCTCGGGCAAACGATTGCCTGGCTTGGGAAGGCCATGGCCTCCGTCTCGGATGTCTCACCTTTTCCCAAGGTTGCCGTGGAGTTGGGTTAGCAGCGAGGAGAAGTTTTCGTTTGGGGATCAATAGCCAAAAAGAATAAAGGAAGCGGGCCAGACCTGCACATTTAATATTTGTTATTTGTGCAGGTCTGGCCCGCTATGTTCAAGAAGAATAAATGCAATAAGATGCATAAATGAAGCAGGGCAGCCGCTGAACCGGTCCGCGAGGCAGGTTTCGTCGGGACGGAACTAGGCTCTCTTGTTCTTCATTTTTCTCGCCAGGTCCGGATAGAGCTTTTCCACGCACTTTGGGCAGATCGAATGGGTGAACATCGCATCCGACCTCTCCTCTATGTACGATTCCATACCCACCCAGCTGTCTGTCTCTTCGGGATCGGCATTTTCCAGTCTTATGCTTTTGCAATTGGCGCATATGGGGAGAAATCCCTCAAGCTTTTTGATATGCGTGGCGGCGTCCTCAAGTTCGGAGATTTTCTGATGTAATGCCTTTTCTTTCATTTCAAGGGACAAGACCATGCAATTGAAAGCTTCCGAAAAATCGCCCATGAAATCGACGCGCTGGCTGTAGTCTCCCTTTGCGACCTGCCCGGCCTGCCATGTCAGGTGGAGGAGACGCGAGTGCAGTTCCTTGAACGGAGACGCCAGGAAATTGTTCCGCTGGATTTCACTGACATCATTGAGCGCCCCTTTCGATAACGGATCGATGAATTCGTGGACCTCTTTCATGAAATCTATGAGAAGGTTGACGCTTTCCGCGAGCTTCTGCTCTTCCCCGTTTTTGTACTCGGCCGCAATCTTGTCCGGAATCCGGCCGTTGAGAAGCACTGAAAGTTTATCGCAAACCTGGTTAGTCATTTTGTTTCCTTGGTTCTGCCGACATTAAAGCGGCATACCCTGTCGCCGCTTGCCCAACAGTCGATTTCTTTCGCCCGGAACGGTTTCCCCGTATAACATTCAAAAATGCCGGCGATGAAGCCCTCATCATAATGGCAAACCACTTCATCTGTAAAGGGCAAACCGGAGCAATCCAGATCTTCGGCAATGGTCAGGGTAAAGCACGAGGTTTCCAGGTCCGACTTTTCTATCCGGAGTATGCCGATTTTCTGCTCCTGCAGTTCATGCTGGAGATTGGAAATGAATTCTTCGAATACCAGCCCCGGTTTCAGCATGTTCCTGCAGAATTCCCTGCCTGCCACCCTGCCTGCATCCACGAAAATTTCGTCAGCCACCTTAGTCCCGAACCTGGTAAGGAGTACGTCCCGCAGTGTCAACTGCATAAGGCGATAGGCCCATACCGGTACATTCGGCCCCAGGTTGGCCCTTCCTTCCTCGATATTTCCCAGGTCCTCCCATTTGAATGTGTGTCTGTCGCGCTGCTCTTTGAACATTGAAAGCCTCCTTCCCGTCTCTCAAAATGGATCGTTTCAGGAGCCTTGTCATGACTACTGTTTTCTTTACAGAAAGCCACGGGCTATTCATCATAATTCAAAAAGTCCCGCTCAGATTTACCGTCTCCTTTCTTGGGAATCCGTTGATCCCGAACTATCGTCTGTTATGTTTTTGAATATTGCCGGTTATATGGGTAATGCTCTATCACTATGTGGCTTCGGAAGGCAATTGGACTCGCCGGGCGATCTAAAATTCCGAATCCGAGTTGCGGTGATCAATTACGGTGTCTTTATGAAAAGAATACCGTAATTCATTAGTAATTCAACCTGGTTGCAAGTTCGTCCGGTGGGGAGAATTTCGGGCCGGTACTTCATACTTGCAAAGTTTATTGGATCTCCGCGGGACGCACTTGTTTAATTATCTATTTCCAATATTAACTAAAAAGACAAGAACATACCACTGAGACTCACGGGGAGGAGGGGGGAGAGACTTCCAGATCCCGCAGCGTCCGCTCGATGGCGTGGATATCGCACCCGTCCACGATTCGCTTGCCGTTGTCGAAGACGACCATCGGCACGATATCGCCATGGTAGCGGTCGTGCCATACTTGGTACGCTTTCTGGTCCTTGCGGATATCCCGGCATGTATAGGGAATTCCTTTGCTGGTGAAATAACTTTCCACCTTGGCGCAGTAAGGTCAGCCGCTGCCGACGAAGATGGTGATGGCCGGATAGTGCGGAGCGATGGTTGGAGCCACGGTCGCCGCAGCGCAGCCAAGAGGAGAAGTTGCGAACAGGAAGAGAGCGAGCGCTGCAATACCTGTGATCTTCCTAGACGGCCTGGCAGATGCTGCGTTCATGTTCGGATTGTGCTTCATCGGTTGTACTCCCAGACTAATTTTACCGATGCTTTCATATCAACCGTCTTCAAGACAAACAGCAGCTCCAGGGGGCAGGGTCAGAATTCCGGGGACACACCACTTAATTGCCACCCGTTTTATTTCTAATGCGTCAAGCCCCTAGTCGCGCCTGGCCCACGGGAGCGTCCGGTTCGCAAACCCGCTGTCATGCCGAAGAAGGTGAAACAGATAGGATCCCAGGCAGAATTTGCCGAAGATCAGGGCGGCGAGAGCCACGACCAGCAAGCCTTCGATAATCCAGGCAGCTGCATTCCAGCCAAGGAAGAGCATCATGGCTATGACCAGCATGGAAGTGCCGGCCATTCCCTGGGCGAACCGCCTCGGCACCGGTGCCCTCACGAGACGCGGCAAACCCTTCGGCACGGCTATGAGGCTGTTGAACAGGGTATCGAACGGGTTCCGGTCGGGCAGCAGGACGTTCCACCAGAGGATGGCCGAGAGGATCAGAAAGTATAACCAACTCTGGAGGAGCAGTCCGATTATCACCAGGACTCCGATGAGCTTTGGCTGAAACATCAATGCGGGTAAAGATAGCCGCAGGAATCGGCGCCCGCATCCCTGAACCCCTGCTGTTCAACGAAGTTGCGTTCGGCTGAGAAAGACATATTGCCTCCTTTTCCGACAGCGCCACTGTCTTCGCTGCGTTGTTTACCGTCACTTTTCCCCGTCCCGGCAGGACGGAGGTTTATATCGTTATTTTTACTATACCAGTCCTGCCGCAAAATTAGGGACTAATCTGTTTTATGGCCCATTGGCAGAAAACAGATTAGTCCGGCCCTATGTACCCCGGATCAGTCGTGGTTGATTTGCACGTCGTCGGGTGCCGGCTGCCCTTTGCCTTTTTCCAGAAGGTCCTTGAGGCTCAACATGAAAACCGCCCATTTTGTCGAGCAGTGAGGGAAAAATCCGCTCTCGCTGCGCCAGCCTGAATGACTGAAGTGGACAAAGCACTGTTTTTCATCGGCGCTTAAAGAAAAGGCCACCTCAGTTCCTGCCCATTCATCTAAACTTTCTTTTCTATTGGCTTTCCAGCGAACGAGCTTGGCCGGCATGAGCTCTGTGACTTCAAAATTCTGGCAAAAATCTCCGAACCAGAACTCTAGTACGTCTCCGACCTTCGAGCCGCTGCCGCGGGTATCGGAAGTCCACCATCCCGCGAGTTTCTTCGTGTCCGTTAATGCCTGGTAAACGGCTTCCGGGGTTGCCTTGATCCCGACTTCATGGCGGATGCTATATGTTTCCATTTATTGCCTCCTTAATTTGTAACAGCGATTGTTTATCCGCAAGTACCCTGAAAATGAATTGCCCGCTTTGTTTCGAGCAATGTCTTCAAGCTGCTGAGCACCATCGGCCAGCCATTGCTGATGTTCGGAAACACTTTGGAGTCTTCCGGAAACTCGTCATGGGTGACGGTGAGCTTCACGACTTCCGGATTGGGCGCGTAGCGCTCCAGGAGAAACGTGACCCGCGAAGGCTTTTCGGCCCTCATCTGCTCATCCGCCAGGAAGCTCCAGGTATACGAGAGCATCTTGGGCCTTTCGGATACAAGAATTTTACCGGCGAGTACGACCGTCCCGTCAGGTTTGTTGAAAGTGACCGGAAGATCCGGCTTTCCAATCCGACTCGACGCTGTTTTCCATCCAGTACAGGCGGGTGAATTCCGCGCCGGTCAGCGCCTCCCAGAGCTCGTCGGGGGTAGTTTTGATGTAGCTTACGTAAAGGAATTTTAGGTTGTTCATTTTTATCATCCTTTCTTCTCTTCGAGATCTCTGCTTCAGAGAGTCCAGTGCCTCAGCCCTGTGGCGCTCGAATCTGCCCACCCACCGTCCATAGGTTTCCTGGATTGGAGCAGGGTTCAGGAAGTGGAGCTTTTCCCGTCCCGCCCAGGTTACAGTAACAAGGTTGGCGGCTTCCAGGATCGCAAGGTGTTTCATTACCGCCTGCCTGCTCGTGCTCAGGTGCTCGCATAACTCTCCGAGAGTCTGTCCGTTACGCTCGCAGAGGGCGTCCAGAAGTTTCCTTCGACTTCTGTGGGCCAGTGCTTTGAATACGATATCATTGTCCATAATCATAGTATATGTAACCAATAGGTTACATGTCAAGGTCTGTTAATAAACATGCAGCATGCCCCTCGACCGGCAGGCATCAAAAAAAGCGGTCTCTCGCCAAGGCGCCAAGAATACCAAGTAAAATCGGATAGTTATCTGTACCAGATAGTTCACCAAATTGGTGCAAGTCCTTTATCTTTACAAGCATTTGAATTTCTTTGCGTCTGGTTTTGCGTGAGTAAATGCCGTTTTCAGGTTAAACCTATTGCTGCTGCAGACCGATAAAGTTTTTTGTGGACCGGGAAATTCGGCCGGGTAGATTAGTTTGTAGAAAGCGGGCTGCACATTCAGGTTTACACGGAAACCGGGATGCATTTCCCTGAGCAGGCCGGTCTTGTAATGAATATATGCAAGGATGCTAAATATGAAGAATAAGTGTTCATGGTTGATGACAACGGCGAGGAGATGAAACGGGGGGGATGCAACTTTTTTGAAGGATTAACCGACCAAAATCAGGTTGGAATGAGTAGCCGGTTAATTTTCAAGTTCGTTAAATGATCTTCTATGGCCTGATCTCAACAATCGTACCATTTGGACACAACTTGTCTATTTCCTCTATTTCTTCGTCTGTTACGGCAATACACCCTTTCGTCCAGTCAACCTCTGCTTGAGAATCACCAACCCACGAGAAACCATTCTTGATGCCGTGGATCATGATGTTTCCGCCCGGAGAAACACCCAGTTCTTTTGCCCGCTTTTTGTCTCTCTCGTTCGGATAGGAAATATGAAGAGACAGGTGATAACGGCTGTCCTTCGTTTCTTGAATCGATGACGTAGGTTCCCTCCGGGGTTTTGTTATCGCCTTGCCTTTCTTTTGGCCCAATCGGGTTTCCCCCCAAGGCTATCCTGTAGGTTTTGAGCACCTCACCCTTTGAGATCAACATCAATCGTCGTGCATTTTTTTCTATCAGTATCTTGTCTGCCGATCCCTTCCGGATTGCATATGCAAAAACCTTCTGTTCGAGCGTCTTAATCTTTTTTTGCAGTGCAGCAATTTCATTCTCCTTGCCTTTAACCTCTTGCCGGAGAGTCTCAATCTGTGTCTGCTGCGTGGCAATCGTCTTATCCTTGAGAGGGACATTATTGATATTAAATATCATCATTTCGCTGTTCTGCCTGTACTCACTCCCCGGGTAATCCTTTACGAGTTTCTGAAAACATTCCAGGGATTTCTGATAATCCTTGTGCTCATTCTTCGGATACGCATAAATAATTCCCATCTCGAAGAGAACCCTGTCTCCCGTCGAGGGATATTTTTCAATGATCTGTTCATATTTGTCCAGAGAGGCCTTGTAGCTTCCCTGGTTAAATAAATCATTCGCTTCTTCGAAGGTTGACTTGGCCTGATAGCCTTCATTGAAGTGACTGCATCCGCATAGCAGAATTGGTGTTATTATGATGCAGATCAATAAAAGGTGCTTTTTAGCCACATCTGACAGAAACAGTCTCGAATTCCTTCATCCCTCACCCCTTGGCAGAATCATCAGGAACCTCTTGCGCTAGGAGCCTGATATCCTGGTTTAACAGGTCAAATGTTTGAATGGTCCGATCACAGACGTTTAATGATGGATAATGGAAATGGCAGGGTTTTGAGACCCTGCCACTTCATTATCCGGAGCACCAAAGGTAAAGTTAACAGCTACTTTAAAATTGACTTACTTCCTCATCGATTTCTGGAAAGCGGCGTCAGCCCTTTGCGCCTTTTCATCTGCGATTCTTTCCCTTTCCTCTGCCGCCTTTATGGCATTTTCGGCGCGGGCTGATGGATCATCTGCCTTTAACTTGGCTGCATCGGCTGCAGCCTTGGCAGCTTGTGCATCCTGCACTGCCTGCTCAGCTTTCGCATCAATCAGTTTTTGCTGCGCCTGCACTTTCTCGAGGTCACCGGATGTTGCACAACCAGTCAACGCAATAGCGAGAACAAGCATCATTGAGATCAGCAAAAGATTTTTCTTCATCTCTAATCACCTCCTTTCTGTTCGAGTTAAATTGTCATAAAGACTTTTCTTTCGCCAATCACCTCCATTGTTAGACTGGAATCTGACTATCTCTTCTTGACAGGTTCAATCAGTATACCGTCCATGTTCCAGATCGATTTTCAAGCGTTTGGCTGCTTCCTTGGCCTCGCTGATATCATTGAAAGGGCCGGCGATAACACGGTAGCCATTGCTCCTTGATAACACCCTTGCCGGGATTTGCGGCCCCTGGTGGTTGATAATGGCGGCAATCCTCAGGGCATCGATCTTGTCATGCACATCGGCCGCCAGCACATACCATGCATCCAGTTTCAGTTCCGGTATTTCCGGTTTGCCGTACAATTTGTCCGGGTGCTCGACTTCTATCGGTATTCGCAGTCTCTTTTTCACTTCCTGGACTCAACTCGAAGATGGGAACGGGAATCCCCCGGGCCTCGGCCTGTACTTCCCTGATCTTTTTCCAGTCAAGCGTGCGCGCCGATTTCTTTTCAATATCTTTCAATTTTGCATAGATCTTCTCCAGCTCAACGAGCGCCCGAGTCTTCCAGAGGCGTATGAGCTTCCATGTAAAGTACTCCATTACGTTGGCCTATGAGATAGGGCTGGTTAACAATGTCTACAGGTGTATTGACCGGAGTGTCGTTGTAGAGCGTCTTTATGTTTTCCGGATAGAGTCTCATGCAGCCGTTGGTTGCTTTAAGACCAATGCTGGCCGGTTTATTCGTGCCATGGATCAGATAACCCGATTTACTCAAATAGAGCGCATATTCTCCCAAGGGATTTTCAGGTCCCGGCGGAACTTCCGCGGGCAGAGTATCCCCTTTTTTTCGATGATCCGCGGCAATTGAAGCGGGCACATGCCAGGTCGGCCGGACTGCCTTGCGCACCACACGCGTTTGACCCATGGGCGTGGGCCGCTCTTCGGTTCCGATACCGACCGGGTAGGTCGAAACCACCAGTGACTTGCTATCCCCTTTAAATTCAAAGAGCCTCATGGTGGCCAGGTTGATCACAATGCCTTTTCTGGGAGTGTCCGGCAGGATAAAACTCAGCGGCAACAGGATTCGCTTTCCGGCTTCGGGCACCCATACATCCACCCCCGGATTAGCTGCACTGACTGCATTGATCCCCAAACTGAAGTGTCGTGCAATATCCGGCAGCGTATCCCCCTTTTCAAGCCTGATGACCGCCAACCGGCCAATGACGTCATCTCCTCTTGCAACCGAAAACTTATTTCGTTCGATATCCTTTTCAGGATGGCCTGGAAAAAGCCAGGAATTTCTCCTGAACGCTTTTCATGACGGCACATCCGTTGAGAGCTGACGGATGAATAGACATAGAGCTATAAGACAAAGCCAATTGGATACGGGTGACAGTGTCAACGATTCGGCGCATGGATTAAATAAGTACCTTTCTTAACAATTAAAATTTAAATTTCCGCGTCCGGACACAAAAAAGCCGGGACCGAATATCGTGTGATATTTCGGCAACCCGGCTGTCTCGGTGAGACCCTGTAGGCTTTCCGCCCCATTCTCGCGGATGGTTTAGTATTATCGTTTACCACCAACAGTATGTAATGCCGTTTTCCGCCATCGACGCGAACCGGCATAATACGGCGCCCTTTAAAGGCGCACCTCGTGCTGACTCGATCTCCTTTTCATGAGTTTTGACAACAAAAAAGCCGGGACCGAATATCGTGTGATATTTCGGCAACCCGGCTGTCTCAGTAAGACCCGTAGGCTTTCCGCCCCATTCTTGCGAATGGTTAAGTATTATCGTCTATCTCGTAAAAAATTTTAGCCTTTTTATCAGTTCCATGAGGGCTTGTCAATTTTTTTCTATAATCCCGTTGAGGGAGCTACGGTTAGGGAGGATAAGGGTACTTTTTTCACATCAGTAATGCAACTGGCGCATGAAACCATGCGTTTTTCAGCTCTGCAGCGCCGATTTTCCGATACTACCCGTAAAATGCTGACCCAGCGGCTTCGGGAACTCGAGACAGATGGACTTGTCCATGGGGAAGTTTATGCCCAGGTACCTCCCAAGGTAGAATATTCATTGACTGAAAAAGGCAGGACACCTCAGTTGCCAGGGCAATCTGTTCTGTGGACTTGGTTATCTCCATAACAAGCTGTGACGTGTTTGCTAAATTGTCGGATGCCGATTCCGTTTTTCCCTTGATTTTTCCAAATACCATCTTGATCTCCTGGGAGTAGTATTTTATTTTGCCGCCTCTTTTTTCGACGTTTCGGCAAGATCCTGTAATTGATTTCGTTCCATAAGAAAGCTTCTTCCTTCAACGGAGGGCAAGCCACTCCCAGGGTTGGGTTTGCGCCTGTTTCGCTTTGTGTTACCATTTAGTATTATAACGATATGATGCCTAACTGGAGCGAAAATCATGGCGCAGATCGAATGGTTGACATCTTACACAAGCGCGCTTACGAAGGCGGGAGATGAAAAGAAATCAGTATTTGTGGATATCTTCGACCCTGGCTGAATTGGTTGCAAACAGATGGACGCGGTCGTGTACCAGGATCCAGAAGTGATTCAGTTCGTAAACAACAATCTCATCCCTATGCGTATGCCCGCAAACGATCCGATTCTTGGAAGACCATTCAAGGTAAAATGGACTCCGACACTACTGCTTATAGACGCCGAAGGTGTCGAGCATTACCGTATCCACGGCTTCTATCCGCCAGCCGAGCTGATTCCCTCGCTTCTCCTCGGCATTGGAAAGGCTAGATTAAATCAGCCGTATTGTTTTGGCGCCTGCGAATGCTTCGACAAAATCATCGCCGACTACCCAAATAGCAGTCTTGCGGCGGAAGCAGTCTACCTGAGCGGGATCTCCCGCTTCATCAAAACCCCCGACGACACCATCCTGGTAGGCATCTATGACCGCCTGGCAGCAGAATATCCGGAAAGCCCCTGGCTGAGCCGGGCAGAACCCTATCGATTGCTCAAGAAATCTCAGTAGAAATGTGCCAGCCGTGCCTGATCCTTCCATTTCTCTTCGTGCCTTGTTTCTGCGATTAGGTAAGGCCCCTGTCGGATAGCGGGGTGAAATGGGCGCCATGGTCACGCGAAGAGAGCTTAATCGACGTCTGCGGGTGATGTGTCGAGGTCGAAGATCATGAGGTTGAAAGGGACTATGAAAATGATAGTAACCGGAATATGCATAGCCGTAGCGCTTTTTTTACTGTGGGTACTAAGTGGCTATCTGCCGACAAGGAGTATCGATATGCCCTCATACACAGTCATTGAGAAAAAGACAGATTACGAGATCCGGCAGTACGAGACCTTCATCGTCGCCGAGACAACCCGGCAGGGAACACCATCTGAATCGATGTCAGGCGGTTTCAAAGAACTCTTCAGGTACATTTCCGGTGACAACATCAGCCGGTCGAAGATCAAAATGACTGCCCCCGTCCTCCGTTCTTCCGGAGAACGCGGCCGGAAAATTCCCATGACCGCTCCCGTCCTGAAAGAAGGGCTTGAAGGGGCGAGCACGATCGCCTTCGTCATGCCGCCCGGCTCCAGGCTCGAAGAGCTTCCGCAGCCCAAAAGCCCGTCAGTCAGGTTAAGAGTCGTCCCGCCGCATAAAGTTGCGGCCATCACTTTTTCCGGATACGCAACCGATGACGCCATCAGGGAAAAAACTGCCGGCTTGTTGCAGGCCCTTCAGCGCGATGGCATTCCCGTCGGGTCTCTGCCCCGGATCGCCCTTTACAATCCGCCATGGACGCCGCCTTTCATGCGTAGGAACGAAGTGATGGTCGAGCTTGATTGAAAAAGCCGGCGTCGAATGATCTTCGCCTCCTTTATTGTGCTGCTGACAAGGTGGAAAGCTGAAAAGGTGCATCATGAATTTCCGGGTGTTGTTGATGAAACTGGAACTTGCGGATTCTAACCGGGACCCGGGTTAAGATCACCTTCTGCCATGGCAATCCTGATTGCTTCGTCAAATGGGGTAAGAGGAAAGGGAAGCAGTTCCCTGATTCGATTGTCTCGACATATTACCTCATTTCGCAAGCCTTCGATGAGTGGTATGGCGACGGAAGGTTTTGCCGGGGTAACGAGCCCCACCCAGTATGAAGATAGTTTAGGCGTAAGAAATGGAACCGGCACTATCAAAATTTTCCTGTTCATGATCCTCGCGAAACGCTGCATCATTTCCCGGTAGGTTAGTATCTCCGGCCCCCCTATGTCAAAGGTATCACCCGCGGTCCGTTCCTCCAGAAGGCATCCGGTGAGATACCTGATTACATCCCGGACGGCAATCGGCTGGCAATTTGTCGAAACCCATTTAGGGGTGATCATTACAGGTAGCCGTTCCACGAGTGCCTTGATGATCTCATAGGAAGCACCGCCCGAACCGATTATGATGGCGGCGCGGAGTACGGTGGTCGTGAAATTGCCGCTTTTCAGGATTTCGGCGACTTCCAGGCGGCTGGCAAGATGCTTCGAAAGTCCACTCCCGGTTTCGCCGAGACCGCCCAGGTAAATGGCCCTGCGCAGACCGGCCATGTTTGCCGCCGTTACGAAGTTTTCCACCGCCTGCCGGTCCCGCCGTTCGAACCCGGCGCGGCTTGCGGACAAGGCATGAACAAGGTAAAAGGCTGTGTCGATACCGTCTAAAACCGGGTCAAGGGATGAGCGGTCCAGTAAATCGCCGGAAATTGTTTCCACTTCCTTTGGGAACCGTGTTCCGGGACTGCGGACAACCGCACGCACCCGGAAACCTTCCGCAAGAAGTGCACCCACAAGCCTTTTTCCGATGAAGCCCGTAGCTCCGGCTACCAGCACCGTCCCCTGGTCTGTTTCCATCTTCTCTCCCCAGTCTTGCTAAATATTCTTTAAGTGTACACTACACGGGGAAAAAACAAGAGGTTGTATTGCCCTGTTGTTTCATGCGAATCCATCGGTTATTTCATTCGTCAGGGCAAAGGGAGCGCCGCTATGGTATGCTTGGTGCGGAGGGTCGAATGGCCGGGGAAAGACCGATTTTGCAAAATAAGATTGCCATCAGGGAAGCCGTTCTGGAAGACCATTCGGTCTTCTCCAGGCAGTCGATAGTAATTCCTCATGATAACAAGTCACTGCTGACCCCCGCATATCTCGTGGAGAGTTATCTGGCGTTTTTGCGGAAATGCACCTTTGCCATCGTTCAACCGGCGCAAGCTGGCGGGAAAACGGCATTTGCCTTATTCGGCTATTCATTGCCGCTGCTGATATTTTCAGGTCCGGAATTCAGCGGAAACGGCCGGACGCAAATTGCCACGCTTCGAATTCAAGGTGGCTTGCTGGTGCAAAGGAATGAGTGCGGCAAGGGAATGCTTTCCTTTATAATCGAGATTGCGGAGGAAGGGTTGCTGGTGGCTGTTGAGGTCTGCGATTACTGTCCTCTCCTTCTTGGTGGAGGCAAACCGTCCAGAATACGAAAGTGGTTCTACCGGTGTACTCAAGCCTTCGTCCACAGGATAATAACAGTCAGGTTCCTGGTCCATCTATATAGGCAGCTGGAAGACGAAAGCCGCTGAAAGCACTAAGCTTTCTTTTGAGCGTTAGAAAATCTTCCCTTGCAAATCTTCCCTTGGTTTGGGAATGAAAAAGAAAAATAAGAAGAAAATGTTGCTGACAGGGACAGGAGCTCAGTTTGCAGCAATATGCATAGAAAATGTTCGAAATCAAAAAAAGTGTGACTATCACTAAGGAAAGTCCCACTTTTGGAGTTTTGCTGCCTGTAGTGGACAAAATTAGAACTTTTTTCAAACTTTCGGCAGGAACTCGAACCTGTTTTGGATAGTTAAAAGGCCACATCCTTGATTGAATATGGCCTTTTGCATTTTTGGCTCCCCTGCGCGGATGGTTCTGGGCACTGGGAAGAAAAAATGTTGAACACCATGAAAAAACCCACTTGACATATTAGAACGACCGGTCTAAGCTTTAAACATGAAAAGAATTCACAGCAAAGACGACATTGTCCAGACGGGACTGGATATCATATACAGCAAAGGATTCAACGCTACCGGCGTCGAGACAATCCTCAAGCAGGCGAATGTGCCTAAGGGTTCGTTTTACAACTTTTTCTCCAGCAAAGAAGAATTCGGCCTGGCGATAATCGACAGATATGTCGCAGAAGCCGGTGAACATTTCCGCGCCATTTTCAATGATGAATCTCTGCCACCGCTGGAACGCGTGAAAAAAAGCTTCGAAAGCAGAATTTGGAGATTTGAAGCTAATGATTGCACCAAGGGATGTCTCATTGGCAATTTGAGCCTGGAAATGTCCGATCAATACGAGAGAGTCCGGGAACGTCTTGAACAAGCTCTGCAAGGATGGGCGAAGGCTTTGTCCGTATTACTTCTTCAAGCACAGAAGGAGAAGGCCATCCCGAATGATCTGGATCCTGAAATGCTTGCGGAGAATTTGATCTCAGCATTCCAGGGAGCACTGCTTCGCTCCAAGGTTAAGAAATCATCGGAACCATTGAAGAATTTCATCTATTTGTATTTCGATAGGTTTCTGACTCAAAATGATGAAAGGTGATAAGTCGTTGCTTTTTTTTGGGTGGTTATACATAGACCGGTCTAGCCAATTATCCGAAGGTCTCGACAAAATGAAATGTTGCCGGCTCTAAAATTTTTTCTTCGGCAATCGCCATGATTGTCCCAGCCTTCTCTAAAGGAGCGTAATCAATGGAACTGAATGATCACCCGACAGTAAAACGTTATCACGAGAGAAAAGCATCGGCGAGACTTGACTCGACTCCGCTGAAGCTGAGCGCCCGGGAGCTGCGCACGATGTGCCTTGAAGCAGGGGCTGATGACGTGGGTTTTGTAGAGATCACACGTCCGACGCTGGCTGATCAAAAGGCGGCCATTCTAAAGGTATTCCCCTGGACCAGGACGCTTGTCAGTTTTGCGGGACGGATCAACAGGGAAAACCTGCGGAGTCCCGCACGTTCCATTGCGAGCCTCGAACTGCACCAGGTGGAAGAGCGGCTTATCCATGCCGCCCGCTTACTGGCAACTGCCCTGGAGCGTAAAGGCGTCCGTGCCTCGACCCCGGCGCCCGGGTTTCCCATGGAAGCTGACCTGTGGGGCAACGGCACGATGAACGTGGTATCGCACAAACCGATAGCCATTGAGGCCGGACTTGGGAAGATGGGCCTCCACCGCAACGTCATTCACCCCGTGTTCGGTAGTTTCGTACTGCTCAATACCGTGGTCATCGATGCCGAAGTGGATGAATACGACACCCCCCTGGACTATAACCCGTGCCTTGACTGCAAGCTCTGCGCGGCTGCCTGTCCCACGGGCGCCATCGGCCCGGATGGCTTTTTCCATCCCGTAAACTGCCTCACCCATACCTATCGGGAACTGATAGGGGGCTTCACCGACTGGGTTGAAAATATCGCAGACAGTAAAAGCTCCATCGATTACCGGACCAGAACCAGCGATGCCGAAACCGTATCCATGTGGCAGAGCCTGGCGTATCGGGCCGTGCTACAAGTCGGTGTATTGCATGGCCGTCTGCCCGGCGGGGGACGAAGTTATTCCGCAGTATCTGGAGGACAGAATGGCCTTTATCGAGGACGTGGTCAAACCGCTCCAACAGAAGGCGGAGACGGTGTATGTCCTGCCCGGTTCGGACGCCGAGAGTCATGTTCAGCGCACCTTCCCGCACAAGAAGGTAAAGCGGGTGGGAAACGGCATCAGGCCGCCGTCCGTGGCATATTTCCTCGCCTCCATGCCCATTGCTTTCCAGCGGCACCAGTCCGAAGGGCTGAACGCGACCTATCATTTCACCTTCAGCGGCAGTGAGGAGGCCGAAGCAACGGTCGTTATCAGGGACAAAACTATCAGGATTGAAAAGGGACATGCAGGGACCCCGGACGTTCGCGTGCATGCCGATGCGAAGACCTGGCTGCGAGTGCTTCACAAGGAAACCTCGATGATCAAGCAGATCGTCCTGAGAAGGATTCGCGTCAAAGGGCCATTGAAGCTATTCAAGGCCTTTGGAAAATGTTTTGCCTAAGGAGACAATCCAAATGGCTGGTATCATTTTGCCTTTCGACTGTAAGGTACGCAGGCTCACGAAAACTCTGCATTTGTGTCTGTCACATTCAGCTTCCGAGTGCGAGCACGGTTTCAATGCCGGTGCCAGATGCTTTTGCAGGCACCCGGACCGTGGAAAATTCGCGGACATCGAAGTGATTGCGGAGATGACGTCTGGCGCCGAATCCTCCGACAATTAGGTAATTAACAGCTAAGTCAGGGGGAGAATAGATGATGTTTCGACCCTGGAACAAAAGGAAGGGGGTAACGAGTATCGCCGGAGACTTTGATGTTGTTAAATTTTTTTGGAGCACTATTAGACAGACCAGTCTAAGTTAAAAGGAGAAAACAATGATGAAAAAGACACTATTATTACTGGCACTAAGCGTGAGTGTACTTGGCGTTGCCGAAAATACCTTTGCAGCAGGAACAGACTTCACGGCGACTACGGACCGGCGAAGTGAAACAGAGGCTTTCGCGACAGGGACCGGAGTAACTACAGGAAAAGAGTTGAACGGGTCTATCCCGGGTCAATTTCTACCCGGAACAATGACGGATTCTATCAAAGGAGAAAGATCCTCGGTAAGTCCGGCGCCGGGTGTTGCCTGGGATGGTTTTCTACCAGGCACTGGAGCTCTTGTTCCGCGGGAAATGCAGGATGTGGCTATATTACCTGTCCGTGACGCAAAGGGAAAGGAGGCATGGAACGGTTATGCAGCGGGAAGCCTCGACTATTGGCAACGCAATCCCTGAGACCGGGGCAGCACGGTCATTCATTATCCTCGGTCAGAACGCACATGCAACCGGCTGTCGGCCAATTGCCGGCAGCCCATATTGAATACATTGTCCAGGGGTACGCATGCACATGAGAAAAATACCTTTTAAAAAATTTACCGGCTTGACGCGCAGATATCAGCTGGCGCTCCTCATAGGAGCAGTGATTGTCATTACCGGTGGTGCTCTTTTGGGAAGAGACAACCAGCCGCCTGTCGATACGACATCTCCCCGCCTGGTCAGAGCCTATACGGTTCTCTCCGCCGTGGGTGATGCAATGGAATATACCGGGGTGATTCACGCTCGCACGGAGAGCGAACTCGCATTTCGCGTGCCCGGCAAAATCATCGAGAAACCCGTCAAGGCCGGGGATCATGTCAAACGTGGACAGGCTTTGATGCGGCTTGATCCGACAGACCTGCTACTTGCGGCCAATGCTGCCCAGGCGGCCGTGGAAGCGGCCCGGGCCCAGAATAAACGCGCCCTCGCTGATGAACTGCGCCAACGTGGGCTGGTTGCCATAAAGGCCGTATCCGTACAGGAATACGAACAGGCCAAAGCGGCGGCCGACGCAACCACCGCCCAGCTCAATTCCGCCGTTGACTACGCCAGGCAACGGGAAAACCAGGTGGGCTATGCCGTTCTCAGGGCCGATGCGGACGGCGTCATCATGGAGAGACCGGCGGACGTCGGCCAGGTGGTAAGTCCGGGTAACGTGGTGGTTCGCCTCGCCCAGGACGGTCCACGCGAAGCGGTCGTCGATTTTCCCGAGGGGGAAGAGCAGTTGGCAAGGTCCAAGGCCACAGCCAGCCTGTATGCCGATCCGGGGCAGAGCTTCCCGGCAAAGCTGCGTGAATTGTCCGCAATGGCCGACCCTCTCACCCGAACCTATCAGGCGCGCTACAGACTTGGTGGTTTTGGGGAAAACGCTCCTCTTGGTGCAACAGTGACGGTTCATCTGGATGGAGAGAACGCGAATGGCGCGGTGAAGCTGTACGAAATCCCCATCGGCGCGCTGTATGACGGCGGCAGCGGCACAAGTGTCTGGGTGATAAATCCAGATACCTCAACTTTATCGCGGCGAGCGGTCGAAGTGGCGAAGCTCGGCAGCGAGACCGCGCTGGTGAGCAAAGGCCTCAAACCGGGAGAACGAATTGTCGCGCTGGGTGCTCACCTCGTCAAGGAAGGGGAAAGAGTAAAGGTCCTCTCTGGCCCGGCAAAGGAGCAAAAATCATGAGCCGCTTCAATCTTTCCGCTTTTGCGATCCGGGAACGTGCCATCACCCTGTTCATGATTATTGCGATTCTGGTGGCCGGGGGATATGCCTTCCTGCATCTGGGACGGGCAGAAGACCCTGCTTTCACCGTTAAGACCATGACGGTAACAGCCATATGGCCGGGAGCCACGGCAAAGGAAATGCAGGAACAGGTGGGCGACCGGCTGGAAAAACGTCTTCAGGAACTTGAATTTTACGACCGGGTGGAAACCTCGGCATACCCCGGAATGATCTTGATGAAGCTCCAGCTGAAAGACTCCACGCCTCCCAAAGATGTGCCGGATGAATTCTACCAGACACGAAAAAAGCTGGGGGATGAAAAAATTAATCTGCCGCGAGGTGTGATCGGTCCGATTCTGAATGACGAATTTTCCGATGTGTACTTCGCCATGTATTCACTGGAAGCAAAAGGCCTTCCCCACCGCAAGCTCGTGCTGGAGGCGGAAGCGCTTCGTCAGCGCTTTTCCCGGGTAGGCGGCGTGGAGAAGGTCACTATTCTCGGCGAGCAGGATCCCAAAATCTATGTCGAGATTTCCTACAAACGCCTGGCAACTCTCGGGGTAAAAGCGACCGATCTGTTCCGTGCTTTAGAAACCCAAAACGATGTAACCCCTTCCGGTTTCGTGGATACGGCCGGACCGCGTGTCTATCTGCGCCTTGACGGAGCCATTAACGGCGTCGAAGCGGTCAAGGCGATTCCCGTGGCAAGCGGAGGGAAAATACTGAAAATCGGTGATGTGGCCGAGGTCACCCGCGGCTACGAAGATCCGGCAACAAAAAAGATACGTCACCAGGGAGAACCTTCGCTCATCCTGGCCCTGGTGATGAAAAAAGGCTTCAACGGCCTGACATTGGGCAAGCTGCTGAATGCCGAAGAGACGGCGATTCACAAAGAATTACCCGTCGGTCTGGTTCTGTCCAAGGTATCGGATCAGTCCAAGGTCATTTCCGATGCCATTGACGAATTCATGATCAAATTCGCTGGCCGCGCTTGCCGTTGTCATCGTGGTGAGTCTTGTAACGCTGGGGTTCCGTGTCGGGATCGTCGTGGCTGCAGCCGTGCCTCTGACCCTTGCCGCCGTGTTCGTCATCATGCTCCTTACCGGCAGGGATTTCGACCGAATCACCCTGGGGGCGCTGATTATTTCCCTGGGGCTCCTGGTGGATGATGCGATCATCGCCATCGAGATGATGGTGGTCAAAATGGAAGAGGGCCTGGATCGGATCCAGGCAGCCACTTTTGCCTGGACATCCACGGCCAGCCCCATGCTTTTCGGAACGCTGGTTACCATCGCCGGCTTCCTGCCGGTAGGTTTTGCCAAATCGACGGCAGGTGAATATGCGGGCAACATCTTCTGGGTCGTGGCCTTCGCCTTGATCACCTCGTGGTTTGTCGCGGTGCTCTTCACCCCCTACCTGGGCGTCAAGCTCCTGCCTGATATCAAACCGGTTCCCGGAGGGCATGATGCCATTTATGCAACGCCGAACTATCAGCGGTTTCGCGGTATGGTGCGGAGGGTAGTCGATCATAAATGGCTTGCCGCCGGCGTTACCATTGCTCTTTTTATGCTGGCCGTGGTTGGCATGGGATCCGTGGAGAAGCAGTTTTTTCCCAACTCGGACCGCCCCGAATTGATTGTCGACGTCAATCTTCCCCCTGGCAGTGCTTTTGCCGCAACCGACAGATCGGTCAAAAACATCGAAAAGAGAATTATGGCCGAGCCGGAGGCCAAAATCGTCACCAGCTATATCGGCTACGGCATGCCGCGCTTCATCCTGCCGTTGAATCCCGAATTACCCAACCCGGCCTTTGCCCAAATTGTCGTCCAGACCGAAGGCCATGCGGCACGCGACGCGCTCAAGAAAAAACTTCGCCAAATTATTGCACAGGGCGCATTCCCCGAAGCACGCGTGTGGGTGAAACAATTCGTATTCGGCCCACCCGTCACATTTCCGGTGCTCTTCCGCGTCATGGGACCGGACGTGGCTGAGCTGCGCCGGATTGCGCGTGATGTCCGAGCCATCATGGCCGAAAATCCGAACGTGCGTGATCTGCACCTGGATTGGGGGGAACGTACCCGAGCGAGCGGCTGGTCCTTGATCAGGACCGTCTGCGCCTGATTGGCCTCACTCCGCAGGAAGCCGGGCTGCAATTACAGGCGATTCTGAATGGTGCGCCGACAACTCAGATGCGCGACGGCATCCGTTCGGTCGACGTGGTGGTTCGCGCTCCCGGATCCGAGCGCCACGGTCTGGAGAACCTTGGCAATGTGACTTTGACCACCAGAGACGGGCGCTCGATACCGCTGTCACAAATTGCCCATCTGGAACCCCGAATGGAAGATGCGGTGCTGAAACGCTACAACCGCGAGCCGTACATCGCTGTTGAGGGGGATGTCGTTGATGGGGTCCAGCCTCCGGATGTAACGGCCCAGATTCTCCCCAAACTGGAAAAATTGAAAGCCGCTCTTCCCGTCGGCTATCGCATCGAAACGGGCGGTTCCGTGGAGGAGAGCAAGAAAGCCGATACGGCGCTGGGGCTGCTTTTCCCGCCGATGATACTGCTGATGCTGATATTCATCATGCTTCAGGTCCGTTCATTCGCCACCATGTTCATGGTGTTTGCCACCGCCCCTCTCGGCCTGGTCGGGGCAGTGCCGACTCTGCTCATTTTCCATCAGCCCTTCGGCTTTAACGCAATTCTCGGCTTGATCGGGTTGGCGGGGATCATCATGCGCAACACGCTGATTCTGGTCGACCAGATCCGCCACGACAAGGCAGCGGGACTCAGTGACTATGATGCCATCGTCGAATCCACCGTACGCCGTGCGCGTCCGGTAGTCCTGACCGCAGCGGCTGCCATGCTTGCCTTTATCCCGCTGACTTTTTCCAGTTTCTGGGGATCGCTGGCTTTTGTTTTGATCGGCGGAGTCGGTGTTGGCACTGTTCTGACACTGCTCTTCCTGCCTGCCCTCTACGCCATCTGGTTCAAAGTAAAGCATCCCCATGCCGCCACTGAAGGAGGAGCACGAACATGATCCGCGGAATTGCAATCATAAGCATTGGTGTCGCCTGTCTGGCCGGCTGCAGCATGGCGCCAGAATATACCCGGCCGGAAGCGCCGGTTTCCGCCGGCTGGCCCACCGGCCCGGCCTACAGAAACAGCTCCTCCCCGAGCGGCGAACCGGCAGCCACAGACCTGAAGTGGGGCGAGTTTTTTGTTAACCCGCAGCTGCAAAAGCTGATCGGTCTCGCCTTGGCCAACAACCGCAATCTGCGCGTAGCGGCACTGAACATTGAGAGGTCCAGGGCCCAGTACCAGATCCAGCGCTCAGATCTGTTCCCGAAAATCGATGCCAACGCCGCCGCGCTTTACCAGCGTGTAGCCGAAGGCATTTCCGTGACGGGATCGCCCCTGAACATCCATCAGTATCAGGTCGGTCTCGGCCTCAGCTCTTATGAACTCGACCTGTTCGGCAGGGTGCGGAGCCTCAAGGACCAGGCCCTGCAGCAGTTTTTCGCCACCGGGGAGGCCCGGCGGAGCGTACAGATCAGCCTGGTCGCCGAGGTTGCGGCAAACTACCTGACCCTGGCCGCCGACCGCGAACTGCTGAAACTCGCCAAGGACACCCTGGCGAGCCAGCAGACCTCCTACCAGCTCATCCGCAGCCGCTATGAGGCAGGGATGTCGTCCGCGCTCGATCTCCATCAGGCCCAGACCAGCGTCGACACGGCGCGGGTGGACATCGCCCGCTTCACCACCTTCGTGGCCAAGGATGAAAACGCCCTTACCCTGGTGGTCGGTTCCCCGGTCCCGGCCGACCTTCTGCCCGCCGCGCTTTCCGATACGCTCACCGCGGTGAAGGACCTGCAACCCGGCCTGCCGTCCGATGTCCTGCTGCGCCGCCCCGACATCCTCCAGGCCGAGGATCTCCTCAAGGGGGCCAACGCCAACATCGGCGCGGCGCGGGCGGCGTTCTTCCCCCGCATCACCCTGGTCTCGTCGGTCGGTTTCGGCAGCAATGACCTGAGTGGGCTCTTCAAGGGCGGCTCCTTTGTCTGGAAAGTTGCACCGCAGATATCTATCCCTATCTTCCAGGGAGGCGCCAACCGGGCCAATCTGAAGGTGGCCAAGGTGGACCGGGACATCGCCGTGGCCAGGTACGAAAAGGCCATCCAGACAGCCTTCCGGGAAGTGGCCGACGCCCTTGCCCTGCGAGGAACCATCAACGACCAGGTGGCGGCGCAGCAGTCCCTCACCGATGCGACAAGCGAAAGCTACCGTCTCTCCCAGGCCCGCTACGAAAAGGGGGTAGACAGCTACCTGAACGTCCTCGACTCCCAGCGTTCCCTCTACAGTGCCCAGCAGGGCCTGATCAGTGTCCGCCTTGCCCGCCTGACCAATCTGGTGACGCTGTACAAGGTGCTTGGAGGGGGGAGTGAGTAACCACGGATTCAGGGGAAATATCTCCCTGAAAAATCAAACACAAGAGAGGTAAATATGAGCGACGAAAAAAAGTTTATCCAAGATGATGTTGTGGTGGAGATTAAGAATAAAGCCAGGGGGGACATGGAGTTCAGAAAAATGTTATTTGACAATCCCCAGGAGGCGCTCGGCCAATTCGGTTTTGTCATTCCGGGTTCTTCCGGTGATGACAGGAATTACCAGGAAACACTGAATGCGGTGTTTGTCCGGGCAGATTTTTACAAATGGTTTAACACAGAAATCCTGAGTGAATTCAGGGATGAAACCATTGCAATGACCCCTGTGCCGCTTGTAACTGCTACCGACCATGAAGATATGGGTTGGGATTTTGAGGTCACGACATATAAAACTAAACCTGACTAGCGTTACATGAGGAGGAAGCGCCATGGAAAAAATTATGGAATCAGGCATGGAAAGGATCGGAAGAACGGCAATGAAAAAATTGTTCGAGAAAAGCAACATTAACGGACTGTCGGTCGCAAACAGATTCATATTCTCGGCCACATGGGATGGAAATGCCGATGACAATGGATTCTGTACTCAAAGAAACATCGACATGCTGGTTGAACGTGCGCGTGGCGGCGTAGGCCTGATAATCACCGGCATGGCTTGTGTGCAGGCAGATGGAAGGGCGGCACCGTGGCAGTTGGCGGTTCACGGCGACGAATTTGTTCCCGGCCTCACGGAAATGGCCCAGGCAGTCCACAATACTCAAACCAAAGTTATCCTGCAGTTGGCGCATGGCGGATGTTACGCCCCTACCGCTTTAACCGGACAAGAAGTAGTAGGGCCTTCGGTGAACGATACCGACAAATTTCCGCAATGTCGAGAAATGTCATTGCAGGAAATAGATCAAGTTGTCGAAGCCTTTGGCAAGGCAGCAGCGCGTGCCAAAAAAGCCGGCTTTGACGGTGTACAGCTGCATGCGGCGCATGGCTATCTGCTGAGTGAATTTCTTTCACCCTTTTTCAACAAACGGACGGACAACTACGGCGGCAGCATCGAAAATCGTGCGAGGATCCTGCTGGAGGCATTGCAGGCGGTAAGGAATGAAGTCGGCGAAGAGTATCCTGTACTCGTGAAGATCAACTCCGAGGATTTTGTCGAAGGCGGTCTCACTATAGGAGAGATGCTTGAGGTATGTGCGATGCTCGATAAGGCCGGTGTCGACGCGATAGAAATGAGCGGCGGGACGATCTATGCCTCCGGGGCCTATTCCAGCTGCAGGGTTGGTGCCTTGGACTCTCCTGAAAAGGAGGTTTATTACCAGGATGCCGCGGTCACCTATAAAGAGAGAATCGACACCCCTTTAATGTTAGTGGGCGGTATTCATTCTATCGGTGTGGCTGAACACTTGATAAACGACGGTGTCGCCGATTTTATATCGATATGCCGGCCATTGATCCGGGAACCGAATCTGATTAACCGTTGGAAAGCCGGAGACTCTGCGCCACCGTCCTGTGTATATTGCGATGGATGTTTCGGACCCGGCTTAAAAGGAAAAGGAGTGCAATGTACCTTTGAGGGGCAATGATGCGCTAGTTGTGAAGAACAAAAAAGTGGGACTCTTCTCAAGGAAAAGTCCCACTTTTGGAGTATGGCTCCCCGTAGTGGACGAACTTAGAACTTTTTACTGACTTTAGGCAGAAACTCGAACCGCTATTGGAACGCAAAAAAGGCCACATCCGTTATTGGATATGGCCTTTTGATTTATGGCTCCCCCTACAGGACGGCTATGGTGAATTGGAGGAATCAATATCATTGTAAAAAGAGGCGAGCGTCTCCTAGCGGGTCAAGATGTAGGTGCGCCCGAAAAGAGATATCCCTATATAACCTCGCAGTTTCAGTCGAGTCGACGATACCAGTTCCATGCTGCACCTGTAGCTCTTGCCGCTTTCCGGATCGTAGCAGGTCCCGTTGCCCCACCGGTTGCCACCTATATTGGTGAGCCCGCTCATTACCTGTAGACCGAGAATCGGCCTTTTTCTTAATGCAGGATTAGGATTTTTCCGATCAATCTTTAAAGTGCCGACCGGCCCATCATTACTGTCGATATATTTCGGCACCTTCAGCCAAACAACTTTCGCGCAGAGTTTCTCCCCACATTTGAAAAATTCCAGCCGTGATTTATCTCCATCGGTTTTCCACAACCCCAGGACCTCGCCAGGATCTGCGCCAAAGGAGATAGTTGGGGCCATCAGCACTATCGCGAAGAATATGCAGACCTTCATATTTTTCCTCCGCTAGCAGTGTTTTCGTGTTTGCCCTGTTAGAAACCCTCGAAATGGCTTATTAATTTACCAGAGACAACATCACGAACATCATCTGTTCCCTGTACTGAGTATCCTTCAAAAGAAAGAGAGCCCCGATGAAAAAGCGGGGGGGGGACAGTTCCCCCCGTTTACCAATGGGAGGACTATAGGCTTCCGGTCATGGATGACGCAGGCAACGAAGCATAATTATTCGATAAAGGAAAAGAGGTCAACGGTGCACCAACCCCTTGACCTCTTTCGGCGGTATGTACGCTCCTTTCCAAACGCGGGAGGCGACGCTGTTTCCACCGAGCGGCTTCGCCGCGCACATTCACTGATTTGCCTAAACAATAATACTCCATATTTCATTTGCCGCTCTCGAAGAAATCCGCAGGCAACGTAAACTCCCCCTTCGACTTGAAACGCACGCTATTGAACGTCGGTCCGGCGAGTTTTCCGGTCAACTCATACGCAATCTTCCCGTGGTTTTGGTTGGTCATGATGCCGATAGCCTGGCGCGCGATGCGGAACGCCGAAACACTCACCGGGACGTTAACGATTGTCTCGCCATAGCGCGGTACACTGCCACTAGCGTCGCTAACGCCGGTGGCAAAGGGTTTGCCTTGCACATCCATCTGTACATACACGCCGTTGAACTCCAGCGGGATGTCATTGGGATTCTGAATGCGTAACTTGACCAGCATTCGCAACTCCAACTCCTGACCTTGAAGCGGTTCAACGCCCGCCATGATTACTTGAATGGGCTCGCTACGCTGAAGACTAGCACAGCCGCCAAAGGGAAGGATTATAACGGTGAACAGTAAAAGCAATGCGCTCCGACTAATTGACATGATGATTTCCCTCGTAAATACAACGTGTTGTCTCGATAGAGTAATTGTCGGGCATAAAGTGGAAATATGCGAGTGTCAATCAGACTGAAGCATCCGTAAAGGGCGCTCAACAGGTGGTTCCACAACCGTCTCTTCGCAGTCGGCCCCGTAATCGTCCTCCTGCCGAGTCCGCGTTCAGAGCCTCCAAATCGACTTCATCATACGGGGTGCTCCTAGTATGCCGTCCAACGTAGTGATACCTATATAAGGAACAAGTTGCCTTTGTAAGTAACTTACCGTTTTTTCTTTCCATCAGAAAAAAACCGGCATTTCGCCCCAGTTTTAGTAACACGGTAACACGTTGGTTTGAAAATACAGTATGGGTCATTTAGTAATTCCATATGGTGTTAAGTGTAGCAAATTTACACTCTGTTGCAGTCACAGACAAAAAAAGTGCCTGTTTCTATGACAGACGCTCTTCAAATCATATTATCGTCAAGTTCCCAATTTTATCCTGACCGGCTCCCCGTAGTGGACGAAATCAGAACTATTTGTATCCTCAGAACCGAGGTCCTTCAAAATCTTGGGTAATATGGAGTACCCTTCCCATGAAGGATATGGACTTTAAAATATTGGTAATGCCCGTGAGTTTTTTGCTTGAATTGTTTTTGCCACTTTTGCGATACTTCATCATGGTAAGCTCTTCGATGTAAACGAGTTGAAGCCTTTCGAATGGTTAAGAATCACCAACACAATAAGGGCCTTTATGCAGGTGACAATGAACAGTTTTGTAGATGAAACATTGCGCATATTGTCTGAAGAAGTGAAGGATCTCGCGATTTCGATGCTTGATGCAGCTGGCAATGTAATTAAATGGGATAAGATAGCGGAAGGAATCACGGGGTACCGAGCCCACGAAATCCTCGGTAAGCATTTCTCCTGTCTCTACTCCATGGAAGACCGGGATGACATAAAGGTTGCCGATGCTCTGGGAAGAGCCGAGGCCGAGGGAAGGTTTGAAGTCGAGGGGTGGCGTTACCGAAAGGACGGCCGTCGATTCTGGGCAAGAGTTGTCATCAGGGCATTACGTGATAAAGATGGAAATCTGCTGGGATTTTCAAAAGTAACGCGCGACCTCTCAAATCGCATAAAGACAGAAGCTGAAAATGAGAGGCTTGCTTTCTTCCCGCAATTGAATCCAAATCCGGTTTTCGAGTTGGACGCCAATGGCAAGGTAACCTTCTGCAACGGAGCTATGAAGGAAATTCTCAAAAACTCGGGGTACGGTGACGACGTGAGTCCATTCCTGCCCAAGAACTTACCTGAAATCCTTCACGCCATTCAACAAAAGAAAGCTCTCCAGTACACGCAGGAGATTGAATTAAACGGTTTGAACTATGAGGAACGCATCTATCTGGCGCCGCAGTTCGAAGCGATACGCATTTACGCCACGGACATCACTGCACGCAAGCTGGCGGAGGAAAGACTTCGTGAAAGCACGGAAAAATACCAGGCCATAGTAGAGGCCTTTGAAGGCTTGATATATATTTGTTCGGATGATTATCGAATTGAATTCATGAATGAGAATTTGATCAAACGGACCGGAAAAAATGCCGTCGGCGAATTTTGTTACAAGGCCTTGCATGATAGTGATTCTGTGTGCCACTGGTGCGCCAACGAACGGGTATTTGCAGGCGAAACGGTCCGCTGGGAAGTGCAGAGTCCCAAGGACGGACGTTGGTATTATGGGGTAAATGCTCCAATTCACAATGTTGATGGTTCGAAATCCAACCAGTCAATGATTATGGACATAACTGACCGCAAGCAGGCCGAGGAGAAGCTGCGGCAGGCCAAGCTGATAGTGGAGAACAGCCCGGCGCTACTGTTCCGTTGGAGTGCGGCCGAAGGGTGGCCGGTCGAGATGGTGTCCAGGAACATAAGCCAGTTTGGCTATACAACGGAAGAACTCCTCTCCGGCAAGGTTCCCTACTCTTCGTTGGTGTACCATGAGGACCTGGCAAGAGTCGCCTCGGAAGTGGAGAAGTACACCTGCCTTGGAGAAGACCGGTTACAACAGGAATATCGAATCGTCACGAAAGACGGTGCTGTCCGCTGGATAGACGACCGCACGGTTATAGAGCGGGATACCAAAGGGAGGGCAACTCACTATCATGGCATAATAATCGATATCACCGAGCGCAAGCGGATGGAAGCGGAACTGCGCCTGGCCCATGAGGAGTTGGAAAAACGGGTTACTGAGCGGACGGAGCAACTTGAAAAAACCGCGGAAGCACTGCGCACGAGCGAGGAAAGATATGCTCTGGCTGTTCAGGGTTCAAATGACGGCATATGGGACCGGGATTTTTCAACCGGCGAGGTCCATTACTCATTGCGCTGGAAAAGCATGCTCGGCTATGAAGATGATGAGCTATCCAATGATTCCGAAGAATGGAAGAAAAGGATCCATCCTGATGATTATCAAATGGTAATGGGTGCCCTCGTCGGATATATGGAGGGGAGAAACCCTTCATATGAGGTCGAATACCGGCTCCGGCACAGGGATGGCAGCTATCGCTATATCCTGGCCCGTGGTATCTGTCTGAGAGACTCTCATGGGGTTCCATACAGATTCTCCGGGTCGCATACTGATGTCACCGATAAAAGACGGGCAGAAGATGCACTGAAGCAGAGCGAGGAATACTTCCGGCAAGTCGTTGAACACTCCCCTGTGGCCATGGGTATATCTACCGGCATAGAGCAAAAAATCATATTACTGAACCGGAAGTTTACAGAGATGTTCGGTTACACGCCCGAAGATATTCCCGATGTGGGCCGCTGGTGGTCTCTTGCCTATCCCGACGAACGGTATAGAAAAAAGGTTAAGACTGAGTGGGAGTCAACCGTCAAACTGGCCATCAACAATGAACGCGCTCGCAAACCATTTGAAGCAATGGCTACCTGCAAGGACGGCTCCATTCGCCATATTGAGGTCAATTTCTCTGTTATAGGAGAAAGAAATCTGGTTGCCTTCGTCGACCATACCGAGATCAAAAGGGCGCAAGAAGTCATCAGGCAATCTGAGAAAAGATACAGAAGACTTTTCGAGGAATCAAATGACACAATTTTTATCTCTGATCCGGAAAGAAGGATTATTGACATTAACCAGGTTGGCATTGAACTCTTTGGCTATTCCAAAGAGGAACTCTTTTTCCTTGATCTGGAAAAGCTCTACTGCAACCGGGAAGACAGGGATGTCTTATGGCAAAAGCTGCACCGATCCGTATTTTTAAGTGATCACGAAGTGGAAATGCAGACAAAGGACGGTATAAAAATCATCGCACGCATTTCCATGTCGATCATCAAGGACGATGCGGGGCAGATATCAGGTTACCAGGGAATCATACGTGATGTGACGGAAAGAAAAAGGTTGGAGCGGCAACTCCTGCAATCGCAGAAGATGGAATCCGTCGGCATTCTCGCCGGTGGTGTGGCCCATGATTTCAACAACCTGCTCACCGCGATTTCCGGCTACGGGCAAATACTCCTGGAGAGTATCCCCGAAAACGACGAACTGTCTCAGGAGAGCATCACACACGTCCTGAAAGCTGCTGACCGGGCTGCGGAGCTGACCAGGGGGCTGCTTGCCTTCAGCAGGAAACAGCTGATCAGCCCGAAATCTGTGCACATTGACTCCCTCATCAGCGACACCAGCAAGCTCATTCAGAGGATTATCGGGGAAGATATCGAGTTCAGTACCAAGTTTTCAGGCAAAAAACTGCTGGTCAAGGCAGACCCTGGACAGATGGAGCAGGTACTGATGAACCTGGCGACCAATGCCCGCGACGCTATGCCCCATGGCGGCCGTCTGTCCGTCACCACAAGACAGGTGGTTGTCAAGGACGGATCGGAAACGCTGTATGACCTGCCGTCACCCGGCAAATATGCCCTGATAACCGTAGCTGATACCGGCATGGGGATTGACAAAAGGACGCTGGAAAGCATCTTTGAGCCATTTTACACTACGAAGGAGGTCGGCAAGGGGACCGGCCTTGGACTGGCAATAGTCCACGGTATCATCAAACAGCACAACGGTTCCGTTCTGGCCAGCAGCGAACCTGGCAAAGGGACGACATTCAATATCTACCTGCCGTTGATTGAGAGTCATGCCATTAAGGAAGAATCAAAAATCTCCATGCTAACTGTTGGCGGCAAGGAGACCCTGTTGATTGCTGAAGACGAAGAGATTGTAAGAATGTTTGTGAAGAATATCCTTGAAAGGGCCGGCTATAAGGTAATCATTGCCGACAACGGTGAAGATGCGGTGGCACGGTTCAGTGAGCACGATGACATTTCTCTTGTCCTGTCCGACGTGGTAATGCCCAGGAAAAACGGCAAGGAAATGCTCAATGAAATCAGAAAAATTAAGCCCGGCGTCAAAGCATTGTTCATAAGCGGTTACGCAGCCGATGTCATCCACAACAAAGGAATCCTTGAAAAGGACTTTGATTTCATGACGAAACCGTTCACAAAGGCCGACCTTTTGCGGAAAATACGGGATATGCTGGACAAGGACTGAAAATCAGCTCGATTCACCGATGATGTGACATGTCAAGAAGCTCACGGAGTGCATGTCCGGGTGCCTCCATGTTATAGAGCTTTGCGAAAACGCCCTCACGCTGAAGCGTACGCTTTAGGTCGCCCAAAGCCCTCTCGCGGCGCAAACTTCCAATTCGATTTGACCGCCAGTTCAACTCCATTGTTAGAGAAATGGACGCCAAAAGCCCGTAGCTACCAACAAAAAGGGCGGCGCGGACTCGAACTTCTAACAACTTGGATTTGTGACAGGATTTAGGCGACAACAAGGTTGGCTGTAAGGATGGTAAAAATAAATGGCCGATTTCATTAAAGAAACCGGCCATCTTGATTTTGGCTCCCCTATAGTGGACGAAATTAGAACTTTTTGCGACCTTTCAGAAAACCGGACCTAGATGACTATGACATCGTTTGGGAGCATGTATGGGGATAACCACCCCGAGAGCGAATTACTCGTTACAAGCCAAGAACCTGGAGCCAATCAAGAATCCTATCAGCTACTTTCTTCCAGTTTGGTTCCAACATCATGTCATGCGCCATATGTGGGAATATTTCTGCTTCAGTTCCGTAGCAGCAGGCAGTTGCACATTGTTCGGCAACAGAAAATACTCTGTCATTTTCTGCGGCCAGCACCAAGAGAGGAGTTTTGACCTTGCCGGGTCGTGGCAGGTCGAGAAACAAAGCTTCAAGTTCCATTCGGAACGACTCAGGTTGCAGACGTGCAAAATGCCGCTCGATTTCTTCTGTCGGCACATTAGGCGAAAAGAAAGCATCTTTCATCAAATCAGGTGTCTCAACAAGGTTCCAAGGATTTAGCAGTAAATGTGCCTTTATAAACTGCCAAGGATGTTCCAGAAAGTATCGTCTCCCGAATCCGAAAATCCCCGAGACAGGTATAGATGCCATCAACACTCCTGCCGCCGCAGTATGGGTTTCCAGATATTTCTGGACAACATACCCACCCATCGAATGACCAATAATGACCGGAGGCGAAGGCAGCGTCTTTGTAGCTTGTTCAATGTCATGAACATAACCGCGAGACGCACTATGCCAACGAATTTTTTCTCGATCATGACTATTGCCGTGTCCGCGTAGGCTGACAGCATGCGATACGTAACCACGCTGGGCAAAGTAAGGAAGAAAGTTTTCCCAACACCATGCAGCATGCCATGCTCCATGCACAAAGAGGATCGGTGTAGGATGAGATTTATTCTCGGGTTGTTGAGTTATGATTTCTAGTTGCATATCTATACGAAGGTGTCCGGTTTGGTAATACGGCCGTATCCCGAACGGATATGGTCCTTGTCTTGTATGGCTCCCCAGCAAATGGCTCTGCCAATCAACCGGAATTTTTAATGGCGTATCACAACCCATCCCTTAAAGCTTGGAGGGCCGCCAGATAGCCGCCAAGCATGGCTCCCGAAAATCCTCCTCCGGGAAATGTCCAGGCAGAACCAAAATAGAGGCCGCCCAGTGGGGATTTGGCGGCGATGCGCTTTAACCCCGCCTGGTCCATGGTCTGGGCGAAGCCGTAAATGCTGCCGTACGGGTTTTTTGTATAGCGAACAATGGTTTTGGGAGTCCCCACCTCGCAGTAATCAACGGCATCTGATATCCCCGGAATCAATTTTTCGAGCCGACCGATCAACAGTTGAGCAACTTCCTTCTTTTTTTTCTGATATTCTTCTGGGGAGAGGGTTTGCCAGTCAGAAAGCGAATCGACAGTTCCAATAAAGCCAACGCTTTTGCCGGCGGGGGCCAGACCTGATTCTATTTGGCTGTAATCGACAAAGACGAAGGGACGTTCGGTTAAACTCGTATGTGCTCTCCCTTTGAGGTCATGCAGACGGGTCACGTTTTCGTAACTGAAGGTACTGTAAGCATCATTCCCAAGTTCCTTCGGTGGCACCTTGAAGCCCAGGTAAATGGAAAGAAAGGAGGTGGAAGGTTTAAGGGCCGCTACCATTGTGGCATATTTCTTCGGGACTGCGTCAGCGGGAAGGAGTTCGTTCAACACCTCCGGTATTGCGGCGTTAGCAATTACCGTGCTTGTATGAGCAGTATGCGCTGCACCGCTCCGCTTGTCGAAGAAACTCACACCCGTTACCTTACCGTCTTCTGCATGAATGCGGGTGACTTCATGGGAGGTGAGCACCGTACCGCCATGGTTTTCAATGAAACGGGCAAAATGATCCGACAGATGTCGCGATCCTCCTTTGATGTAATGGCCGCCGCCAGCAAAGAAACTTCCCTGTGCCATGGCATAAAAGATGAGCGACAGATCGAATGGATCATCTCCGTAATAGCCCATGTTCGCTGCAAGGAGCAGTTTGAGTCTCTCGTCGTGGAAGGAATACTCCAGAAAATCGCCTATTGTATGTCGCGAACCCTTGGTGAGATTAGGATAGAGAAGTGGAAACAGTGGATATAGGAGACGTTGTTTCCATCGCTGGTGGGGTACCTTGTGCCCCTCGCGCTGCATTCCTGCCAACAGTCTGAAAAATTTGTCGATACCATAGACTTCGTCGGGGAAGGCAAGTATCAGTTTTTCCCGCGCCTCATGGGCCGAAGAGGGCATGACAAAATCGAGGTCCTTGTTGACGAACCGATAAAATTGGGGAATCCGGATAAATTGCACGCTGTCAAAGACATCCAGTTCCTCGAAAAGATGACGCTTCATATCCTCTTCATCGAGGCCATCCATTTCGTGCAGTGACACCTCGATGGTGTAATCTCTCCGCCGGAAAGTGGTGGCAAAGCCTCCGACAATTCTGTGCTGCTCAATAAGAAGGATGCGTTTCCCTTCTTTGGCCAACTTCGAGCCTGCCACCAACCCGCCCAGACCTCCTCCGACAATGATTGCATCATATCTTTCGATTTTTGGTTCCATAGCGATATCCTACTGTTTTATTACCTGCTCGCCTTGCAATCGGCGAGTTTTTAGAAACAAGTGATCAGCGATCATGCGATTACCGCTATTTGCTAATAAACAATAACAGTTAAAGGAACGTAGTCAATGGAACGTTTATCGAGTCTGTGGATGAATTATAACGAAAGAAAGATAAGAATTGGTGGAGGCAGTCGGGATAACGTATGGCGGTTATTCAAGCAGGATATAGATGAGGAATGGGAAAACGGATTCTTTTCGGAGAAAAAAAGTGGGACTTTTCTCAAGGAAAAGTCCCACTTTTGGAGTATGGCTCCCCATTGTGGACGAAATTAGAACTTTTTGCGACCTTTCTCCAGGGACTCGAACCTATTTTGAATAGCAAAAAAGGCCACATCCTTTATTGGATATGGCCTTTTGAATTTTGGCTCCCCAGCGCGGATAAATCTGGGCACTGGCAAGAGAGCATTTCGTTATAACGTCCGGCTGATCGACTTGCCTTTCGCAGCCGTTGTTGTGTAATGCGATTTCTCATCTCAGCTTGAGTACATTTCACCTTTTTACTACCTCATACACATCGGCTTAATCAACATTCATCAGCATTCACACACGCATCCATCAACTATATTTACTCGATCTAGGAAGCTTCGGCCAGTCTCTCCTGAAAATGACTCACTGGTTATCAGCCTCTTTTAGGCTGCCTCTGTGCTTGACCCTTTCAACAATTACATTTTAGTTCAATTTCTTTTTTTACCTTTGGAATAATTCTCAAATATTGACGCCTAATGCGCCACCAAATAATACCCAATCCGGGAGTTTGTTTATCAAATTCATAACATTTTGTATATATATACTGAAAATGGTAATAGTAGAAATTACTTCCATCATTATTTGTAGGATTAACATTCCGATAATAATTAATGTGTTTCTTTATGTCGTTGTTGCTCCAAACTGTTTCAAAATAATAACTGAATCCTGCATAGACCATATAAAAGTCAACGGTCCCATTATATTCAAGCAATCCGATGTCCTCGAAATGATTCAAAATTAGGTCTTCAACATCCCAAGTTGAGTAATAATTTTTTTTGGTTAAATCTGCCTTCAATTCTTCAGGAAGTTTGGTTTTATCAACCATATTCTGTTTGACTTCGAAATAAGGTTGAGATTCAGTTAACCCATCATCAGTGATTTCTTCACCGGAAAGTGGATGAGGTTTAATGTATTTTAATGCTTTGCATTCTATCAAACTCATGAGAATTCTGGTCTCTGGTGTAAAAAAATCCTTAGTCAATCTATGGAAGAAATCTGTTGAAGACGTTATATTAATATTCCCCCATTGCTCCCATGCAACCCATGCAAGAAATGCTGCTACCATTGCAGCTAATATACTACCAACAATTCCAGAAAAAAAATCAACTCCACTATCTGATTTATTCTTTATATGAATAACATTACCCCATGAATACCATGAATAGTAAATAGCGAAAACTGCAATAATGAAAACAACAATTATAACAAATAGCTTAAATAGTCTTTTCATGCTTGCACCTCGTTACAATCTATTATTAGTCGGTTGCGCCTATCGTTGAAAGCGTTGGGATTACAACGGCCACATGCTGCACTGCCCCCGTTACGGTAACACGGGGGCTTGAAAATACATATTTCAAAAACTCTTACCCCAAACCTTCTGGAAAATCATACCTTTGTAGCATATTAATCAATCTTCAGCAAAAGTTATTTGTCAGTCCACAGGGAAACGAGCACAGCGAGTAGGGAAAGCGCGCCAAAGTGCGCCGCTGGGCTTTCCCGTTTCCCTGTGGGCAGACAAGTTTATGTAATATAAACTTTTTAGTTGACAAAACATAAACTACTTGGTATTTGGTTTGTAGGTTTACAAAACATAAACCGAAAGGTGGTATTCATCATGAGCAAAAATACCTTTCCCTTTGTGGAAATACCGGAGCACTTGAAAGAAATAATTGGGGTACCAGACCCAGGCACACGGCTCTATCGTGCCTATGGAACGAGCGAAGACTGCTCAAAATGGGCGGATGCAGTTTTTGAAATCTGTCATGGTGACGGATCGGTTTCGCCTGGCGGGGTGTCGATGTATGCCGGAGTTTCTCGGCCTGGTGTACACAAGAAATTGAAATCCGGTGGATTGACGGGATTCATCTTTCATTACACAGCAGATTCAATGTTGTTCAAGGGAAAGAAAAAACTATCCATCAACGCAACCTTCTATTGCTATATCCCGGTAAGTGAATGCAAAGCATGGGCGCAGGAATTGGCAAAGAAACGTGATAAGGCTGAACTGGCAAAGGAAACAATGGGAGATGGAAACTGGAATGACACATACCTGGACAATCCGCCCAAGCATTTGAAAAAGAAACTGAAAGAAGAACAGAAAAAGGGGACAAAATAAACCGTGGAAAACCAGCATCTAAAATTATTGCTTCATGGAATAGATACCCTTCAGTGTGCGTATTTCCTTCATGCTCCTGAAAGGCAGGGTATCGACTTTCAAGTGCTGGCCGAACAGAAAGAAGAAATCCGGCAATCTAAAAGCAAGAATCCGTTGCCGGTCAAACTTGGCAATGCCGAATTCCTTCTGCACCCTTACGGCTCATCCTCTGGCTATCCTTTCATCATCAGTAACGGAGATTTCAAGATTGAATTGGGCGAGTACAATAACCCCAATTTCTATGTAACCTTCAGAAGCCAGGCACTCTGGCAGGATTGTGCTTTCTCCCTGCATGACAAGTTTCTTACCTGGGCGAGAAGTGTCGGTTTTGTGCCATTCAAGGAAGAACGCCTGTCTCGGGTAGACTATTGCTTCGATTATACTCTTTCCGAAATTGATTTCGATGAAGACAGCTTTCTAAGCCGTTCCAGCAAAGACAGCCAGTACCGGGAAAACGGCAAGGTGCAAACCTTCAGCCTCGGTAAAGGTGATGTTGTCCTTCGCGTGTATGACAAGGTTGCCGAAATCAGCCAACAGAGTGACAAGGTCTGGTTTTTTCTCCTGTGGGGTCAAGACAAAGATGTCTGGCGCATAGAATGGCAGGTGAGAAAACCCGTTCTCAAGCGGTTCGGTATCAAAACCTTTGAAAACCTGCAAGAACAGCAGGGCGATCTGCTCTGGTACCTGGCGGCGGAACACGACACCCTGAGGATACCAAACGGCGATAGCAACCCTTCCCGCTGGCCGCTTCATCCCCTCTGGAAAGACCTGCATGAGAAAATAGAAAAGCTCAATCACCTGGGTATTTCCAGAGTGTACGGAGAAAATGCCATTCTTGAGGAACGAATGATGCGCATGGCAATTTCCATGTATGGCTATCTAAAGCGCGTTGCCGCAATCGATTGCATTCAAAAAGGGAAAAAACTCATATCCTCTGATGAGGCTTTGAATCACGTCGGTAAACTGATAGGGAAGCTTCACGAGCCGCTTGCATGGCAGATGGATGTGGAAAAACGAATAAAGGAAATGAAACTCGGGGAATGGTAACCAAAGAGCAAATAGCGCAACTTGTGAATGTGCGGGTGAAGAAGATTCTCGACCTGGCGGAATTATCATTGCCTAAGGACAAATTTCTTCTGTTCAGAAAGCTTACGTTGGATGAGTTTGGGAAAAGTGGATTCGGGCAGGAACTGGAAAGGGTTTTACGTTGTCAGGAAAGGTAAGGAACGGGCAGGAATACAATGAGCAAAAGAAGGGGTGCGTCATGAGTGCATGATGCGGAAACAATTGACGGCATGACAATAATTTATAAAGCCGGGATAACGGAAAAATCCGTACTGCCTGAGGAAATAAGGCTCGTCCAGGCTCATCTTGGTGACATATTGTTAAAGGTGCTGATGCAAACAAAGGAGGATTAATCATGATCGTGGCTCTTTATGCGCGTGTATCCACCACGAAGCAGGCGGAAAAGGACCTTTCCATTCCGGACCAGCTCCGCCAGATGAAGGAATGGTGCAAAGCGAGAAAGTACAGCGTGGCCGTGGAGTATATAGAGCCAGGAGCCTCCGCGACCGATGACCGGCGACCGGTCTTTCAGCAGATGATCGCCGAGGCCTGCGCTGTACCCCCTCCCTTCGAAGCAATCATTGTTCACAGCCTTTCCAGGTTCTTTCGAGACTCAATAGAGTTTGGCCTGTATGAACGGCAACTCAAAAGGGCCGGGGTACAGCTCATTTCCATTACCCAGCAGACAAGCGACGATCCGACCGGCGTGATGGTTCGGCGTTTCATCAGCTTTTTTGATGAATACCAGAGTCATGAAAACGCGAAGCACACCCTGCGAGCCATGAAGGAAAACGCCCGGCAGGGATTCTTCAACGGCTCAATTCCTCCCTACGGATTCCGCAAGGTGGAAGTTTCCGCAACTGGCAACAAGGGAAAGAAAAAGCGTCTTGAAGTCGATCCGGCAGAGGCGGCAATCGTCAACAAGATTTTTCAACTCTATCTTACAGGTTATCAAGGGCAGGCATTAGGCGTGAAGGGAATCGCCGCCCATCTCAATGAGCGCGGCCTGACCATGCGGGGGAACCGCTGGCGAAGAACCATTATACATGAAATGCTGACCAATCGCCTCTATCTCGGCGAATACACCTTTAACAAGATCGAAGCGAAAACCCGACGGCTCAAACCGGAATCCGAATGGATCACCTTCCAGGTTGAACCGATTATCACGCCCGACACCTTCGCCCAGGTAAAGCAAAGACTCGCCGCCCGTTCACCGGACAAGGTTCCGCCGCGGATCGTCAACACTCCGACCCTCCTGACAGGCTTTATCAAGTGCGGCTCCTGTGGGGCGAATATGACCATAGCTACCGGCAATAGTGGCCGTTATCGATATTACAAATGCTCAAACAGAATCAACAATCTCGCCAAGGGAAGCAACTGTCAGAGCAATAACATTCCCATGGAAAAGCTTGATGGCCTTATTCTGGAAACCGTGGCAAACCGGGTTTTTACTCCTGAGCGGGTGGAAATCATGATGAAGGAGCTTCAGCAGAATCTGAAAAATTCCCGCTCGGATCACGACGAGCAGCTAAAGAAATTAACCAAGGAACTGGATGCAATCAAGCTGCAGCAAGATCGACTTTATGAAGCTGTGGAAAAGGGACTGTTGCCTCTGGATGTTACTCTTCAGGAACGAGTACAAAAGCATCAGGCCAGGCGGCAGGAAGTTTTAACAGAATTGGCGGGACTGCGGCGGCAGAAAGAATTGCCGGTGTCAAACCTCGGGAAAAAACATATTCATGCTTTCTGTGTTGCACTCAAGGAGAAACTGCGGGATAGGGCTTCCAACTTCGGGAAAGAGTACTTGAAAATGTTGATCGATGAAATAAGAGTGGACAAAAAAGAAGTGCGCCTGGCAGGGAGCTATGCTTCGCTGGCTGGCGCACTCTCTATGTCAACGAAACCAGGGCATCTTGCAGGATTGCCCAGTTTCGTCCCTGTATGGCTCCCCATCGCGGACTCGAACCACGGACAAGGTGGTTAACAGCCACCTGCTCTACCGACTGAGCTAATGGGGAACATCGGTATAAACGCATCTATCGTCGATGCGGATATTTTTTGCTACTTTGTCCCGCAAAGTAAGAAATTTATTTATCACAGCTCTTTGGCCGTGTCAACAGAAATGATTGATCAGCGGCAATTTGATGATCCGGAAGCATTTCATCCTGAAAACGGCATTTACTCACGCAAAGCCACAAAGCTTGCTATATTACAGAAAGCTTTGCGTGAGTAAGTTGCTTTTTTTCAGGATAAAATCCCAAAATGTCCAGGGCGGACCGGTGGAATCAGCCGAAGATTTCTCTCTTGCCGATGGATGACATTTTCTTCAGCCTGTCCAGCCCGAACCGGCAGGCTTCGAAGGCGGATTCGCTGCGGGGGGAACTGACACCAACCAGAGATATTATCTCGCCCAGGGTGACGGTTCCCTGCCTCCTCACCAGCAGCAGGTCCGTGAGTTCCCATTTGTCGCGCATCTCGGAAGCAATTGCGCTCATTTCCGCCGCCACATCGCCGACCGGCTGAAAGCATATGGCGGAGGTAATTCCCTTTTCCGAACACATGGCCCTTGCCACGGCGAAATGCAGCAGTACCGAACCCGAGCCTTCTTTCACCAGTTGTTCATATACATTTGCCGGGTCTATGGGTTCAGGTGAAAAGCGAACCATTGCTTTCCTCCACCTTTTATTTTAACGGTTTTCGTTAAGCAATTCCCGTATTTTCAGCAACAGATCGTTTTTTGAAAACGGTTTCGTGATGAAATTCACTTCCCCCTCCGGCATTCCCTTGAGGTCCACCATGTCGGGGGAATATCCGGTAATAAAGATAATCCTGATCCCCGGTTTCAATAAACGGATTGCGTCGTAAAGATCTTTCCCTGTTTTCTTCGGCATGATCATGTCTGAAACCACCAGTCCGATACGATCCTTATTCTCCCTGAAAACGGAAATGGCCTCTTCACCGTCAGTAGCGGTTATTACATCATAACCCACCCGGCGCAGGGCTTTTTCCAGGAAGAGCCTCACAAGTTCTTCGTCCTCGGCCACCAGGATTGTTTCACCACCGCCCGACGGACGTCCGCCTTCCCTCGGCTCCTCCCTGTGCAATTCCCTGTTTGCCAGCGGAAGGAAGAATGTGAAGGTCGTTCCTTGCCCAACGCTGCTTTCAACCTGTACGGATCCGTTATGCTGCCTTATGATGCCGTAAATGATCGAGAGTCCCAATCCAGTGCCTTTTCCCACTTCCTTTGTGGTGAAAAAAGGTTCGAAGATTTTCTCCATGGTCTTTTCGTCTATTCCGGTGCCGTTATCGGAAATAGAAGTAACAGCATATACGCCGCCCTTGTCCATCCCGTATTTCGCGGCTTCTTTCCTGCCGAGTACGGCTTTTTGCGTCCTGATCGTCAGCTGGCCCCCGTCGGGCATGGCGTCCCTGGCATTTATGGCCAGATTGACCAGCACCTGCTTTATCTGGCCACTGTCCGCCATCACTGTCAGTCTTTCACCGGAAAGTTCGGCCGAGAGCCTGATATTTTCAGGCAGTGTCTGGGCAAGGAGCTTTACTGTATTGGCGATAAGGTCATTTATCGATTCGGGCTGGAGATTTATTGTCTGCTTTCTGCTGAAGGTCAGGAGGTTCCGGGTCAGTTCCGCGGCATCTTTGGCCGCCGACAGGATTGTCTTGATATTGGCAAGAGACGTCTCGCTTTTGGAATCGGTCGTTTCCCGCAGTTCCTCGCAGCATCCAATGATAGCGGTGAGGAGGTTGTTGAACTCATGGGCGACACCTCCTGCCAGAAGTCCTACCGATTCGATTTTCTGAGCCTGCAGGAGCTGGTGTTCCAGACTTCTCTGCTCTGTTATATCCTCGATGACGCTGACGCCGGCAATAATCCGGTCATTGATCCTCAAAGGCGCCGCCGAAATGACAACCGTCCGTTTCGAACCGTCAAATTTCTCGATATCAATGACCTTCTTTTCCGCTATTCCCTTATTGAAGGCTTTGTAGGTGGGCCATTCCTCTGCTTTTACCGGTTTGCCGGAGTCTGTGAAGCATCCCTTGTATTCATTTAAGGACGCACCACTTTTGTCTTCATGGCCCCAAATCAGCTTTCTTGCCTGGTTTTCCAGAATCCTGTTGCCTTTCGAGTCGAATACGGCAACTCCGACCGGGAGGGTTTCCAGAATAGTACGAAGCAGATTTTCGTTGTTTTTCAGTTCTTCTTCGGCGATCTTTCGCTCGGTTATGTCGGAATGGGACCCGGCCATGCGAAAAGGTTTTCCACGTTCGTCGCGACGGCAAATTCCCCTGTTGAATATCCAGCGCCAGCTCCCGTCCTTATGACGGAATCTGCTTTCAAATTCATAATGCGGTAAGCGTCCCTCGAGATAATTTTCCAGGATTTCCACGGCCCCGGGGTAATCTTCGGGATGCATCAGCTTTTTCCACGCATCCCGGTCATTGTCTATCTCGTCGTCCCCGTATCCCAGCATTTTTTTCCACCTGGGAGAAAGGTATACCTCATCGGTCACCAGGTTCCAGTCCCAGATGCCGTCGTTGGATCCCTCAACGGCGAGAGCATACCTCTCTTCGCTCTCGCGCAAAGCCCGGTTGATGCGGCTCAGTTCCGAGGTGCGTTCACTTACCATATCTTCGAGCCGTTCACGGTAACGTTGAACTTCGGACTCGGCCTTTTTTCTTTCACTTATATTCCTGATGTTTTCGGCCACCATTATGACCTTGCCCGATTCGTCGAGAACGGGATAGGCACGGACCTCGAGAAAGCCCAGTCGGGGGTTCTCTTTTTCCACGATCACCGGGGCACCTGTCCGGAATACTTCCTTCACATGGCAGGGTTCACAGGGGGTATCACGATCGTAGAAAGCTTTGAAGCAGGAGGGATGGCTGTTTCTGACTCCCTCGGGGACATAGTCATAGCCTCCGCTCCAGTTGGAAAACAGGACCTGGTGATTTTTGTCGATGACCGAGAACATGTCCGGGATGGTTTCAAAGACCCGGCGAAGCAGTCTTTCCCTTTTCTGCAGCGATTCTTCCGCTTGTTTATGAGCGTCTGCCTGCGCTTCCAATTCTTTGTTCCGCTGCTGCAGCATTCTCAGCTTGTGCATCAGCTCTTCTTTTGTCTCTTTCTGAACGATCATGAAAGCCTCAAGGGTGAGGAAAAATGCCGTATGGTAAACAGCCCCTCGGGAAATCCCCGCTAAATGTACCTTAACAGGTCAGTTTCGTAATGAATCAATGCATTCAGGGCATACTCCGTGGCTGAACATGGCCTCTGAATGCTCGGAGATATAATGTTCCAGCTGCAGCCAGCTCTCCTTGTCGTCACGGATTTTCTTGCAATACATGCAGATCGGTATTATGCCCTCGAGCCGTTTTACCTGTTCCTGTGCATCCAGTATCTCTCGTGTCTTATCGTAGACCTTCCGCTCGAGGTCTCTGTTGAGTTCTTCGAATGCGGAGTGTATATCCACGAAATTATCCAGCAGAATATAAGCCATGGATATTATGATAAAGAAGAACGCATATTCGCTGATATAAAAGAATGAATAATACTGCATGGCAACCATTGAATCATTGATCACACCCAGAAAATAAGTGATCTGGCAGGTAATAACGGGCAACATGGCCTTGTCCCCGGTTTTTCTGTAATAGCCGAAGTACATGAAAAACATGTAGGTATAGGCGATAATTGCCGCTACCATTTCGAGCTGGTAAACAATTCCTACCGCTGCTTCATGGTAGGTGATTTTAAGTGAATTGATAAAATTGATGTTTTTCAGGGCAGGGTGCGCGGTGGAAAGAGTTAATTCCGGTCCCGCAAATAATGAGAAAACCGGAATTATAACGAACAGTGAAATAAAAAAGCGGATTAACTTATTGCCATCATGTTGAGTGTAGATTCCGGTGAACCAGAGTGAAAATATCGCTATTGCGTCAATGGAATAAAACTGGAGCCTTTGCCAGAAAATACCCTGTTCGATCGATGTTGAATTGTAGAGCCCGGTACACAATACGTCATACAGGCAGACACTCAGGCACAAAAGTGCGAAGGGAAGATGCTTCCTGATCTGAGGCCTCTTCATGTAAAAAAACAGATAATAGGCCCCAACGTACAAATTAATCGAAGCCATTATCAGGCAAGGGATAGAGAGAACATGCATGGCTTACCTTTTTCTGCTGAATACCCTCACTGGTACATGATATAAACGGGTTTCGGATTCAGCTTGAGAACTTCCTTCGGTGTCAGGAGCGCATCCCCTTTTTTCGTGTCGTTATGGTAGAACAGCTTGAATCCGGTGTATTCGACCGGTTCTGCTACGACATAATCCTTGTAAGAGGTACGCTTCAGCCAGGGGGCACCCCAGCCGTCCATGTTCATCACCAGCTGTACCTCGGGGCGGAGGACAATCTTGCGGTAGTTAGTGACGCCGTTGCGCGTAAACCGGTGCACAGTTAATATCTTAGGAGGAAGATGGTATTTTTTCACCAGTCCGCTCAGGTAGCCGGTAACGTAGTTAATGTCCGAGGCATCGAAGGTGCCGATTTTGGTGCCGGGTATGGCGCCGCTTTTCACGAGGTTGAATTCCGGGTCAATGCCGAGATGCACGTCGGGATTTTTCAGTATCCATTCGAAGCGCGGCAGCAGGGTCCGGATGTTCTCATGTCCGGTCTGGATATCAATGAACAGGATAGCCTTCGATTCCCTGGCCCAGCCGTAGACCTGGTTGACAACGGAATCCGGCATGACCATCCTGTATTCTCCGGCCTTGCCCGGCTGTCCCTGCGCCACCACCGCAATCAGGTGAAGGGCCGGCTGCACCGGACGCGAAGGGTCGGCCTTGCTCCATTTGTCCACCTCAAGTTTCAGCCTGCTCAGCATGTCATCTTTTTTATATTCTCCCAGAGCTCCCATTTTCTTGCAGAGCGGGTTGCCGTAATAGGCCACGATGCGTTTCCCCGGCAGGATCGATCCGGGCAACGGCGCGGGACATTTTACCGGCCATCCCTTTTCTTTTGCAAATTCCGGGTCCTCGCCGGCCCGGTAATTTACCTTGGGGGCGGTGGAGCCGGACGCCCCGGCGTTCTTTTTCGCAGGCTTGGCTGCCGGCGTCACTTTCGCGCCGCGGGTTGCCGACGATATCGCTTCGAAACTTGCGGATTGAGAACAAACGGGAGCAGGAGCACCTTTTTTTTCTGTTTGCGGCCTGGCCGTGGGTTTGATGTCTGCGTTGCCGTCACTGCATCCTGCCAGGCAGAAAGGTAGAGTCAGAAAAGCAAGAAGCAGGAAAGCAGAAGTGAGAGGAAGCGGGGATACCCGTTCGGGATTCATGAATAACTCCATAAAAAGTTTATTTGAAGACGTTGTAATCTTTTTCAGGGGAATCCGGGAAAATTTTTGAATATTGATTCATGCTACTTATTGAACGCTTCTCTCATTTTTGTCAAGAGGACTTTTGGAGAAACCGGTTTTTCCACGAAATGCATATTTTCATCAAGCAATTTTTTCCGGGTAATAATATCGGCAGTATAGCCGCTCATGAATACCGCCCTGATTCCAGGTTTTATGCTTTTTGCCGTTTCATAAACTTCTCTGCCGTTCTTTTTCGGCATTATCACATCGAGAATCAGCATGTCGATTTCATCGCCGTGCCTATTGAACTTTTCAATCGCCTCTTCCCCGTCCACGGCTTCGATAACGTTATAACCGAAATTTTCCAGGATATCCTTGTCAGATTTCCTGACATATTCGTCATCTTCAGCCAGAAGCACCGTTTCAGCTCCGCCGGCGGGCAGTGATGTCACCGGTTTTTCCTTAGCGGCTGCGTCCCCGGATACCAGCGGCAGATATATCCTGAAGGTCGTTCCCCGTCCCGGTTCGCTGTAAACGTTGATATATCCGTCGTGCTGCCTGACGATCCCGTAGACCGTCGCAAGACCCAGTCCCGTGCCTTTTCCCACTTCTTTGGTGGTGAAAAAAGGCTCGAAGATCCTTTCTCTGGTTATTACGTCCATTCCCTTGCCGGTGTCGGAAACTGAAATGCAGGCGTATTTCCCTGCTTTACCGTATCCATGGGAGTGAATGAATCCATCATCTATGGTGAAAGGTACGGTTTTCAGGAACAATTCACCACCGTCAGGCATGGCGTCCCTGGCGTTCGTTACGAGATTCATGAATACCTGTTCCAGCTGTACGTTGTCCGCCATTATGATAAGCTTGTCCGCGCAGAGTTCGTCTCTGACCTCGATATCTTCACTGATCAGCCGCAACAGCAGTTTCTTGCCGTTTCTCAGCACCTCGTTCAGGTCGGTCGGCTGCAGGCTGAGGATCTTTTTCCTGCTGAAAGCGAGCAGACTCCGGGTAAGCGCCGCGGCCTTTTCCGAGGTGGCGAGAATCTGTTCGGCATAATGGCGTAGCTTGTTGTCCCCGTCCATTTTCATGAGCATGAGGGAGGCGAAACCTATCGTTGCGGTGAGTATGTTGTTGAAATCGTGAGCGATCCCCCCTGCCAGTTGTCCGACGGCTTCCATCTTTTGCGAATGGTGAAGCTGATGCTCCAGGTTCTTTTGATCGGTGACGTCCCTGCCCACCTCGATCACCTTGACCACCTTGCCGTTATCGTCTTTTACCGGGATGACCCGTATCTCGATGATCCTGTCGGGCGGATAATGAATTGTATGCACATCCTGTTTGCCGGTGACAAAGCAGTTCAGAACCGGACACTTTTTACATGGCTCGTTGCGGTTGTGCCACAATTCATAGCAATGTTTTCCTATTATCTTCCCGGTTTCCCCGCCGAAAATATTTAAGGCCATGGAATTTGCCCAATTTATCTTCAGATCGCTTGAAATGAGGGCCAGCACATCCGGGATGCCGTCCAGAAAGGCCTGAAATTCCTGGGAAAGAGTGCGGAACCTGTTTTCTCCTTCTTTCAAAGCGGATTCCATTGCCTTCCGTTCGCTGATATTGTGGAAATAACCGGCGGTAAATTCCCTGCCGTCATGTACCAGGTAGTTGGTCGTCACCTCGACAGGGACCATCTCTCCCCCGGCAACCCGGTGCAGCGTCTCGAAGCGCATGGATTTTCCCTGTTTGAGCTGCTCTTTCATTACATCGACATTATCCATATCGAATGCGGGGTCCCAGTCGGGGATACGCATGTCGAGGATTTCCTTCAGGCCCCTGCCGAAATGCAGACAGGCCGCTTTGTTGACGTACACCATTCTGTAGCCGTCGTTCGGATCAAGTACATAGAAGGGGTCACGACTGTATTCTATCAACGACCTGAAGAAAGAGGCTTCTTTTTCGGCATTGACCCGCTCCGTGATGTCCCGCGCTATGGCGCAGAAATATTCCTGGCCGCTATAGGTGAAATAGCTGGCGGTTATCTCCACCGGGATTATTCCGCCGGCCCTGGTCCTGTGAAAACTTTCAAAGCGCAGCTGGCCCGCCTTTTTCAGCTTTTCGTGGTTGAGTCTTACATTCTCGGTGGAATATTCGGTGTCGACATCCGAGACCGAAAGTGAAAGCAGTTCCTCCCGCTGGTAACCGAGCATTTTGCAGGCGGCCTCATTGACGTCCCAGAACCTGCCGTCCATGGTGATCCAGTAAACGGCATCCCCAATGTTATTGATGGAAAAGTTGGTCAATTCCAGCTTTTCCTTATCTGACCGGAGCCGGCGGTGCGCCGTGGTCATCTGCAGCACGTGGCGGTCAACCAGTCTGTAGAGGATGGCGGCGGTAACCATGATGAAGATCAGACCCTTGAACATTTCGAAGTCCGCTACGAGTTTCGCGTCATGCATCGACTTTTTTATGATGGTGTCGGAAATGATCAACCAGAGGCAGCTGAAAAAAATATAGACAGCCACCATCCGAATCACTGCACGGCGGTTTTCTTTGTCAAGAATCCGGTCCAAATCGCTCCCCCCTGTTGTATGTCCGCGGCGAAAAGCCTTCGCTGAAGGCAACGCCGTGAAATGAAAATAAAACTCCAGATTTACTTATCGGACTTCCTACGAATAAATACAGTATTCTTTGTTTAAATAATAGAAGATTTTGAATAATCATATATTGATAATTAAAATATGGATAGAAAGTTGAGGGTCGGCATTTGACGGTCCGGAAATGGCTGATTTAGCAATGGAAACAACAAAAAAGGGTGGTAAAAATCAGGCCGTATTGAAGAATTCAGATACGGCCCGGCATTCGATTTGAAATGAAATTGGCCACGCAAGATGCGCATTGCGATCAGGATGACCCGTATTTCGTACCAGCTGCTTCCGGCAATTTTCCCGCTAAAATCTGCAGGTCACTGTAAGATAAAAATTCCGGCCGTTTTCCGGTACTTTGAATCCGACTCCTGCGGCAAAGGGGTCCCGTAGGTACGAGAGATAATTGTAATACTGCTTGTCCAGCAGGTTGTTGACTCCGCCGTAAACCGACAGGGTCTTGTAATTGATTCCGGCCTTCAGGTCAGTGGTCATCCAGCCGGCTGTGGGCTGTTCGTTGAGTCCCGGATCCACCCGATCCTGGCGGGCCGAAAAATTCTCCGCCGCTTCGAAAAACCACCTGTCAACATCGTAGCGGATCGCAAGCATACCCCTGAGCGGAGGTATTTCCGAAAGAGGGCTATGGTCGTCTTTGTTCCAGGCCTCGGTATAGGTCAGCGAGCCTTTAAGGTACAGGTCCAGTGGCATCGAGACCTGGGAGCCGAACTCCGTTCCCCACATGGATGCGTCGATATTACGGTAACTTTTCAGAGTGCTCGATGCGCTGTAGAAGTTTACGTAATCGGAGAGGTCGCTGTAAAAGAGGGTTGCATTGACATAAAATTTTGCGCCGGAATATTTCATCCCCAGATCTGCCTCGTGGTTGACGGTCGGTTTCAAAACCGGATTGCCCCGCCAGGTTACGGCGGGAGGTGCGGCAGGCACATCGATATACAGTTCTTCGGGGTCCGGAGTCCTTACTCCGCGCGACAGTCCGACGAAAATGTCCAGGGCCGGCAGCGGCGTCCAGGTGAATTGCAGATTGCCGCTTATCTCGCCGAAATCAGTACTAGCGGCCACAGCGGTGGCGTTGTTGGCTTTGTCGGCGTTGACCCAGGTCAGGTCACCGCGCAATCCGCCCTTCAGCTTGAACTTACCTGCAAACGGCAGTTCGTATCCGGCGAACATGCCGAAATTATCAACATACACATCGGGTATCATGTTCAGTGGCATGTATGGCTGAGCGGGGGTGTACATGCCGCGCATGTTAAGGGCGTCCCAGTTGCGGTTGTAGTAGTCGATGCCGGCTTTCAAGATACCCGGTCCTGCGGCAAGGGAAACGTGCAGTTTTGTCCCGATTACCTGCGTGCGTGCTTCAGTCTGCATTGAATACGGGCGAGTCACCACGGAACTGGCGGTGGAACTGACCCTGAGCCGGTCGTCCATGAGGTGATCGACTTTGTCCCAGTAAGCCTGGAACTTGAGCTCCTTGAACAGCTCAGATATCTTTTCCACCTTGTAGGTCCAGTTCAGAATATGGGTCCGGTCATATTTTGCATCCATCTTCAGGTAAGGATAGAGAACATGTTCCGCATCCTGGTAAGAATAGCTCAATTCGGAGCGTGAATCTGGTGTGGGATTGAACCCCAGTTTGGTCCACCCGGTATTGATCTGGTATGCCCTGGAATCGATGGTATCGGGCCGGTATCGGTTCGGGCTTGTGGACGGGTAGATATCGGTAATGAGGTTGCCGTTTCCCGATCTCGGGGTATCGGAATATTTGAAGGCATAGCCGATCAGGGCATCGTATCTGTCAGAGCCGTAGGAGGCGGTTGCCGAGGCATTGGCGCTGTTGTAGGAACCGTAACTCAGGTTCAGGTCGCTGCCGAAACCCTTGCGGGTCTTTTTTGTACTGACTTCCACCAGCCCGCCCATGCTCCCGGGGTTTTCCAGGTCATAGGGTCCCTTGAGTACCTGGATTTCTTCCACTTCGGCGAAGTCATAGTGAAATGCCGGCGGGTCCATGCGGTTTGGACAGGCGCCGTGAAGGCGCACTCCGTCTACAAGTACGTTGATATTGTCCCTCTGGAAACCGCGCAGAACGATATCGTTGGCAATCGCCCCCTTGCGGACACAGGAAAGCCCTTCCACTCTCTGCAGAGCTTCGCCAATGTCCTTTGCCGGGCTTTCCCGGACTTCCCTTATGGTCAGGCTTTCCTCTCCGGGCGACTCCTTTTCGCCCCTCACGGTGATTTCGTCCAATAACAAGGAATCTGCTCCCGCAATTTGATCCTGCAGGAAGAGAGATCCAATCAAAACAATTATCGTTATGAATTTAGTTTGCATTTCCACTCCTTGAAATAAATATAACCCCCCAAGTCTCTCCGGATTAGCAAAAAGCTGCAACTAGAGGAACCCCGGGCGTTTCAGGATGCACCAATGCATAGTTCCGGCTTGACGGTAGATATGGACAAGGGAAAGATTGAAAAATAAAGAATGTCAGAAGAGGAATGCAAATTTAGGAGGAGGGTCAATGGAATCGGCAAAATGCGTCCTTATGCTTTCAGGGCGCTCATAAAAACGGGAGATGGCATATCGGTGCGATACCACGCCGCCGGGTGAGGTGCGCAGGCAGACATAATCCTCAACGGAAGAGTTGAACAGAGAGGAAGCACTTCCGCATGGAGCAGCCCTGAAACCCTTGTGCAACTTAGAGTGGCGGAAGTGATTTGAATCTTCTACTTCGTATCCGGTGTCATCTTTTCCGGACGACATGGAGCATCCGCATGCTGACCGGGCGCAACAACAGGTGTGATCGGCAATCCTTTCGGGAGAGCAGCCGCATAAACGGTGGTCATGAAAACAGCCGTGAACACTGGATCGAGGTGCCGATGCCTGCGCCGCCACAGGAAGCAGTGCGGACATCGGCAGGAATAGAACGGCCAGCAATTGCAGCGATAAAAGAAGCTTCCTGCCGCGAAGTGTTTGAATCAACTTTAGCCGGTTACTCTTTGCGGACGACAATTTGTCATGATCCGGCCGGATAAGGGTCATTTCAGTCATTACGTGAGGTAAGGCACTGTATCGGCCCGCAGAGTCGAAGCCGGGGAAACGGGAAAGGTGCCGGACGGTTGTCATTTACCGGCAACCGGTTTGCCGATCTGCTTCAACTGGACAATATTGGGAATTTTTTCGTCAATCTGTTTCATTACGGTCCGCAGCACCGATTCCGCGGTAACCCACTTGCCTTCTTTCACATCGGAAGAGGTCGCTCCCCAGATAATTTCACCCGAATCCAGGTCCAGCAGTTTGGTATCGACATTGACGGCGCAATGTGTTTTCTCCTTTTCTTTCAGTAAAAGAAGACCGCTGACAGGTTGCGAACAGAATTTCTCATATATGTTTCCGGTCACTACACCGTCGATTCCGGCGGATCTGAGCCTTGATTTTATTTCGGGAGTCAACCCGGAAGAATAGACTTCATCCTGGTCGATCAGGGCCGCAATCTCGTTGCTTCCCGCGACATTGAATCCGTTTTCTACGAAACCCAGCGCCAGGATATCCGCTGCTTCCTGTCCCGAGGTCTTGTTTTGAGGATTGCGGAAGCTGATTACGGCGATTTTTTTGTATTTAAGGAAGGCCACGTCTGTCTTTGACGAGGTGTTTACGCGCGGCGAACAGAATATGGTAGCGCAGCCTGAAAAAGAAAATGCGGCGAATATCAGAATGAATTTCCATGTTTTCATGATTTCCATCTCCCTGGGGAAATTTTTGAACAGGAACGCTAGGCGTACGTCCATGCACGAAGTTTACCAGCGGGGCTTCCTTAGTCAAGGATGCCCGGTTTTGATTCATTACCGCAGGCCCGGCAAAAATAAATACTGCAGCCTTGTGATTGCCGGACAATTAGATAATCTTTTTTATGGTTGGATGTATTGCTTTTCCGTCCGGCTGTGTACGTCTGTAATAACTTTACAAAAACATTTTCCGGGGGCATGTTACGGAATCATGAAAACTTTTCTCATTTTATTTATTTTATTGCTGTTAACCGTTTCTCCTGCTTCTGCGGAAAATTACTATGCCCTGGACAGTGATATGATCGGCCAGCTGCGGCAGTATGAGGTCCACAAAGGGGAGTCTTTGATCGAGATCGCCCGCAAATTCGATCTCGGATACAACGAAATCTCGGGTGCCAATCCGGATGTCGATCCTTTCATCCCGCCCGCCGGCCTGCAGGTCAGCATACCAATGATGTGGATTATCCCGGATGTACCGGTACGCAGGGGCATCGTCATAAATATTCCGGAAATGAGGCTGTATTTCTTCCTGGGAAAAGGCACCAATCTGTTGACGACTTTTCCCATCGGAGTGGGTGATGAAGGTACCGAAACTCCTGAAGGGGAATTCAGGATAACCGCGAAAATAGTCAATCCTGCCTGGCATGTGCCGAAATCCATCAGAGAGGAAAAACCGGATCTGCCGAAGGTCGTCCCGCCCGGGCCCGATAATCCGCTGGGTTCCCATGCTCTGCGACTCACGGTGCCCGCCGTACTGATCCACGGAACTAACAAACCCTGGGCAGTGGGACGAAGGGCTACCCACGGATGCCTGCGCCTCTACCCGGAAGATATTCCCCGCTTGTTCCTGCTGGTGAAAAAAGGGGACAGGGTGACCATCGTCCGGCAACCGGTCAAGGTGGGAGTAAGGGGAAAAAGGGTCTATGTCGAGGTCCACTCCGACGGAAATGTCAATTACCTGCAGGAGGCGGTCAAGGCACTGGGAAGAAAGAACCTGCTGAGCCGCTTCGACAGGGAAAAACTGGAGCAGGCGCTGAAGGAGAAAAGCGGCGTGCCGGTGGACATAACGGCTGAAGGGGCATTTTAAAGAAGCGGCGCCGGATTTTATTTCTGGAAAGAAAAAAGCCGGAAGATCGGAAAATCATCCGGCTATAACATTGCACGGGAGGCGAACCTTTCGTGAGAATGGGAATCAGGCCGCTATTTCGATTCTTTCCAGTTCTCCCTGGCCGAAAAGCTTTTCCAGATCGAGGAGAATGAGCAGCTTGTCGCCGCTTTTGCCGACACCGCTGATAAATTCGGAATTGTAGCCTTTCACCACATCCGGAGTTGAAGAGATCAGGTCTTCTTCCAGCTTGATGACCTGGGAAACCTTGTCCACAACCAGGCCGACCGTCTTTTCGCCGATTGCAACCACCACGATGCGTCTGTGGCTTTCATCGACTTCATTCCCGCCATGCAGGTTGCAGCGTTTGCCGAAATCGATTATCGGGATGACCTTGCCACGGAGGTTGATGATCCCTTCCACATATTCCGGGGCATTGGGGACCTTGGTTATCTCCATCATCCTGATGATCTCCTGAACCTTGAGTATATCGACGCAGAATTCCTCTTTTCCGATGGAAAATCCGACCATATGCAGAATATTACCGTTTGCCATGTGCAGTCTCCTTAATTTCTTTTGGGTAACCCCCCGGCTTTGCCGTGGGATACTTACTATTCTGCTTATTCCATTACGCGACCATTTTATTCAAGCCTGAATCCGATTCACGTTAATATTACTTACCGTATCGGCACATTGATGATTTTCTTTAGAGGAGTTTAGAGGGGAAATTTTACTGAATGTCCACGAAAAGAGACTTTGAAAGAGAATTTGGGAATATTCGCGACACTGCCGATTAATCCTGGATTCGGCAGTTGCAGGCATCCTCCGTTCGCACCGGAGGCCTGTTTCTGCTGCTCTAAGCTCATTTCGCTACAGCCGATAAACTCACCCTGCGGGTTCAGACAATATCGGCTGTTCACACTCCATTTCGCCAAGAGCAGCAACGAAACAGGCCTGAGTTGCTTACTGCGGAAACCTCCAACTGCCGTTTTTGGGTTAATTCATCTGCCTGTACAGGCGTATCGCCATCCAGGCGAGAAGGGCGACGCCTGCTGCAAGAACCACCCAGAGAACAGCTGTTTTCCAGTCTTGCGGGGTTATTCCGGGGCGCAGCGCCGCACTGCCGCCGAGAACGAATTGCGGTCCGGTTGCTGCGGTTCCGGCAACGATATTTTCCTTCCGCAGGCTTTTGAATTCCGTCAACAGGTCGTTTCCGCGCGCTCCGGCAATCCCGATCCGCGAGCTGCCGTAGGCCAGGGTAAAAGGGCCCTCTCCGCGGGCAACGAACAGCACCTTTTCAGATACCCATCCCAATGCCGGAACGGGCGCCCCCTGTCCAAGGCCGCCTCCGCTCCGGTCGATGCGCATCATCCAGTAGCGGTCGGTGACCGGGGGGAAAGAGACATCAGGGTTTTTAATGTCATTGCCCCGGAATCGCACCCGGTATAGAAGCGATGAACCGCGGGGCGACCAGCTGTCCTTTAACGAAGGACGTGAGAAAAAGAGCGCGTTGACGAGGGTGTTGTCCTGCGGGAGAAGCACTCTGATCCTGTCGGTCGGCATGCGGCCGCCGGCGTCAAAGAGGTAAGTGAAGTAGCGTTCCTTCTTTTTTATCGTCGCCTGAACGGAAATCCACGAGCGGGCAGGCTCCGGTGTGATGGCGGCAAGCCTTGCCGTTACAGCTGTCATTTCGGGCATATCACCGCTGTCAGCGGAAGATATCCGGAGGTATCGTGCCTTTGTGCCGTCCAGATCGATCGTGCTTCTTTCCAGCGTATGGTCTGCATAGTGGAGCCTTACAATGGCGGCATCCGGTGCCGTGTATGTCCAATGCTCCAGATCATTGCTTGCCTGAATGGATATCTTGCGGACGAAATTCTCATCCGTTGTCCGCAACTGCGGTTCGAGGGCGGCAATGGTCCTGTCGATCCGGCTTGCATCGATGATGTAGGCGATAACCTCCCTTTTTGTTCCTTTGCCGTCAGCGGCAGTTACATTTATGATCGATCCTGACTTGTCCTTTTTCACCTGCAGGGAGAGGGTGTCGGCTTTCCGGCCCGGTTCCGCCAAGAGAGGGAATATGGGTAACGAAACCGATTCCTTTTGCCCGCCGGGCCGTGAGTCGGGACGGATAACGGCGAATGGTACAACTTCATTCCGGCCGTTGAAAACACACAAGTCGCCGAGATCGCCGCGGGTGACGGCCCGGTAGACATCGAGCGGAATAGTAGCCTCATGGAGCGCTTCCCCGCCAGTGGTTGCAAGCCGCATACCGTATGCGAAATCATTCGGAGCCGGGTCTGCTGCAAAAACCGGGGTAGCGCAGGTGATAAAAATCAGAATAGCGATCCAGAAGGGTTTCATCTGTCGCTCCCTTTTAACCGGCGCGGTGGAACCGGCGAGAAGTATCCGATAACCAGCAGAAGAATACCCACTCCCACAAACGAAACAATCCTCTCGACGGTCCCGCTGTTTGACAGGTCTACAAGAAATAATTTTACCACGACTACGGCAAGCAGGCCCGCTCCGGCGAGCCACACCGGGCGAAGTCTCCTGCGTGTCGCAATGACCATGACGACAAGGGCGAGCAGGCTCCAGAAGATGGAAAAAGAAGCCTGGAGCAGCACCGATGAGAACAGCGGATACAGGGAAAATTCGATTCCGCCCCAGTGGTGGATGGCACGTACGAGTATTGCATTTATCCACAGGAAAAGGCTGGCGGCATAGATGCAGGCGGGGAGCTTGGGGCACCGGACGAATAAATTATCGGGGAAACGGTGCAGTAGCGCCCTGAACCAGACTGCAAGAACGACAAACACGAAACCGGTCATGATGTCCAGCGGGTTGACGAGCGGCAGCCATCGCAGCGGATCACTGTCCCCGGGACTGGTGAGGTTGGCGTACATGGACCAGAGCCACGATGCTATCAGGACCGGCCCTGCACCGAGTGAAAGATAGGCTTCGTGAAATTCGCGTACTGGCCAGCGGAGCCTGTCGCCACGAGCCGCCAGGAGAAGCACCGGCAGGGAAGGGGCGAGTCCCCAGGCACTGTCGGACCATGTCTGCGCCCCATTGACCAGGTAGTCCGCCTGCCAGTGTATTTCCAGGGTGAAGACGATGACCATCAGCCAGAGGGAACCCGCATGGAGGAGTTTACGGATTTCTCCGGCAGGTGTCTGCTCCAGTCGGTAAAGAATCGAGTAATAAACGGCGAATGCAAGGGGCCATGCTACGAACCCTGCTTCGGAAGACGGATGGATGCCCGCTTCCACCATGGTAAAGGCGGTGAGATAGAGAAGCGGCAAGAGGCACAGGGCGGGCGGCTCAGCCCATGGCCACGCCAGTTTTTCCGCGAGGAATTGCAGTGCGCTGCAGGAAAGGGCGAAAAATGCGAGTATTATGCCCAGCCGGTAATCATGGGACATATGCAGGTCAATTTCATGTAAACCTCCGCCGAACCACCAGAGCAGTCCCCAGATGAAAAGTGCAATGCCGGTGTAAAGTTCCCAGCGGGAAATATTATCCCGGTGTCGGTAAAGGCAGAGCGCGGAAAATAGGCCGGAAAGGGCGAGCAGGACGCATCCGGTGAAAAAGCCGTTCAATACCGGGATATCTCCGGCCGGTGTGCCCACATCGGCGAGGAAGAAAACTCCGGCGCCGAACAGCAGCAGTATGGCAAAGGCGCGCGCCAGCCCGGTTTTCTGCCGCAGCCCGGCCCAGAGGATACCGGCTCCTTCCAGCGCCCAGGCGGCAGATGTCCACCGGTTGTCCAGCGCCAGGGGGATTGTCAGGGTGGCGAAAACCACGCCGAAAGCAAAAAAAGCCTCCACAAGGGTTTTCATATACGCAGGTTTTTTCAGGAACAGCACCCAGGCCAGCGGCAGATAGAGCAGCCCGAGCCCCAATGAGCTCCAGGCAAGCCCGTACTGGTAATGTCTCACCAGCATCGCCTGCAATGCGAACGCTACGATCGGGGTTCCGAATACCAGGGTTCCGTCCAGGTAGCCTCTCAGGTCGGGCTCCCGGCGCAGTGCGAAGAGAATGGCGATGAAAACATACATGATGAAAAAAAGAACGAGGAAAGGTTCGGTGGAAGCGAAATATTGAGGCTGGTAATAGCTGAAGCCCCAGGCCGCGCCGATGATAAAGGTGAAGAAGAATCCCAGCAGGTTGAGTATGCGCCAGGCCCTGAACCAGGCAATGCCGATGATCCCTCCGTTCAGGAGCGCATAATAGCTGAAAAGGAATACATGGTTTCCGGCCCCGGTTGAGGTGAGTACTGGTGCCAGGAACCCGCCTGAAACCCCGATCACCGCCAGGGAACATGCGTTTTGCAGCACGGCCAGCACCGCTGACAGCACAGCGACCGCGACGAGGACGAAAAACGCCAGCGGTGCCGGAATGAGGGAATACAGTCTGAAAGCGGCAAAGGTCGTCAGGTACAGGATGCCGACCCCGCCGCCCTGCAGGACCTGTGCATAAATATCGCGGCTGTGCCGCAGACGCCACCCGATCGCCAGCAGAACGATGGCGCCCGCAGCGGCGGCGGACAACCGGAGTTCTATGGGCAGAAGTTCATGTTCGGCGGCATATTTGACCAGGAATGAAACGCCGAAAAAGAGGATGATGATTCCAGCTTTCACCAGCAGGCTGCCGCCGCTGATAAACCGGTTCAGCATGTCGGCAATGGGGCTTCCATGAATTGTTTCTTCTTCGCGGGATTCCGTTTCCCGCAGGCCTTCCGGAATATGGCGTGCGGCAACGTATCGGGCTTGCTCTTCGGGGGTATCCGCCGGTTCTCCGAAGGAGAAGGTCTCGTCCGGCTGAATTGAATCTTCAGGTTGTCGAGCGTGAAATGCTGCTGAAGTCGCGGGAGTCGGGGGTTGCTCGTAACTTTCGTCCGTTGTGTAAGTGGCACCCGGTTGCCGCCTGAGGTCAGAGACTTCCTGTTCCAGGGTGCGCAAGCGCTCCTTCACCGCAATCAGCGCCCCCAGTGCGTAACCGAGAGCGGCGCCGGTCACGGCGCCGGGGAATGCGTACAGCGCCCCGCCGAGAATAAGCCCGAGGATTACCAGAACTACAGTCATAAATTCCTCCTCCAGCCGGAAGACTCAAATTTATGGAATTTTACGGATCAGATCATGGCAAGATGAAAGGTAGCGGAAAGCTTATTATTGATCAAGGCTTATTTGCGGACAGATGCTTATGCTGTTTCCCCGGGAACGCTTTCTTCCGTCAATAGTTACTTGGCCAGAAGAATTTTCAGGGAGACGAGGAGCAGGGCAACGGCAAAAATCTTTTCCAGGACCCCGTTGGGCAGGCCGGTGGCTATCCGGGCCCCGATCAGCCCGCCGAGCAGAAAGCCGAGGCAGATGATCCCGCCTACCTTGATGTCGACGAGACCCTGCTTGTAATAGGTCCAGGCGGCCAGGATACCGATCGGCGGGACAAGAAGGGCGAGAGTGGTCCCCTGCGCCTTCTGCTGGGTAAAGCCGAGCAGAAAAACGAGCGCCGGCACGATCACCACGCCCCCGCCGATGCCGACCAGCCCGCTCATTATGCCTGCCGCAACACCGAGCAACAGGCAGATAACCAGAGTTGTCATTTTAATCTCACTTTCTAGAAAATCCCTTGAATGATTAACGGATATGTGCCCTGTTCAACCGATGGGGGCAGCCTGCGCCCCGCTGGTTGTTGTGCTAAAGAATACTGTAGCATTTACTTGCAGGATTTTTCAATGGCTGGCCGACCTTTTGCTTTTCTTTTTCACTTTGCCCTGGTGACCGTGATTTTTCGTTTTTTTCTTATCCTGTTTTGATTGCGATTTCACCTTGTGCTTTGTTTTGTGCTTCGACTTGTGCCCGGTTTTGTGTCTTGACCCGTGCTTCGACCGGTATTTGTGTTTGCGTCGATCCTTGCGCTCCAGGTTCGACCCTGATTTGGCATAATTGTGATTTGTCCTTGCTGTATCAACTATTGCGGCGTCTTCCTTGATGTCGGAAAGGAGCGCCCCGACCTGCTTCAGGGCCGGGTTTGCCTTCCTGGCCGCTTCCAGAGTTTCTTGCGCCTTTGTGAAGTCGCCTGTCCTGTAATAAACCCTCCCCAGTGCATTGAGCGCCCTGGCATGGCTGCTGTCCAGCCCTATGGCCGCCTGGTATTGTGCGATCGCCTTGTCGTACTGTTTCCTGAATTCATAGAAAAGTCCAAGCTTGTAGTGGCTTTCGGGGTCTTTGGGGAAGATTTCTACCCCTTCTTCGAGCAGCCGGGCAAGTGCGTCATATTCGCCCTTTTTCACATAGATGGCGGTCAGCGCATGGCGTGCGTCTTTATCGTCTTTTTTCAGGCTCAGTACTGACTGGAATTCCGTTGCCGCTTCGTCGAATTTTCCCCGTTTTCCGTAAAGCATCGCCAGTTCCTTGCGTGCTTCAAGGTTGGCGGGGGCGAGTTTTATCGCCAGCTGATATTCTGCGAAAGATTGTTGGTAGTTCTTTTCTTTTTCATAGGTCTTGGCCAGCTTTATATGCAAAAGCGGATTGTCGCCGCTCTGTTTAATAAGTTCGTTGTACGTCAGTTCGGCATTGGAGAAATCTCCGCGGGAGAAGTATATGTCCGCCAGTCGCCGCCGCGCGTCGTTTTCGGCAGGATTTCGCTGCAGGCAGTTCCTGTAGGAGTCTACCGCCTCGTCAAGCAGCCCCTTGCGTTCGTAGAGGATGCCGAGGTTGTAGTATGCGTCGCTGTCCGGGTTTTTCCCGCGCGCGATCTTTGTGAATGATGCTATTGCCTCGTCGTTGCGCCCGGCTGCCATCTGCGCAACGGCAAGTTTTTTCAGGAGCCCGGTCCATTCCGGTTTTGCCCCGAGCGCCGTCTCGTAGTCGGCGATGGCCTTGTCGTATTCCCTGTCGGCAAACTGGATATCTCCCTGTCGGACATATTCTTCAGGGTCAATGTTATATATGATGCCCGCCAGCTTATATTCTTTCCGGGCGCCTTCCAGGTCTCCCTCTTTCTGCAGAATTCCGGCAAGGAGACGATGTGCCGGCCCGTTCCCGGAATCCGAATCAAGAACAGATTGGATTTCCTTTTTTGCGTCATCCACACGCTTTTCGTATGCGAGTATTTCCGCCAGGCGAAGCTTGGCCTGGAGGTTGGCCGGTTCGATATCCAGCACCCCGCGTATTTCCTTTTCCGCAAGGTCATATTTCCCCATATGTTCATGGCAGTCGGCCATTCCGGCGAGAACACCGGCATCGCCGGGCAGTTTTTTCAATGCTTCGCCGTAGTGGAACAAAGCCAGAGGATAGAGTTTCGCCTGCTGTAAAACAGAGGCCAGCCCCTTGTGGTATCTGGGGTCGTCCTTCGTCAGAAGGGCTTTCGAAAGTTCCACGGAAGCTTCGCTGTTCATCTCCTCTTTCAGCAGAAGCAGCCCGAGGTTGCCGTGGGCCTCCGCGAATCCGTCAGCCGATTGCAGCGCTTTGCGGTACTCGTCTATCGCCTGGCTGGTGTTGCCGAGTCCCTCCTGTTGAAGGGCGTCGATAAAGTGGCTGCCCGCTCCGCCGGGGCAAAGCTTGACGATTTTAGCCTCGATCTTTTTTCTTTCTTTTGCCGATGAGGCCGTGGAAATCTGGCTCGCAAGTTTAACCGCCTGGGCGCAAGGGTCGGTGTGGCCGAACCCCCAGCTGAATCCGCAGCAGAAAAAGGCAATAATCACCAGCAACGACAAATAACAGCTTGTATTTTTCTTAAATAACTTTTGTTTCATACAGCTTCTCCTGGAGAAAAAAGGGGGCTATCCGGTCCCTTTTTGGTTAAGGCGGTTTACCCGGTTACAATCAGAACGTTTTGATCGATAAAAGAGTTGACACTGGGGAGACCCTGCCGGGAGCATCTGGTGAAAAGAATCGTCCATGAACGAGGTTTTCAATTACCCATCTACGCATGAAGATTCAAATTTAAAGAAATAATCTTTTATTTGCAAGTATTTCGTCTGATTATCGTTAAAATAAGCGGAGTTGACTTTCATGGTGTGGTACCGTCAAAATAATGTATGATTGTATTAAATACCGTTTTTAAAAGGGTGGACTGTCTCAAATAATGTTAAACCGAATTCTTTTTCTGGCAGGGATTGCAATATCTCTCAGTCTCGTCTGGTTTGCCGTAGACAACTACCGAGCCTCTATCCCCATTGCAGGAGAAAATCTCCAGGGGCTCGCCCTTTCACTTGAAACCGCCATAGAAAATCTGGCTGTCCGTGATCCTACTTTCCAGGACCTTGCCGATTTCCACCCGCCGGACATCGCCTTCCTTGCAATCATAGACAGTCATGGCATTTACCGCTTTCATTCCAACGCGGACCTGGTCGGCGCCACCGTCGAAAATGATAAATACAGGGACATTTTAGCGAGCAAATCAATATCTGCGTCACGCATAACTCTCGGTACCGGCGAGAGAGCGTATGAATTCTATGCGCCCCTTTACCTTGGCAAAAATACATACGTCCTCCGCCTGGTGCTACATACCTATCGGTCAGATGCGGTCATAAGACGCGCCCGTTTCAACATGGTGATCCTTCTCGGGCTCCTTGCGGCAGGGTGGTTGCTGGGGCTGATCCTTTACCGATTTGCCGTCAGGGAAGAGAGGCACCAGGCAGAGATGGCCAGGAGGGAAAGACTGGCGCAGATGGGGGAAATGGGCGCCATGCTTGCTCATGAAATAAGGAACCCCCTGGCGGGGATCAAGGGATACGCTCAGATAATCGAAAAAAAACCGTGTGAAGAGCGCAACGCCGGTTTTGCTCACCGCATGGTCGCCGAGGTCCAGCGACTCGAACGCCTGGTTACCGACCTCCTTGCCTATTCAAGGGGTGATAATGCTTCCATGTCCCCTGTCGATGTTGGCGAACTTGTTGCAAATACCGTTTCACTGGTCCGCAGTGAAGCCGAACAGCAGAATGTCTCGGTTTCCGGCGGAAGTGCCGGGCGGATCAGGGTGGCCGGCAACCGTGACCGGTTGGGGCAGGTGCTGATAAATCTTGCAAAAAATGCCCTTCAGGCAATGCCGGAAGGGGGGAATCTCGATATAACTGCGGATGTGTCACGCCGGAATGTTATAATAACCGTAAAAGATTCGGGTCACGGGATCAGCCCGGCGGATCTGTCCCGCATCTTCGAGCCTTTTTTTACGACAAAGGCGCGGGGAACCGGGCTGGGTCTGGCCCTCTGCAAAAAAACCGTCGAGGAACACGGAGGAGAGATCAGGGTGGCAAGCGAAGAGGGAAAAGGGACATCGGTGTCGATAATCCTGCCCGGGATCAAGTCAAGGGAAAGGCGGGGTAGGCGATCATGAAGGGACGCATTCTGCTCGTGGAAGACGATGAGACTTTCAGAAGTTTTCTGCGGACCATTCTTGAAGATGACGGGCACGAGGTGAAAACCGCTGAAAACGGGTTGAAAGGTTTGCAGCTTCTCCGCCGGGAAAATTTCGACCTGGTGGTTTCGGACCTGAAAATGCCGGGCAAAAGCGGCCTGGAACTGTTTCGCGAAACCAAAAACGATCCGGATCCTCCCCGGTTCATCTTCCTCACCGCATACGGAAAAGTGGAGGAGGCGGTTGCCGCCATGAAGGAGGGCGCGGTGGATTTCCTCACCAAACCGCTCGACGACCCGGACACCCTTCTGGCGCTGGTGCGAAGGGTGATAGAGAACCAGAACAGGACCCGTGACTATTTGTCGCTGAAGGAATCCGAATCGGCCGGCCTGCCGCCGGATAACCTTGTCTTTGCCGGGCGGGCAATGGAGGAGGTGCGAAAACTTGTTTACAATGTCTCCGAGACCGACGCGAATGTCCTGATTTATGGTGAAAGCGGCACCGGAAAGGAACTCGTGGCGCGGACCATCCACCTTCTCAGTCCCAGAAGCGGGTCAGGTTTCATTGCTCTGAACTGCGCCGCCGTACCGGAGAATCTCCTGGAAAGCGAACTGTTCGGCCACGAAAAAGGGGCCTTCACCGGGGCGATACAGACCCGGCAGGGGAAATTCGAACTGGCGCGCGGGGGGACGATCTTTCTCGACGAGATAGGTGAGATGCCCATGTCATTGCAGGCTAAGCTGCTGCGCGTGCTCCAGGAACGCACCTTCGAGCGGGTCGGCGGGAGCAGGGAAATCAAGGCGGACGTGCGGATTATCGCGGCGACCAACCGTAATCTGCAGCAGGAGGTGGCAGAGCGCCGCTTCCGGGAGGACCTTTACTACCGGCTCAATGTTTTCCCGATTCACCTGCCGCCACTCCGTGAACGGGCCGATGCCGTTCCTCTTCTGGCTGAATATTTTATCCGCCGCTTCAGCGGCAAGACAGGCAAAAGAGTCGAAGGTCTGGAAGAAGGGGCACTGGAAATGATGATGGATTACCACTGGCCGGGAAATATCCGCGAATTGCAGAACGTTATCGAGCGGGCAGTAATTCTCGCTGCCGATTTTATAAAGCTCGAAATGCTTCCCTCGGAATTGCGGCACGGGAAAGAACAGACAGGTCTCCATGGCAGGGAAATCCTCAAGTCCACCGAGCGGGAAATTGTCAGGAAGGCGCTGGACAGGCATGGAGGGAATCGCCGCCTGGCCGCCGTCGAGCTTGGAATTTCCAGGCGCTCGTTGCAATACAAGCTGAAGGAATACGGACTGCTCGATGAAAAATAGCTTGATGATTTCCCTCCGGATAGTATCTGCAGCGAGTGACGTCGGGATTTTACCGGAACAAATGGCAATGGGGAAGCATTGTTACTCGAATCAGGCAGAAACTGTCAATTCCCGGAGCTTCCGGAATGGACTTCAGTCGAATGGTGCAAAAAATTTCTCGCCCCGGTGCAAAATATTGCACCATTGATCATTCTTGTCGACTTCATTTTTAGAAAAAACACTGAATTACAGAGGTTTGAATTCAAGTGGAGTTTTGGCACGGGTCATGGAATGGGTCACTGCGTAACATTCATAATGCCTGGAGTAATTCACTCATGATTTGAAGGCTGCTTTTGTTCAATCTATTAAAGGCCGGAATGAATTCCCGGCCGGGGAGGGGTGCTTGCCGGCAACCGAAGAAATAAAGAAAGCCGCAAATACTTTTAAATTACCTGATTTGCATGTTTTATACCTGTATCTTACGGCAATATTCGTACTTACAGGTTTCGTATACAATTTTCTCTTTTTCAGATTTTTCGGCATCAGGGTCGAGAATTTTTTTACCTTGCAGGACTATCTTGCTTCAAGTATCGAGAAAATTTACCTGATCATAATTTCCATTTTGTTCGCCACTATCAGCAGCTACATTGCCCGATATATAATACATGAACAAAAGAAATTGTTATCTCATTGGATTATCGCGTCGCTGCTTTATTGCATCCCTGTAATAATGACAACGGGCGGGATCATCATGCTGGTCGATTATAAGGAACCCTTCGGTTATTTCCTGCTTTCGTTTGCAATCTTCATTGTCGGAGACTTTTTCCTCTTCAAGATTGTATTCAGGGGCGATCATGATTCATATTCACGGTACTTTTCTTTTACCGTCCTGGTATTTTACCTGCTGCTTATCCTTTCAGTGGTTGTTTATGACCGTGATACAGTGCTGACCGAACCCATGCACAGCCTGACCCATTACAAGGTCCATTTTACGAGGAGTATCAAGATAAACGAAAGCGATTGTATCGTCCTGGAAGCAAACAGCAATTTCTTCTTTTTCTATGACAAGAAGCTGAACAGGGCCTATGTGGTCCCCAAGGACGGCATCTCTTATATCGAAACATCCAATCTGCCGGATCCGGGGTCAGGGAGTCTCAGATGAGAAAATCATAGCGGGATTGTTTGAAGCCTGGACTGGTTCGAGACGGTTTAACGCAAAAGGGGCAAAGTATAAAGCTTTACCCCTTTTGCGTTCCGATTTCGCCAATAGCCGGCAGGAAGCGCATCATCTACCACCCATTCCGCCGCCCATGCCTCGCTGCATGCGCATGCCGCCCGCACCGCTGCCACCCCGCCCGACGGCGCCGCCTCTCCAGGCAGGCCTGCCGCCGCCCGCGCGCAGGGTAACCGATTCACCGGTAGAGTTATTGGTTATTTTCCGTGAAATAATGTACATGTTGCCGTCCTTGCCCTGGGCCTTGGCTCCCGTTGCTTCGATCTCGTCATTCGGCTTGATGGCGATTCCCCTGTCGGACCAGTACCATTCCGGGGCGGCAACGACATGTATCCTGCCGGCGCCCTGCCGGACGATTATGGTAACCGGTCCCCTGTCTTCGCCGGTTTCGACGGCAATTACCTTTCCCTTTACTGTTGTGACCGTATTAAGGTCGTAACCTTTGTCGAAATCGAGGCCGCTTTTCCCCTGGTCTTCGCCGAAGCCCCAGAATGCATGGGCGTTTCCCGCCCGAAGGCATAAGACGAACAGAAGAATCAATACAATTGTGAATAAGCGGCCTGATTTCATTTTGTCACCTTACCGGGCCGGAGATCCGTAACCGGTTCCGTCCATCGGCCTTGTTGTGTTACCTGTTCCGTCACCGGGGCCGAGATTTCTCATGGCGCCCTGGCCGGTGCCCTGTCGGGTCGAACCGGCGTTCATGCCCGATCCGTCCTTCAACTGCTGCCTGGTCGGGTATTGGTCCGGGTTTTATTGTTTACATTATTCTGCAGACAGCTGCCGTCTCTCTTCTGCATTCTTATCCCGGCTCCCTGTCCGCCCCCGGCGCCTCCGCCACCCCGTGCGAATGCCTCGCCAGCGAACGAAATGGAGCAGACCGCCAATATTGCCGCCAATGCCAGTTTTCTGCTTTTCATGATGATACCTCCTTTTTTCTGTTTTCTGTAAAAAGAAGTTTCAATCACCATGCCGAGAGGAAAAAATTGTGTAACTATCTGTAAAAAAGTGTGTTTTGCTTGCCGGGTTCATTGCCGATGTATTAAATGGTGCAAGCTGTGCACTTCAGGTGAATTTTCTGCACCCTTTTCATTTATCGTCCACGAGCCCGTATTCCTTCAGGCGATACTGCAGGGTCCTCCTGGAAATGCCCAGTTCCTCGGCAGCCTTGCGCCTGTTTCCGTCCACTTTTTCCAGTGCCCTGAGTATTGCCTCTCTTTCAAGGCCCCTCAGGTTTTCGCCGCTTTCTTCCACCTGGCGACAGGCCGGATCGGTTAGAACCTCGGGCAGGTCGGCAGGCAGAATGGTATCCTTCCCCAGGATTACAGCCCTCTCGATGACGTTCTGCAGCTCCCGGATGTTGCCGGGCCAGTTATATTCCCGGAGCACTTCCATGGCCTCTTGCGAAATCCCCCTCGTTTTTTTGCCGGTCTGCCCGGTGAACCGTCCGACAAAGTATTCCGCCAGTTGCGGCAGGGCATCTTTCCGCTGCCTCAGGGGAGGGAGGCTGATGGGAAAAACATTCAACCGGTAGAAGAGATCGTCGCGAAATCTCTTTTCCCGCACTTCATCCTCAAGGTCGCGGTGGGTCGCGGCGATAATCCTGACATCGGCCTTGATCTCCCTGGTGCCGCCCACGCGCTCGAATTTCCTTTCCTGTATGACCCTGAGCAATTTGGCCTGCAGGGCAAGCGGCATGTCGCCTATCTCGTCGAGGAATATGGTTCCTCCCTGGGCCAGTTCGAATTTGCCCTGCTTTGCCTGGATGGCACCGGTGAAAGCGCCTTTCTCATGGCCGAACAATTCGCTTTCAAGAAGGGATTCCGGGATGGCGGCGCAGTTGATGGGCACGAAAGCGGCATTGCGGCGCGGACTCAGCAGGTGGATGGTGCGGGCGACCAGTTCCTTGCCCGTGCCGCTTTCCCCCAGGATAACGACATTTGCCGAAGTAATCGCTACATTCTCAACCAACTCTTTTATCACGGCCATGGCCTTTCCTGAAAATATCAGCGATTCCGGAGGCAGCCCCTTTGTTTCCGTCTCTTTCATCAAATCACCGGCAGGTTTCCTGCCGCCGTTTTTCAGGGTTTTGCGAACAAGGACCCTGAGGCTTTCAGGGTCTTTCAGCGGCTTGGTGATGAAGTCGGCGACCCCTTCCTTCATGGCCGACACAGCCTCTTCGATTGTTCCGAATGCGGTCAGGAGTATGAAAGGGGGGGACGCAGCTTCCGCCCTGAGCTGCCTGTAGAGGTCGAGTCCGCTCATGCCGGGCATCTTCAGATCAGATATGACCAGATCGAAATTCTCGCACCGGAGAAGCTCCATCCCCCTTCTGCCGTTTTCCGCCTCGAATACTTCGTACCCCTCCCTGAGAAGGATAGTCTTCAGGAAACTCCTGAAAACGGCATCATCTTCGATTATCAGAATTCGTTCCATTTCTGCTCCATGTCGGATGTCAAATGTCAGTCAATCAAAACCGGGACCTACGAACTACGAACCAACCCGTGCCGGGAATATTATCCTGAATGTCGTCCCCCGGCCCGGAATGCTTTCGGCTCTTATCTTACCATTATAATCTTCGCTTATTTTTTTGCAGATTGCCAGACCCAAACCGGTTCCGCGGGCCTTTGTGGTAAAAAACGGTTCGAAAATGTGCTGCAGGTCATCGGGTCCGATGCCGTGACCGGTGTCGGAAACGAGAACCTCGATTTTGTTCCCCAGCCGATGCCCGGTGATTCCCAGCATACCGCCGTCCGGCATGGCCTGGAGAGCATTTCGGAACAGGTTGATGAATAATTGTTCGAGCCTGTCGCAATTTCCGCTGATAACGAGAGGCGACTCCAGTGACGATTCTATGCTGACTCCGGTTTCGTTCGCTTCGGGGGAAATCACGGCCAGAGAGCGTTCCAGCGCGTCACGGATTTCGACCGGCACGGATAAGTCCGTTCCGACGCTGGTAAAGGCAAGGAGTTCGTTCACCATTTCTTCCAGCCTCAGTGCCTGTCGAACTATCAACCCGGCGAACTGTCCGTCTTCACCCGGTCCCGCTTTTTCATGCAAAAGTTGTGCGTATCCCTTTATCCCGGCCAGCGGGTTTCTGATTTCGTGGGCGATAACCGCTCCCATTTGTCCAAGTTTTGCCAGCTGCTCGCCGCGCGCCATCTCCTTCCTGAAGGCTTCCTCCCTCAAGGCAAACCGGCGGAGAAGGAAGCCCATTGCCCATGCAGCTGTAATCAGCGAGAGAAGAACCGCCAGCCCGATGCGTGCCATTCTGACCACGCTGTCCGCGCGGAAGGTATGGAGCGCCAGGCGCAGGGCAAGCGTACGGCCACCCACGTGTATGGGTGAATTGGATTCATATATTTCCTCACCTGTCCCCAGTTTTATCCTGTTCGCGGAAAAGTCCCCATTGTCGAAGACCGGTGCAAATCTGCGATCAGAAACCCTCCCGCCGACAAGTGCATTGTTTGAATGGAACAATATTGTCCCCTTACTGTCCAATACGGCAAAATAGGCAATCTCCGGAGACTGGAAGTAATTCAATGACTGGAAAGAGGGATCCCTGGCAGATACCGATTCAATCGCGGCCGAGAGGGAAAGGGCGAGTCCGCGCAGGTTCTCCCCAGCCATGCGGATCGCCGTTCCGTACTGGGCGAAGGCAAACCAGGAAAGGACGACGGACAGGGCAATGCCGGCGATCAGGGAAAGTGCGGAAGGCGAGTGATATAGCTTTTTCATTCCATTCAAGTCCCTGGTGAGACGCTACTTGTCCGCGATCATCAGAAATACGGGGTACTCGCGCCGAACGCCATTTTCTGCTTCTTTTTCGATAACGGAGGCGGTCACGTCCCGGATGCCGGTGAACCCGGCATTATTCAACATCTTCCTGATTTCCCCGCGGTCGAAACCGTTGTGGGCGACTCCCGTGCTGTCGCTGTGAAAGCTTCCGTCTTCCCTGTCCAGGTCTGCGACGCACAGTCCGCCTCCCGGTAACAACGCTTGGTAGAAGTTGTTGAAAAGGGCCTGGACATCCTCTACATGATGCAGGGTCATGCTGCTCACGATAAGGTGAAATTTTCCTTCGACGGTAATTTTTTTAGACAGGTCGATCAGGGTTGTTCGGACATTGTCCAATCCTGCTTCACCTGCCTTGCGCCGCAAGACATCCAGCATTCCCTGGGAAGTGTCCGCCCCGGTGATGCTCCGCACATGGGGTTGAATGTGCAAGGTTACAAGACCTGTGCCGCAGCCGTAGTCGAGCACGTCCAGATCCGGAGAAAGCCCCGCTTCATTCGATATGGCCCTTGCAACTTCCGCGGCCAGCTTCACCCTGCGTGGCTCTTCGTCCCATGAAGAGGCGACCTTGTCGAAGTCCCGCTTTTCAGCATTCATTATATTTCACCTCCTAAATACTTGTTTGCACCAGGTTATAATATCCGATGATTATAGCAAAGAAATATTCTGGAAAGTCAATAATTAAGGGTTGTCCACGGCTTCGGCCACAGACCTGAGACATTTAGGCCGTGTTTTTACCCGCCAGCATTCTCAAATATCACCTCGCCGCAAGCCCGCGTGACAGAGGAGATAAGGACTCTCATTTTCACATTCTCATTTCAGGTGTCTTCTTGCGGCGGAGTCTGTCGCCTGTTTTGAAAAAATCAAACAAAGCCGCAACGTTGCCTGATATATGTTCAAAACTCTGGGATGAAAAAAAATTTATTGACATACGAATTGATATGAATTAGGTATGTGGTGCTACTAAATACAAATATGTAGCACTCAACGGATACTGGTATCCATATTATTGGTATCAGGAGGGAATGTATATGCACATGGCAGATGCACTTCTTTCACATGGTACTGACGGTAACATGTGGGCGGCTTCGGCTGGAGCGGCCATCCGGGGGGGGGAGACCATCTCATCGGATGAAAACTTTCGATTTTCAGCAGATCAAATGGAGGGAATATGACAGTGAAGAAAATGCTTCGCACCGTATGCGTGACGGCGGCGCTGTTATTGTTGTTTCCCGGCATGACTGTCATGGCGGCGGAAGCGGAGGGAATCACGGAACAGGAAAAGGCCGAGCACTGGTCGTGCAGGGAAGTGGCGGAACTCGGCAGGAAGTTTGATGCAGCGAAAAAGCTTCCCGATACCGTCATTGCGGAAGCTGGCGCCTGCCCCAAAAAAGAGGCCGCGGCCTGTCTCCTGTCCGTTATCGAGAGGGTCCTGGAAAAATGCGAAAAGGAAGGGAATGCCGCTGTTTCCATGGAGGATCTGGACCGTATCTCCAGGCTGCATGAATATTTCAGAACGGAACTGGGCGGAATGGACGGGTATCTTACCAGGCGGGAAGCCATCGAAGAAATGCTTGCCAAGCCGGAAGAACCGCCGTTTGTGTTGAAAGTGGGGGTAAAGGGTTTCACGAGAGGCGAAGGCGCCGGGAATTTCAGGCTTTCCGAGCTCGGCTACAATCCGGGGCATTCCGAAGGCCGCTTCCTCTACCGGGTGCTGCCCTATGCGTACTGGCACCCCGTCGATTACCTGGATATACATCTGGAGGGCCAGGGCTACGGCTATACGGGGGGAAGCCAGTACCTTGGCAAGTATTCCCTCTACCAGGGATTCGTGGAGGGAAGGCTTCCAGGGTCCGACGTTGCAGCCCTGAAGACGGGGCGCCAGGAATTCGTCTACGGCAGCGCCTTCATTCTCGGCAGCGACTCCTTCTTCAAGGGGCTTGCCTTCGATGCTGCGCGGCTCAGGGTGAAGCCCGTCGAGCCGTTGACGATAGACCTTCTCGGCGGCTGGTACGCGACCCCCTGGTCTGACGGACTCAAAGGAAACCTGGTCGGCGGGTATGCGAGTTATGCCTTCCGTGAGGGAACCGCTCTTGAAGCATACGGCTTCAACGACACCGGCTCTGCCGAACACCATTCGGGCGAATACCTGAACATATGGGGGCTTCGCGGAACCGCCAGGTTAGGGCCTGTTTACGTGGAAATAGAGCCGGTTTATGAAAGCGGCAGGACCTTCAACGCCGATAGCGGACAAAATGACCGGATCAATGCCTGGGGAGGGCATGCGGATGTGTTGGTCGAAAGCGAATTCTTCGGCAGAAAGAACGCCTTTTTCGCGAGTTACGCATACGGGTCGGGAGACCGGGACGCCGCTAACGGCATATCGTCCCGTAGGGAGTTCCGAAACCCGGACACCGACACTTCCCTGACGGGGGACATGAGCCTGGTCGGCGATTTATCAGGGGTGGATGCCGGGGATTTCCACGCAAGCGGCCTGCAGATTTTCAATCTCGGATGGGGGATCGAACTGACGGAGGACCTGGACTTCTCCGCCACCGGCCGCTACTTTTACGCCAATGCGGTTCCGGACGGCTTCAGCAAAAGCATCGGCCTCGAAACGGACTTCACCCTGACCTGTGCATTAAGCGACGCTCTCTCTGTCCTGGTCGGCTATGACCACTTCTTTACCGGCAGGTTCTTCAAGGATGCGACGGGAAAGGGCGGTGATATTGATTATGGCTATCTCATGCTGGAATTCGACCTGTCGAAGGCCTGGCCGCGGCACGGAAAGCTGTGAAGCTTCCCGCAGATTGATGAAAACGTGCTTCCGTGATGACTGACTATGCTTTCCTTACTCCCGGCCGGGCGGCTTTTCGCGCGCCTGTTTCCCTGCGAACCAGCCTTCGGAAGCATCCGGAAAACAGTCAAAGCGCGGGATATAAGGCTTGATATCGATGAGCGGAGTTCCATCGAGCACATCGATGCCGCTCACCTTCAGCAGGTTGCCCTCGTGACCAAGCAGCCTGACGATGGAGATGCCGAGCCCGTTCGGCCTGCACGGATGTCTCATGGCGAAGATGCCGTGGAGGTTGTCGTCCAGGAAAGGTTTCCTTACCAGATCGACCCTGCCTGCCCTGTCGAAATGATAAATGAGCATTATGTGACTGAACAGCTCAATGTCCTTCAGTCCCGCTGCATATTCGGGAAACACCTCGACGGTGCCCACCTCGTCGGGCCGGAAGGCGCCCTGAATCGGCGCCTCTTCCTTGGTTGCATGATCAGTATGGATAACTCCCAGTGCCTTGACCTGAAATTTCATCTGTACCCCTGATTTTCTTGTGTGGTCTATTATAGTAACGTCATGAAACCCCGTCCGGGACTAACGACGCCATTCATACGGGTGCAATCGTCACCGGCCGAAAGGGCATATCCGTTCCAGTCCGGTGAGCGCCGCGACTCCGGAAACGGTGTTGCCGAAAAAAGCTACCGGTTTGCCTGCTGCTTGGAATTTATCGATGATACCATTGATGGAGCCGTTCACAACGCTCGAACCTGTAGCCAGTCCAACTTCGCACCAATCGATCAATCCGTCAAGGTCCTTTTCCCCATCCGCGACCAGAACCTCTTCCCGAATCTGTCCGACATTGTCCGGATTCAGGTCCGCGACACGAATTCTCACTTTTCCGAATCCGTCCACCATTTCCTTGAGGATCGCCGGCTGCAGGCCTATCAGGGCGAAACGGCGTGTGCCGAAACGCTGGTGGAGTAGTTCGGTCATTTCCGGGCCGCATTTTTCCGGTTCTTCATTCAGGCAATGTACCGTCCCGTCAACCAGTTGCAGATGACGGAGGACCGCGTTCAGACCGGCTGTGAACAGCGCACGGAATCTGGTCTGAGCGAGATCCAGGCCGATGAGTCCGGCAAGGTTTCCCTGCCAGGCGGTCGGCGTATCGGTGAAAGCCTGGCCTCTCGCTTCGAAGAATGTGGCTTCTATTACGCTTTCCTTTCCCTTCCTGATGACGAAATCCCAGTCCGCTTCGGGTCCGATGGCCTCGTCTGGGCTGAGCGGACGTACGCTCAAAACGGTGTCGGGATCCAGTCCATGTTCGCCGCAGACGAGCGCGAAGATCTGTCTGGCCTGTTCAAGTATATCCATGTCCTTTTCTCCTTCACTTCTCTCGGAATGCTCACGGAACAAGTACGGTCTCAAAGCCGACGTATGGCTTCATCAGCATTGTGCCTCCGCCCTCGGAGACGATGCGCAGCACCGCGTCCGCGTCTTTTACCCGTGACCCGGCCACGTGGGTGATCTTCGTCCCGCTGAAGACATCTCCGCACAGGGGCGAAGAAGGTCCGAGCAATACTACCGCGCGCGGATTTCCCAAGCCGGCGACGACTTCGTCGAACGTGCCGTTGATCAGGGTGGTGCCGGTGACAACGGCCACGGTGCATTGCGCCATCGCCTCCTTGCCCTGTTCAGGGGAGAGCGTATTCTCGCCATGATGCGGGTTCAGTTCCAGGATGTCCAGCCTGCACCCTGTTTTTTTCAGTTGCGATATAACAGGGGCGAAATAACCAATCATCACCACCCTGTCTTCCCCGGTAACATTGAGAGAGGAAATAACCTCCTCTTTTAATGCAGGTTGGGGTGAGGCGGCAAGCAGCGCATTTGCAGAGGCAAGGCCGACGGCCCTTGACAGGGCGGATTTTTCATCGGTAAGCATGGCCAGGAGTTCCGAGGCGGGACGGCCCGCCAGGGTCCCGGCGCCCTGCAGATGGGTGCAGCAGGGTGCTGACGATTTCGGCGTCCAGGCAACGCCGGCATGTCCGCTGTCGATTTTTACGGCGCAGTAGCCAAGCCCTATGCGCACGTCACTTATTGTTGCTTTTTCAGCTTGCGGCATAAGGAAATCCATGAGGCGATTTTCAATTTTTAAAGTCATTTTTCCCTCCGTGAGAATATAGATTTGTAAAAACCCGGCATATGAGCGTTATATAATAAGCAATATAACCGTATTGAGACCTCCAAATCAAAGTTTTTTTGTTCCTGGCCGTAAAATATTTTGATTGATTGCCGAGAAGAGCTTTTCCCCGGGAATTGCTCCACAATGGGAATTGACAAACGGCCAGCCCGATTGCTCCTTGATCAACTTGATGGAGAGTGACCGGACTCCCTGATGCGATCCACTTCGCTTCATCCGTTTCCGTGAGCTGCCGTTTCCGACTCTTCCAACTGATGTGTCGGAGCCGTCAGTCCGGGAAGGGCGTTCTCCCTGTAAGCCTTGATAATCTCTCCTAGGGTGAGCTCTTCATCCACATGGTAGATATCGATGAAATTCTCCTTGAGCATGTAAAAGGAGAGTTCGCCGATGCTGCGGGTAAAGAGCAGGTTCAATCCGGAACCGATGAGCGACTTGATAATCTTCACGCCTATATGGAGTTTTTCATCCAGAAACTCATTGAAATAAAAGTCGACTATTTCAATCTCGCTTACATCAAACCTGACAACGGCAAAATAGGGCGCCCGGCCGAAGTGTCCGTGAATTCGAGAGTCAAGTCCGTTTACTTCCGCCACCGGAATCAGCGCGGAAAGCACTTTTTTAAGCGACGGTTCCACATGGATGAAAACCGTTTCGATTTCGTTGTAATCCCCGGTGATGGCATCCTCGATCTTGTCCGCAAGTTCATGCGCGCGGTAAAGAGGAAGATGGGGGCTGCTCTCGATGGTGCAGTCGATCATCCTGAACGGTCCGGACCGGCGCACCCTGAGTTCCGGAACCCCTTGCACTCCGCCTGTTTCGGCAATCTTTTGTTCAATCTCCGCCTGCAGTTCCGGATCGAGGTTTGCGTCCAGAAGGGATAGAATGGACATCCAGACGCTTTCTCCCCCAGTTTCAGGATCAGGAGAGAAATAACCATGATCAGCCCGCCTTCCACATTGGGAATCCGCCAATAGGTCATGAGAATACCGATCAGCACGGCTGATGAGACGAATGTATCTAGAAACATTTCGCGTGCCGTCACCTGAAGGGATTGGGAGTTGACGGCTTTTCCGACCTCGTATTCCTTTCTTGCCAGAATCAGGCTGGTTATAACGGAAATGGCCGAAATCACGACAGGCAGGAGCGGAAATTCCAGCGCCGTGCTTGCGTGGAAAAACTTTGAAAAACCGTCGCGCGCCATCTCGACGCCCGCCCACACGATCAGCATGCCGATAAAAAGCGTTGCAATCGTCTCCGCCTTGTAAAGCCCATACGGGAATTTTTCGGTTTTCCGCCTTGCTGCAAGCCAGAGGCCGAACCCGGATGCGGCGACGGTCACCATGTCCCCGGCGCTATGGAATGCGTCGGCCACCAGAAGATGGGAATTGAACAGGTAGCCGACGACTCCCTTTCCGAGCGCCAAAAAAAGGATTACAAGGGACGCGAGAAAGGCCATGCTCCGTCCCTGCTTCAGCCTATTCTTTCTCTCTGTTTCAGTATTCATAGTAAGATGGGGCTGTCATTCCCCGCTTTCGAATTTGCGGGCCATCCGCCCGCCGCACTTCGGGCAGGGCATAAGATAGCACGGGGCGCCGGGTTCTTTCTTCGCTACGAAGCCGCAGACAGTGCATACGCAGTATTCCGGTCTGCCAGGCATTCCATCTTTGCTTTTTCCCCTGCCTGGCCATCTCCGCCACCAATTCCCTCCGCCTCTTCCGAAACCAAAAGGCATTTAAACCTCCTCTCGTCAATTGTCCAGTGCCTCGATTTTGCCATGTAAAGATTTATCGATAATTGGCTCTGTTTCTATATCCGCCAGAAGCTCGGAATAGTACGCGGGCTCATGGATGTGGAACCAGCTTTCGTTATGGCGGTGGTGCTTGTCAAAAGGGGCTTTTACGGGCATCAAAGCAACTCCTTGATGGCCGTGACGAATCGCTCATTGTCTTCGGGCAGTGAGGTAGTGATACGCATAAAACCCGGTCCCAGATTCGGATCGTTCAAGGCCTTGATGAGGATTCCCCGCTCATTCAGGCGTGAGGCCAGATGCCCGGCATCGTGCGGGGCGAAGTCCGCCAGGAAGAAATAGGTTTCCGTCGGGAAGGTTCGCACTCCCATGGAGCGAAGGTCCGCGGCCAGCTGTCGGCCCAGAAGCGCAATTGCCTGGCCCTCATGCGGATCTTGTCTTCGTGCTGCAGGGTGGCCAGCGCGGCGGCCTGGCTTGGGCGGGCAAGCGGATAGGCATCGTTGTGGGTGTTGAGGTCATCTGCCAGTCTTCGGGGAGGATGGCGTAGCCGACCCGGAAGCCGGCCAGGCTGTGGGCCTTGGACAGGGTGCGGGTCACCAGCAGGTTGGCATAGCGCGGCACCCAACTGGCCACGATTGTCGCCCGCCATGCCGATGAAGGCCTCGTCCACCAGGAAAACGGGTATCCGGATGGCGGATGAGCAGAGCAGGCAAGGGCGCCATGTCGAAACTGCCGCCGTTGGGGTTGTTGGGGTTGACGATGACTGCCAGCGTCGTGCCCGCCGGAATTTCAAGTTCGGCAGGTCGAAGGCGAAGCGCTTCCGGCGGCAGCCGGGTTTCGGTGAAGCGCCTGGGCGATTTCCGGGAACAGGGCATAGGTGGGCGTCAGCAGGTGGACCTGCTGCCCCAGGCGATCGAAGATCTGGCGCAGGATCAGTTCGGAGCCGGCGTTGATATGGATCAGCCGTTCAGGCACGCCGAGCCTGGCTGCGATCAGTCGGCGCAGCGGCGCTGAATAAGGCTCGGTGTAGTAATTGCTGCGGGGAACTTCGGCCTGGGCCGCGGCGATTGCCTCTTCAATCGGCGGCAGCGGGTTCTCGCACAGCAGCAGCTTGATGCCCTCGAATGCGCCCCCTCCTTTTTCAAGAATGGATGTCATGTCGTACTTTCCTTATTTCAAAAGGACAGATTGCTTCAGCAGGCAGGGGATCATTGCGAGCTGCCCACTGAAATGTTTCCTCTGGCTATCTGAGTTCGATTGGCCGTGGTTCTACCTTATTTTTGGCAACTCATCAGTTTGCTTTTACCGGTCCGGGAATGACTTAACGTGACATGGGAGAACACATTTTTAAAAGGCTCCAGTCCCTCTTTGACAAATTCGCAAGCGTCTTTCGAACCCATGGAAAGCATCCTCATGTAAAAAAGGAATTTAACGACCGGATGCCGAGGAATTTCGTGCTCCATGAGCAACACGCAGCCATCGTAACGCACCACCCGTTTCATTTCCCGCAGGGCCTTTTGACGAGTTTCTCCCTTTAATTCATAGAGTGCATGGGAACAGGTCACCACATTAAAAATGTTATCGGCAAATGGAAGCACTGCCGCATCCCCTTCGACGAAAACTACCCGGCCGGAAATGTTTTTCTCCTGCGCTTTGCGGAGCATGCCGTGAGAAAAATCATAGCCTACCGCCATCGATTCCGGATAGCGCTCCTTAAAGGCAAAAATCACCGATCCCGTCCCGCAGCAAATATCCAGAATACGTGGCATGGGCTTTCCACCCAGACGGGCCGCATCGACCAGGAAATTCCGGGTATCGTCTTCATCCTGCCGGGAATGCATCCGGATGAAGGCATCGTAAAAATGGGAGAAAATATCGTAATACTTGCGCCGTCCCGTTCTTAGTCGCGCCATGTAAAACATCTCCTGCGCGGGTAGAGCAGGGAGCAGGTATTTCCCTGCACCGCTTTAGCAAACCTATTAACTGAAAAAAGCATTTGGACACGCTTGCGTGCCGTAGCGCTACAAGCGCGCAGGCACGGATAAAATCTGATAAAAGCTGATAGAATCAGATTCTAAGAATCACAAACTCCATTTTACAGTTGCTTTGATTCGGTTGAGTTAGTTGACCATTGCATCGACTTTTTTTGAATCTTTTGCCGTAGGGCAATGCGGCGATCCGGGCATTGTTCTGAAATTACTGCGTGTCGCCCGAACCCGATAGCGGGAAAATGTACCATTCTCTATCCCTGTCGAATTTGACATTATTTATGCTGTAGGTTCGCCTTACGCCGTCATCATATTCAATCTCGACAGTGGCATGACCGTTGAAAGAATCACGGCCGCGAGGGCTCCATCTGAACCTCAATCGTGACTCTGATTCGATCTGTTCCCGCGTCGGACTTGAATCCATATCCATCGGTTGTCTGTTTCCGGCGCCCGGCTTGTCGAGTGCCCATGACGAAAGATCGAGATGGGCAATCTGCGTGCAGTCCGCCAGATTTATGCATGCATTTAAAGCCGTATCGTCATTTTTTCCGTCATCATCCACATACAGCCCCAAAATAATCTGCGATAGCGTTTCCGATGCCATATTAGATTCACCTCCGGTTCGGTTCCCGGTTATCATTTGCTCGTACTGATCTCATGAGCAAGAGCAACCCGATGAAATACTTGGCTTTTATCGGGTTGCTTCACCCTACTTGTTTTGAATCTCCAACAGATTCGGCTGAAGAAACAAACTAGTCTGATTCCATGGAGGTTTTCCAGACTTCCCATACCCTGCCGACCAGTTCTGGCCCCGGTTTCAGCGTCAATTTACCCGGCTTCCACCCTGAAGGTGTTGCCTCGGCCCCTTTGCTCTCTCTCACGAGCTGAAAGGCCTGGATCTGTCTGAGGGTTTCAGCAATATGTCTGCCGACAGGTGGTGTAAGGACTTCGTATGCCTGAATTATTCCCTCGGGATCGATGATAAACCTGCCCCGGTTTTCCACGCCCGCGTCCTCGTCATAGACCCCATAAGCGGTCCCGACCTTGCCGCCTCCATCGGAAAGCATGGGGAACGGAACGCCTCCTTCAACCATTTTTGCAATCTCTTTGTCATTCCACATTTTGTGGACGAAGACGCTGTCAACACTCATGGACAGGACTTCAACTCCAAGCTTCCTGAACTCCTCATATTTAGCAGCGACCGCCGCTATTTCAGTCGCTCAGACAAAGGTAAAATCACCCGGATATAAGCACATGACAACCCATTTTCCTAAATGCTCCGACAGTTTTACCGAGGTAAACTCTCCCTTGTGGTACGCAGGGGCGACAAAATCGGGGGCAGGCTTTCCTACCTGGATCATTTTCTTTACCTCCTTTATTGTTTGCGTAACCTGCTGTTCCTTTGCTGCTTCCGGCTGTCCGACCAGACCGCCGGTCGGACGGGCACACCCTACCTTCGGCTTTTCCGCCATAATCTACCTCCTTCTCCCACGTGTTGATGTGAGCAAGTCCTCCTTGTTATCCCGCCGCGTAACAAGGATTTCAATCATTCGGCAAAAAATCTGGAAGGCCCTTGCAGAACCTGCCATTCAGCTTCGCGAAATATTGCCTTGCAGTCCTTGACTGTCATACCCCGCTTTCCCTCGGTCTTCTCCTCCATGTCCCTGGGGTTAGATCCTGATTCTGCCCAAAGCAGATTGGCTCCGGCGAATGACCCGATGACATTCGGCTCGTGAGTGCAATTGCCGGGAGTTTCATACCCGAGTGCCAGACGGACAACGGCCAGAATGCGGGCCATTCGAGCCTCACTGACCATTCCATGTCGAGCCAGTTCGGTTCCTGGTATCGGAATGCGACGGGCGGCGCCACTGAAGCAAGGAAAAGCTTCTCTTGTAAGTATAGTTTTCTCCACCAGTTCTTCAATGGTGTGTTCTTTGCCCACAGGCTCAACACAGGTCCCCAATATCAGTCCGGCTTCCTTCGCGTTTTTTATCGTGCGCAATCGCTGTTCCACAGGTATCGAGGTAACGCGGCCTTCTCCAATACGAACAGCGTGATAAACCCCGGAATAGCCGACATCCCTCAGCTTCAGTGCCTCCTTGCTGTTGAAGTCTCCGATGTTTGCGACGAGCACGGTTTCTTTCTTCAGGCTTTTTCGGATCTCTTGGGACATTTCAAGAAACCTTGCGAATGGGTAGTCGGCGGTTGCCATTACATATACTGCATTTGCACCGTCCTCCTCGAATTGCCCGGCATTTGCCACGGCTTCTTCGATACTCAATTCCGACGTTTTGTCGAAGACCTTGTTTTTTTCCGCAAATGAGCAAAATGCACAATTTCTCGGGCAGGAAGCGATGTTCAGGCCGACTTGAGCATGTACTTCGGCAACTTCACCGCCGGCCTTCTCGCTTTTCCACCTGGAAGCGGAAATGATTTTAGCCGATTCGTCCAAAAAAGCGGGATCTCAAAAAGAAGTGCTATCTCTCCAGCCGTTATTATTTCACCCTGCAAAGATTTCATTATGATTTTATCCAGCATTCATGCACCCCATTGCAATTTCTTTCATTCTTTTCCCCACAACGGGTCATTCATGAATTGCCGCCTGAGCCGCTCCTCGGGATTCTGCTCGTAGAATTCATCCTCCGTAAAGGAAAAACGGTAGGATTCGACATATTCAAGGAGTATCCGATAGGCCGCATTGATCTATTCTTATACGGTCGTGATCATGTCCGTCCTGCGTGTCCGGGTGATAACGTTTAGCCAGTTCCCGGTGCCGGGACTTTATTTCCCTGAGCGTGGCCCGTTCACCCAGCCCGAACACCAGCAAAGATTTCTGCAGTTCCCCATAGGTCATGAGTTTCTCCAGGTTATCAATTCTCCCGAATCTCCAGGTATAGCCGGATACCCTTGTGTTACCTTCTCCAGCCGCTCCAGGCCGGCACACCTGCGCTGTCTCTAAGCGAAAGGACATGGTCGCTTTTTTTCACTTCCGCAGCTATTATCGCCGGTTTCCCGTTGATGGTAATCCTGGAACCCTTCACCTCGATCCTGTCTCCCTTTTCGATTCTCATGTCCTGGCGCTCAATGAACCAGGCCGGGCCGAGGTGGACGGGTATTGTCTCCTTGTCGGTCTTGACCATCAGATGGATGCCGTATTGCATCCCTTTCTGCGGCACTACCTTTTCGACTGCTACAACCACGCCTTTAACGGTTTCAACCGTAGCCGGGTTGTACATCCTCTGGTATGACCCTTTCATCCCCAGCCGCCGCTGCCGCTCCATGGCTGACCGAACACCGTCGACCCCATGAAAGTCATGAGCAGAACCGCCGCAACGCATATGTTTTGTCTCATCTCTCTCTCCTTTTGCCGGATGTTTTTCCCGCAGCCCGCCTTTGACCTCATTTACCATTGTTCTTTGATATTGCATTCCATAATCCATTATACGACGTAGGCAGCCATGCGGAATCCATTTAAGGTTATGTCTGAAGAATCCTCCTCATAAGATTCACGTTGATCAGATAGCTTCATTACTTGAATCTTTTTGCGCCTTCTTAGGGGTGGGAAGTGGTAAAATATTTAAACCTGATGCCCATGACCATTCGCCCAAAGCTTCCGGGAAGTTTGCGTCGGAAAAACGGGGCAAAGATAAACATCTCCACCAAGCTGAAAAAATATGCCGGAGGAGCGCATGGATTTGAATAAGCGGTATCGGTCGATACAATGGGTACTCCTCGTCGTGATGGGAGTTGACCTTTTGCTCGCTGCCGGCAAGGGCTTTTACGGATATAAGACTGAAAGTCTCGGCATGCTTTCGGACGGATTCCACTCCGGCGTCCACGCATTGGGCGGAGTGATCGGCCTGATCGGTATCAAGCTTGCCTCGCGGCCGCCGGACGAGCGGCATCCATACGGCTATGAGCGATATGAACCACTGGCGTCTATGGGTGTTTCGGCTCTGATGTTTATAGCCGTCTGGAAAATTCTCAGTGGAGCATGGGCACGTATCCATTCTCCTGAAATACCCACAGTGACTGATGTAAGCTTCTTCATTATGATTGTCTCCGTTTTGGTCAGCGTCGGCCTGGCCACGTGGGAGCGCGGCATGAGTCGACGGTTTTCGAGCACCATGCTGAAAGCTGATGCAGGGCGCGTATGGGGTGACACGTTTGTTTCAATCTCAGTCATAGCCGGCCTGGCGGCTGCACGTGAAGGAATTCCGTGGCTGGACACCTCGGTGTCGGCCGTCGTGGCGGCATTCATCTCATGGAGTGCCTGGAGCATTATCCGCGGAGCATCAAGGGTGCTCAGCGATGCGGCAGTGGCAGACATGGAGAGCATCGCTCGCGTTGTGGGTACCGTCAGCGGCGTTCTCGGCTGTCATAAGGTTCGGGCCCGCGGAATGAGCGGCATGGTGCGGGTAGATCTTCATATCCTCGTTGACCCCAAAATGACCGTTGAGGAAAGTCACTATCTGGCCAAGGAGGTTGAGCGCCGGATCCGCGAACGGCTTGGTGGCGTGACCGAAGTTCTGGTGCATGTCGGCCCCGTCACTCTCCATGGCCGGTAACGATGGGGTCCGGATTCCGAAACATTTCATTAAATTTCATAATAGATCGGAATTTCATCGTTTTGAGGATGCGCATGTTTTTCCTGGCTTTAATCAAGAATATCCTCTACCGGCCAAATGGACAGATCCGTTCCAGTCCGGTCAGCGCCGCCACTCCGGAGATTGTATTGCCGAAGAAAACAAGGGGCTTGGCCGCCGTGTCGAATTTCTCCATAAGATGATTGATTGTACCATTAACCACGCTTGAACCGGTTGCAACGCCGACTTCGCACCAATCGATCAATTCATCGAGGTCCTTTTTGCCGTCCAATACCTGCACTTCCTCCCGTATGGCGCCGATATTGTCCGGATTCAGGTCCGCTACGCGAATTCTCACCTTGCCGAAGCCGTCTACCATTTCCTTGAGAATTGCCGGCTGCAGGCCGATCAGGGCGAAGCGGCGGACGCCGAAACGCCGGTGAAGCAGATCCGTCATTTCCCGGCCGCATTTTGACGGCTCGTCATCCAGGCAGTGGACAGTACCCGCAGTCAGTTCGAGATGACGAAGCACGGCGTTGAGGCCGGCGGTAAAAACCGCACGGTACCTTGTCTGGCTGAGATCCAGACCGATCAGGGCGGCAAGGTTTCCCCGCCATTCGGATGGGACATCGGTGAAAGCCTGCCCCCTTGCATCAAGGAAAGCGGCTTCTATTACAATCTCCTTCCCTTTTCTGATAATAAAATCAGGGTTCGCTGCGGAACCGATAGCTTCGTCAGGACTCAGCGGGCGCACTCGCACATCAGCGTCGGGGTTCAATCCGTGATCTCCGCAAACCAGCGCGAAAATCTGCCTGGCCTGTTCGAGAATATCCATACTTCTCGTCTCCTTTCAGATATATAAAGCAAAATGTAGAAAAGGCGAGAATCGACAACTTATTTATGAATCGTCACCATCTTTTTCCTCAACTGCCGAAAGATAGCTCAATATCCCTTCATGCAGGGCTCCTACAGCGAGATTAGAGCAGTGCATCTTTTCTTCCGGCAGTCCGTCAAGGGCCTCAGCAACCTGTTCATCAGTCAGCATCAGAACTTCTTCGAGTCTTTTCCCCTTTGCCATTTCGGTGGCCATGGAAGAAGAGGCTATGGCGGCGCCGCAACCCTTGATCCTGAACTTCACGTCTGCAAGAACATCGTTTTCGATTTTAAAAAAAAGGAGGAGGGAATCACCGCAGTTTGGATCGCCAACCTCAAGGATTACATGCGCATCGTCAATTTCTCCTATGTTTCGCGGATTTTTAAAATGTTCCATTACTTTTTCGGAATACATGCGTCGTTTCTCCTCTCTGCGGTGTTTCTCGCTCAATGATCACAAACGTTATCGCCGGTCACCAGCCTTCCCGTAAGGTAATCCAGAACCACCGACTCCGGTTCGGCGGAGGACGCTCCGACAATTACCTTTACCCCTGCCTGTTCGAACAGTTGCTGTGCGCGCATCCCCATCCCGCCAGCTATGACCAGGGTGACGCCTTTTTCGTGCAGCCATTTCGGAAGCAGGCCCGGCTCATGTGGTGGAGCATCGACAGACGTCGTCGCCGTAATGGCCTTCGTGTCCTGATCCACATCCACCAACGCAAATTTTTCACAATGTCCGAAGTGCATGGACAGCACGCCTTCACATACAGGTATCGCTACTTTCATAATTAACAGGTCTCCTTTGCTTTTATTGTGGATTCAATTTTCACATCGATCAGATTTACTATCCGGGAAAAGGCTTTTGCAGCCTCGGTATTTTCATAATGGTACACATGGGGCTTTCCGTCATCGGCCGATGCCATGATCGACGCATCCAACGGTATGCGCCCAAGAAACGGAACGCGCATTTCTCTGGCCATTGCCTCACCGCCGCCACTCTTGAATATGTCGACTGTAACTCCGCAGTGGGGGCAGACAAAGCCGCTCATGTTTTCGATTACCCCCAGGACTGGCAGGTTCAGCTGCCTGCAGAAGCTGATGGATTTGCGCACATCGGCGATGGCAAGCTCCTGGGGCGTAGTGACGATAACGGCGCCGTCCATATTATCGATGGTCTGGATGACTGTCAGCGGTTCGTCACCCGTGCCGGGAGGACAGTCTATCACCAGGTAGTCCAGTTCGCCCCATTCCACTTCCCCGATAAACTGCTTTATTGCACCCGCCTTGGCCGGACCCCGCCAGATAACGGCGTCTGCCTCGTCCGACAGTAGAAAACCGATTGACATGACTTTAAGCCCGCCGAAATCCGCCGGGGAAATCCTGTCTCCCGAGAACGCCAGTTTCGTGCCTTCCAGATGCAGCATCTTCGGGACACTCGGCCCGTGGATGTCCACATCAAGCAGACCGACCTTATATCCCTCCTGGGCCAGCGATACGGCGAGATTAACGGCGACGGTGCTTTTGCCCACTCCGCCTTTGCCGGAGAGGACGACGATCTTGTGTCTGATGCGCACTGTCGTTTTATCCCCTTCTACTTCAGGAACCTTTTCTGTACAGATCTCTACGTTGCCGGAAGATTGCCCGTAACAAATGTGTTGTTTACCCACTTTTCGCTCCTTTTCTTTATCCCGCGTATTTTGCCTTATTACCCTTGGTTGCCCTGATCACCGGGGTTTACTTTAAATGCTCCCGCTCCGAGAGGACCTTTGCTGCAAGTTCGACACAACCTTCACAGCTCAGTTTCTTCATCTGACGTATTTCACGACAAAGTTCGGAACCCGCCTTTGCGACAAATTGTTGTTGCAGGGTTTCTTTCGTCCCGTCCTTTCCGGACAATTTCAGCGCGGCATGGAGCGCGCCGCATACACCGCCTTCGGCTCGTCCTCCTCCGGCCGCGCGCGCGGCGTCGATCTCGGCGTCCGGGACGCCACAGTTATCCCTGAATCCGACCAGGATGCTCTGCGCGCAATTCTTTTTTTCATTTCTGTACGCTGACAATGACTTTACTATCGGCACTCTTCTTTCTCCTTTAGATATTTGTTCACTTCGAGCTGTTCCCACACACACCTGATATCTTCGGCCGAAGGCGTGTCAGTTTCAACAACCGCCAACTGCCGCAACTGGGACTTGGTCACGCCGCCGTCATAACGGATCCGTCCCACGATTCGGGCATCCGCCTCGCGGGCCATTTTCTCAATCCGTTCCGTCATTTCCGGGTTTATGTCCCACTTGTTGACGCATACCGCCGTCGGGATGGAGAAGTGTTTCGCAAGCGCAAGAACCCTTTCCAGGTCGTGTTCGCCGGATACCGTCGGCTCGGTCACAACCAGCACCCTGGAAGCCCCGGTAATCGATGATATTACCGGACAGCCGATACCGGGCGGTCCGTCTACGATAATCATTCCGTTTCCGTTCTCCTCCGCTATCCGCCGTGTCTCGCGACGGACGATGGAGACCAGCTTGCCCGAATTCTCCGCCGCCAGGCCGAGACGGGCGTGGACCATCGGACCGCAGCGGGTTTCGGATATCATCCATTCACCGCACACCCTTTCCGGAAAATCTATGGCCTTGACCGGACAGAAATGGACACACACGCCGCATCCCTCACAGGAAACCGGGTCGATGGAAAATACCTGTCCGCCGTTTACCTCCCGGAGCATCCTGACGGCATCAAAGCGGCAATAATCCAGGCATATGCCGCATCCCACGCACTCCTCCATACGTATGAAGGCTTCGTGGCCGCTGCGGAACTCGTGCCTCTCCAGAATATTCGGCGACAAAACCAGATGCAGGTCAGCTGCGTCCACGTCGCAATCGGCGATCACGGCACTTCCGGCAAGAACGGCAAACGAAGCCGTCAGACTGGTCTTGCCCGTACCGCCCTTGCCGCTGATAATGACAAGCTCCTCAATCTTCGCCGCAGGCATGGCGCGTCCCCCCTTCCTTACCCCTCAACGCCCTGATATTCCACAGGAGAGTCGCAAAAAGAGAGCGGTATTCCGGCAGAGCGTCGACAATCAGTTCCCCACGCGAGTAAGCCTCGGCAATCCGCCGATCATCGGGTATCTCCAGGAGAAGTGGAATTTTTTTCCCGGCGCAGAACGTGTGCACCCGATCATCACCGATGCCGACACGGTTGATTACCACCCCGAAGGGAATGCCCAGCTCCTTTACCATGTCCACGGCGAGTTCCAGGTCGTGCAGGCCGAAAGGGGTCGGTTCCGTTACCAGCACCACGAAATCGGCGCCCCTGATCGTGGCTATCACCGGGCATGAGGTGCCCGGCGGGGCATCGAGGATTGCGGGCAATATGCCCTGAAGATGGGACTTGACGGCACGGATCAGTGGCGGCGCCATGGCGACTCCCACATCAAGCCTCCCCTGGATGAGAGTGACACCATCCGCTTCCAGTGTCTCGACAACGCCGATGCGCCGGTCCTTTTCACTGATAGCGCCCTTGGGGCAGACTTTTTCACAGCCGCCGCATCCGTGGCAGAGTTCGGGAAAGATGAGGGGAGTCGAACCGAGCAGGGCAATGGCATGATATTGACAGAATCTGCCGCATACCTCACAGACGTCGCACCGTGATGCATCCACTTCGGGGATCTTGATGGAGGCGGTTTGCCGGTCGCGCAACTTTCCATCCAGAAACAGGTGGCTGTTCGGTTCCTCGACGTCGCAATCGAGCAACTGTACGGGAGAGCCGTAGACCTTTGCCAGATTTACCGATACCGTCGTCTTGCCGGTTCCGCCTTTGCCTGAAGCAACCGCCAGTATCATGCCCAGTGCCCCTCGACGTCGGCGGATTCCATCGTTTTCAGCTCTCCCGAGCGGAACGCCTTCAGTGCCGCATCTACGGTCGGCTCCCCGCAACTGTATATGGTAATCCCCGCCGCGCAGAGCGCCCGATATGCGTTAGGGCCGCAATGGCCGGTTACGAGGCACTCTGCTCCCGCGCGCACCATTGCCTCTGCCGCCTGAATGCCGGCGCCCTGCGGAGTGTTCAGGGTTTGACTATTGTCGATTACCTCGAAGTATTCTTTTTCAAGGTCATAAAGAATGAATTTCGGAGCGCGTCCGAAGCGACCGTCCAGTGGCGCATCCAAAGTTTCGCCTGATGTGGTGAAAGCTATTTTCACGTGTCTTCTCCTTGTCTGGTTACTGTCTCCAAAAATTGGAATCCGTTCTTGCCCTTGGGAAGGCGGGGCAGGGGGGATACGATTCCCCTCTGCCCGCGGGTACAGGGGCTCACTTCTTTTCGGCCTCAATCTCGCCCAGGTATTTTTTTGCTGCTGACAAGGCGTCTTCCATGGCGCTTATCCGGCTCTTCAGAGCTGATGCCTCATCAACCGGCGAGATCGGCGGCGCTCCCCAAAAGCGCCTGAAACCGAAACCTCCCCCGAATCCGCGCCCGCGACCTCCGTAGTTAAATCCCGGCGCACCAAATCCGGAGCAGAGGCCTCTTCCCCGTCCCGTCCCTGGACCAAGGCCCAGAGGTCCTGTTCTATCTCCTCCCGGCATGACTTTCTCCTTTCCGCCGTCATGGCAGACGGCAATTTTTTCCGACGCCTTCCAGCGTCGGGATTAACGCCGGTCCACCCATTGCAAAGGGTTTGGCGACGTAAAACTTTCTTTAAAGAAGAGCCTGGGTTTTGTCGCCTTTCACTTTGTCAAGCTGTTGTTTGAGTTCGGACAGGGTGTCTTCCAATTCAGCGATTTTTTCCCTGAGCTCTGCCGCTTCACCCTCTTTTGCACTGGAACCGGTGGTTGCGGGTTGCCTTCCGGAGCTCCAGACTCTCAGAAGCCACGTCGCAAGTCCAAGGAGACCGAGACCGCCTCCTCTTCGAAGATAAGAGCCGCCTTTGCCCGCTCCCGCGCAGGAACCCATCCCCCGTCCCGTCTTTGGTCCGGATCCCGCTGGTCCCGTTCTGTCACCTCTCGGCATGACCGTGTCTCCTTTACCTTTTTATTCCCTCACCATAGCGGTCCCGCACTTCGGACACTGCTTTTGCAGGCAGGGCACTCCGACCTGATGCGGATCTTTGTGTCCGCACTGCGGACACACGCAATAACCGCCTGGACCTGCGGCGACAGGTCCGCCTCTCCGGCCGCCTCCACCCATTCCTTTACCTTGTCCTGCTCCGCCGCCACTTCTGCCTCTCATATCAAACACCTCCTCGTTTTCCCGAGACGCATTAATGCGTCTCTTCCTTTTACAGCAGCCGGGCATGGCAAACAGTTCCATCTCCCGCTTTCCCGCTAACCATGCATCAATGATTTCCCGCAAATCGCCAGACACGAAGGTGATGACTCGAATGCCGTAAGCCGAAACCATGTCCTGAAGCGGACGGGATATGGCCCCGCAGACCAGAATGCCGACATCCAGTTCCGCAAGGCGAAGCGCCTTCCCCATCGGTAAAGTATCCGTCAACGCCTCTTCGGTTTCGTTGATGATGCGCCCTGATTTCGTCTCCACAACAAGTACGTTCAGGGCCACGTCGAAAACCGGCGCGATTCGATTTTCCCAGAATGAAAAGGCAGCTCTCATTGTCCGGTGCTCCATTTATTGTTTTCTACAATGAATAATAGCATTCATCGTGCCAAGGATGTGGAAAGATGGGTGCAGGTGTATATGCTTGAAATAAAAGAGATAAATCGGAGATGAATGCTGCGGGCTTGTTAATGGAGTTGCAACTATGCGACTCCATGTCGGTTGGAGGGGTGTGCAAATGCTACTGTGGATCAAGGCGGATCTATCGACCGCAGTATAAAGGGTGCTCCAGTCTCCCGGGTGGAAGCCGGGGCCTTCATGCTTCCACCCGGGAGACTGAAACGAAGACTAGCCGGCGTCGATCTTCTCTGGCAGTTTCGGCACGCCGAGCTTTTCCAGGATGGCCATCATGGGGCACCAGTTGGTGAAACCTGACTGGAGCAGGTTAAGCCCCACGAACGCGGTGAACCAGAGCCAGTTGATATTTACCTTTACCGCCAGAAAAAGGGAAAGGAGAACGAATGAACCTGCTATGAGTCTGAGTAATCTGTCAACGTACATTTTGAGTACCTCTTCCTGCTTTCCCAGCAAATTAAGGGTAATGGTTTTTTCCGCAGGGTCGATGATTCTCCCTGCTGGAGAAAACAAACCGTTTGCCCTTCGCCTGAATTTATAATGCCGCCAGGACCCTGCGAAGTTTCTCCGCAACCGTTTTTGCGATTTCAGTCATTTCCGGATTGCCGACAAGGCCGAGGGCGGCAACCGGATCCATGATCATGACGGCGGTCTTGTCGTCATCACGGGTATATACCACGACATTACAGGGCAGTAACGTTCCCAGGTCTATTTCCCTGCCCAGCGCTTCGTAAGCCAGGTTCGGGTTGCAGGCGCCGAGGATTATGTAGTTGCGGAAATCCTTCTTCAGCTTATCGGCGAATTTCTTCTTCACGTCGATCTCGGTTAAAACACCGAAACCTTCCTTCAGGAGTTCCTCGCGAACTTTCTTTTCCGTTTCGGCGTAAGGCAGATCAACCGTCTTGCCGAATGCATAGTCCGTTTTCAGTTCCATGGTTTTTCTCCTTAATATTCCGGGAGCAAACCTCGGGTATTAATCTACAGCAGCAACTCCGCCGCCTTGCCGGCGACCTTGCCGGTGAGGGAGGCGCAGATCCCTTTCTGTTCGGAAACGATGACCCGGCAGCAGGTTGCGCCGTATGTTGCGGCGAACCATTTGTGCAGTTCCCTGGTCATCGCGCTCAGCCGCTTCTTGTCATCGATGACGACCAGACCCATCGCCATTGTAGCGCCTGCCACCGCACCGCAGATGCAGCCGGAACCGGAACCTCCGCCGAATGCGGTCGCCATTTGGATAACATCATCCGGAAGTTCGGGCCTGAAGTGGTCTTTCAGGGTTTTCAGGGCGGCTTCAGCGCAGTTCATCTTCTTCGAGCGGAAGTGCTGTTCCGCTTCGTTTTCGATTTGTTCGACAGTTTCCCTGCATTTTTCCTTTTGATTCAAAAAAAACATGTAATCTCCTGATAATTTATTATATTCCGGGCCCAAGGGGTGCGGCTAACGGCACCCTTACACTTTATCCGTCGCGGTTGAGTGCCGCTCTTTCCATGACTGGTACAGGTAGTAAAGTATCGGTATGGTAATCATGGACAGGGTCGTGGAAGCGATTTCACCGCACATGAGGGCTATCGCCAGACCCTGGAAGATCGGGTCGAAGACGATGACGAAACTGCCCACCACCACCGCTGCGGCCGTCAGTAGGATGGGTCGGAAACGTACCGCTCCCGCGTCTATGACCGCCTCGTCGAGAGGCATTCCCTCCCTGCGGCGCAATTCGACGAAGTCTATGAGGATGATCGAGTTACGCACGATGATGCCCGCCAGGGCAATGAAGCCGATCATGCTGGTGGCGGTGAAGAAAGCGCCGAACAGGGCGTGTCCGGGCAGGATGCCGACCAGGGTGAGAGGTATTGGGGCCATGATCACCAGTGGTGTGATGAAGTCCCTGAACCACGCCACAACCAGCACATAGATAAGGACCATCACCGCGCCGAAGGCTATTCCCAGGTCGCGGAAAACCTCGTAGGTGATATGCCATTCGCCGTCCCACTTGACAGCCGGCCTGTCTTCGCTCCAGGGCTGCTTGGTAAAAGACTGGGCGACCTTGTATCCGTCGGGAAGTTTTATTTTATCTATTTCCTTGCCCATCTGCAAGATCGCATATACCGGCGACTCGATTTTACCGGCCACATCGCCAGTGACATAGATTACGTTCTTCAGGTTCTTGCGGTAGATGCTCTTGTTCTCGATTCCCCGGCTTACCCGGACCAGCTGGGAGAGGGGAATGTTCCCGCCGGGAGAGGGAACGTAAATGGAAGAGAGGGCATCGATGGAGCTTCTCTGCGTTACCGGCAGGCGCACATTAAGCAGGACCGGCTCTTTCTCCCGGGGCAGGTGCAGCAGCCCGGCGTCCATGCCGGCCAGGGCAGTGCGCAGTGTCATCGCCACATCTTCGGTTGAAACGCCCGAAAGGGCGGCTTTTTCCTTGTCCACGACAAAACCGTAACGTGTCTGGTCGTCTTCCCGGTACCAGTCCACATCGACCACGCCGTCGGTTTTGCTGAAAATCTCCTTGATCTGCCGGGCCAGTTTGATCCTCGCTGCCCGGTCGGGTCCGTAGACTTCAGCCACCAGCGTGGAAAGCACCGGCGGGCCGGGGGGATCTCGGCCACCTTGATGCGCGCCCCGTAGCGGTCGGCGATGGTCTTCAGCATGGGACGGATACGCAGTGCAATGTCGTGGGACTGTGCGGACCGTTCCGACTTGGATGTGAAATTGACCTGTATATCCGCCAGGTTGGATCCTTTACGCAGGTAGTAGTGCCGCACCAGCCCGTTGAAGTTGAATGGAGCGCTGATGCCGATATAGCTCTGGAAATCGGTGACCTCCGGGACCTTGCGCAGGCCGTCGCCCAGTTCCGACACCAGGCGCGCAGTCTCTTCCAGGGCTGTTCCGTTCGGCGCGTCCACAATCACCTGCAGCTCGCTCTTGTTGTCGAAGGGAAGCATCTTGACCGTTACCAGTCGGAAGTAAAGAAGCGAGCAGGAGCCGAGAAGCAGCACCACCACCGTGGCGAGAAACCCGTACCTCAGCTTCCTGTTGTGGATGAGCGGCCCCATGACCTTCCGGTAAAACCTCATCAGGCGGGCTTCCTCGGCGGCTCCGGCATGGGTTCCCCTGAGCAGCCGGTAGGAAAAGTAGGGGGTGACGATGAAGGCGACCAGCAGGGAGAACAGCATCGCCATGCTCGACCCGACCGGAATCGGCCGCATGTACGGCCCCATCAGCCCGGAGACGAAGGCCATGGGCAGCACCGAGGCGATGACCGTTACCGTGGCCAGCATGGTCGGGTTGCCGATTTCGTCCACGGCCTGCACGGCGGCATCGAAGGGTTTGAGGGAAGTTGTGGTGAAATAGCGGTGGATGTTCTCGATTACGACAATGGCGTCGTCCACCAGGATGCCGATGGAAAAGATGAGTGCGAAAAGAGTAATCCTGTTAAGGGTATAGCCGGTCATGGAGAAAACGAACAGCGTCAGGGCCAGCGTAACCGGGATGGCAATCGCCGCCACGATCCCCGCCCGCCATCCCATGAAAAGGGCGATCAGGATGGTAACCGAGATGGCTGCCAGGAACATGTGGAAGAGGAGCTCGTTGTTCTTCTCCTTTGCCGTCTCGCCGTAGTTGCGGGTAACGGTCACCTGGATGTCGGAGGGAATGACTTTACCCTTCAACAATTCCACCCGGTGCAAAAGGTCCTCGGCCACCCAGGTGGCATTGGCTCCTTTCCGTTTGGCCACCGAAACGGTGACTGCCGGGTAATTTTCCCGGTGGTTACCTTTTATGTCCTTCTTTTCCGCCGCCGGTCCAAGGCCGAAAAAAACATACTGATTCAGCATCTTCCGGGCCGTCCCGGATATCCGCCACATCCGAAAGATAGACCGGCCTGCCGCCATGGACATCGACCACCACCCTGCGCACCGCATCGGCACTGTCCAGGAAGTCCCCGGCGTCCACCAGGTATTCGCGGTTACCGCCGGAAAATCGCCGGAGCGTACGGAAACGTTCCCCTTCCGCAGGGCGCCGATTACCTGCAGCGGCGAAAGCCCGTAAGCGGCCAGCTTGCCCGAATCGAGACGGACTTTCAACTCCCGCCGCAGTCCTCCCTTGATTTCGGTTTCGGCGACATCGGTGCTCTTCTTCAGATTGTCGCACACTTCCCGGGCCGACCCTGCGCAGCATGTAATAATCATAGTGGTCCGACCAGAGGGTCAGTGTCAGGATCGGCACGTCATCTATGGATTTCGGCACCACCAGCGGCTCTCCGGCCCCCGGAGGGAGAATGTTGCGGTTGCTCATCAATTTGTTATAGAGCTTGACCAGGGATTTTTCCATGTCCTCGCCGACCAGGAAACGGACCGTGACGATCCCCATGTCCGGGCCTGCTCATGGAGTAGACATACTCGACCCCCTTGATCTCCCACATCTTCCCCTCGATGGGCTTGACCACCCGCTCTTCTACCTCCTTGGGAGTCGAGCCGGGCATGGGGAGATAGATATCCACCATCGGCACAACAATCTGCGGCTCCTCTTCGCGCGGGGTGACCATCACCGCGTAGAGGCCGAGCAGCAGCGAGGCGCCGACAATCAGCGGGGTCAGTTTCGAATTGATGAAGGCCCGGGCAATTTTGCCCGCAATACCGAGTTTATTCATGGAAAACTCCAAACGCGGAAAATCTTGTTTATTCTATCTTCGAACCGTCGGTTACTTTCTCCAACCCTGCTGTGACGATCCTGTCTCCGTCGGAAAGTCCCGCCAGGATTTCCACCCGGTCGCCGAAGGTATCGCCCGTTTTCACAAGACGCATCCGGGCGATGTTCTGCTGATCCACGGTCCATACCGAGGTCAACTGTCCCCGTTCCATGACCGCCGATGCCGGAATGGTGATGCCCCTGTTTTCGCCCACCGGGAAAAATGCCCGGCCGAACTGGCCGGAACGGATCCCTTTCGAAGGGATATCCAGCTTGACGGTGAAAGTGCGGCTGACCGGGTCAACCTTCGGAACTATTTCGGCAACTTTGCCGGTGTACTTGCCGATTGCTCCATCCAGTGAAACCGGTATTTCCCGGCCTATCCTTATTTTGCCCAGCAGCGACTCGGGAGTGTTCACTTCAAGACGGAATCGTCCCTCTTCCTCGACCGTCAGCAGGGGCATCCCGGGAAATACCGTGGCACCGACATCGACCGATTTGGCGGAAACGACCCCGCTCAACGGCGCGACTATTCTGGTGTAACCGGCAATTGCACCGGCGGCCCGGGAAGCCTCTCTTGCCCTGGCCAGCGCCTGGTCGGCCATATCCCGTTCGGCTCTGCGGGTGTCCAGTTCCTGCCGCGTGACGGCCTGTTCTTTGAAAAGGCGGGAAAACCTTTCATAGGTTACGTCAGCCAGTTTCTTGCGCGCAAGAGCCTCCTCCACGGCATATTTCGCTCCGGCCGCCCCTGCGGTGCTTTCCATGGCTTCGAGTGTTGCCAGCAGACTGCCCCGTCGCACGCGGTCGCCTTCCTTTACCAGGATTGTTTTTACCGTTCCAGAAATCCGGGCGGAAAGGGTGGCGGAATTTTTCGCCCGTACCGTTCCGGTAGCTTCGAACCGGGCGGGAATACTTGATGAAACGACATTTTCAACTGTAATTCCCCGTATGACCGGATGCTCTTCCGGCGGTATTGCTGTTTCCTTGTTGCATCCGGAGGCCCCCGCCAGCAGAACCGTTGTGAGCAGGCAGGCTAAACCCCTCCCAAATTTTTTCATCTGATTACCTCCTTCAGGAAGATTCCAGCCGTATGCCAGACCCTGGCCGTTGCCAGGAGATAGCCGCTTTCGCTTTCCACGACATTGATCCTGGCCGTGTTCAGGGCCGTCTGTGAGTCCAGAACCTCTACCATGGTGGCGAGGGAATTGGAAAAGCGTTTCTCGATAAGCCTCAGCCCTTCCTCTGCGGTCCGGTATGCTGCTCGTGCCACCTGCAGCCTTTTCTCGGCTTCTTCCCTGCGCAAAAGGCTCTCCCTGACCTGAAACGCGATTTCCTTTGTTTGCTGTTCAAGGTACTGCCGCGCCGAGTCATGGAGCGCTTTGGCCCTGGCCCGGTCGTTGACGCGCCGCATCCCGTCGAAAAGCTCCCAGCGCAGATTTGCCCCGACTATCCATGCGTCGTTGTCCCGGCTGAAAGGTGTGTCGCGATCGTTCATCTGGTATGTTGCCGTACCGTTAAGGGTGGGAAGAAAGGAGCTCGTCGCCATTTTTACCCCGATGTCGGCCTTTTCCTTTTCTTTTTCCGTGATCTGCAGATCCTTGCGGTTTTTCAGGGCAAGTGGAAGTATTTCCTCGGGACCCAGCCCCAGCGGAATATCCGTAACCGGATCCCGGATGTCGAGGGAATCTCCCGGCTTCCCGCCGGTTGCCAGGGACAGCCGCATTTCCGCCAGCGTCAGGTCGTTTTTCGCGGAAATTTCCCGCTCCTCCATCTCTGCCAGGAAAGTAAGTGCCCTCAGTTCGTCTGACTTCAAGCCGGTGCCCGCCTCGTTTCGCACTTTTGCGAGCCTCACATGCTCACGTGCGTCGCTGACGGCTTTTTCGGCGGCATCGAGAGTCTGACGCGTCTTCTGCACCTCAAGATATGAAGTAAACACCATGAAGCCGATATCCTCCCGGCGACCATCCAGCGACAGGTTCTTTTCTTCAGCTTCCCTTGCTGCCAGATGGGTACCGTAGATAATACTCATGTCGAACAGGGGTTGCTCAAGGGAGAAAGCCGTGCGGAAATCGGTGGCGGAAGAAGGGTGGTTAAGATTGTCGATAATAAAATCGTTCTGGGTAAAGCGGCCTTCGTCCAGCTTCATCATGAATACGCGAGTCGGTGAATTCGACGCGGCGAAGTTTTCGTCGAGGTAAATGCGGGGAAAATAGCGGCTGCGGCTTGCTGCCAGCCCGTATCGTGCCGCCGTACTTTCGTATTCAGCGGCCTTGATGAGGTTGTTCTGCCTGAGCGCCAGCTGAATCGCCTCTTTCAGGTTGACGGTCCCGTTTTCGGCGTAAAGCACCGAAGGGAGAAAAACGAGTACGATGGCAAGTATGCAGATCCGTTTCACCTGTGCCCCTCCTGATCCGGGTTGAAAAGAATATATTCAAATATTTATATATATGCAGTTTGATGTGTTGTCAAGGCAATTAAAATTATACACAGAAATAGATTCTTTGCAGCATTATTCATTAATTGTTCGCAATCGAATGATTGTTCTGGCAGGCATGGCGGCAGGCTGTTTTCCAAATATTCGACATGTCCGGATTTGTCTCGGAATTGACGTTACAGGCAATTGCTTTCAAAATGGTATGAAACAGTGAAGGGAATTTGGCCGATAACCTCGAGAGGCATAAAAAAGCCAATGATTCAAGGCCAATAGTCAAGGTGTGAAACCGGCCAGGTAGCATGAATCGGTTGAAATGAATTGACAAAAGTATGACTGGGGCTATAGACTTGGTGGTCGGTTACAGGAGGAAAGTCTTGCTCGATAAGGAAATGTGGAAGAAACGGATCAAGATGATCCTCACCCTGGACAGTCATCCGGGGCATATTTCGGCTGGACTCGCTGTCGGCGTTTTTATCAGTTTCACCCCTTTTTACGGGCTCCACCTGCTGCTTGCCGTGATCGCGTCATTCGTGTTCCGTCTGAACAAACTTACCTGCATAACGGGAACCTGGGTAAACAATCCTTTTACCGTGGTTCCTGTTACCGTGTTGAGTTACAAGGTGGGAAGAGCGCTTCTCGGCATGCCCCCCGTCAAGATTACCATTCACGGCATTGACTGGCATTTTGTAAAAACCCACGCAGCTTCGCTTATACTCGGTTCTTCGCTATTGGGATTCCTGGCCGCGGTATTATCATATTTCGTCTGCTATTATCTGGTGATCAGTTTCCGCCAGAAAGACGAATCCATGAAAGAGATGACCCGGGAAATGGAGGAAACAGGCGAGGATTTTGACTTATGAACTTTTATTCCAAAAACGGCAGTTGGAGGTGTCCGCAGTAAGCAACTCAGGCCCGTTTCGTTGCTGCTCTTGGCGAAATGGAGTGTGGACAGCCGATATTGTCCGAACCCGAAGGGTGAGTTTACCGGCTGTTGTGAAATGAGCTTGGAGCAGCAGAAACAGGCCTCCGGAGCGAACGGAGGATGCCTGCAACTGCCTAGTCTAGGTTTATTTACCCAGCAGCGGACTGAGAACCAGGTAGGTAATGCAGGCTACCAACGCCGAGGCCGGTATGGTCAGGATCCATGCCCAGAGTATACGGTAGGCCAGTTGCCAGTTGACGGCTGATAGCCTCTTTGAAAGCCCCACCCCAAGAATGCTAGATGTTATAACATGTGTCGTACTGGTAGGCATACCGAACGCGGCAGCGCCGAGGATGACCCCGGCAGAGGCAGTTTCGACGCAGAAGCCGTGTACCGGCTGCAGTTTTACGAAATCCCTGCCCACGGTTTTTATGATCCGCCACCCGCCCACTGCCGTACCGAGCGCCATTGCAAGCGCACACGCAACCATTACCCATACCGGAACGTGAAAAGTTTCCAGAAAGCCATAGCTTACAAGTGCCAGGGTGATTACGCCCATGGACTTCTGTGCATCAGCGGTTCCATGTGAAAATGCCATGACGGCCGCGGACAAAATCTGCAGCTTCCTGAATCCCTTGTTCAGGGCATGGGGCGCCCTGTTTCTGAAGCACCACATCATGATAACCATGAAGATGAACCCGGTCAGGGTCCCGAGGATGGGAGAGATGATCAGCGCCAGGATGATCTTCTCCAGCCCGGCCCAGTGCAGTGCGGACATGCCGGAATGGGCGATGACCGCTCCCATGATGCCGCCGATGATCGGCATGGGATGAAGACGCGGGAAGGCCGTAGTACCAGGTGACCAGGTCCCATATGATTGCGCCTATTATGCCGGCGAGCACCACCATCTGGGTTACATGGTTAGGGTCGACTATCCCCTTGCCGATGGTGGTCGCGACCTTGGTGGAAATCATTGCGCCCGCAAAATTGAGTACCGCCGCCATGAAGATTGCCGACTTGACGGACAGCGCGCGCGTCGAAATACAGGTGGCGATGGCGTTGGCGGTGTCATGAAAGCCGTTGATGAAATCGAAGACCAGTGCGGACAATATGACCAGGACGAGCATAATTATCGTGTAATCAGGCATTTTTCAACACCACGCTTTCAAGGATGTTGGCGGCGTCTTCGCACTTGTCGCAGGCCCGTTCCATTGTTTCATAAATCTCTTTCCATTTGATGAGCTGAATCGGGTCTTTTTCCTCGTCGAACAGCTGGCTGATAGCTTCACGGCAGACCCTGTCCGCTTCATTCTCCAGCGAATTCACCTCTACGCAATACTCGTTGATGTCCTCCAGCTTTCCTCCCAGAAGGGCGACGGCGCCCTCCAGATGTCTGGCAGCTTTTGAAGATCAGGAAGGCAAGCTCCTTGGCGGCGGCGGTTGGCTGTTCCACGTTATACATGACGAATCTCTGGGAGCAGGCGTCGATCAGGTCGAGGATGTCGTCAAGGGCACCGGACAGTGCGTAAATATCCTCCCTGTCCAGGGGAGTGATGAAGCTTTTGTTCAGCTTCCTGACTATGTCGTGGGTGAATGAATCTCCCTTATGCTCGATATCCTTGATTTTTTTCTGGTATGTGACAGGGTCGGAAAAGTCATCCATCATCTCCTTGAAAAGCTTTGAACCCTCGACGATATTTGCTGTCACATTCCTGAAAATTACGAAAAAATCCTCGTTTTTGGGAATCAGTCCGAACATACTATGCAAACCTCCCGGCGACCGGTACGTAGCGCCAAATTTTTTTCAAATCTCCTCTTAATAACACATATCGAATGATCTTCACACAATTTTTTCTAAACCGTAATGCTGTTGTCACAAATGATTCGAATTTTAACTTGCATTTCCGAACCCGTTGCACTATGTTTCCTTGTTTTGTGACATTTCAGAATAATTAAAGGCATGGGCTCTTTAAACAAGCCGGCTCCGGGGTCCTGGCAGGTATTTGCCGGAAAAGCTCCGTTCGGCGGCTCCGCAAGGTACGCCGGTTCATGTCTGAAAAGGGGATCAAATGACGGGTTTTGAGGCGACAGTTCTCGGCATCGTAGAAGGTTTGACAGAGTTTTTGCCGGTATCTTCAACCGGTCACCTGATCCTCGCGTCGGATATAATGAATCTGCCGCAGACGGAAGCGCACAAGGTATTCGAAGTTGCGATTCAGCTCGGTGCAATCCTGGCAGTGGTGTGTCTCTACTGGCGAATCGGCTCACGGCCCGCTCGGATCTGCTCATCAAGCTGGCGGTTGGATTCTTCCACCCGGGGTCGCCGGCTTTCTGCTTTACAAGCTGGTCAACAAGCTCTTCAGTCCGGTCATTGTCAGCGTCTCGCTCATTGTCGGTGGCATCGTCTTTTTCGTAGTGGAACGGTATATGAAAAACCATCGCCCGACGATTGATGATGTTTCCGAAATTTCCTACCGGACGGCTTTCACCATAGGGGTTGCTCAATGCCTGGCCATGATTCCCGGCGTATCCCGCTCGCGGAGCCACCATCGTCGGTGGACTGCTGTGCCGCATGAACCGTTCCGCGGCTGCCGAATTCTCCTTTCTGCTGGCTATCCCCACCATGCTTGCCGCCACCTTTTATGACGTCTACAAGCATGCCTCCGTATTCCAGATGAGTGACTGGAATAACCTTCTCATCGGCTTCGTTGTCTCGTTCATTTTTGCCATCGTCGCCGTCAAGGTTTTTGTCCGCTTCGTCTCCAGCCATACCTTCATTCCCTTCGGCGTTTACCGTATCATTGCCGGCGCCCTCTTTCTCCTTCTCGTTATCAGGTAAAGTCTGCAAAAAAAGCGAGGGGTAAGGAGTAAGGAAAAAACCTCTATTTAAACAGTCCGTGAAACATCTTCTCCTCAATTTTGACACGTCATTTCTTATGTTTTCAATGTTGTGCTTCCAGTTGCGCTGATACCGTAAATTATCTGGTCGAGGCTCCGCATGGAGTCCCGCAAATCTTTCAATGTATTATTTGCTTCTAATAATTATATATTCATGCTAGATTTTTCTTCCGTTCCAGGTGTTCAAGCCGACCCTGGTCTGTCGTTGGGCCGGAATGTTATAAGCATGGAGGAATGTTATATGGCCGGAGGAATAAAGCATTGGCCGGAAAATGAGCGCCCGCGGGAGAAACTGCTCGGAGGCGGGGCGGAGATGTTGACCGAGGCGGAGCTGCTTGCCCTGATAATAAGAACCGGAGACCCGGCCTCGGGCCAGAGCGCAGTGGACATCGGACGCCTTCTCATGCAGGAATTCGGAAGTCTGCGCAACCTCGGCAATGCTACCGTTGCCGAAATATGCAGAACAAAGGGGGCGGGACCGGCCAAGGCCGCGGCCATAAAGGCGGCCCTGGAGATAGGCAACAGGCTCAATGCGGACCGGTTGTCGAACGGCGAGAGATTCACCTCTCCCGAGCAGGTCTACAACCATTACCACCATCACATGCGGGACCGGCGCAAGGAATATTTCATGACTTTGCTCCTGGACGGCAAGAACAGGATAATCAGGGAAGTGAGGATTTCCGAAGGCTCTCTCAATCAGAGCATAGTCCATCCGCGAGAGGTGTTCAACCCTGCGGTCCGGGAATCGGCCGCCGCCGTGATCCTCGTTCACAATCACCCCTCGGGCGACCCGACACCAAGCCGCGAAGACATGGAGATTACCCGCAGGCTGAAGGAGGCCGGAGAACTTATGGGCGTCCGGGTGCTGGACCATATCATCATCGGTGATGGGAGTTTCGTGAGTTTTACCTCGAAGGGGATGTTGTAGGACTAAAGCACAAAAAATTCCAATTACGGGTAAATTCCCCGCAGCAATGCAGTGTTCAAGGTAATCCACCGCGTCCAGCGGCGCAATAACCACAGGTACCCCGCCGCATGCGCCGGATGATTCATTTTTTCATTCCATAAATGTACACAAATTTAACAGGTTACAAATCTTCCTCTTACGCCGACATCTTTCATTCTTTCTGACCTGACCCCGTTCCCAAGCAGGGCGGGTATTATCCTGACTACTTCCCGGGCAACCTTCTGAAATCTGCCCAAGATTCCGGCATTCTTTATACCTCGAGAGGGGTGGCCTTTGGCAACTACCTGTAATTGTTGTGAATTAATCACACATCAAATTGGCACACACTGTGTAAATGAAACCTCAAGAGGTCTCAGAATAATTGTGCAGGGAGGTTAACCTGCACGCGGAGGTGTGACATGAAGCAGATAGAAGCCGTCATCCAGCAACTCAAGCTGCAGGAGGTACGGGACGCTCTCTATGAAATGGGCGTCGAGGATTTCATGGAAAGCGACATAATTTGCCATGGTCATCAGAAGGGACAAACGATGATCTTTCGTGGTGCCAGGTTTGTTGCGAAAATCGTTAAGAAGGTGAAGCTCGAGATCATTGCGGCGGACGATTCGGTGGAAAAAATCACCAAGGTCATCGGCTCCATTGCCAGGACTGGAAGCAGTGAAGATTGCCGGATTGCCATACGTCCGTATCTGGAAGTAATCTGAGTCCCGGGAAGGCAAGGAAGCAAATCATTCGCTAATTCCGTTTCTCCTGTTTTGCCGAGGCCGAAATAATAATCAACTGCCGGGAAAGGGGATCCCGGAGAGCCCGGAGAGCAGCCCTTTCAACTCGTCTCCCTCCAGGCTTTCCCCGGCCAAGAGTGCCGTGGCCAGTTCGCTCAGCACTTTCCAGACGACCGGGTCGTCAAAGATCTGCTGGAGCTTGTGCATGACGTTCAACCCCACGAGCTGTGCTCTGCCCTCGTCCGGATAGAGACGGCGACAGGATTTTCCCATTCTTCAATGTCCCCTACCGCTCCCCATCGACGGTCTTCTTCCGTAGGGGGCTTCTCTTCGAAATACCGGTTCTCGGCAGCGATTCCTGCCAGGGTGGCCAGCCCGAATTCATAGATGTTCAGGTCCTCATTTTCGGCCAGGAGAGTGTGCCCCTGAACCCGGATATTTTCATCGAAACAGGTGGAACCCGGCGCAATGGAGACTTCGGCCACATCAAACCGTCCCCGGCCGAGCAGCGTCTGGACCACGGCATGCCCGCCTCGTGATACGCAATTCGTTTCCTGTTTGGAATCATGACTATCTCCTTGTTATGGCGGTACAGACCCGAAAAAGCTGACTAGACTGTTCACCAGGGCTTTGATCCGTCGCCATTGACTTGGTCAGGCCTCGCTCGTAACGCAGGGGCAGTTTTTCGGGTCCCGTTCGCCGACCGTTTCGATGTTCAGTCCGATCCAGTTGTGCACTGTCTCGACATCGAAGCCGGCCAGCCGTTCCCCGCCGACCTGCATGAGCGGCCGGACGATCAGCAGCGGTTCGGACACCATCATGCTCAAGGCATCATCCCGGCTAACCTCTGCGGGTAAGATCTCACCGGCCTTGACCCTGGGATTGGTCATGTTGAACCACTCCGCAACCGGCCTTGAACCGAAAAAGCGCGCCAGGCTCTCTTTCGTCCAGGGGTCGGTCAACAGGTTGCGCACCTCGACTTCATGCCCCGAAGCCAGCAGAATTTCCTTTTGCCGCGCATTCCCCTGACAGCCGGGTTTTTCCCAAAAAATCACTTTTGCCATTCCCTCTCCTTTGTCGAAAAGAATTGTGCCCGGACTGATCAGAACAAAAAAAGCCCACGAGTAGAAATTCCCCGCGGGCTTCGTTGCCGCCTAAACGCATCCGTTTGTGGACACCCGAAAACTATGGCACGGTTAGCCGATTATGTCAATGAAGGGAAAGGTCTGGGTGTCAGGTCTCCACCTGTGACAATGTCATCGGTGGAGACCTGACACCTTAATGTTCTCTAGGAGTCTGTCGGACTTTTCCGACGTAATGTGTTATACTCGCTCAGCTTTGAAACCTTGCTACATCAGGAGTTGGCGAGATGTCAGTAAAATTTGTCGAATGTGACCGGGAGACACAGTACCTGCTTCCACCATCATTGCAGGACTGGCTGCCCGAAGGGCGCCTGGCCCTTTTTGTGGTCGAGATCGTAGAGCAACTCGACCTTAGCTCTTTGAAAAAGTCCTATGCTGGTCGTGGCTCTCAACCATATAACCCGGAAATGCTGGTTGCTCTTCTGTTTTACGGCTATGCCACCGGAGTCTTCTCCAGTCGCAAGCTGGAGCGCAATACGTACGACTCAGTAGCGTTTCGCTATGTTGCTGCCAATACCCATCCGGACCATGACACCATTGCCAATTTTCGGCGGCATTTTCACCGCAACTCAAAGAATGTTTCGTCCAGATTCTGCTGATAGCGAACCAGATGAAATTATTGAAACTGGGAAGCGTCAGCCTGGACGGGGGGACATCAACGCAAATGCTTCCAAGCACAAAGCCCTGAGTTACGAACATGCTTGCAAGCTGGAGGCACAGTTAAAGACCGAAGTTGCCGAACTGCTCAAGAAAGCGGAAGATGCCGACCATAGCGATACCCCGGACGGGATGAGCATTCCCGAGGAACTTGAGCATCGCGAGAAGCGCCTTTCAGCAATTGCCGCCGCCAAGGCCGAGATCGAGCGCCGAGCTGCCGAACGTCATGACCGTGAACAGAAAGAGTACGAAGAAAAGCTCGCCAAGCGGGCCAAAAAAGAACAACAAACCGGCAAGAAACCACGTGGCAAAGAGCCCAAGCCTCCGAAACCAGGCCCCATGGCCAAGGACCAAGTCAATCTGACTGATGAAGAGTCCCGCATCATGCCAGTCTCCGGTGGCGGTTTCGAGCAAGCTTACAATGCCCAGGCGGGCGTTGATACAACATCCAAACTGATTCTCTCTGCCCATGTCACGCAGCAACCAAACGACAAGCAGGAACTGAAGCCGACCCTGGAGAATCTTGCGGCGTTGCCGAAAGAGCTTAGCATCGTCACGGAACTGATTGCCGATAGCGGCTATTTCAGCGAAAACAACGTAACGGCCTGTGAGAACAAGGAAATAACTCCATACATTGCCGCGGACCGGGAGCATCACAACCAGTCTTTATGGGACCGATTTCGTGAGCCTCCACCATTACCGGAGAACGCAGATTCAGTGGCCAGGATGACGCACCGGCTAAAGACAACGGCAGGCAAGACAGTTTACAGGCTGCGCAAGGTTACATCAGAGCCGGTCTTCGGCATCATCAAGGAAGTGATGAGCTTCCGGCGTTTTATGATGCGCGGGCTTGAAGCTGCACAAGGTGAATGGAACCTTGTCTGCATGGCCTGGAACATCAAAAGGCTGCATACATTGAAATTGGCTTTGACCGCATAGATTGACAAAGAACATTTTCCCTCCTCTAATTGGGAGGATTGTCTGCACGGACCTCCAGAAAATGGGGTGGTGCAGGTGAAACTATGAACGAAATAAATTGTATCAGCTCGGGCTTGCTACCTGTTCAGGTCAGTCAGCGGAGGAGTCAAGTCCGACAGACTCCTAGTTCATTGCGAAAGAAAGCTCCCAAGTCTTCCTTGCCACAAGAGGGCCCCACCATATTTCTCGTGATGACCGTCAGCGTGAATTCCGATGGCCCGTAAATTCTCTCTGGTGTGAGCTTCCTGACGAGCCACAGGAGGATTTTTGCGAAAAGCACCGGGATGCATGTGACCTTTGGTTTGGTGCCCAGAGCGGCGAACGCTTCATGCGCAATTTCTCGATGCGTGAATATCACTGGCCCTCCAAAGCTCAGTTCCTGATCATCAAGATCAATTGCATCGATACATTTACCAGCAACATCCTTTCCGGATATCGGATTGATACGGAAGTCCCCTCGACCAAAGAGGAAGACCCGACCGCTTCTGGCCATGTCCAAAAACGCGCGCATGTCCGAGAAATAACCGTTCGGTCGGATAATGGTATAGTCGATGCCAGACCTACGGAGTTCGCTGACAAAGCGCTCTTTCGCTTGAACAATCCTAAGATCCGGCATCTGATCAGCGTGCAACACGGACACGTACACAAATTTCTTCACTCCGCTACTGAGAGCTTCCTTGAGAAGATTGATATTTCCCTGATCGGAATTGTTCCCAAGGCACTCTTGAATCCTTGATCCTTCTCAATTCCGAAGAGGCTATCGAATTCGTGCTTCATGGAGGTGATTATTCCAATTGCCTCGCCGTAGGTTAGTGTATAGAGCGCCTTCCGGGTGGTTTCTTCAATAGTTAGGGTGCCGTGATCATAACGGTCCAGAAGGGTTAATGCATAGGCGTAATCGGTGATAACCCGTAATACGTCTTTACCAGTCTCGCTGACCAGTTCCTGGTTGGCAAGAGTGCGGGCCAGCAGTTCCACTGTCCGGCGCATATCTGCCAGTTTTTCGGCCTGTTCACGGAAACGCTGCTCATTAAGTGTGTAACCTTTAACGATGTGGTCGCGCAGAACTCGTGTGGCCCACTGGCGGAACTGGGCTCCTTGTCTGGATTTGACCCTATAGCCAACGGATATAATGACGTCGAGATTATAGAAACGAATTTTCCTACGTACCTTACGGTTTCCCTCATTTTGAACTACCGAGGATTGCTCGGTAGTTCCATCTGGCTGCAACTCTCCCTCTTTGTAGGCATTACGGATATGTAAACCGATAGTGTCGCTGTCCTTGTCAAACAGCTCGGCCATCTGTTTTTGGGTCAACCAGACGGATTCATGGTCAAGGCGAACATCGAGCGAGGTTGTACCATCGGGGCTCTGGTAAATAATGATGTCGTTAGTGTTATCGGTTGTCATGTTGATTCCGGTTAATGTATGTCCTGCAAATTTTTTTCAAATGAACCACAGTAAAAACCATCCTAGCACCATAATTAACGGTGGCAAAACAACTGCGATGCGCGAATTCCGGGGTGTTAAATTAATTCCCATCTGTTTCCTTTCTTGGTTCAACGGGCCGGAAAATCACCCGTCGGCTTTTTGGGCGGGTGCATTTTTCTTGTTGGGAATCGTTTCTAAAATTCCCTTTTCAAGGGCAGACGCCTCTTTATTCTCTCAAGTTCAAGCGGAGCAAGGCTGACGAACGCGCCGACCGGATCGAGGTGTTGGCCAAGCAGATTGGCCTGCCCATTGCGGCGTTAACCGGCGAGCAGGATGTAAGGTTGATCGCTGCCAAATTCTCCTGCGAAATCCAGTCACAACCCTTTGCAACATTGCCGGCGGAAAAAAACTGCTTTTCCGGTGTCATTGCCGCCAAACTCGCCATTGCCGACGAAATTGCAATACCCCTGGCCAGGCTTTCAACGCAGGATCGGCAATTCATCGACAAGCTGCTGGATGAAACCCTGGAGCGAGCCATAGTACTGGCGCGCATCCGCGGACATTTCCGGAAAAAAGCACGAGGAGGGAGCGAACATGCGGGCTGAAGTGATGGAATACTATGGATTCAACAAGCCTTTCAACCAAGCCGGTTACTATGAAACCGATTATCACCGTCAGCTGTTCAGGGATATCAAGACTGCCATCATCGAAGGCAAGCTTATCGCTCTTTGTGGAGTTGTCGGTTGCGGCAAGACAGTCACCATGCGCAGGCTTCAGCAATCACTCAGGGACGAAAACCGTGTCCTTGTATCGAAATCACTTTCCGTGGAAAAAAGCCGTACTACTCTGGGGACCCTGATCACAGCCCTGTTTTACGATCTCTCCACCGACAAACAGGTCCGCATTCCCACCCAGGGAGAACGCCGTGAGCGGGAACTTCGCGACCTGGTTAAAAAGGGCAAGCGCCCCGTCGCCTTGTTCGTGGATGAAGCGCACGATCTACACGGCCATACGCTGACCGGTCTCAAGCGTCTGATGGAAGTAATAGAGGACGGAGAAGGCCAATTGTCCATTGTCCTGGCCGGCCACCCCAAGCTCCGTAACGACCTGCGCAAACCGACAATGGAAGAAATCGGCTATCGAACGAGAATCTTTTCACTCGACGGAATTGCAGGGAGCCAAAAAGAATACATCCAGTGGCTGCTGCAAAGCTGTAGCAACAATAACGCCTCGGAGACGGTCATCAACGAAGAGGCCTTGGACCTTTTTGCGTCGAATCTCCGCACTCCGCTCCAGATCGAGCAACATTTGGCAATGGCCTTGGAAGCAGGCTATCAGACCGGCGAACGGCCAGTATCAGTTGACGTAGCTCAATCGGTACTGTCGAAACAGCTTGACGATCTGGAACCGACACTGACCCGGCACGGCTACAGCTCACGAGACCTTGCCGAGCAGTTCGGCGCCAAACCGGCCGAGATCAAGGCCCTGTTCACCAACCAGTTGGAACCGAATCGGGCCAGAGAATTGAGGGATCAGATGCAGGCGGCAGGGCTTCCTATGTGATTCAATAGCAAGAACCACCTGCCGGCTGGACATCCGATAATCCGCACTATGTAATCATCTAAGCAAAAAGCCGCGACGGGAATTAACCCAAGTCACGGCTTTTGCTTTTTTAGAATCTGACATAATGCCGACTGATTATCGGACAGTCCGCCAATGCCCCACGCCGCCCGCCCCGGTAAAGGCAAATCCAAATGCGGTTAAAGAAAAATTCCAAATTCAAGGTGTGTCAGCTATTTTCCCCCTTCAAACTCCGCAAAGGAGGAAAAAATTAATCGTTCCTTGGCTATTACTGCACAACCAGACTCTCGATCATCAAACCAACCAAGTGGTAGATATGCAAAAATATCATTCTCACAAATAAGGTCCACGATCTTATCAGGTGGAGCATTTCCTATATGGTCCCATCCATTTAACAAAAGGAATTTTGATGCTGACATAGCAACAGATTCCTCTGCAAATATCAACTGTGTTTCCCATCCAGTGCGAAGGATGGAAGCCACAGAGGGAGAGGCAATTGACGCACATTTAATCAAGCCAAAGAATTTTATGCCATTTTCGCTTGATACAATAACTTCGCTTACCCTCTCTCCATCTGGAATATTTATTCCTTTCGAAGTGATCGCGGTCCATAATTTACGATGCCGTACAATCCGATTGTCTGGTTGCCAACTTCGATGCCCAACGAATAACCAATGACTAAAGGCAGGGAACGCTGGCTGAAGTCTACGGCTTAATAAACCGAGTGCTTTTTCGGTAGTTTGTAATTTATCTTCCCATTCAGTCCAAATAAAAGCAGCCCCAGATAAAAGACTCTTCGTCTTTCTGTTAAGAACATACAGATCATTGTCTACAGATATGTCATGAGCGAGTTGAAATGTTTCAGTAGACATAGTGGGTACCATTTGGTCCGTTAAAATGTGGACCTATATTTTGTGTTGGGTCATCCGGATAGGTATGTCCACGAGCATCATCTCGAATAATGACGTCGTTTCCCTTGCTATCTTTGTAAAGATATTGACGGCCTGGTTGTCTATTACCTCTCCTATCTGTGTTTGTACATTGAGAGGTTGGCGGTTTGCTGGTTGGAACGTTATTATCTCGTAACGCTTGCCTCAAAGCACCACGACGACCAACACCTGAACCACCTGAAACGCCAGCGCGCATCATGCCTGCTTCTTCGGCAGCAGCACCACCGCCACCACCACCTATTGGGACATGATTTATAAATTCATCCGGTGTAATTTCAGCCAACAAGCCACTTGGATCAATAAAGTTCACCGGATTATTTTGAGCATATGCATAATTATTCAAATGTTGGGGGTCTGTCAATATGACTTCGTTAGTCTGATTGTTAAACGGATCAACCGCCCTCACTGGATCAACAGCAACAAACCTCCCAACCCTTGATTCCATATACCTGGCATTGAAATAATAGATTCCCGTCTCTTCATCCTTCTCCTTCCCCACAAACTCTTTGTTGTTCTTCTGATCCGCGACAATCGAATTTTCTTCTCCAAACGGTTTATAATCCGCTTTCCAAACTATATTGCCGCTCGGGTCTGTCATCGCAAGCGGAGTTCCAACAGGGTCGGTGACATAAAAGAAAACCTGATCTGCCGCATAAGCCGCATGTGATAGAAATAAAACCTGCAGAAAGAAAAGTATAATAATTTTTGATATTTTTTTCATATTTTCCTCCAGTCGGAAAACACAAATTTTTCTAACGTTAATTGCTGGCGTGAGTGCAAATAGTGTATTGGCTTAGCTTATCGTCTTTAGTAAGTCAGTCTCGTTTCCGTGCTGTCTCGGCCAAGCGCCCGGCGATAAGTTTAATCCACCATTCAGACTAGTGCGGCCAGCATTGTGCGTTGGATTACCGAAAATTACTTTCTGCTGCTCCTTCACTGCCTCAATAAGTAATGGAATAATTTCCGTGTATGTCACGCTTTTTGTGCCGTCCTGCACTGTTCTGACTACTTCAGGAAGGACCTTTTCCACTTCCTGGGCTATGAAACCGACATGACGGCCGTCGGGGTGCTCCTTGATTATTGGTTGTTCCGGTCTTCCCTGGGCAGGAAAATCTGCCGGGCACGGCTTTTTGCATTTCAGAATCTGACATAATGTCGACTGATTATCGGACGTCCCTTTCCCCCGACGCCCGCCTGTTTTGATTTGTTGGATTGCTGACCCTAAACCGCCGTGAAACCTTAATACGACTGGTTACACGGTGGTTTGCTTGGTTGGTTTTGTGTAGAATGTAGACCCGACCCTTTTAGGTCCTACCGACCCTTTTAGGTCCTACATCGTCAATATCCCAATGGCCTTCAGGATCCCCGGAGTTGCGTTCTGTGGGAGCCGGGGACGGGCGACCACCCCGGCGACCCGGTAGGGCAGGGGAAACCCTGCTCTCTACTCTACCCTACGGGGTTCCCTTTTCCGCTTTTTCTAGCTTATTTCGGGCTAGATTCAGCAGGTTGATCGCCTCTTCCCAATCAGGATTTAGTTGAAGAGCCTTTGTTGCACTTGCAATTGCTAGTTTTGGATTATATTTATATTGAACGCCCGCAAGCAAAGTGTAGATGTTATAATCCTCTTTCAAATCAGAGGCTTTTAGATAGTAATAAGCTGACTCCTCAAAATTTTCCCTCCGTTCTTCTACAAGTCCTAAAATGAGCCAAGCATGAATGTTATCAGGTTCAAGCTCAAGCGCCATCATTGCCGCTACAATAGCCTCTTCAAGCTTATCGGAATCATAAAGATATCTTGCTTTCGTGGCGTGATATATTGAGTTGTTAGGATCCAAAGCTATAGCGTGCTCTATAAGACTAATTGCGCTATGGTAGTCTTCATTGTCTGCGCTATCCCAAGATCTATCTAAAAATTTTTGTGCTTCATCTGGACTGTTCTTGCGCATTCTATCGCTCTTTTCTAAAGGTATAATATAAGTCCAAAATCTAATAAATATTAATTAATTATTGTTTTTAAAGGACCTTAGCCAATTCTTGACGTTTTGTTTTGATTTTCCCGTCCCATCAATTGGGGCCTTAGGCTTGCCCACTTGTTCATCATCCGAGCCTCTTCTTGTTTTAGCCTTTCTCAACTGGTCATATTGATCGTAGGGTTCTTTTGGAGTACGGTCGGGATTCCTTAAGGTTCCGGGCTTTTTCAAATCTGGTTTTGGAGTAGTCTCTGGAATAGGCCCTGGAGTGGGCTCTGGAACCGCTTCCTCCGGAACGGGACGGAGTAAGATAGTGTCATCCCCTATTAAGAAAAACTCCAACCCACGTGGATCAATAAAGTTGACCGGATTATTTTGGGCATATGCGTAATTATTCAAATGTTGAGGGTTTGTCAACATCTTTTCGTTTGTTTGATTGTTATATGGATCAACTGCCTTCACCGGATCAACAGCAACAAACCTTCCAATCCTTGGATCCATATATCTGGCATTGAAATAATAGATTCCCGTCTCTTCATCCTTCTCCTTCCCCACGAACTCCTTGTTGTTCTTCTGATCCGAGACAATCGAATTTTCCTCTCCGAACGGCTTGTAGTCCGCTTTCCAAACTATATTGCCGCTCGGGTCTGTCATCGCCAGCGGCGTTCCCACAGGGTCGGTGACGTAAAAGAAGACCTGATCTGCTGAATAAGCAGCATGTGACATAAATAGTGTCTGCAGCAATAAAAGTATGAGAATCTTTGATATCTTTTTCATGATTGCCTCCGGTCGAAAAAACGCAATATTTCTAAGTTTTAATTGCTGACGTGAGTGCAAATAGTTCCGCTTAGCGTATCGCCCGTATTACAGGAATAAGTCAGAGTAGCGGAATAAGATGTGGTGTGAGTACATATTCCAGAATTAAGCGTGTCGCCGGAATTACACATATAGCTACCCGAGGATGAAGCAATATACCCATAAACACCTCCACAGCCACTTGTACCCAGCTTGCCATTCACTACACAAGTACCACCAATCTGAGCGCCAGTTTGATATTCTGGGATTGCTCCAGTGAAGGAGCTATTAGCAGCATAGCCATAAACTCCTCCACAGCCGCTTGAACCGACCTTGCCGTCTGTATAGCAACTGGAACCAATAATAGACCCAGTTCGATATACTGGAATTGCCCCAGTGAAGGAATTATTAGCAGCATAGCCATAAATACCTCCACAGTTACTTGTACCGAGCATACCGTCTGAATGGCAACTGCCGAACAGAAATGATCCAGTCCGGTAAAGAGGTACGTTAAATTGAGTCGCTGCATAAGTGGATGCCGTTACACACGAGGTCCCTTGGAGCGTTCCCCCTGAAGGGCAGGTAAATGTAGTGATGGCGTTATATGTTGAAAAATCTAATTGGTTCGAATAAGTAGAAGAGCCGACCACGTTGGAACATTTAACCCTGTAATAATAGGCTGTATTAAGCGTGAGGCCCGAGTCCGTGTAGGTGGTAACATTAGCGCCAACAGTCGCAATCTGAACATAGGTGCCGTTTCCCCCGGTTTTTCGCTCCAGAATAAATTGTGTTTCATCACTGGAGTTATCGATCCATGTAAGAGCTATCTGAGTTGTGGAAACCACTGTGGCGGTCAGCCCCGAAGGCGCGAGTGGTGGACTGATCGTTGCGCTTGTTTCAGAGGAATAGCCGGAATTGCCGATTGCGTTTGTAGCTCTTATTCGATAGAAATAACTTGTATTCTCAGACAATCCCGCATCCGTGTAAGCCGTTACGTTTGCACCCACCGTGGCTATTTGCGTATAGCCACCAGCGACCCCGGTCTTGCGCTCGATTAGGAATTCCGATTCATTGGTTGAATTGTCTTGCCAGGCAAGATTTATACTTGTAGCCGACATGACGGTAGCAGTTAACCCCGTGGGAGCCACTGGATTGATAAAAGCGTCATTGGCAACTTTCGCGACCAATTTGCCATTGAGATAGATGTAGTCGGCAATATAATTTCCATTGCCATCATCCTCGGAAATGACTCTGCCGACTTGGTCGTAATGGTACACGGTCGTTTTGCCGCCCGCGGTCTTGTAGACTCGCATACCGTCACCATCATAGCCGAAACCCGCAAGCTCGGTTGTTCCGGAATTGAAACTGGTAAGGTTGCCGAATCCGTCATAGCCGAGCGTATAACTCGCTCCGTCCCAGGTCCCGCCCGAGAGTGATCCATCTCCGTTATAGCTATACGAAGCGGCTTCGCCACCCGTTGCGGAAGTAAGACAATTGCTGGTGTAACCGTAGGTAGTTACTGTGCTTGCGACATCTTTCTCGGTTCGGTTACCAACATCGTCGTAGTGAAACACACCACTGCCCCATGATCCGTTGAAAACGGACATACGGTTCAACTCGTCATAGGAAAAACCCTGGTTGGGAAATAGATCACTAGTGAAAGATATGGTGTTTCCACGTGAATCGTGGTCATATCCCACATTTATGCCAGACCAGGCGAAGATAGCGTTTATGGCCCGTCTGTAATCATAGGAAAACGTGGTTGTCTGGTTATTTGAAAGTGTGAACGATGAAGGCAAACCAGCAGTGACACCACTCATGTGGTAGGATACATCGGTTACAAAACCAGGGATTGAACTTACCTGATTATTGTCGTTGTACCTAAAATCAACAATTCGAGAAGAAGGATATATTATTTCATCGATGTTGTCATTGTCGTCGTAATGATATGAAGTTGAGTAGGACTGGCCGGCTATTGACTCACCTTTATACCACATGCGGTTCGCCCCATCATACTCATAGCTGATAGCAGCCGAGGGCGAACTCATCGAGATTCTGTTGTCTGCATCGTCGTAATCATAACTGATGGAACCTGACCCCGATGAGATGTTCTTCAGCCGGTTTATGCTGTCGTACGTATAGTTTCTTGAGTCGGCTGAATCGCTTCTGCTTGTCATGTTGCCAACATTGTCCCGTTCGTAAGTGATCGTGCCGGTTTCTGGATTGGTTTCCGAATCCAGAAAGAATTTGTCATTGTATGAATAGGAGCGGTCAACTCCGGATTGCGATATTCCTGTTAAAAGTCCGAGGATGTTCCTGCTGTAGCTGGTGGTGTTGCCTGCCTGGTCCTTAACCGAAATGAGGTATTTTTCATCAGGGTTTCCGAATGCGACATAAGTGAGGGTCGAGTTTGCGTTGTTCTCATCAGTTACCGTGACGCTACTGCCCGAGTAGGCATAATCCTGCTCGTAATTATTTTTATGCACCACCCGTTTCGGACGACCGAAGTAATCGTAATATGTTCTATCACCGGTGTTGGAGTCGCTGTAGTCCTTGACTCCGTATGCATTATAGACAATGGTCGTGGTCATCCCCTTTGTATCGGAACTGCCTGAAGGTCTACCGAACCCATCAAAATACTCTGTAAGCGAATATGAACCTCTTGTTTTTACCTTAAAGGAGCTGTCGTCCGGATAGGATATTGTAGTGGGATTTCCAATAGGTGGAGTTATTCCGGTAAGCCTGAGGTTCTTATCATGGCTGTAGATAGTTTTGTAAAATCTTCCGTCTGTTTCATCATCAATCGTGCCGTCGGCGTTGATGGAGCGGGAAACATAATATATGGGGTTTGTTTTTCGGGAGACCAATCCTTTATCCCACAGAAAAGCAGTCTGGTGGTCATTAGCGTCGGTAATGGATGACAGGTTACCTTGCCCATCGTAGCCATATTTGGTCACGACACCATTTGCATTGATTTGGGTAACATTACCACTGTTGGCGTCATACTGCCAACTTGTGGTACTGGTACCTGAAAAGCTGCCTGTAACGGTCTCAGAATTCGGCTTGCCAGCTACGATATTTTTGGATGTATTGGTCCAATAATAATCGATTGTTTTGCTGCGGTTGACATCGCCGGTCCCGGAGATCTCGGAGATAGTTTTCGGATTGCCATATGAGTCAAAATCACTGTAAGTAGTCGTGTAGGTTTTTCCGTCGCGGGTTATTGACTTAGAACTAAGATAAGGCACATAAATAACGCTATCCCATTTGGTACCCCCTGTGTTTTGCCCTGATGTATTGGTCCAACTTGCGTTGGATATGTCATCGTTGGATACAGGGTTATTACTTTGTGTCCAACTGTAAGATTCTGTTAAATTAAAATTTCCTGAATATGCCTTGCTGATAAGCAATCCAGTTTTCCAGACGGTGCCGTTTCCTGTATTACCCCAACCATAATAAGTATCTGTCTGCGTAACGCCGGCGCCTGTTATTGTTCTGATATCACCATTCGATCCGCCTGAATTATATGTATAAGTCCATGAACCCGCCGGTATATTAGTCCCTGAAGTTGTCCTGCCTGTTATCACTCTGAAACTTACAAGTGTGCCGCCAGTCGCCAAGCTCACATCTCCATATGAATATCCAATTATCCCTCCTTCGGGATATGTAATTGAGTTTAATTCATACCCCCCATTTGGTTCATATCCGTAATGCCATGCATTACCAACTGGAGGATTAAATGCAGTCAACCTTGTGTACCCATTAACATTTGCATACGAATATGTGAAAGTTCTGTTATCAACCGTGATAGACGTGAGTAAGAATTGACCATTATTAGTGTAATTGAAATTAATAGCATGGCTGGCTGTATCAGTAATATTGTTGATCAAATAATGGTAAGTACTGTTATAAGTGATATAAATGTATGCTGTAGCCGCTGAGTTTCTTATTTGTGTTACTTGTCCTATCTGGTCCGTGACAAGGGTGGGAGGATTCGGCGGTAAATTGTTTACTGTGTGATTTACGTCATAACCAGCATTTGATGTGCCATATTTAATAGTATATACGGTTCCATCGGTAGTGGTTATTTCCCAAACGCCACTACTGATATTACGGTAGATCCAATACTCCTTGCTGATAAAACCAGGTCCATTTGGGTTGCTATAAAAAACATGCTTAGAACCATCGGGAGTAATAAATACAGGGTTAGTTCCAGCCGGGTTTCGTACAATGCCCATATGCATGCTCCAACCAAAGGTCAGAGGGCTCTTCTCATCCAATGCAAATAGTTGGGGTCCAAACAACGAATCACGCCTTCCCCAAATGTTGCTGTTGTATGTCCTTACCAAATTGATATCCAGTCCTCCATTACCTGGTAAATGAACGTCAGTATAGGAAATTGTCAAAATGCCAGAAAATGGATCAATGTTTTCTGACATAATATTCATAGGTGGAGGATCTTTAAGAGTTCCCTGTGAATAAAAAGGATCACTGATGGGGTCGGTAGCAAAAACAATTGAGGGGGCTAATACCAGTAGGAATAATAAGCTTAGCAACGAGATTGAGACTTTCATTTAACCCTCCGAGTTTAACCCAAAATAAAATGAATTTGAAATCAATCTATTTCTCGATAAATCCATTATTTATCAGTTCTTTAAAAACCTCTTAACATTTATGAAATATTGTCTAGTTGAAAAACTGATGCAAGAAAACTTAAACAACTCCTAAAAGGTCTTCGCAAAAATATGTTCTGCATTGGGAAGCAAGGACGGATACGCTGCGAAGTCGCCTAGATAGTCTGGGGTAACGAGTGCAATCCCGGCAAAATACGCAACGCTTCCTTCATGAAGGGGGCAAAGCCCTCACGATCGATACTCGTGGCTGCCGTCGTGGTGAAAGCCTCAAATTGACTTCAGTAAAGACAAGATTCGTAAGTTCTTGATAGACAAAACTCCAGAAAAAATAGCTCCTGCTCGGCGACATATTTAAAATTATTGGTTATTCTCGAATGAAGGCGGGAACATGTAATTAAATTTTATGTTAGTTTTAAATATATTTTGACTAATCATAAATATTGAATTAGCAAGCGATATTTTTAATATCACAAATGTAGTTAATGTCAAACCATTTTTTGCTTTGCTTTACCTTCGTGTATCACTAGACATAATGGTTGTCAGTTGAAAGTCAAAAGCAAAAAAAGACCTGCCATCCTTGCAAACGTGAATTAGGCTGTAGAAACGCAAATCACTACGGCGCAGAGCCACAACCAAGGAGGCAGGTCATGAAGAAGCTTATCACATTTGTAGGTCTTGATGTTCACAAAAACTCCATCGATGTAGCCCTTGCCAATGCCGGTCGCAATGCCGAGGTAAGGCATTATGGAACCATCGGTGGCGGGCTTGACGATCTTGATCGCCTGGTAAAGAAGCATCATTAAATGGCCATGGCTAAACGCACCAACCCGAACCGGGATTGATTTTAAGGGCGTCGGATATTAAAGCCTAGACCGGTGGTGGTCAGCGTCCCCTCGTCGGCTTGGGCCTGTGTCTCTTTGAGATACAGGTAACAACAACTCGCGGTGTTGAGGGCTTTTAGACTTATAGTTGCAGATAATTTGAGCCGGAAAATTATGATTGCAAGCCGAACTGGATGATTGCGAGCCAAGTTGCAATTAATGTGAGTCGGAAGGGCCGGATAGAATCAAATAATTTGAGCCGAAAATTGCGATTATTGCAAGTCGGAGCGTCGATGATTGCAAGCCGCTACACTTAAGAAGGATTTCGGCGATCTGCGCGATGTGCCGCGGGCCAAGAAATCGCTCTATATTCCCGTGGTTCTTTCCCGGGAGGAGATCGACGCAATTCTCGAAGCATCTCTCATATCCATACAATCTGGTGGTCAGGTTGCTATTCGGTTGCGGCCTGCGGCTGTTCGAGTGCCTACAATTGCGGGTTCGGGATTTCAATTTCGATGCCGGCATGCTGACCATCCATGGCAAGGGGAAAAAGGACCGGACCGTGCCGTTGCCGGAAACGATCATGCCGGAATTGAAGGCACAGATAAAGATGGTGGCGGAGTTGCATGAGCAGGATCTGGCGGCCGGTTATGACGGGGTGTTTCTGGATGATGCGGTGGAGAAGAAATACCCCAAGGCGCCAAAGGAGTTTGATTCACCAGTGGTTCTTTCCCCATGAAGTCGCTGACGGTTGATGGCGGAGACCGGGGAGCGGACGGCGCTGGCATCTCCATGAAACCGATCTGCAGAAAGCGCTCTATTCCGCCGTCCGCAAGGCAAAAATACCAAGCGTGTCACCTGCCACACCTTCCGCCACTCCTTCGCCACCCACCTCTTGCAGGCCAACTACGATATCCGCGTCATCCAGAAACTTTTGGGTCACGCCAGCCTGAAAACGACCATGATCTATACCCACTGTGTGCCGGTGAGGACGGTGAAGGAGCCGAAAAGCCCGCTGGACTTCTGAAGGCAAAAACAGATATTCTCTGCAGCACCCGTTCCTTTTATTTGACGTGGACCGGAATTCATCAAGTATTTCCCTGATTACCGTCGAAGAGCGGCCGACAGCAGCATTAACAATCAGCGAACCGGCAGGGCAGTTGAGGGCGCAGGCTTCGCCTTCGATACGGCTGTCACCTGCCTTCTGCAATTTCGGGTGCAACGACCAGAATGACAAGTCCGGAGTCGGCAAGACACCGGTTAATAAAGGTTTCGTCAGCAAGGCTGCGATAACGCAGATCTCAGCAAAAAAAACGGCAAGACACTGGAGGGGGAGTGTGTCCTGCCGCAAAAAGAAGGAGGATTGCTTTTGAAATCCGGGGCGCGATGTTCAGCGCCCCTGTTTGTTTCATCGATGATGCAATGTATCAAGTGCCAGGTTTTTTAGAGTAATTCAAAACTCAAAATTCAAAATTCAAAATTGCCTTATCCCGCCTTACCCAGTATCGCCTTCAGATCCTCATCCGGGGTGGTAATGGGGCGAGGTTGAAGTTCTCCACCAGGAAGTTGAGCACGTTCGGTGAAACGAAGGCCGGCAGGCTCGGGCCGATCTTGATGTTCTTGATCCCCAGGTGCAGCAGGGTCAGGAGGATAACCACCGCCTTCTGCTCGTACCAGGAAAGAACCAGGGAGAGCGGCAGGTCGTTCACGCCGCACTCGAAGGCGCCCGCCAGGGCCACCGCGATCTGGATCGCCGAATAGGCGTCGTTGCACTGGCCGATGTCCAGAAGCCTGGGGATGCCGCCGATATCGCCGAACTCCAGCTTGTTGAAGCGGTACTTGCCGCAGGCAAGGGTGAGGATCACGCAGTCCTTGGGCACCTTCTCGGCAAACTCGGTGTAGTAGTTCCGGCCCGGCTTGGCGCCGTCACAGCCGCCGATGAGGAAAAAGTGCTTCACCGCTCCGGCCTTCACCGCCTCGATCACCTTGTCGGCAACACCCAATACAGCGTTATGGCCGAAACCGACGAGAATCTCCTGGCCGGGAGCGTCGCTGAAACCGGGAAGCTCGAGGGCCTTGTTGATCACCTCGGTGAAATCCCAGCCGTCGATGTGTTTGATGCCGGGCCAGGCCACGGTTCCCCAGGTGAACAGACGGCCGGTATAGGAATCGGACGGGCGCTGGATGCAGTTGGTGTTGAAGATGATGGCGCCGGGGAAATCGGGGAATTCCTTGTGCTGGTCCTGCCAGGCGCCGCCGAAGTTGCCGACGAGATGTGAATATTTTTTCAGCCCCGGATAACCGTGGGCCGGGAGCATCTCGCCGTGGGTGTAGATGTTGATCCCCTTGCCTTCGGTCTGCTTGAGCAGCTCCTCCAGCATGCGCAGGTCGTGACCGGAGACGAGAATCGCCTTGCCCGCCTTGGTGCCGAGCTGGACCTTGGTCGGCACCGGATGACCGTAGTGCTCCACGTGTCCCTCGTTGAGCATGCCCATGACATTCAGGTTGAGTTTTCCGCATTCCATGGAGAGGCCGACATAGTCCATGAGGCCGAGGGATTTGTCAGCGGTTGCCGCCAGGGCCTTGAGGAAGAAGGCGTTCACTTCTTCGTCTTCCCTGCCGAGAATCCGGGCATGGTCGGCGTAGGCAGCCATGCCTTTAAGACCGTAAATCAAGATTTCGATGGCGGACCGGATGTCATCATCTTCGTGAATGGCCTTGATGCCGTACTGTCCGCCCTGCTTCGCCAGATCGTCGGCGGGTTTCCATGCAGCGGGACCGGTTGAAAATACAGGAGCGACCGCAAGCCCGTGTTTTTCCTTTAAAAGCGGATTCATAGAGTGCCTGCGCATTTTCCTTGATTTCGAAGCATTGTTTGATCAGGGCCGCAAGCCTTGCCGGATCGAAATCGACATTGGTTACCGTGGCAAAAAGTCCTTCGACAAGGAACTTGTCGATGGCCGGATCTTTGACACCGAGGCTGCGTGCCTTGCTTGCGAAGAATGCCAGGCCTTTCAGCCCGTACAAAAGATTGTCCTGCAGGTCTGCCACTTCCGGATTCTTGCCGCATACCCCCGACACGTCACAACCGATTCCTTTCGCTGCCTGTTCACATTGATGACAAAACATATTGATAGATTCCCCTTTCTTTGTTTTGGCCGTCGAGGCCATTTTCCAGGATGATGAAATGTTTCAACTCTTAGTGACTGTACGATAACCCCGTATGCAGGGAAAAACTTTGACATGGGTCAAGTTTTGACGGAAAATTCTATATCATGTCAAAAGAACAGGAAAAACAGGCCGCGGCGCGGGCGGCACTCGCTTTCGTCAGGGATGGAGATGTGGTGGGACTCGGAACCGGCACCACAGCCTCTTATTTCATCCGTTTCCTGGGGGAGAAGGTGAGGGCGGGCCTCAGGGTGCGGTGCATTCCCTCTTCGGATGATTCCAGGGATCTTGCAGTCGGTCTCGGAATACGGCTTACCGGTTTCGAGGAATGCCCGGAAATCGATGTGACCGTTGACGGGGCCGACGAAATCAGCCCGGCCCTGGATCTGATCAAGGGGCATGGTGGCGCGCTCCTCAGGGAAAAGATTGTGGCCTCCGCTTCCCGGAAGGTTGTTATCATCGCTGATTCCGGCAAGCAGGTGGATATGCTCGGCAGGTTTCCCCTGCCGGTGGAAGTGGTGCCCTTCGCACAGGCTCTCATGGCAAAGCGTATCGCCGAGCCTCGGAGCATAATGTTGTCTCTGCGGGCGGGGCAGGGCGGACAGCCGTTTGTCACTGATGAGGGGCATCATATCCTGGACTGCGGACTTCGGCAGGATTATGGATCCTGCAGGGCTTGCTTCAACGCTCGAACGGATGCCGGGAGTGCAGGAACACGGCCTCTTTCTCGGGATGGCGGGTGTCGTGCTGATCGGCAAGGGTGAAGGGGTTATCGAATTGCGGCGGGGTTCGTGAAGGATAAAAAAAGGGCAGACCAGAGGTCTGCCCGAGTGCATTTTTTACTGCCAATCAATGTCTGCCTTTAATCACATCTACTGATCTCCTTGATACCCCAGCTTTCCAGTTCCCGGATCACCTGCGCGACAAGTTCATCAAGTCTTGCCGCGACGGCAGGGGAAAGGTCCACACCCAGTTCGATGTCCGCCGGCTGTACCCCGAGCAGAACCATTTCCGGGGGGTTGATCCCCTGCAGTGTCGCCACTGCCAGGAGGTCCTTGAGCCCCATCTGGTGAGGGGAGAGCTTCGTTTCCATGACCGGCTGGACATCGTCGCCGGTGAGCCGTACCATGCTCCCGGGAGCTTTTCCGGTCTCCACGGCGTCGATGATGAGCAGCCTGTCAACGCCTTCAAGCTGCGGCAGCAGGTCCAGACCCAGCGTCCCGCCGTCGAAGATGGTAACCTCCGGCGGAAAGCGGTATTTGTCTGCAAGCTGCTGTACTGCCCTGATCCCTATGCCGTCGTCGGTCATGACCAGGTTTCCTATGCCGAGTACAAGAGTTTTCAGTGTTCACCCTCCGCCGGTACGGACTTGTAGCCGCCGAAGATGCTCGACATGCCGCCGTTCTTCTCTTTTACGTCCATCAGCCAGCCGCTGTAGACATGGTGGATGGCGAAGGCGAGCAGGAACCACATGACGATGTGATGAGTCTGCCGCATTCCCTGCAAGCTGAACATCGCGTACATCCAGCCGAAGGCGTGGTGCAGGAGCGAAGCCGGTGCGTATTGGGCGTACAGGGCAAACCCGGTGCAGATCATCACCAGGTAGAGGAAAAAGATCCACAGGTATGCGGATCCTGCCATGCCGTTGTGCCCCACGATATGGGGCGCCTTGGGTCTGGCGAAGATGTAGAAGAGGAAGGTCCCCTTCATGTTCTCCCTTCCTTCCTTGAACAGGAACGGGACGAACACCCGCCAGTTGGCGTATTCGTTCCCTTTGAACATCCAGTAGATACGGCTCACGACGCTGATGGCAAACATGAATCCCACCACGAAGTGGACGAACCGCACCCACCCCATGACGAACTGCGAAGGATTCAGCGCCAGGGTTTTCGGCGAGCCGATATATATTCCAGTCACTGACAGGGTAAGGATAGCCAGGAAGTTCACCCAGTGGGTAATCCTGACCGGCCATTCCCAGACGTATTTGGCAACCAGTTTTTCCATAGCTAGCCTCCTAAAGGACGTTGACCTTGACCTGTTCGTTACCTTCCGTATCCATCACGTGAACAGCGCAGGCAAGGCACGGGTCGAAGGAGTGGATGGTGCGCAGGATTTCCAGGGGTTTTTGCGGATCGGCGAGAGGCGTCCCCACAAGGGCTGCCTCGTAAGGTCCCTTCACTCCCTTGGCATCGCGCGGCGAAGCGTTCCATGTTGAAGGAACGACTGCCTGGTAGTTGTATATCTTCTGGTCCTTGATGCGGATCCAGTGGCCGAGCGCGCCACGCGGAGCTTCATGCCAGCCGTAGCCGCTTGCTTCTGCCGGCCAGGTGGAGGGGTCCCATTTCTCGTTGTTGTGGATGGCCAGATCGCCGCTCCCCATGTTGGAGGACAGCTTGTCGAGCCATTCGGGGAGTTTTGCGACCATCAGGGAGCATTCGATGCCCCTTGCAGCGGTCCTGCCCAGGGTGGAGAAGAGCGCTTCCGGACCGACGTTCAGCTTGGCAAGCACGCCATTGACCGCCGCTTTTACTTCCTTGTGCCCTGAAGCATAGGCTACCAGCAGTCGGGCCAGCGGGCCCACTTCCATGGGGACGTCGGTGTAGCGTGGCGCCTTTACCCAGGAATACTTGCCGTTGGTGTCCAGGTGCTCGTAGGGCGGCTTCGGACCGGTATATTTCCAGTTGGTCTCGCCGTCCAGCGGATGGAGCCCTTTGCCCTTGCCCTCTGAATACTCGTACCAGGAGTGATCCACGTATTCGGTTATCTTCTGCTCATTGACGGGGTAGACCTTGGACAGGTCTTTGCCGAGAATGACGCCGCGCGGCATCCAGAGTACCTCGGATTTGCCGCTGTTGTCGGTGGGGAATTCGCCGTAGGACATGAAGTTGCCGACACCGCCGCCGATTCCGGCCCATTCCTTGTAGTAGGAAGCTACTGCGAGGAGGTCTGGGATGTAGACCTTGTCCACGAAATCCTTGGCTTTGGCGATAATCAGGCGAATTTGTTCGATCTTATCGTCATTGATCGCATTCTGGGAATTCGGATCGACGGGACAAGCCATGCCGCCAACCAGGAAGGTCTGCGGGTGGGGGTTCTTGCTCCCCAGTATGGCGTGCATCTTGATTACGTCTTTCTGCCATTCCAGAGCTTCGAGATAGTGCGCCGTGGCCATCAGGTTAGCTTCGGGCGGAAGCTTGTAGGCCGGGTGTCCCCAGTAGGCATTGGCGAAGGGACCGAGTCTCCCTTTGGCGACGAACGCCTTCAGTTTATCCTGTACGCCCTTGAAATAGGTCGGGGAGTTGAGCGGCCAGTCGGAGATGGAAGCGGCCAGGGAAGCGGTCTTGGCCGGGTCGGCCTTGAGGCCGGATACGATGTCGACCCAGTCGAGGGCATGCAGGTGGTAGAAATGGATGACATGGTCCTGCACGTTCTGGATGCCGATGATCAGGTTCCGGATCAGCTCGGCGTTCTCGGGGATCTTGATACCGAGTGCATTCTCCACGCTCCTGATGGAGGCGATGGAGTGGACGGTGGTGCAGACGCCGCAGAACCTCTGCACGAAATACCACGCATCGCGCGGGTCCCTGCCCTGGAGGATCTTTTCAATGCCGCGGAACATGGTGCTTGAGCTCCATGCATCGCTGACCCTGCCGCCGTTCACTTCGGCTTCGATGCGCAGGTGTCCTTCTATTCTGGTAATCGGATCGATGACTATCTTTGACATAATATGCTAATCCTCCTTTTTCTTATCGGCGTCTTTATCCTTCTTCAGTGCGCTGATGACACCGTGTCCGGCAAATGCTGCGGCGGTCGCTATGGCGAGTCCGCCTCCAAGCTGGTCGGCAGTGTACTCGATGCCGAAACCTGGCACGTGCGGCAGTCTCTTGTAGAAAGGTGTCATGGTGTCCCAGAATCCCGCTTCCGAGCAACCGGCGCAGCCGTGACCGGCAGCAACCGGCCAACTGGTTTTTTCATTGTATCTCTGGGTCGGGCAGTTATGGTAGGTTTCCGGACCCTTGCAGCCCATCTTGTACAGACACTGTCCATTGCGGTGTGCCGCGTCCCCCCACTGCTCGACATACTGTCCTGCGTCGAAGTGCGGTCTGCGCTCGCAATTGTCGTGGATCCTCTTGCCGTAGGCAAACAGCGGTCTGCCCTGGCTGTCGGTATCGGGCAGTTTGCCGAAGGTGAGGAAGTGAACGATGGTGGCAGTCAGGTTGTCCGGGTTGAGCGGGCAGCCCGGCAGGTTGATGACCGTAGCGCCGGGAACCGCTTCCTTGACGCTTACCGCGCCGGTCGGGTTCGGGGCAGCTGCCGGGATTCCGCCGAATGCCGCACAGGTACCGACCGCGATGGTGGCGAAGGCGTTGCCGCAGACTTCGCGCACGGTATCAAGCGCCGATTTGCCGCCGACGCAGCAGTATACGCCGTCGTCTTTCATGGGGATGGAGCCTTCCACCACCACGATGTATTTCCCTTTCTGTTCCTTGAGGACCTTGTCCCTGGCCTCTTCGGCCTGGTGTCCGGCGGCTGCCATGATGGTTTCATGGTAGTCGAGTGAGAGAACGTCCAGCACCAGTTCGGCCACCGACGGACTCGACGCCCTCAGCAGCGCCTCGGTGTCACCGGCGCAGTCCTGGAATTCCAGCCATACCAGTGTCGGCCTCTTGATTTCATCAAGCGCCTGGGCGATCTTCGGTGCGAATGTCACGGGAAGCGCCAGCGCGGCGGACATCGCCGTGCAGAACTTCATGAAATCGCGCCGGGAAACACCTTTCTCTTCCCATATGGTGGGCTCTTTCTTCACCATATCTTCTCCGCTGTCCAGCTTTTCATCTTTTTTGCCGTCCATACTAAAGAACCTCCTTGTTTTGTCGATGTTGCCGTAAAGTTTTTCCTTAGGGCAAATCCGTTGTATACACGAATCCGAGGGAAAAACAGGGGCGCCCGTTTGCGGACGCCCCTGTCTTCTTACGCTTATCTTCCTTTAAACTTTGAGTGTTGTATTACGTTTTTTGACAAACAAACAATTCCCATCAATGCCCGCCGCCGTTGAGAAAGGTGTATATCATCAGGGACAGCAGGACCAGACCGATGAATACTGCCGTGAACCCGAAGCCCTTGAGAAGGAAGTCGTAGAGAACTCCGCTGGGTTTTTCGGCCTTGAATTCTTCGATAATGCCGGCTTCTTCGTACCGCTTCCACTGGTCGCCGCGCTCCTCGATCATCTCATGCTTCGATATCTGGCCATTGAAGATGACGAAGTCCATGGGGAACTTCTCCGGACGGCCGTGAGTATTGAAGAAATGCACGGTGAAGATGAAGCCGGTGGCCAGCAGCGCCTCGTCGGAATGGACAATGGTGGCGATGTTGAACATCCAGCCCGGCAGGAAATGGCCGAAGAATTCGGGGAACCAGAGCATGAGGCCCGAGCCGCCGATGGCGAACATACCCCAGAAGACGGCGAGGAAGTCGAATTTTTCCCAGTAGGTCCAGCGGTCGAAGGTCGGTTTGGGTCCCTTGAACAGGAACCAGCGCACCATGCCGACCACGTCCTTAACGTCTCTCAGGTTGGGGAACAGGGAGTCGGGGCCGAACAGCCTCTGCAGCCAGTTGCCTTTGACATCCTTGCGTACGAACATGAAGTGCAGGCTCATCAGGATGGCTGACAGGAAGTAGACGAATGTTATGACGGCGCATATCCTGTGGATGAGGCCCGCATTGGCGGTTCCGCCGAAGAATCTCATGAACTCCATGGCCCACTGCTGGTCGCTGAATTTCAGCGGCAGTCCGGTCATGGCCAGTCCGAGGAAGCTGGTGATGACCAGCAGGTGCAGGATTACATGGCGCCATTTGAATCTGCGATACTGTTTATGCCCGTCGGGAATCTCGGTTTCGCAGTGCCCTTCTTCGAGCAGGGCCTGTTTCTGGCGGTTTTCAACAAAACCGCGGAACATCCAGAGGATGGTGTGGATCCAGAAGACGGCGAAGGTGACCACAAGAAGCCCGGTCATTGCGGTAAGGGTCCAGAACAGCAGCGGGAATTTCTTCTCGTTTTTCGGGTCGCCGTGAGGATAGAATTCCGTGAACTGGGCGGTTGCGCCGGGATGGCACTTGCCACAGGTGGTCACCAGGTTTTTCGGGTTGATGGTGGATTTCGGATCTGTCGGCGGAAGCACCAGATGTGATGTGTGGCAATCGGCGCAGCCGGCCACCCTTTGCGTGAATCCGAGGCGGAAGTTCTTGCCGTGGTAGCTTTCTTCGAAGGTTTTGACGGCCAGGGTGGTGATCCCGTTCCGTTTCATCATCTCTGCGTTGCTGTGGCACTTGAGGCATGCCTGGGTATTGAATTTCTTATGGGCTGCGGAATTAGCGTCTCCCAGGGGTTTTATATTGTGGAGGCCGTGGCAGTCGTTGCAGGCGGGAGAATCCTGGTTGCCGGCCATGAGCGCCTTGCCGTGGCTCGACTGCAGGTAATCGGACGCCTCTTTGTCATGGCACTGCTTGCATGTCTCAACGACTTTTCTTTTGTCCTTTTTCCAGCTTTTCAGGCTGTGGATAGAGGAATGGCAATCGGTGCAGCCGATGCCGTTCTTCATGTGCACGCTGGTCAGGTGCTCCGCCGCAATTTCGGCGTGGCAGCGCTCGCACTGCACCTTGCCGGGCATCAGTTCACCCGCTTCATGTTTTGCCACGTCGGTCAGTTCCACATGACAGCTGGTGCATGCGTTCCTTCCGTGCGGGGAAGAGGCGAATTCCGTCGCCGAAATCTTGTCGCCGTGGCAGCCCAGGCAGACCGATGTATCGACCGCCATGCCGGGATCGGCGAATGCGGGGACTGCAAAAAAGTTAAACAGCAAAAGAAGCGGTACCAGCCGGAGAAACGCAGCCATCATTGAAACCCTCCAAAAAACTTATATGGTGTACTGTGAGATGTTCCTGAATAACAGTGCAACGGTCGTTAACTGCCGGGATGTTATTTAGGAATATACTCTTATAAATCGTGCGGCATAAATTAGCCAAATATTCAATATATGGCAATAAAAAAATATCAAATTAAACAAATGTAACTATGTTTGCAAACCTTTGGATTTGAAGAATTTTGTATACACACTCGGGGGTGATGACTTGTCAACCGCCACCCACGTCATATAATTGACTACCGTTTGCTTCTGTTGTCAAAATTCCTGCTGTTTCTTGATCAGTTTCATGAAATATGTGTAAAAATCAGATTATATGGTAAAGGCAGCCATATGCGGATCGAATTAATTGCAAGAAGTTTGCCGGTATTTGAACCTCCTCGCTGGTTGCCGCAAATCTAAAAAAGGGGTGCGACAGAATCGCACCCCGCATTGCATGGAATGATGGAGTTGCTCTGTGGATGCAATTAAGTCTCTACTTTCTATGTTTCAATGATGCAACTTTGGTATTCTTTTTATCGCCAGTCATCTGGCTGGTTTTCTCCTGCGAGTGCTTCTCCACCCAGTTCTCCTGGATAAAGTTGAGGTCAACGGGTTTTTCTCCGTGAGCTATCGAGGATTTCTTGAACCTCCCGCCGCCGATAAGCATCGGGTCACCCTTGTAGCCGAGGGCTTTCCAGTTCATCCGGGTGCCGCCCATGTGGCAGTCGCCACAGGTAAGAGCATCTTCCTTCGGAGCAATCATGTGGTCCTGGGCGATGTAGGAGACCGTTGAGACAAACTTGAACTTCCCGCTGTAGGGAAGTCCGGACCCTTTGGCTCCGTCTATGAGGGATTTCTGCCAGTCCAGCGTGTCCCACAGGCCTTTGTACTGCTGGAATACGCTCAGGTATTGGAATTCGGCATCCATCGGCTGTCTGCCGGTGAAAGTCTTGAACGGATATATTTTGGCCGACTTTTCGCTGATGAAACCGTAAGGGCGCATCAGGATAACCGGCTTGGAGGGGTCCTTGATCTTGTCCCCCTTCATATAACGATCAATGCTGCCGTCATACCACATATAGGTGGGTACAACATTCTTGCCCCAGGTCCAGGTTCCCCTTCCCTTGGCAAAAGATACCCTGCCTTCCATGGGGGGCAGTTTGAGATTGTCGGTTGCGGTCGACCAGTCCCAGCTCAGCATGGTGGCCTTCGATCTGGCAAACTCCGGAATGTGGCAGGTCTGACAGGCGATGCTTTCCAGGTGGGTGTTGATGATGGCGCCGTTTCTCGATTTCAGGTGAGGGGCGTTCTTCCCTTTGTGGCAGTCCACACAGAAAACCCTTCCGTCACTGGTCGCCATCATAGTGGATGCTCCGGCTATGCGGTGATCCCTGGTAGTGTGGCAGCTTTGGCAGGTGAAGCCCTGACCGCCCTTTTCCTTGATTGCCATATGGACGTCGAGCGATTTGCTAGCCCTGTTGAGGGTGGAATCGAGATCGCCGTGCTTCACGCCGTTGTCGCCGCCACCGGCGTAGTGGCAGGCGCCGCAGTTTTTCAGGGTGGGGTTGCCAACGCTGGCTGCGGCCTTTTTCAGGTCGGTGAAATCGCTGATTTCGTCATTATCCCTGCCGTAATCGCCCTTGTGAGCATGGCAGACGAGGCAGTCGATCTTTGACATGTCGGAAAAATCGAACTTTTTGCTGTTCCAGACATAGCTGGGGTGGCACTCGCTGCAGTGGCCCCGGGCCTCCTGGTTAGGACCCCCCTCCACCGAGACGCAGAAGGCGTTAATCATGTTGGTCTTGCCGTATTCCACATTACTTTTTTCGTAGCCCCTGACGCGGCCCCTGGTCGGTCCCTTCCAGAGCCAGTGGGGAGTCTTGATGAAATCGCTTCCCTCTTTCTCGTGGCATTCGAGACATTTCTTCGTGACCTCGGTACCGCTCTTGAAAGGTCCGGTAATGAAATCGGAATGGTCCACCTGCGCCACACCGCTGGCCGCGAGGGCGAAAACAAATGCTCCGGCCAGAAAACCCGTAAATCCAGACTTCATACTGCCTCCTATTTAAAAAGGGGACGGACACACCGTTCCGCCCCTTCTGTTTAACAACTTTACTTCATATTTCTGTCAGCAACCCGCCGTCTTCCTGAAATACGAGCTGACGTTCTTGCCGTCTTTAACCTCATATTTGCATCTGATCTCGTCTCCCTCCACTATCCTGTGGTCCTTGAATTTGTCCAGAGTGAGGTCGTCGTTGATGGTAATCACTACCAGTTTTCCGGTGTCGTTGTCCTTGAGGGTCGCCGTAGCGGTAGTCGCATCGGGGCCGCTGATATCGAGCTTGGTGATTACGCCGACCATCTTGATTTCATCTGCATGGGCTTTTCCGGTAACGGCAAGAACTGCCAGGGCTACAAATGCGAAAATAGTTACGGTTGTCAGAAGTCTTTTCATTTTTTTCTCCTTGTTGCTTTTTTTGTCTGTAAAATCCTTCAACAGTTTTATCGGGGCGCTCGCCAGGAGCGCCCCTGGCATTTCTAGAAATGAACTTCGAATGTCGCGTAAAGGTCCTGAGCATTCTTGATCGGGGTGAGCATCTGGGCGTTTGCCGGGTTGCCGAGATCGCCCATGCTTACGGGACCGCCGACCCAGTTGTTGCTTCCGGTGTAATCGAAATCATAGTACTGGTAGCCGACCCGGAAGAAGGCCTTGCTGAAGTATGAGGAAATCGGCTTCAGTTTCAGTTCCTGGATTACGTAGCCTTCATACACGTTGCCCCTGGTGCCGAGCTTGGAAGTCCACATGTCGTCGGCAGCGGGAGCAAAGGTTATCCAGTCCTTGGAGCCGTGGTTGTACTCGAAGCCGAGCTTGGTGCCGGTCTTTTCTATGTCGTAACGCCCGCCGACATATACCGCCCAGCCGGTCTTGCTTTCCTTCTGGCCGGTGTAAAGGAGGCCGATTGCCGGCATAGCGGGACCGAGATTAAGTGTATTGCTGTTGGGGTGTGTCATGCTGACGGCGCCGTCCACGAACCAGTTCATATTGCCGATGCCGACATGTTTGACCTTGCCGAGCATGTCGACGCCGTACCAGTCGATATCGCCGAGATTTACGGAAGGAGCGCTGAAGGCGCCGCCGTTCTGGGTAACATTCGGACCGGTTATAAATACCGGAGCGTTGAAGATGTTCATGCCCCTGTTGTATTGGAACAGTGCGCGGAAGAAATCGGTGTCATAGGGTACGACCTGCAAGCCCACCATATCGGTGTCCCGGAGGCCGTTGCCGGCATCGGTGGTTACGCCGTCTTCAAAGCCACGGCCGTAGCATGCTTTGACATACGCGCCGGGAAGCGCGTCTATGTCCGGGGCGTAGCCGATGGTCCCGCCGTCGAAGGCGTAGTCCACCAGAAGTGCCGGAGTTCCTCCTTGGCCGGGCCTTTCGTTGTTTTCACGCAGATGGCTCGGGCTTCCGCCGGTGGAGGGGCGGCGGCCGACGGAGAACCAGAGGGGCTGGCCGAATATGTTTTTCCAGTCCACGTAGGCACGGTCCACGGACAGCTTGCTGTCACCCGGGACATGGCCGACTGTGCCGTCGAAAAGGCCTGCCCGGTCGGCGAAGAAAGGCCCTACGTTAGAGCCGGAGAGGCCCGGCGAGCTGTACACGGACGCATCGCTCTGTTCACCGAAAACCTTGTACATGAGCAGGCGGGCTGTTACGGTAATATCCTGCGTCGCCTTGGCATGGAGGTTGAGTCCGAATCTGTTGGTGTAGAGGGAATTGTTCTTGACGCCGTATCCGGATATCTGGGCGGTCAGAGGCATGCCCGTCGCAGGATCTATTCCAAGGAACTGGGTATATCCCGGGACGTTGCCGTTCAGGTAGTCATATCTGAACCGGTAATCCCCGCCGATGGTCAGCCATCTGCCCAGTGATTTCCGTTCTACCTGTGCGACCTTTCTCTGGGTATCTTCGGTCTTGGTTTCGGTTTGCTTGATCTTCTCGTTACTTTCCTTGACCTGCTGTTTTAATGCATCCAGTTCCTTTGTCAGGGCATCGATTTTCTGCAGGACGTCCTGATCGGCGGAATAGGCCGATAATGGCGCGGCCAGACTCAATACGACGGCGCCTGATAAAATTTTCCTGAACAATTTTTTCACGCGAATACTCCTCCTTTTCTTTTAGTTGTAGCAAAGTCAGTGAATAAGCTGATGTATCATGTCCTTACATACGCCATCACCTCCCGGAAAAGGAGTTGCCGCCGTGTTTACGGTGGCTGTCTGGTAAGAATTATCTAATAAATCCGTAACGCACCCGACATTAAAAACACAAAATATCGTAAAAGTCAACTATATTAATATAAGAATATTGCACTATAGATATTTCTATATTATATTGGTTAGGTTTTTTATTTACGGAGTGTGTTGTAAAAAAGGAAATCGGATAAGTTTTCCGAAAAATTATCATTTGTAATGTCAACTGAATCTGTAGACATACGTTCAATGTAAAAAAAGCCGGATAAAGTGGTTTCCCTGCAAGGCAGGTGACTGGAAACAAAGTTAGTCATATATGTATAAAACCGCTGGTTATAAAGCTTTCACAATTGTGTTAAATGCCAGTGTAAAAAAACCGGTCCCATGAGCAGGTAAATGACACGCCGGCAGGTTCCGGAAGCAGGCGGATAAGATGTGAAAAAGCAGTATGCAGTTTAATTTCAGGGGGAAATAAAGGCGGACTGCAAGGAAAGGAGACAAACATGTTTTGCCCGAAATGCAAAGCGAAGATAGGTTTATACAGTTATGAAGCGAGGACCCAGTATCATCTGACGCAGGGGATGACCTGTACCGTATGCGGATACTGGCAGGAAGGCGGAATGAATGCGCGTCAGGGACGCAGGAAGGGAAAACGGTAGGCGGAAGAATCATTGTGCCCTTGAGGCATGAAAAGCATAAAATGATTCCAACACACGACGGTTTTAAGTTTGCTCTTTGCCAGGTAAAGGTTGTTTTGCGGGAATTTTTTCGGGGGCGTGAATTTTATTGCGTCCCCCGCTTTATTTTCTTTAGAGATAACTCCTGATCCCTTCGGCGAAACCGGTAGGCTCGAAACCGAAGGTTTTCCGCCACTCACCATCGCAGATGTTCTCCGCCAGAAGCATTACGATCTGGTCCGTGGTGAGGGGAAAGAAGGAAAAACCCTGCATCAGTCGGGTCGCCAGTTTCACAATTCCCACCGGGCTCTTCAGTTTGACAACATTATTCCTTCCAATTGTTTTGCCGATCATATCAAGCATTTCATTGTAAGTGAACCGGTCAGGTCCGCACAATTCATAGGTTTTCCCAATGGTTTCCGGCATTTCAAGGGACGCGGCGAAACATCGCGCCACATCGTCCGCAGAAACTGGCTGCAGGCGGTAGGTCCCGTCTCCGATTACCGGCACGGCGGGCGAATTTTTTATTAATCCGGCCAGTTTATTGATAAAATCATCCTTCGGTCCGAAGATGATTGAAGGACGGAAAATCGTAAAATCGAGTCCAGAAGCACGAACGCGCTCCTCGGCCCTGAATTTCGTTTCGTGGTAAAGTGAAGCGGCGCCGGGACCGGTGCCCAGTGCCGACATCTGCAGATAGCGTTTAACCCCGGACTGGCGGCAGCCATCGATCAGGTTTTCCGTCACCTGCACATGGATTTTCTCGAATGTCACACCTCTGCCGGGAAATTCCCGAATTATTCCGACCAGGTTGATGGCAGCGTCACATCCGCTTAAAGCTTCGCTGAAAGAACCGGTTTTCGTTGCGTCTCCCTCGAAAATGCGGACATTGTCTGCTGCTCCCGTTGTTCTGCTGTGCGTAAGTAGTCGTACCGTATGTCCTCTTTTGAGCAGGGCGTTTCGAAGATGCCCACCCACAAATCCGGTTCCTCCGGCAAGAAAAATTATCATCCCGGTCCTCCTTCGGCAGTTGTCGGCTTGCAAAACCGCCGGTTAAAGTTTTTTCAACCGATATAAATTATTTCATCTGCGGTAAACTGTTTTCAGGTTAATAAACCCGTTCCGTTATTCTTTTTCATAGTTCATTTTACAACTGATCGCTGAATAAGCAAAAGGATGGCAGCAATGATAAAAGGATTACTTATCGACCTCAGCGGCACTATTAATATCGGCAACAGGATAATCCCCGGCGCGCTGGAGGCGGTGCGCCGTCTCCAGAGGGAACGGGTGCCGTTCCGCTTCGTCACGAACACTTCCCGCAAGACTCGCCGGATGCTCCATGGCGATCTGGAAAATTTCGGCATGGATGTTCCGCTGGAACATCTCTTTACCGCCCCGCTGGTGGTGCGCCGCTACCTGGAACAGGAGCGCCTGCGCCCGTTTTTCATCATTAACCCCAACCTGGCCCCGGAATTTGCCGATCTGATCCGTGAAGACCCCGATGCAGTGGTTGTGGGTTTTGCACAGCATGCGTTCACCTACGCTGCCATGAACAGGGCCTTCAGGCTTCTCAAGCAGGGAGCGGCACTCATCTCCATTGGCAGGACCCGCTACTACCAGGCCGAAGACGGTCTTTGACCTTGACGGCGGTCCTTTCGTGGCAGCACTGGAATATGCAGCTGAAACCGAGGCGTTGGTTCTTGGCAAGCCGTCTCCACAATTTTTTCTTTCCGCCGTCGAGGAACTGGGCTGCCGGCCCGAGGAAACCGTCATGATCGGAGATGATGCAATTTCAGATGCGGATGGCGCACTGTCGGCGGGACTGTCTGCCATCCTGGTGCAGACCGGCAAATACCGGCCCGGGGATGAGAAAAAGATCGGGCATCCGGGTGTAATGTTGGCGAGGGATGTCGGCGAGGCTGTGGGAATGGTCCTGAACGAAAAGTTGCCTCAGGTGATGAAAAAACTGGATGGGTAAATCCATTGCCGCAGGTTTTGAGGTACGCGTGGGTTTGCGAGTACGAGAAATAAACCTGAAAAAAGCATTTTAGCCACGAATTTTCACGAATTGGCACGAATTCGCAAATCTTTTTCCAATAAAAACAACCACCAGATTGGTGACAACAAAAAGACAAATAAGGGTTTAATAACATTCGTATTTATTCGCGTCATTCGTGGCTAATTGCAGTTTTTAGGATAAATGAATTAGAGCGGTAACAGACATACCGCCCTGTTTATTCAATCGGCGGAGGGAAACTCTTTTGTGTACCGGTCCAGTATCTTCTTGATTTCCCTTTTGTCAGCAGCCTTCCACGGTCCGACGGCGATGAGATTGATATTATGGGGGGCGAACAGAGTCCTGGCCGTTTTGCGAAGGGTTTCCGGACATACCGCGGCAGCCTCTGCCTGATCCTCTTCAATGTCACGGAGGATGCCCATCAGTTCCCCCCAGCCATAGCGGACTCCCATCTCGTAAGTTGAATCCCTGCTGTAATCCAGGTCGAAAAAGTAGCCGTTCTTGACCCGTTCAAGTTCATCCGCCGTTACCGGTTCCACGGCAAGACGCGCTGTTTCCCTGAGTACCTCATTGACCGCAGTGATAAGGTTCTCCGGTGCGGTGGAGAGGTCTATGTCAAAACAGCCCGTTTCTTCGTATGCCGAAATTCCCGCGCTCACGGAATAGACTATCCCCAGCCGTTCCCTCAGGGACATGAGCAGTCGCGAGCTGCCTCCGCCACAGAGAATCCTTCTGATGAGCCTGCAGGTCATGATGCGTTTGTCGGCGCGGGAGAAACCGCGGAAGGCAATCTGCAGACCGACCTGGCTGTCATAGTCCTTGATGAAGAGGGTCTGCGGCGCGGCCTGGATATTGGCCGATTCGATCGTCGTGGTTACCGGAGACCCGCTCCACGAACCGAAATGCTCTTCGCATGAAGCGAAGAACGACTCAATGTCGATGCTGCCGGCCGCTACGATGACAGCGTTTCCGGGGACATAGTACTTTTCCATGTGTTCGCGCAGGTCCTGCTCGCAGAATCCGTCTATTGTTTCCAGGGTGCCGACGGTCGGCATGCCCAGGGGGTGATCGGGCCACAAAAGCTTGCTGGCCAGGTTGTCGAGGTTGATTTCTTCCCCGCGTTCGTTGATGTCCTCAAGGGCTTCCTCGGTGATTATCTTTTTTTCGATATCGATTCCCGGCATGGTCGGATGCAGCAGCATGGAGGAAAAAATCTTCACTGCTTCGGCCGCCTTTTCCGGATGAATGCGCGAATAAAAACATGTCGAGTCTGAATCGGTCGCTGCGTTCACGCTCCCGCCGATTGCCTCGAAAGCGGCTTCCAGTTCGAGAGTGGTGGGAAAATCCCGGGTGCCGCGAAACAGCATGTGTTCGAGAAAATGGGAAAGACCCGCTTTGCCCACGGTGTCATAGCGACCGCCTACCTTTAGATAAACTGCAATCTCTATGCTGTGCAGATGCGAAAGCTCAGCCGCTATCAGACGCAGTCCGTTGGGAAGGGTTTTTCTGTGGCAGGTGATCATGAAGCCTCCAGGGTTGATTGTAAGTATTGCTCAAATAATATCATGAATTCACTGCGATCGTACAAGCCCGGCTTATCTTTCGTAGCTGTAAACACATTTTTCAACCTATACAAAAGAGGTATTTTTGTCAAAATATTTGCGTAACTTACCCCGTGCCCCTCAATCTTGACTTGATTGGTTGAATAGTGTAATTTACGTCATCTATTTCAAGTTCCGGAGAAAATTGCGTTATTTCGCCGATTAATGCCATTACCGTCGATGTTGAAGACTGGTTTCATGTCTGTGGGCTTCACGGTGAGCCTGACATACGGTCCGTGCAGTGGAGGGTTTTGCAGAATACGGAGAAGGTCCTGTCGCTTCTCGCGGAATTCGGAGTGAAAAGCACTTTTTTCGTACTCGGTTCCGTGGCTGAGAAGCTGCCCGGACTGGTACCCCTGATTGCGCAGGCAGGGCATGAAATTGCTTCTCACGGCTATTCGCACACGCTGGTAACGCGGCTTGACCCGCGCAGTTTCAGGGATGAACTCAGACGGACCGCCGATATCATCGGCTCTCAATGCGGACATCGGCCGGTCGGGTACAGGGCGCCACAGTGGTCACTGGGCAACAGTGTTTCATGGGCTTTTGATATCCTCTTCGAAGAGGGGTATCTTTACGATTCAAGCCTGAACCCGCTCCCCTTTGTCGGCAGCGGCACCGGGAACCGCATCCCTTTCGAGATCCAAGGCGTCGCCGGCGGTATATGGGAAATCCCGCCGATGGTCACACACACCGTTTTCGGCAACCTTCCCACCGGAGGGGGTTGGGGGTTCAGGTTCTTTCCCATGAAAATGATACAAGGAACCATATTGCGGTTAAATGACGGAAACGCTCCGGCCGTCCTGTACCTTCATCCGCGGGAGCTGGATCCCGGTGGACCCCGTCTCAGTCTCTCTCCTCTCAGGTCTTTTGCGGTATACGGCCCCAGGAGCGATGCCGCTAAAAAATTGAAACACATCATGGGGCGTTTCAACTTCGGTACGCTCCGTGAAATGGTTGATCATTGGCAAACTGCATAATCATACCGGCGTTCAATGCCGAAAGGACAATAAGCGAGGTTGTTGAAGAAGTCGGAAGGCTTGGTTTGCCGCTCCTCGTCATTAACGACGGCTCCACGGATTCCACCGCCGCTATTCTCGAAACTCTTTCGGTGACGACCATTCGCCATCCGGTTAATATCGGAAAGGGCGCCGCTCTTCGTACCGGCTTTGTCTGGGCAATGAAGAACGGATTTACAGGCGTGATTACCCTGGACTCGGATGGTCAGCACGATCCCACGGCAATTCCCCTTGTCGCTTCGGCCGCGGAGCGGGAAGGTTTCGATTTGCTGATTGCCTCGCGCAGGTCGCAATTCGAACAGATGTCGGGGCTCCGCAGGCAATGGAACCGGTTCGGTGTCTGGTGTTTCCTGAAAAGAACGGGTTTTTCGGTTGATGACAGTCAGTCGGGGTTCCGTTTCTATTCGGCGCGTCTATTGCGGGAGGTAGAGCTTACCGCCGACGGATATGAAATGGAAATGGAAATTCTGATGAAGGCCTGGAGAAAGGGCTTTCGTGTCGGATCCATTCCGGTTGCGGCCCGGGTTGCGGACGGCAGGTCAACGAGCCATTACCGGCCCGTCCGCGATACATGGAAAATCTGCATGACGTTTTTGAAATATATGAAATAATAGCGGGCAAAGGGGTTTTGCCTGACACCAAACACTTGGGAACTGAAACTAGGTGATTATTTATAAATAGGGATTGATACCCGGGATATAAAACCATGCTGCAAAATCTGAAAAACTATTCCATGGAGAAGATTGTCTCTATCCTTCTGTCCATGGCGACCAGTTCCTCGAAGGAAAACCTGGTGCGGATGACCTATCTCATGGAATTGCTGCCCAAAAAGGACTACTACCGGGAGAGGATCAGGTGGATTCGCGGCCTTATCCGTGAAAACCATCCGAGTATCGAGTTCCCACGGCGCATTTTACGAGATCTCCACCCCAACCAGCGCGACAAGTGGATCACCAACCTGACGGTCAATCACCTCCTTTCGGGAACGAACAAGCGTAAAGCCTGGGCGGAAAGGGAGGGGTACTATCCTCCTTCAACAGTAGTAATCAGCCCCACCATGAAGTGCAACCTCTCCTGCTACGGATGTTATGCCGGCGATTACGACAGGTCCCTGGAACTCTCCCTGGACGAGATCGATTCCATCCTTCTGCAGATGAAGGAAATGGGAGTGTATTTCGCCGTTATTTCCGGAGGCGAACCGTTTTTCAAGAAGGATATTTTTGAAATATTCAGAAAACATTCCGACATGGCTTTTCTGGTTTTCACCCATGGCGGGCTTATCGACGAGAAGATGGTGGAAAAGCTCATCGAAGTGGGTAACGTAATGCCCGCATTTTCCCTGGAGGGGTATGAAAGGGAAACCGATGAGCGCCGCGGGGCGGGGCATTTCCGTAAAGTGATGAAGGCCATGGACCTGCTGCGAGAGGCAGGCCTCTCCTTTTGCGGATCTTTCACCCAGACCAGCCGTAATACCGATATCATTACCAGCGACGGGTATATCGACATGCTCGTGCAAAAAGGCTGTTTTGCGCTTTGGCTTTTTTCTTATGTTCCCATAGGCAGAAACCCCGATCTTTCGCTGATGCCGACCCCGGAACAGCGTGATCTGATGCGTCACCGCACCATCGAGTTCCGGGCAGAAAAGCCCCTGGTAATGGTTGATTTCTGGAACGACGGCCCTATCATCAGCGGCTGCATCGCCGGAGGCAGGAAATATTTTCATATAAACGCCAACGGGGATATCGAGCCTTGCGTATTCTGCCATTTCGCGGTGGACAATATCCGGAAAACGACACTGAAAGAGGCTTTGAATTCACCGCTTTTTAGGACGATTCGGGAAACTCAGGGGAAACACGACAACCTGCTCCGTCCCTGCATGCTGATTGACCATCCCGAAGTGGGACGGGAGATTTCCGGTATGGACGGCGCCTATCCGACACATACCGGGGCGGGCCAGATATTTACCGAGCTCTCCGGGCAGATGGACGAATACTCCGCTCAATACGGGAAGATAGCCGACCCCGCCTGGGAACGGGAGTTTAGCGGCAACAACGGGCAGAAGAAAAAGCGGCAGTCGAGCGGCAAGCGGTGAGACTTTACAGCGGTCTCAATCTTTTTTTCATCAAGCTTTTCACCATATTGACGCCCAGATTTCTGCACCCGCCCTGTGCCTTTCTGACGGGCTCCCTGTTTTATCTTCTGGTGAAGAAGCAACGGCGCGGCATCAGATCGAACCTCAGGACCGTAACCGGCCGGAAAAATGTGGAACGACTCGTTTTTTCCGCATTTTACAAGTACTCCCGGAACTGGGTTGATGTCATGCTGATGATGAGACTGCGCGGCGACCGCCTGAATGCCCTGATCGGCAGGAGGAGCGGTGAAAATCATCTCAGGGAGGCCATGGCGAAGGGCAATGGCGCCATACTGATTTCGCCCCACCTGGGGAATTGGGAACTGGGGGGGCTCGGCCTTGCTGACATGGGTTACAAGATCAATGTGCTTACCTTCCGCGAGCCTGACGAAAAGGTCAACGAACTGCGGGAAAAGGTGCGGTCGGAACGGGGAATCCGGTTCATTTATGTGGACCGCGATGATACCTCTCCGCTGGCGATTATCGAGGCTGTCAACGCCCTGAGAAGAAACGAGCTTCTGGCGCTGCTCGGAGACAGGGACGGATCCTCGCATACGGCGGTAATGGATTTCTTCGGACGGCCCGCTGCCATCCCCCTCGGAGCAGCTTACCTCGGTATGGCTTCCGGGGCCCCGGTCCTTCCGGTTTTTGTCCCGCTGGAGGGCAACCGCTACGCAACCGTGATGGAAGAGCCCATTTATTTTTCAGGAGGCCATGCGTCGCACAGAAAGTCCGTTCTCGAAGGTACCGAAAGAATTCTAAAGGTATTTGAAAGATATATCCGGGCCTATCCCGACCAGTGGTACAATTTTTTCGATTACTGGGGAGAAACGGAAAAGCTGTAAAATCAAACTACTGGCAGCCAAAAGGTGGAAGTTTGCGGCGAAACCGTTGATAAATTCCAGAGTCTCAGACTATGCGTGGTTCCGATTTTATTCATAATTAACGGGAGGAAGTGATTTCTTGATAAACGAAGATTTGATTACCCAGGTAAAGCAATTGATAATTGACAGTCTGCGCATCGAGGGGATGACCCCGGATGATATCGAAACCGACGCCCCGCTGTTTGGAGAAGGCCTCGGACTGGACTCCATCGACGCCCTGCAGCTGGTCGTAGCGATGGAGAAAGATTACGGCGTTATCGTACCGGACGCGGAAACCGGTGCAGTCGTGTTTCAATCGGTGCGCAGCATGGCCGGATATATCGCGGAAAACCGTAAGTGAAACTGCTTTTTGTAACTCCAGGCTGGCCGAAAAAAAGCCTTTGGGGGGAACTGGGCTTCAAGTTTCCTTCCCTCTCTTTTGCCGCCCTGGCCGCTGTAACACCACCCGACTGGAAGGTGGAGCTGTGCGATGAAAATATCGAAAAAATAAATTTTTCGACGGACGCCGACCTTGTGGCTATAACAGCCATGACTCCGCAGGCCCCCAGGGCATACGAGATTGCAGACAGGTTCCGGGACAGGGATATCCCGGTGGTTATCGGTGGATTTCATGTCAGCAACCTTCCCGGGGAAGGGCTCCTGCACGCGGACGCGATAGTCGTGGGCGAGGGCGAAATAGTCTGGCCGCAGCTTCTCGCTGATTTCGAGCGAGGAGTGCCGCGGCTGCTGTACCGGTCCGACGAACCGGCCGGCATGGACGCAATACCGGTTGCCCGGCGGGAAATATTCAATGGTAAAAGATATCTGCTGACCAATACCCTGCAAACGACTCGCGGCTGTCCCCACAAATGCGAATTCTGCTCAGTAACCGCCTTTTACGGCAGAAAATACCGGAAAAGGCCGATCGATTCAGTGCTTTCGGAACTGGAAATACTCCGCAAAAAAAATTCGTTCGCCTTCTTTGTCGATGACAACCTGGTGGCTGACCGTAATTATGCGCTGTCCCTGTTCGACGGCATGAAGGGAATGGGTTTCAAGTGGCTCTCCCATGCTCCCATCGATTTCTCCCGTGACCCCGAACTGATCAGGGCTGCCGGGGAGGCGGGATGTATCGGCATGTTCGTCGGCTTCGAATCCCTGAACAGGGAAACTCTGGCCGCCATGGGGAAAAAGACCAACCTGGAAATCGACTACCTGGAGGGGGCTGCCGTGTTCAGGGATAACGGCATCGGCATTCTCGGCTCCTTTGTGCTGGGAAACGACGGTGACACTCCCGCCGTGTTCGAGCAGATTCTCCGGTTTTGCGAACAGGCCCGGCTCGAAGCGGCAATTTTTCCCATCCTCACTCCCTATCCCGGAACCGAGGTGCGCGCCCGTTTGCTGTCCCAGGGAAGGATAATTTCCAGCGTCTGGCAGGATTATGACATGGGCCATGTGACTTTCCGGCCTGCCGGCATGACAGCCGAGGAGCTGCAGTCCGGCCATGACTGGCTTAACCGGTCGTTTTATTCGTTCTCCTCCATGTACAGGCGAATATTCAAGCTGCACAGGTCCGTACAGGTTTTCGCCCCGATGAACTTCGGTTTCAGGAGCGCGATCAGGCGGACGAATCAGGCTGAAATCGGCTAAAATGCCACGGAGACGCAGAGGCTCTGTCGCAAGCAGTATTATTACTTATAAATCGAGGTTAATAACCATATGAATTGTTTCATGTTCCCGGGCCAGCCGTTGTTCCGCAACGCTGAAACGCCTGATGACGCGGATTTCCTGGAAATTGCGGAGATGGCGCACAGCAGGACGCGGATCGATATTCACGATTTCAGCCGGTCCGGCGAGCAGTCTTCGGAAAATGTCATGCTGCAGGTTTATGGTGTTGCCATGAGCCTCTATCAGGCACGGAAGCTGCGCCGCGAGGGGATTATGCCTGATCTGCTGGCGGAGCACAGCATGGGCATCTATCCGTCGCTGGCAGCATGCGGTTCTCTTCCGGAGGGAGATGTCCTCGAACTGACCTCCAGGGTCGGCCGATGCATGTCCGGAATGGGTAAGCAGGGAAAGTACGCCCTTGGATGCATTGTCGGCCTTACCGTGGAACCGGTTATTTCCATTGCCGAGAATAACGGGGTCTATCCCGCCAACCTGAATACTTCACGTCATTTTCTGCTGGCAGGCGAGCGTCACGGTATGGAATCGGCAGAGGCGGAAGCTCTGGCAAACGGGGCTTTTTCAGTCAAACTGTTTCCCTGCGACGCCCCGCTTCATACCCCGCTCATGTCCGGAATGGAGAGGGAGCTTACCTCGATTTTCTCCGATTACCGCTACCAGGAGCCGACGGTCCCCCTGCTCAATCATATCGATCAGGACTTCCTCGTGGCGGACGACATGGCTGATTTCATGATGCGGGAACTGACCCTTCCCGTTTACTGGGAAAAATGTTATAAGGCACTGAAGAAGGCCGGCGTATCGAAATTTTTCGAGGTCGGAACCGGGGATTCCCTGAAAAAATACAACCGCTGGATAGAAAGCGAAGCCTCAAGGTCCTGACCCTTTATGAAATACCACGAGACTCCCGTCAAAGTAAGATTCTGCGAAGTAGATTCCTATCATGTGGCCTGGCATGGACATTACGTGGCATGGATGGAGGCCGGCCGCAACGATCTGACCGGACAATTCGGGCTGGATGCCGACCAGATATCGGAACTCGGTTACCTTGCGCCGGTCGTTGCCCTCGAACTGAAATTCAGGAAGCCCGCCCGGTTCAACGAAGAACTGGTGGTCAGGACATCCGCGCGCAGGACCAATACCGCGACTCTCGAATTCCTCTGCACCATTGTCGATGCGAACGGCGCCAAATGCGCCGAGGGCAAAACCGTCCACGCGCTTACGGACAAGAACGGAGTCATGCAGTATCGTCTGCCGCCCGTTCTCGGCGAGCGTCTCGACAAGCTCATGTCCTTTCTGGAGATTTGATGCGCATCCTCCTGATATCAGCCAATCGTGAAATGAGCCCCTATCCGGTTTTTCCCATCGGGCTCGCCTGCCTGGCCGGTCCGTTGTCGGCAGCGGGCCATGAACTGAAGGTTCTCGATCTCTGTTTTTCCGGAGACCCGGAAAATGACATCCTTCAGGCGCTTGCGGAATTCGCCCCCGGAGCCGTGGTGGTTTCCATCAGGAATATCGACAATGTGACCTATCCTTCCTCACGGTCTTACCTTGATGAAATAAAAGCCGTCATCGCTTCGTGCCGGGGCGCCGCCCCGGTGATACTGGGCGGTTCAGGGTTTTCCCTGATGCCGGTCGAGATCCTGTCCGCACTTGGAGGCGATTACGGCGTGGTGGGAGAGGGCGAAGAAGTCCTGGTCGAACTTGTCGCCAGTCTGGAGCGGGGCGGGAGTGGGGACCGTATTCCGGGGGTTCTGGCGAGAGGTGCCGGGGGATATATCGCAGTAAGGACGGTCGAACAGATAGGCCGTCCGGAAAGACGGCTGTTCCAGGTTGAAAGATACTGCCGGGAAGGCGGCATGGCCAACCTGCAGACCAAGCGTGGCTGCCCGTTCTCCTGCGTTTACTGCACCTACCCCCTGATCGAGGGAAGCCGCCTGCGTCTGCGCCCTGTTAACGACATAATCGACGAGATCCGGGAGCTTGTGGACAGCTACGGGGTCGATTACATCTACTTTGTCGATGATATCTTCAACTACCCCCCCGAGTTTGCTGAACGACTTTGCCGCGCCATGGTTGATGCCGCTCTAACGGTCAAATGGTCGGCTTTCATCAATCCGCGGTTCATTACACCGGAACTTGTCGGCCTCATGGTCAGGGCCGGATGCGATGCTTTCGAATTCGGCACCGATTCAGGTTCTGCCACGATGTTGAAGAATCTGGACAAGTCTTTCACTGTGGACGATATAAGGGCTGCTTCCCGGCTCTGCGTCGAACACGGCGTCGACTTCGCCCATTATATATTGTTCGGCGGCCCCGGAGAGACTGTGAAAACGGTTATGGAGAGCTTTTACCTGATGGACGAGGTTGCCCCGACCGCGGTTATCGGCATGACCGGAATCAGGATATATCCAGGCACGCCGCTGCACCGGCGCGCACTGGAAGAGAAGTTTGTCGATACGGAAACAGATTTCCTGGAACCGGTCTTCTACGTCTCTGAACATGTGCGCGGAACCCTGTGCGACCTTGTAACCGAACAGGCAATGCTGAGAATAAACTGGGTCGTGCCCGGACTGGAGATAAACATGAGCGATGCTATGCTGTCGGCGATCCGCCAGTTCCGGGTAAAAGGCCCCCTGTGGAAGCTGATGAAGCGGCTGGGGCGGAGCAGGGTGCGGCCGATGGGGCAACAGGTTTCCTGATAAGACCTGCTGGTCTGTGGGAGTGAAGCAAACGATTCATCTGCTTCGCCCTCGCCTAATGAGCATTTTCAATTGGATAAAACAGAAGAGTGGATAGGCGAAGCACGAAACCCTGCTTTTGCCCCTACAGGGTCCGGTGCTTTATGGCCGGATCCGATAAACAGAGGTAGAAAATGGAATTCAAGGATAAAATCGTTGTGGTAACGGGTGGCACCAGAGGGATCGGCAGGGCCGTTTCCCTTCATTTTGCCGGGCAAGGGGCGCGGGTGACCGCTGCATACCTGCAAAACGATGCGGCCGCCGAGGCCCTGGTGAAAGACTCGGCGGGTCTGGCGGGGAAAATCACGACGCTGAAGGCCGATGTCAGGACTTCGGAGGGGGCCGCCGCACTTATGGAAGCGGCGGCTTGTGAAACGGGATATATTGATGTCCTGGTCAACAATGCCGGCATCATCCGGGACTCCTACCTGGCCATGATGTCCGAAACAGACTGGGACGAAGTTCTGAAAGGGAATATTTATCCACTGTTTCATTGCTGCAAATGGGGCGTGAGAAAAATGATAGGCAGGAGAAGCGGCGCGATCGTAAACATCTCCTCCATTTCCGCCTTCACCGGCAACCCGGGGCAGACCAACTATGCCGCCGGCAAGGGCGCAGCGATCAGTTTCACCCGTTCGCTGGCCCGTGAGATGGGGCCGATGGGGATACGGGTGAATACCGTCGCTCCCGGACTTATTGAAACGGATATGGTTGCAACGTTGAAAAAGGAAGTAGTCGATGCCATCATCAAAAGCGCCTCGCTCAGGCGCATTGGCCGTGCGGAAGAGGTCGCCGAGGCGGTGGCTTTCCTGGCATCGGACAGGGCAGGATATATAACCGGCCAATGTTTAATCATAGACGGCGGCATTGTCTGATTCCGTATCTCCCTCCCTTACCGTGGTAAAATTCCTTTCCCTTTTTGGCCGAACTTGCTAAAATCTCATCTGGTTGTACCAGAGTTCAAATCTTAACAGACAAGGTTTTGCCTTGTCTTTTCCGGGCGGCCCACGGGTCGCCCCGGCTTTTGGAATTATGATAAAGCAAAAAAAGATTGCAATAACCGGTCTGGGCGTTTTCTGCGCCGCAGGGAAGAACGTTTCCTCTTTTGCCGCCTCGCTGCTTGGGGGGAAATGCGCCATCGGTCCGGTCGACCTGTTTGATGTCGCTCCATTTCAGGGCAAAATCGCTGCACAGGTGAAGGACTTCGATCCGCTGGACTATTTCGATCGTAAAACCGCCGGCAGGCTTTCGCGTGCCGACCAGTTCGCGGCCGCGGCGGCGGGCGAGGCCCTGGCGGATAGCGGAGTCCGGGAAATTTATTCGCCCTATGATCTCGGTGTATGCATGGGAGCAGGCGCCGCGGGCATGCTGCAGGGGGAGCACTGGTTCAGGGAGACACTCGCCGGAGGTGCGGGCAAACCGTCGCTGTTGCGCGGCATATTGCCCGACCGGACGTCAACGGCTATATCCGGGATGTTCAACCTGGGCGGCTACCAGGGAACCGTCACGACCGCCTGTTCCTCTTCGGCCACCGCCATCGGCTGGGGCGCGGACCTTGTTGCCGAAGGAAGATTGAAGTCGGTTCTGTGCGGGGGCTCCGACGGCCTTTCCATCCTCACTTTTGGCGGATTCAATTCGCTCAGGGTAGTTGATTTCGAACCGTGCGCTCCTTTCAGTCTCGGGCGCAGGGGGATTTCCCTGGGGGAAGGGGCCGCATTTTTCGTCCTGGAAGACGAAACGGCCGCGCGGCAAAGAGGGGCAAAAATATACGGATATGTGCTTGGATATTCCGTTGCCGGAGAAGCCTATCATATGACCGGCCCTGAACCGACAGGGGTCGAATCGGCAAGGGTGATGGACGACGCCGTGAAGAAGGCAGGCGTGTCACTGAACGATATAGGGTGGGTTAACGCCCACGGGACTGCGACGCCCCAGAACGATGTGGTGGAGACGAAAGCCATGAAACTGCTTTTCGGTGAACGGGCGAAGGCAGTCCCGCTGGTATCAACCAAGGCCTTGACCGGCCATTGCCTTGGCGCCGCAGGAGCCATCGAGGCGCTTGCCACCATGGTGGCCCTGGGGGCCGGCATCATCCCCCAGACACTCAATTTCAGGGGTTTCGATCCTGAATGCGACCTGGAATACTGCCATGGTGGAACAATGAGGACCTCGGCCGCGGTTGCGCTTTCAAACTCGTTTGCCTTCGGCGGGAATACGACGACGCTGGTGTTGGGAATATGAAAACAGTACGCGACAGAATTGCGGTTACGGGACTTGCCGCCATATCATCGGCGGGGGTGGGCACGAAAGCCCTGCTGGAAGCACTGGGCGACGGGAAGAGCCGACTGCGCCCTGCACCCGAAGAGCTGACCGGAGCGGTCGGTTACCAATGGGGCAGGGCGGAAGATTTCAAGGTCTCCGACTTCATGCCACCCCTCAAGGCCCGCAAGTTCGACCGGTGCAGCCTTTTCGCCATTGTCGCTGCACGCATGGCCATCAACCACGCGGCAATAGATCTGGCGAAAACCGACCCGACAAGGGTAGGCGTCATGCTTGGCTGCGGTTTCGGCGGCATCGCAAATTCCGGTGATTTTCTCAGCGGGTATTTCAACAAGGGCGCCGAAGGGCTTGCCCCCATGCTTTTCCCCAATACGGTGCCAAACGCCCCGGCCAGCAACACATCCATCGAACTCGGCCTGAAAGGCCCGAACGTCACCACGGTGCAGCGGTTCTGTTCAGCGGAATCTGCCCTCATGATGGCCTGTCGCTACCTGGAGGAGGGCCGGGCCGACATCATCCTTGCGGGCGGCGTGGACGAATTGAATCCTCTGCTGTTGAAAGGCTTTGCATCTGCAGGGCAGTTGCGCGGCCATGCTAAAGGCTTCGGGGAGGGGACCGGAATGCTGGTCCTGGAGAACTTGGAACATGCAAAGGCACGCAAGGCCGATGTGCTGTCTGAAATAAGCGAGATCAGAACAATCGGGCGGCTGGTCAGGGGCGCGGAGGCCGAAGGAATGTCACGCCTTCTCGGCCCTGCGAAAGATTACACTCTCCTCTCTCTATCAGGCGTTGCCGCCGAAATGGAGCAGATCGGCGAGGTTTTCCCCTCATCCAGCCGTATCGAAATCGGGAAAATCGTCGGCCGTTCGTTGGCCATGGGCGGGCTTGCCATGGTATCACTGGTTCTTTCCCTCTCCGCGGATCAGGAGGCCATGCATCTGGCCGCATCTCCGGAAGGGCCGTATTACGCCATCGATTTCAAGGGAGGCTCACCTGTTCAGTACTGATCCGGCGGCATATCTGCCGCACGCCAACCCCTTTTTGTTCATCGACAGGGTACTTGCACTTGAGAAAGGCGTCAGCGCGGCAGGGGTAAAGGCGGTTACCCATGATCCGGCGGGATACCCTTTTGTATTCTTAATCGAATCCATCGCTCAACTGGCCGGTATAGCGGCCGCCCGGGAACAGGGGGAGGGAGGATTCATCGCCGGTGTCGATCATGCCGAATTTTCCGGAATGATATCCGCCGGAGACCGGATAATGGTAAATGTACGAATCGTTAAAACCTTCGGCAGGCTGCACCTTTGCGAAGGGGAGGCGACTGTGGACGGGAAACGGGTCGCTTCGGCCGTGTTAACCTTGGGGATCGGCAGAATTTGATTCCGGGAGTTTCAATATGAAAAAAATAATTACCCTGCTGGTTGTCGCAGCTGCAGGAATGACCATATTTGTTTCGGGTGCAGTCGCGAAATCCATTCCTCCGTTGCAGGGGCTGGAAATGTTCCGTCGCAGTTTTTCCGGGGTGAACGATTTTACCGCAGACATTACCCAGGACAAGCAGATCTCCCTGTTGAAAAGGAAAATGACGGCAAGCGGGGTCGTCCGTTTCAGGAAACCGGACACTTTCTACATGGAGCTCTATTCCCCCTACGCCAGCCGCCTTCTTCTCAGGGATACGGCCATGACCATAATCCTGCCCAATGACGGGGAACGACAGAAAATAATCCTGCCGCGTGAAGAGAGCCTGAAACGCTGGTTTTCATTTCTCGACCACCCGGTAAAATCCCTTCCCGACGGCGTCGATGTGAAAGCCGGTATGGAGGGCAAATATGTTACCCTGCAAATCATTCCCCGGAAAAAGGGACCGGTAAAGGAATTGCGGATCACTTTCCTTGAAAGTGGCGGTATATCACGCCTGATTATCGAAGAACGGAACAACGACAGAACGGTTATCAATTTCCGCAACATGCGGAAAAATTCCGGATTGACCGATAAGGACTTTTCCCTGGAATAGCCGGGACGGACATCCTCTTTTATTCTCTTCCCTTGCAGCCTTCTGTGGTGTTCACGTGAACCGGCAGCTTCCCAATATGTTATTTGACAGCGATCCTCAAGGCAAATCCCCAGAAGGCAAAAATGACCGGTTAAACTGAAATTCTATCGGTCGGTGGTAAAATTGGTGTGAACAGAACTTTTCTCCATGGTTTTCCCGCTGACCGGTTCCGGGTCGAAGCAACTTTTTATTGTCAAGGAGTATTAAAGTGAAAAAAATTCCCAAATTGTTGCTGTTGATGGTATTAACGGCTCTTCTGACAAACGCTTGTGTCGTGCCCTGAACTCTCAAAGCCAGATCGGCCCGGCGGGCCGGCGCGTCATTTTCAGAACAGGTAAAAGGGGCTAAAGCCCCGGTGGAAAAGAAGTAGCATGCAGGATTGTCAGGCCCGAGGATTGTACAGCTGCAAGAATGCCTGGAGCCGGTGAAGGAGTTCGCCCCTGGACAGAGAGCCTTTCCGGGAGCTTGAAGCAGATGAAGAAGCGGGCCGAAATTACTGTTGAACCGCGAGGTTTTTATCTCAACCGGTTTAAATCCGGGAGCCCGGTTAATCATTCGAGATCAATATCTCTCACGGGCCCATCCGTTACAGGATGCCGGTTAATATAAAGCCTTATGCATTTCAAATAAAAGATGGTATAAAAACAGGATATTGACAATAAGGAGCAGACTCCATGAAAAAAATACTTGCCGTCGGAGTTATATTCTTGTTGGTACTGTCGACATCCGCTTTCGCATCCCGTTCTGCAGACAAGGAAAAACCGGCAGTATCAGCTGCAAAAAATTGGCTTACTCTGGTTGATAACGGAAAATATCCGGATAGCTGGAATCAGGCCGCGGAGTATTTCAGGACTGCAATCAGCCGTGAGCAGTGGGAACAGGCTCTTGTCGCTGTCCGCAAACCTCTTGGCGCCGTGATTTCAAGGAAATTGAAATCAGCAGTATTCAAAACCAGCCTTCCCGGTGCGCCGGACGGAGAATATGTTGTAATTCAGTTTGAAACATCATTCCGGAACAAAAAATCAGCCGTTGAAACCGTCACGCCCATGCATGAAGCAAACGGTGAGTGGAAGGTTTCGGGCTATTTTATTAAGTAAACCTCTCATTGTCAGGCGGAAAGTTTACCTGTAGAGCCTTCGAAAACTGATTCCCGCTACAATCGAATTGCCGGATCTTTCACCTGTATCGAGGTATTTACCATGAGTTACGCTTCTCCAGCCACTTTTTTCGCCCCGCCGGAACGCTCGGCCGATCTGGAACTCGACCGCCTGCACGCCATCCTCGCGGACGACGTCGGGCTCCGCACCCTTATCGATGCCATGCCGGAATTCGTGATGATCGTCAGCTCTTCCCGCCAGATCCTGTTGGGTAACCGTATGCTGTCTGAATTCGCCGCTTCCCAGGGGTGTGAAACATTTATCGGCATGCGCCCAGGCGAGCTGCTTTCATGCCGGCATGCGCTGGCTGCCCCTTCCGGGTGCGGGACCGGTGAAGCATGCCGTACCTGCGGTGCTGTGGAAGTTATCCTCGCGGGGCTGTCCGGTAACCGTTCCAGCCATGAATGCCGGGTGCTGCGGGAGATGCCGCAGGGTATGGAAGCACTTGATCTGAAGGTCTGGGGAACACCGTTTCGCTGGCAAGGGGAATCGCTTGCCCTGGTGGTTGCGGTCGATATCAGTGACGAGAAGCGGCGCAAGGTGCTGGAACGGATATTTTTCCACGACATCCTTAATACCGCCGGGGCGATCAGCGGCCTGGCCGAACTCCTTGTTGAAGGAATACTCAGTTTTGAAGAGGCGAAGAACGATCTTATTGAAACAGCCCGCGTGCTGGTCGCCGAAATACGGAGCCAGCGCGAACTGCTGGCCGCGGAGAACAACGAGCTCACGGTGGAGCCGGTAGCGCTCCAATCCAGGCTGTTCCTGGAATCCGTGTCGTCCACATACAGGAATACTCCCCTGGGGCGCGATCGGGAGATTATTATTGCACCCGGGATCAGCGCAACAATCTTTTACAGCGACGAACGGCTACTCGGCCGGGTTATCGGCAACCTTGTCAAAAACGCCCTGGAAGCAATTCTCGCCGGAGGTAAGGTTGCCCTTGGCTGCTCGGTGCAGGGTGAGGAGATTACCTTCTGGTGCAACAACAGCGGTGTGATCCCAAGGGATACACAGCTGCAGATATTTAATCGTTCTTTCTCCACCAAGGATGCGGGACGGGGTATCGGCACTTACAGCGTCAAACTGCTTACCGAACGCTACCTGAAGGGACGGGTCTCATTTGTCTCTAATGACGATGAGGGAACCACCTTCTCTGTTGCCTTACCAATCAACTTCCCAAGCTGAAGCCCCATCGTGGATTCTGTTGCGAGTCCCCGTTTGGACAGGTGGGAACATTTCCAGATTGTCAACATTCCGTAATCAATGAAAATCAGTGATTGCCGCACGACCCTCCGCAAGAGGTCCGGCATTTGCTCTGTACCCGTACATCCCCTCCATGTTTGCGGAAACAGTTGATGGATTCCCTTGTTACGAACCATTCGTCTCCTTCTTGCCCTCCTTTCAATGCGCCTTCCTTGATGAGCGTCAGGACCCTCAGATGGGTCGTGCCGAGCTCTTCGGCAGCTGCCATTATGGGTACGGTTTCTTCCTCAACAACCTGGTTTTTCATTTTCAATTCTCCCATTGCTCCGTGTTGGTCGGTGAAATCATGCCGCCAGAATTTTCCAGGCTGAAACATGTCGCCTGCAAATTCGCATCTGCTGACTCTATTATCAACTTACGTGCCAACCAGGAGAGCCGAAATGCAATCCTTACAGACCGGCAATGACAAAGGGCTTTATGGATGCTCCGGGACTGAAGAGTGAAAGATGTTTCGGCCCGCCTGCCGAAAAGCAGGGCAGTGTGCCTGCATGACGGGCAATCCGGAGTTGCCTCTACAGCACCTCGTCGGATGTCATTTTTTCCCGCCGGAGAAGATTCATCGCCGCGACCGAGTTTCCTGCCGGCGTCACGTCGTCGAAGGCCCGCTTCATCCTCATGTGAATTTCTTCGGCATCGCTCCCGGTATCGAAAAAACCGCCATCATGTACTGTGCGTCGATGTCCGGCCGCTCCTCCCGATCAACTTTTACCGCAACAAGATGGCGGTTGGGAACTTCGGCCACTTCCGGGTCGGCAAACGATTCGTGGGCCATGACATGACACCAGTGACAAGTGGCGTAGCCGATAGAAAGGAAAACAGGACTGTTTGCAAAAATCAACCGGTTGAAGCGAGGGCCGCCGTCGGCGGGAATGGATTTCTTGTCCAATTCGACGAACTCTTTTATGCGGATATTCTCATCCTTGTAAATTTCTTTGTCTTTCAAGATAATTCCCTTCAGCCTCCATTTGCGGATGGTCCGGAAAATTCATGAAGGATGGAAATTGCTGGATAAATACCGTTCGGGAAATACCAGCGGGCCCGTGATCCCGCTCTAGAAAATTTTTTTGCGGGTTTTACTGACGGAGACTGGCAGCATCAAATTGCAACAGTTAAGCTGTAATGCGCTGAACATTAAATGAGCTGCCGACAATCCAGCTGGGACTTTTTTCCGCGGCATATCGAAGAAAGACGCTTCGGGTCAAAAAAGTTTTGCTTCCTGAGAGTGGTTCATCGATTTAACTATTGACATTTGCTGTATACGTTAATAAAATGCGGATGTTTGCTGATTTGGGGACACGACCGGATATTCCGCTTCAGTATCCCGCATTCTCCGGTTTCAAAAATTTCCTTCCGGCGATCAAGTCATGTTATTACTTTGCATAACGGACAATTTCGCAGTCGCTGCGATAACGGAAATAGACATTTTAAAAATATCCCATAACTAATGAAATGCAAGCGGACGGTTTTCAGCCCGCCTCCTGCCGATGGCCGGTATTGGGGCGGTTTGGAATATATACCCGGTATCCGGGGAATTTACATCGAGAGGAGAAGAATCAGATGAGTGCAGAGCTTCCGTTCAAAAAGGGAAATGTAATCAAGTACAAAACAGGTTATGTTGCAAACGTAATGAATGTGCTTCCCGGCGCTATCATCGTCGATCAGGACGATTCGGGCAATTCCGGTATGTTCAGGGTTGAAATCGATCCTGCTAACGTCGATGCAGCAGGGCTCACTGTAATCAGATAACTTCTGGTTTCCGGAGCTTCCCAAGAGCAGATTGGTATCGGTTCTTCCCTGGTGAAGATGGCAAAGGCGCCTGCAGACACGGCGCAATTCAAAGTCGGATAAAAGATCTGGATCCACTCAGGTCTTGACATAGATGTGCTGTTATACGTCCATACCGAACCGTAACGCTTTTTGCGGCGCTCGACACGACCCGATTTATTCACCCTCCGAATTTCCAGCAGTCATGACGGGTTGTTTTCAGGCTCCTGAACAGTGAATGCAATATGAAAAAAGCCCCCTGTCTTTTCAGACGGGGGGCTTTTTTTTATGATAAATTCCAACAGAATTCTGAAATATGATGATGTAAAGACCTACCGCAACACTCTGAAGCATTGGGGACCTGGGGGCTCAGATCATGTGCACAAAAAAAGTTAATGGCTTCGAAGCACTTGTGAAGAAAAACGGGTCCACGGTTGAAAGATGATTGAATATCATTAGGCCGTACCGGAAGTAAGATCGTTTCAGTTTCGGTGGTCTCTTTCATGTTTTGCCTTGCGTTTTTCCAGGAACTGTTCGAACTTTTCCCGCTGGTCGGGTCTCAGAATCTGCCGCATTTCCGCCCGGCTTTTCTCCAGCACGGCTTCCATCTGGGGGCGGTACAGTTTCCTGATGTTACCCATTTCCGCATGGGTCTGCTCGATTATCTTGCGGACCTGTTCGCGTTGCTGGTCGTCCAGGTCAAGTCTCCGGCTCAGGCGATCCAGCAGAATGTCTTCGCGAGCATTCCGGTCGCCGCGCAGGAAACTCTCCATATGTGACTTGTATACCATGTGCATTACAAGACCGCCGCCGGCAGCACCTAGAAGGAATATCAGCAGGATGCATAAGATTTGTTTGATGTTTTTCATCTTAATCGCCTCCCAGGTAGCTTGCCACCTGATATTCCGCATGATCGTTGGCAATGGCCGAAAAAATGTCCGGTGAACCGTTTCCACTCATGTACACGTTGAATACCCCGAGTGCTACGACCACCACAACGAAAGCCGGAACCATTCGCAATGCCCAGGAAAACAAAGATTGGCCTTGAGTCCGCTTTTCGCGGATTCTGGCCATCAACCGGGTCTCGAAAAATTCTTCGGCCGCCGACGTGTCCGGCCTCACCGATCTTGCCGCCGAAAATAAATTGTCCAGCCTGTTTTCCATGTCATCTTTCATTTCTTTTTCTCCAGAATTTTTTTCAATGTCTGTCGTGCCCGGAATGCCCTCACTTTTACATTTGATTCGCTCCAGCCTGTCAGTTCAGCTGTTTCCCGTACTGTTTTTTCTTCAAGTTCCAGTAATGTTATGACCAGGCGATCTTCCGGTCGCATCTCCGACATTCCCCATGCCAGCAACTCATGTGCCTCCCGTGCCGCCTGCCTCGCCTCGTGGCTATTATCCTTCAACTCGAAGGTCAGGTCGTCCAGATGGGTGTGAAACTTGTCCCGTCTGTGTTTGCGCAGATAATCATAACAGGCCCGAACGGCTATGCGTGTCAGCCAGTGTTCAAAAGGCCCTTCGCGGCGGAAAGACTTCAGGTTCTCATAAGCCTTTATAAAGACCTCCTGGCCGATATCCTCCAGGTCATCGCCGTCCCTGGCAAAGCGGGCTGCCAGGCTGAAAACCCTCCGCTTGTATCTGATCACCAGCCGGGCAAACGCCTCGTCATCACCTGTGAGTGCCGCAGTTATCAGGCGTTCGTCCGATATTTCATCAATCCCAGCACCCATGAGTGCTCCGGCCGGTAAATCTTTCATTTCACCCCTTTGGAGATCTTTCGTTACTTTTTTTTCTATTATACCCGTTACCGTTCACGTCTGCCATGGCCTTCACCATTTCCTTCGTGATGCCCTTCATGGCCTCGTCCACGGCCATCTCTGCCCATTTCATGCATGCCGGGGCGGAAATAACGGTATTCGATATTTCCATAAGCATGGTGCCTGTAATAATTATCCCTGAAGTAGTGGACTCTGTTCAGCGGGTATTTCCGGATCAAGTAAGGGACATTGCCAAAGCCGACCGAAACCCACGGGCCGTTGTAATAGGGAGATGCGAACCACGCGTTTCCGCGGCAAAGCCAATATCTGTTGCCATAGAAAAAGATATCATAAGGTACGCCCACCGCGACATAAAATCCCAGTTCAGGTGGAGCGACAAAATTCGGGGGCGCGCTGATTACAACGGGTGGGACTCCGACATTGACGCCTACATTGAAATTGACATTTGCCGCGTAAGATTGTGCCATCGGCAGTATCATGGTTAATGCCAGTCCTGCAAGATATTTTTTCATAACAATCCTCCTCCCGGTACCATTATCCGGTTCCCGATCAAATTTTAACCCTTACGGGTGATTTCTGATTGTTATGACGAAGTATTTGGAGGAAAGGTTACAAAGATATCCGGATCTTCACGAATTCAGTGATGAAACTACCCGACCTCAGTCTTTACAGTCTCCGCTGCAGCAACATGCCAGTCCCCTGGCCTTGCGCAAGGCCTCTTTTCCTTCTTTGAAAGCGAAGTAAGCTATCAGGATGGCTCCCACGGCATCGAAGCCGCCGATGCCGGTAAGCTCGTATCCGGCGCTGGCTGCAAGAAGCACCAGGGACAGTTGCAGACATACCTTCGAGCAGGCTGCATCGGCGAGGATCGCCGGAGAATTGAGGGCGACGCCAACCTTGGTTTTGAGGTGAATCAGCAGCCACATGCAGGCTATGGAAACCAGCGAAACAATGATACCCCATACAGTCGAATCCGGTCGGTGATGCCCGTATATCGACAACCCGGCAGAAAAGAACAGGCCGGCTGTCAGTATGAAGAAACCGCAACCGGTTATCAGAAGCGCCCTCCTCTCGAACGCATCCCTGGATTCTTCTCCATCAGACCTTATTCTGCGGACCATGTGCCAGATGCCGATGCCCGAAATTACCTCTACGAATGAATCGACGCCAAAGCCGAAAAGAGAAAGCGTCCGGTCCTCGGCACCGAACCAGATTGAAACTATCCCTTCAACGATGTTGTAAGCGATGGTGATGACCGCCAATAGGTATGCGGTATTGTAAAGTCTGTCTCGATCCGTGAGTTTCAGTTTGCTATTCCTCTTCAGTATGGCAATAAATCTTCCGGAATGGGCGTGGTGTTTTGCAGGACACGTTTTATTTGTGCCCTCCGCTGTGGGAAATTGAATATCATGTTCAATATATAGAAGTCGGTTAACCTGTCAAGCAAAAATTCTAAACCAACTGAAATTGCTTTATATCGAAATGTCACGAGTCCGGTTGGTGCCTTCAGCCCTGCTTTGGTTCCAGTTGGACCGGATATAAAAAAGGCCGTAATCTCGTGGAAAACGGCCATGCTTCCTTCCGCTGCGGTATGAGGTTCGCCATGGAGAATGCGGTACCTGGCGTTGATTATGTCCCCGTCGTACGGGGAAAGTTTTTATTCCGGAGATCCAGGGTTTCAACCCGGTCGTCCGGATGACCCTGAAGGAATGGGAGCTGATGCTTCAAAAGTGCAATGCGGACAAGCAGATCCGGTAACATCCGGTAAGACCGGAGGCCGGCAGGGAGAACCGCCATCTGAATGAAGTTCTTAATTCCCCGAGTTTTACTTGTTGCTGCAGCAGATGCTTTCGGAAACCTTTCGGAAATGAAAGCCGTAAATGGCCAGGGTAATGGCCAGCGGGAAAAGGCGCGGTTTATTTGCAAGGGACCAGAAAAACAGTTTCCAGTAATGAAATCTTTCCTTGCCCATTACCCCCAAAATCAGCATGGATTTCAGCAGTGCGCCGAAATAATCCTTCTTCATGCGAAATTTGCCTCCCGGCAGAGGCTGGTACTCTTTGAGAAAGGTAATCACCCGCCGGTAATAATTACCGGGGGAGTAAATGGTTTCTATGACGTTCTTGTACCCCTTTACCAGTGATTCCATGTTCATTTTAGGGATGAAATTGGTGGCAATGGCAGTATTGTTGCCGGAAGCGTCTTCCAGGAGCCTGCCTTCGCTGACCAGTCGACGATACAGTTTAGTGCCTCGCATGGCGGTCAGCATCCCGACCATGGCGGTGGTGATGCCGCTTTCCTGGATGAAGCGGATCTGTTTTTCGAAGATCGAAGCCTGGTCGTTGTCGAAACCCACAATGAAACCAGCCTGCACCTGTAGACCGGATTGCTGAATTTTCCGAACGCAGGCAAGGAGGTCGCGGTTTTTGTTCTGGACCTTGCCGCTCTCATGATGACATTCTTCACTGGGGCTCTCGATGCCGATGAAGACTTCCTCGAACCCCGCTTTGGCCATGGATTTCATCAATTCCGTGTCATCGGACAGGTCAATGGAGGCCTCGGTTATGAACGAGAACGGGCGGTTTTTTTTCTCCAGCCAGAGGGTTATGGCAGGAAGAATGTCGGTTTTCAGTTTCTTCTTGTCTCCGATGAAGTTATCGTCGACAAAGAACAGGCCGCCGCGCCAACCCCTGGCGTAAAGGCTGTCCAGTTCCTGCAGAACCTGCTCCCTGGTTTTTGTCCGCGGTTTCCGCCCGAAAAGGGATGTAATGTCGCAGAATTCACAGTCGAACGGACACCCACGGGAATACTGGATGTTCATGGCGGCGTATTTTTTTATGTCCACAAGTTCCCAGAGAGGGATGGGAGTCTGTTTCAGGTCCGCCCAGCCGTCGGCGGTGTAGATATGCCGGGCCCGGCCGTTCTGGAAATCTTCAAGAAAAAGGGGCAGGGTGAGCTCCGCTTCGTTCAGCACCAGGTGGTCAACTTCATCGAAATCTCCGGGATTGGAAGTGAACAGGGGACCGCCAGCGACGATCCTGACCCCGGCGTGCCTGCATGCGGCAATCACCTTTCTCACGGATTCCGTCTGAATGGTCATGGCACTGATGAACACACAGTCGGCCCACTCCAGATCTTTGACTGAAAGTGGCTGGACATTCAGGTCCACCAGCCGCTTTTCCCATTGCTCCGGAAGCATCGCGGCAACAGTCAGGAGCCCCAAAGGCGGGTAGCAGGCTTTTTTGGAAATGAATTTCAGGGCGTGTCGGAACCCCCAGAACGTATCGGGGTATTTCGGATAAACGAGAAGGGTCTTCATAATGATGCCGCCTTTCATATTTCGCCTTTTTTACGGGGATGTCCTGATGTTCAAGTGTACAGCCTCCGGAACTTTTCGCATGTAAATGTAATGTAAAAGTGAAGAAAACGGGGTAAAGAGGGCAGGGGGCTCGCGCTTTGGGACACCGACATTTTTGCCTCAGGAGTGCAGATGAACGTAAATCATTGACAGTTGTCATGTCGTCAAGGTAAATATGTATAAAACTGAATAAATTTCCATCCGGAAAGCCGGTAGATTTCAGTAAAGAGAGGAGTCGGGGCTTTTCCGGAACAAACTCTTCCAGGAGACTACAGAATGTTTACCCACATTGTTTTTTTCAAACTTGGCGATCAATCCCCGGAAAATATCTCGGAGATGAGGAACATGCTGCTGAGCATGACCGGCAAGATACCGCAGCTTCGGCATCTCGAAGTCGGCGTCGATATCATACGCTCCGAAAGATCATACGATCTCGTGTTGATAACCAGATTCGATTCTCTCGAAGATATGCGTGACTACCAGGCGCATCCCTTCCATGCGGGAGAAATAATTCCGTATGTAAGAAGGATGTCGGAGTCTGTTGTCGCTGTGGATTACGAGTCGGAATGAGGATGAACAGTAAATGGATATGATGCTGAACTACCTCAATTTTGTGGACAAGGTAGACGGTCTCTGCCGGACAATAGAAAAGGAATATGTTGAAAATATTGCCTGCCGCAGGGGGTGTGACGGCTGTTGTCGCCACATTTCACTGTTTCCGGTGGAAGCGGTAAATCTTGCGCAGGGGCTGCTGCGGCTTCCGGAAAAAGATGCGATTCAAATCAGGGAAAAAGCCCGCGCCGCTTCCCCTGACGGACCCTGCCCGCTGCTTGAAGACGGCGCTTGCCGTCTTTATGCCTTCCGCCCGATAATTTGCCGTACCCATGGGCTCCCCATCCTGACCAGAGAGTTCGGCAATCCGACAATCGACTTTTGTACGAAAAATTTCAGGGAAATTGAATCTCTTCCCGGCCGCGCGGTTATCGATCTCGATCTCCTCAATACCTCGCTGGCGGCGATAAACGCCCTGTTTGTTGCCCGATTCTTCACTTGCCCGCCTGAAAAAGAACGTCTTACCATTGCCGAGGCTCTGCTTCTTCATCAGGATTCTACCGACCTTCACCTGTAGGCCCGCTATTCTAATTCTGCTCAATTGACTACCAGGTGACAATCAAGTTTTTCCTTAATTAAACTGCGGTATTTTATGTGCCGCCAGACTCTCCCCGCTCCGACAAGTTGACAAATATAGTTAAAGTTTGCGGCAAATGTGACGATTAAGATATCTATCCAGCCGGGAAACTGGTGTTCAGTTTTGAATGTCCCAAGTCGGTTTTTTTTCATTCCGACCGAAAAAAGGCGGTCTGAGTTAACTGACAATTACCGGGCCTCCCTCCTGCTGGAATGGATGACATCCCGGACTTATTGCAAATACAAAAGTCATGCTCATAAAAGAGTGGCTTTTTATTCAGGTTAAACAGGTAAAGGAGAAACCATGGATACAGGAGAAAAAGAAACGAGACAATATCTGACCTTCAAACTGGCTGAAGAAACCTTTGCGGTTAACGTGGCCAAGGTTCGGGAAATCCTCGATTTCATAAGCATCACCAAGGTGCCGCGGACCCCGGATTTCATGCGCGGAGTCATAAATCTCCGGGGCAGCGTCGTGCCGGTCGTGGACATGAAGCTGAAGTTCGGTATGGAAGAGACCGAGAAAACCGTTGATACCTGCATCATTGTCCTTGAAGTGGCGATCGATGACGAAACGACGATTGTCGGAGCACTGGCAGATTCCGTTGAAGAAGTAGTCGAACTGGAGCCCGGGCAGATCGAGCCGCCGCCGCGCATCGGCATGAAGCTGGATACCGATTTCATCAGCGGCATGGGCAAGATCGGCGAGGAATTCGTTATTATCCTCGATACCGACAGGATCTTCAGTTTTGAAGAGGTCGAGACATTGGGCGAAATGAGCGAACCGGACGCCGCATAGACATATATGGGAATTTACAATTATTCAGGAAAGGGAAAAATATGAGTTATGGAATGAGTGGAAACGAAATTAGCCTCAGGGCGAAACTGTTTGCCGGATTTTTTTTCGCGGCGTGTATTGTCGGTTTGATCGGAGGTTACGGCTACCTTCGTATAAGTGCTCCTGGTGCAAACGGCGGGACGACTCTGCTGGTAATCACCGTAATCGGCATGCTTGTTGTCATGGGTCTCGGGTTGTTCATCAACAGTTTTGTCAAACGTTATCTTGAGCCTGTTCAGGATGCCGCGAAACGCATCGAACAGTTGAGCCGGGGGGAAATCTTCGATGAGATAAGCGAAGGCTACCAAGGTGAATTTGCCGGACTCAAGGAAAGTCTCAATCGTCTGAGAAATGCCCTCGATGAGTTACGCGTCGATGTGAGAGAGATGTGCATATCTTCCTATGAAGGATTGCTCGACAAGCGGGTCGATCCGGACAGGCACGAAGGTTTCTTTTCGAAAGTAGTCGGTGGCATGAACAATATCTTCGAGAATGTGACCGCACCTCTTAAGCTGTCTGCTGTGTACATGGAAAAAATCAGCAAAGGCGAGATACCCGAAAAAATTTCCGAAGAATACCGGGGCGACTATAACGGCATCAAGGAGAGCACCAACCATTTCGTTGATACGATGAACGAGCTGCGTTGCGAGCTTGAGATGCTGATCAAGGCAAGCAAGGACGGTGATCTCGGAGTCAAGGGTAACGTTTCCCGATTCCAGGGCGAGTGGGCAGATATCGTAAAGGGGCTGAACGAACTGATATACGGTTTCGGCGCGCCCATAAGGGTCATAGCTTCTTATCTGGACAAGATCGGCAAGGGCGATATCCCTCCCAGAATTGTCAATGAATACAATGGCGCATTCAAGGCAATCAAGAACAATCTCAACGGCATGATAGACGCCATCAAGGCACTGGTCGATGATAGCGAAATGCTTGTAAACGCGGCTGTCAGGGGAGAGTTTGAAACACGGGCCGATGCATCGAGGCATAACGGCGAATATCAGGTTATTGTTGAAGGAATCAACAAGACTCTCGATACGGTCGTTGACAAGAACGGCTGGTACGAAGCGATCATCGATGCGGTGCCGTTCCCGATCCATGTAACCGACATGGATATGAACTGGACCTTCCTGAACAAGCCGTTTGAAAAGCTGCTGGTGGAAGCGGGCCAGATCAAGGACCGCGACTCGGCGCTGGGCGCGCCGTGCTGCAACGCCGCCGCCAACATTTGCAACACGGACGGCTGCGGCATCAAGCAGCTGAACAAGGGGGTGCCGGAGAGCTTCTTCGACTGGCACGGTTCCAAGTGCAAGCAGGACACTTCATATCTTGTCAACAAGAAGGGCGAGAAAATAGGCTACGTCGAGGTGGTGCAGGATCTTACGGCAATCATCAAGGCACGCGACTACACCAGGGATCAGGTGGAAAAGATGGCGGCCAACCTGCTGCTTCTGGCCGAAGGCGACCTGAATCTCGATCTCGATCTTGCGGAAGCGGACCAGTACACGAAGGAAGCTTACGACAATTTCGCCAAGATTAACAGCAGTCTCGCTTCGGTGAAGAGCGCTGTCGGCGGCATGATCCAGGATACCGAGACACTAGTCGAAGCGGCTCTGCACGGCGATTTCGAAAAGCGGGCCGATGCATTACGGCATAACGGCGAATACCGGACCATCGTTGAAGGCATAAACAAGACCCTGGATACGGTTGCGGACAAGAACGGCTGGTACGAGGCGATCATCGATGCGGTGCCGTTCCCGATCCATGTAACCGACATGGACATGAAATGGACTTTCATGAACAAGCCGTTCGAGAAACTGCTGATGGAAGCGGGCCGCATCAAGGATCGAATATCTGCGCAGGGCCTCCCGTGCAGCAACGCCGCCGCCAACATCTGCAACAATGATGGTTGCGGCATCAAACAGCTCAACCGGGGGGTCACGGAAAGCTTCTTCGACTGGCACGGCTCCAAGTGCAAGCAGGACACTTCTTATCTTGTCAACAAGAGCGGTGAGAAAATAGGCTACGTTGAAGTTGTCCAGGATCTGACCGCCATGATCAGCGCCAAAGATTACACCCAGGAAGAGGTTGAGCGCCTGGCGAACAACCTGCTGCTGCTGGCCCGGGGCGACCTGGGTTTTGACGTGAATATCAAACCGGCCGACCAATATACGAGGGAAGCCCATGAGAACTTCTCCAGGATCAACAACAGTCTCAAAGAAGTAAAAGGCTCCATGGAAGAAATCACCGAAGTTGCCAAGGAGATTGCCGACGGCAACCTGATGGTCAGCGTCAAACCGCGTTCTCCGGAAGACGAGTTGATGATTGCCCTGGCAAGCATGGTGGAAAAACTGAATGGTGTCGTAAATGATGTCAAGAGCGCTGCGGATAACGTGGCGGATGGCAGCAAGGAAATGAGCAGCAATTCCGAACAGATGTCCCAGGGGGCAGCCGAGCAGGCCGCGTCGGCGGAAGAGGCTTCATCCTCCATGGAACAGATGTCCTCCAATATCAGGCAGAACGCCGATAATGCGATGCAGACGGAAAAAATCGCGGTTAAGTCATCGGAAGAAGCCCAGGAAGGCGGCAAGGCCGTCGCCCAGACTGTGTCGGCAATGAAGCAGATCGCGGAAAAGATCAATATCGTCGAGGAAATCGCCCGCCAGACCAACATGCTGGCGCTGAACGCCGCAATTGAAGCGGCACGCGCCGGCGAGCACGGCAAGGGGTTTGCCGTGGTGGCCGCCGAAGTGCGCAAGCTGGCCGAACGCAGCCAGTCCGCTGCCGGCGAGATCAGCGAACTTTCCGCCAGCAGTGTCGAAATCGCCGAAAAGGCAGGCGCATTACTGGCCAACATCCTGCCCGGTATCGAAAAGACCGCCGACCTGGTGAAGGAGATCACTGCCGCCAGCCGTGAGCAGGATTCTGGCGCCGAGCAGATCAACAAGGCCATTCAGCAGCTCGATCTGGTTATCCAGAAAAACGCGGGCGCCGCAGAGGAAATGTCTTCAACGGCTGAAGAGTTGTCGGCCCAGGCCGAACAGCTGCAGTCTGCGGTAGCATTTTTCCGCACCGAAGATACGCATCGGGCTTCCGCGGCAAGCAAGCCCAGAGTGAAAACGGCCGAGCCGAAAGCCGCGGTAAAGATAGCGGTAAAAGCGCAGGCCAACGGCTATCAGAAAAAGCAGGCAATCCCGGAAAACGGATTTGCCTTTAATCTCGACACGGATCACCTGGATTCACAGTTCGAGAGATTCTAGTCTCCGGAAATTCCAATTTTGAACGCTCCCCCCTCCCTTCGATGAGAGGGGGCTCCCTTGTGGGAGAGGGGAAAATTGTAATCCGAAACACCAAATCCGAGGTAAAGGTCGAAATGAAAAACGGAACGATAAAATTTAATGTATTCACCGGATCGCTGCTTCTGGCAGCGTCAGTCCCTTCACTCATCCGGGATGACACGATTCGCATCATAACCGCCGGTTCACTGTTTATCGTTCTCACGGCGGTTGCCTGTGTGCTGGCCGGGAAAATACTCACTAACGGCAAATCGGAAGAAGAGCATAAAATTGATATGAGTATTTCTCCTGATCCGGACCACGACCCGGTTCAGGAATTCCTTGAAAGAAAAATGCAGATGATCCCGGTTCTGACAAACCAGCTTGACAGCGTGATCCAGGAAACTGAAACAGCCGTGCTTGAGATCGGCGATAAATTCATGAATATCGTTTCCCATGCAAGGAATAACGCGAGGCGTGCAGCCAATGCCTTCGGAGAAGTCATGGGTGCCGAAGGGGAAGGAAGCGATGCCCTCATAAAGCTGAGCAGGGAGGCGCTGGCGGCGGTAATGGAGAATCTGCGCGATGTGAGCGATGTGGCCAGGCAGGCGCTGGGCAACATACAGGGCATGAACCGGACCATGGAAAAGATCAGCGAAGTGGTCCAGGAGATCGAATACATCGCCGACCAGACCAATCTGCTTGCGCTGAACGCCTCAATTGAAGCGGCAAGGGCCGGCGAGCACGGCAGGGGATTCGCCGTTGTAGCCGACGAGGTGCGCAAGCTGTCGGCGCGTTCAACCACGGCGGCAAGCGAAATCGGAAAGCTGATAAAGAAAGTCGAGTCGGAAATTAACGTCATTTACGCGGAAACTGAAATGAGCGCGGAAAAAAACGGGCACCGTTCGAAGGAATCGGAAGAAATCATGAACAACACCCTGGGCAGGCTCGATAACGTAATGAACAGGGTACGCGGCGAACTTGACAGCCTGTCCGCCGATACGGAATCCCTTGCCGGTGAAATCAGCGGGGTTGTCTTTTCCATGCAGTTCCAGGATATCACCAGGCAGAAGATAGAACATGTCATAGAGCCGCTGAAAGCGTTTAAAACGGAGTCAGAAGAAATACTGCGGATGGCCTGCGAGCCCCTCGCCGGTATCAGAGGACAGACTTCCAATGGCGGCATGACATGGCTCGAAAACATGTATACCATGGAGTCGGAGCGGCAGGTCATGATGGAGACTTTGTCATTAGTGAAAGAAGAACCTGTTTTAACTGTTTTCTAGCCAGGCTCAGTCCGGAAACCCGCATAATTACTTTCAAGAGCGGGGTTGGGGCTTTACCGGAGCAAACAGAACGGTTTTTATGCAAGCAATCAATTCGAGGATAAATGCCCGAGCTGACTGTTTTTATTTTTTCGTGTAGCAATGGTTCAGAATTTCTGTTTGATTCGGGAAAGACGCGACCACGGTCCTGGCAGATGCTTTCCTGATGGAAGCTAACTATAATTTACGAGGTAAAGCGAAATGGCACACACCCTTTTGATTGTTGACGATTCCGCGTCAATGCGGCAGATGGTCACTTTTACCCTGCAGGACGCCGGGTACGAGGTAATAGCGGCGGGTAACGGCAGAGAGGCCCTGGGCAAGCTGGATGGCGGCAAAATATCCATGGTGATCACCGACCTGAACATGCCGGAAATGGACGGCATCGAACTGATCAGGCAGCTTCGGGGAAAGCCGGGATACAAATTCATTCCCATAGTCATGTTGACCACGGAATCGCAGGATGCCAAAAAACAGGCGGGAAAGCAGGCAGGGGCGAGTGGCTGGATGGTCAAACCGTTCAAACCGGAGCAGCTGGTGGAAACGGTCAGAAGATTCGTAAAATAGCCAGGACGGAGAATAACAGATGAACTGTCACTTCCTGCAGTCCACGGAGAGCGGTATTTTGACCATTACCGGAGAAATGGGCATAGAACAGGCTTCGGAATTGAAATCGTCCCTGGCGCAAGCGCTTGAGCAGTCGCCGCGGATCGAGGTGGACCTGTCCGGGGTGGAATCCGTGCACCTGTGCTGCCTGCAGCTGCTCTGCACGGCCCACAAGAACGCGGTGCAATCGGGGAAAATGCTGGAACTCCGCAACGCAGGAACAGAGTTCCGGAAGGGCGCGCTTGATGCCGGATTTATCCGTCACACGGGATGTCTGGATGAGTGCGGCACGGTCTGTTTCTGGCTCGAACGCGACGGGGACTGAAGCAAGCTTCAGGATGATAACAGGGTGAACGGGACAATACATTTGAAGTTGGCGACAGGGGCAATACATGGGGATGAATGACATACATGCCGAAGCATTCAGGGAAGAGGCAATCGAGTTACTGACCGAGCTGGAGTCGGCGCTCCTGGAACTTGAGGAAAACCCTGAGGACGACGAGCTGATCGGCCGTACTTTCCGGGCCATGCATACCATCAAAGGCTCGGGCGCCATGTTCGGCTTTACCGAAATATCCGAGTTCACCCATGAAGTTGAAACGGTGTACGACCTGGTCCGCAACGGAGTAACTGCTGTCAGCAGGGAGCTTGTCGGTGAGACTCTCAAGGCGTGCGATCTGATCCGTTGCCTGCTGGATGGCGGGGAAGGGGTCGATGCGAACGAGAAGCAGCGGCTGACGGATACGTTCAAGGTCATGGCGCAACGCCCGGGCGCTGGGGAACCGCAGCGGGAAAATGAGCCGATCATCGACTTTCCCGAAGAAAACAAAGAGGTTGAAAAGACCTATCGCATCAGGTTCAAGCCTCCCGGCGAAATATTTCTTTGCGGAACGGACCCGGTCAATCTGCTGGATGAGCTCAGGCATCTGGGTGAATGCCGCGTGATCGCCCACCTCGATGAAATTCCGTCTTTCGACGATATCGATCCGGAACGCTGCTACATTTATTGGGATATTATCCTGACGACGAACAGGGGGATAGACTCCATCAGAGACATCTTCATCTTTGTCGAGGATGACAGCGAGCTGAAAATTGAGGTTATCGACGAAAGCGGTGGCGTGTTCGACGAACCGGCCTGCAAGAAGCTCGGGGAAATACTCGTGGAGCGGGGCGATCTGACCCCCGAAGACATGGAAAAAGTCTTGAAGGGCAGAAAGCGCTTCGGTGAAATGGTGGTGGAGCAGCGACTGGCGAGCCCCTCGCAGGTCGAGGCGGCGCTCGTGGAGCAGCGTCAGGTGCGCGAGGTCCGGCAGAAGCGACAGAACGTCGAAACCGCGGCCAGCATCCGTGTTCCCTCGGAGAAACTTGACAAGCTGGTGGATCTCGTCGGAGAACTGGTGACGGTCCAGGCGCGTTTGAGCCAGACCGCAGGACAGCGTGGCGACTCGCAGCTTACTCTCATAGCAGAAGAGGTCGAGAGGTTGACATCGGAGTTGCGGGACAGTACCCTGAATATACGTATGATGCCGATAGGCGCGACATTCAGCAAATTCAGGCGACTGGTGCGGGATCTTTCCGATGAATTGCACAAAGAGGTGGAAATGACCACCGAGGGTGCTGAGACGGAACTGGACAAAACCGTTATCGAGCGGCTCAATGATCCCCTCGTGCATATCATCCGCAACAGCATCGACCATGGCCTGGAGAGCCCGGAAGCCCGCGAGGCTGCGGGCAAGCCCCGGCAGGGGACGGTTGCACTCACGGCGCTCCAGTCAGGTGACAGTGTCGAGATAATTATAAAGGACGACGGAGCCGGCCTTGACAAGGACGCGATACGGGCCAAGGCCATCGAAAAAAAGCTGATTTCCGAAACTGCGGAGCTGTCGGAAAAAGAGCTGTTTAACCTGATTTTTGCCCCGGGGTTCTCCACCGCAAAAAAAATAACCGGTGTATCCGGCCGGGGAGTGGGGATGGATGTTGTCAGGCAGTCCATCGAGTCGCTTCGGGGAACCATTGACATCAGCAGCAGGAAAGGGGAAGGGACAACCATCACCATCCGGCTGCCGCTCACCCTGGCTATCATAGAGAGCCTGCTGGTGAAGATCGGTGGAGGCAGTTACGTCATTCCGCTCTCCATGGTAGAGGAGTGTATCGAGTTGACCGGCGTGGACATTGCCAGAGCGCACGGAAGGCACCTGGCCGGCGTCCGGGGGGGATTCGTCTCTTACATTCCGCTCCGGGACCGGTTCGGGATTGAGGTAGACCCTCCGGACATTCAGCAAATCGTTATAACCGAGTCGGCCGGCGAAAGGGTCGGACTGCTGGTGGATACGGTCATCGGCGAGCACCAGACGGTAATTAAATCCCTAGGCAAGGCATATCGCGGCGTTCAGGGAATCTCCGGAGCGACTATTCTGGGTGATGGCTCCGTGGCGCTGATCCTTGATGTACCGAACCTGGTAAAAACGGGGTAAAAGGGGTCGGGAAATTATTTATGGATTACACATCTCAAACCTGCAATACATTGGTTTCGCGATCCGTTACCATGTCCATGAAGGAATTCCGGCTCTTCAGCAGTTTCATCGAGAACGCCTGCGGCATTAAAATGCCGGATTCCAAGAAAAACATGCTCGAGTCGAGGCTTCAGAAGCGTCTGCGTGGCCTGGGAATGCTCTCATTCCGTTCCTATTACGATTTTCTGGTCAGCCCGGAAGGGGCGCGCAACGAGCTGGTCAACATGATTGATGTCGTCACGACCAACAAGACCGATTTTTTCCGCGAACCCGTCCACTTTACTTACCTGGATGAAAAGGTCCTTCCGGAAATGGTCAGGAAAGGATTTGGCGACAGGCTGAGGCTCTGGAGCGCAGGCTGTTCGAGTGGCGAGGAACCATATACCCTTGCCATGGTAATCAGCGAATACGGCAGAAATGTCCATCCCTGCCGCTTTTCAATTCTTGCCACCGACATCTGCACAACAGTCCTGGAAAAGGCTAAAACGGGAATTTACGAGGAAGAGAAGATCGCTCCCGTACCCTTTGAAATGAGAAAGCAATACCTGCTGAGGAGCAGGGACCGTGACCGCGGGGTTGTCCGGATAGCACCTGAAATAAGATCGCTGGTCACCTTTCGCCGGCTTAATTTTCTTGATGACAAGTACAGAATATCCGAGCCGATGCAGATCATATTCTGCCGAAATGTCCTTATTTATTTCGACAGGCCTACCCAGGAGATGCTGATCAACAGGTTCTGTCTCAATCTGATGCCTGGCGGCTACCTTTTTCTCGGGCATTCGGAAACCATAAGCGGCATGAAAGTCCCTCTCGAACAGGTCAATTCGACCATTTACAGGAAACTTGCATAAAGGACGCAGGCTGAAGAAGGTGCAGTGTGCCGGATTTCAACCATGTTCAACTCTTGTTACGTCAATCCCGATTCGGTTGAGGTTACCCGGCAATGAAACATCCTGACGACAATGTGGAAAATATATTCCTCAGGCCCGGCGAAGTGTACTTTTCCGAAAGGCCTTCAATCGTCTCCACCGTGCTCGGCTCCTGCATATCGGTGACCATGTTCTGTCCGGAACGGCATATCGGGGCTATCTGTCATGCCATGCTGCCGGAGGAAAGTGCGCCGGGGGAGGCCTTTCGTTATGTGGACTCGTCAATTCTCAATATGCTGAAAGGCTTTGACCGCTACGGAATACCGCGGTCCCATATCGAGGTCAAGCTTTTCGGGGGGGCGAACATGCTGCCGCCATCTCAATTCAAGAGCAGGGACGGCTCCGTGGGGAAGAAGAATATCGAGATTGCAATGCGGGTCGTGGAGAGGGAAAAGCTCCGGTTGGTGGCTTCTGACCTGGGAAACACCCATGGAAGAAAGATATTTTTCAACACACACACCGGCGAAATCCTTCTTAAACGGCTTGGTAAAGTAAAGAGGGCCATCTGATGAAGAAAAAACTAAGGGTGCTCGTTGTTGACGATTCCGCGGTGGTGCGTCAGGCCTTCAGGGATATTTTAAGTTCCGACCCGCAGATCGAGATTATGGGAATTGCCGCGGACCCGTTTATCGCCGCCGAACTGATGAAAACTGAAATCCCGGATGTAATTACCCTCGATGTGGAAATGCCGCGCATGGACGGCATCACTTTTCTGCAGAAGATCATGAGCCAGCATCCCATTCCGGTCATAATGTGTTCAAGCCTCACGGACAAAGGTTCCGAAACCGCCTTCAAAGCGCTGGAATACGGCGCTGTCGATATAATCCAGAAACCCCGGCTGGGCGTGAAACAGTTTCTGGAAGAATCGAAGGTGCTCCTCTGTGATGCGGTAAAGGCGGCATCGATGGCCCGGGTCAGGCGCATAAACCCGGCCCTGCACAAGGTTGCGCCCAAACTTACTGCGGATGCGGTTATAGCCAGGCCGACCGGAAAGTCAATGGTCCGGACAACGGAAAAAGTTGTTGCGGTCGGAGCGTCGACCGGTGGGACGGAAGCGCTGCGGGTCTTTCTCGAAGCCATGCCGTTCGATGCGCCGGGTATCGTCATCGTGCAGCATATGCCCGAACATTTCACCCGGTCGTTCGCCCAGAGAATGGACAGCCTGTGCCGGATTTCGGTTAAAGAGGCGGAGAATAACGACACGGTTGTCAGTGGCAGGGCGCTCATTGCGCCGGGCAACATGCATGTCCTGCTCAAGAGAAGCGGCGCCCGCTATTATGTCGAAACAAAAGAAGGGCCCCTGGTCAGCCGTCATCGCCCTTCCGTTGACGTGCTGTTCCGCTCCGCCGCCCGCTACGCGGGGAAAAACGCTGTAGGGGTTATCATGACCGGGATGGGCGATGACGGGGCGAAGGGGCTTCTCGAAATGAAAGAGGCCGGTGCGGTCACCATAGCGCAGGATGAAAAGTCGTGCGTGGTGTTCGGCATGCCCAAAGAGGCCGTGAAGCTGGGCGCAGCCGACAAGGTCCTGCCGCTCGACGACATTGCCGCTGCCGTTGTCCGCGAGTGCCATTAATAATCCCCGCAGTCAAGTCTTGACAAATCCTTGTCTCCCCACGTATAAAACACTAAAATTCAATACAAGGAACGATTATGGAAATGTGTCCATGCGGTTCGGGCCGCACCTATGAAGAATGCTGTGAACCGTTGATCAAGGGGGTTAATCAGTCCCTCAGCGCCGAACAATTGATGCGCTCGCGTTATTCCGCCTACGTCAGGGTGGAAACCGATTACATTTTCGAGACCACCCATCCCGATCACCGGCAGGGTTACGACCATAAAGGCACTAAGGTGTGGGCTGAAAACTCGCAATGGGAGGGGTTGGAGATAGTTGCCACCACTGCCGGCGGACCGGGCGATAATGAAGGCGACGTGGAATTCATTGCCAGTTACAGGGAAAAGGGCCTCAGGAAGCAGCACCATGAACTGGCCCATTTCAAGAAGGAAAAAGGTAAATGGTATTTTACGGACGGTTCCGCGGTCGCGCAAAAGCCGATCATGCGCACCGAACCCAAGGTGGGCAGAAATGATCCGTGCCCGTGCGGCAGCGGGAAGAAATTCAAGAAATGCTGCGGCAGTTGAAGAAATCACAGCTTTCCCATATCCTGCACAGAAGCCGTGCCCTGAGGGTACGGCTCTATTTTTAACTCCCATTTAAATTATACCTGAATTCGTGACACCTACGCGCTTATGCCTGCGTGGGACGTCTCAGTCTTCGCATCCCAACGTGAAGAAACCTCCCAACGAAATTCACCCTGATCAACAGCAATGATACGACATCCGCAACGTTGAACATCGGTATTAGGCCTCACGGATTCAGGTTGGCTTAAATCCGGGGGGCGGCATGTGGCGGATGAAATAATGTCTGATATTCTAGAATCAGAAGCTGTTCGTCACATAAATCGTTGTTCACTGAAAATGTTGTAAGTGAGCGAGAGTATGAAAAAAACATCCCGAAAAGAAACCCTGCTCGTGGCCCTTGGCGGTAATGCTCTTATAAAAAAAGGCCAGATGGGGACCGCTGCGGAACAGTTCGAGAATCTCAGGGTTCCCATGGGTCAGATAGCGAGACTTGCCCGGGATTTCCGGATCGTTATCACCCACGGCAACGGGCCGCAGGTGGGAAATCTGCTGCTTCAGCAGGAAAGCTGCGATTCCGTGCCCAGGCTGCCCCTGGAAATACTGGTGGCACAGACCCAGGGACAGATCGGGTACATGATCGAATCAACCCTGGACAGCGAGCTGATGAAAGTGGATAGCAGCGGATCCAAGTACCTGGTCAGCCTGCTCAGCTATGTGGTTGTGGATGAACAGGACCCGGCTTTCCGGGAGCCGACCAAGCCGATAGGCCCGGTCTACGGAGATGATGAGGCAGCTCTGCTTCCTTTCCCTGTTCGCAAGACTGCTAAAGGGTACAGAAGAGTGGTCGCATCTCCCAGGCCGGTCACCATTGTCGAGAAACGGGAGATCAGGAAACTGCTCGATACGGATTTCATCGTCATCTGCTGCGGTGGGGGTGGAATCCCGGTGATAAGGGAAGGGCGGGCTTTTCATGGAGTAGATGCGGTTATAGATAAAGATCTGGCAAGCGAGAAACTTGCGGAAGAGGTCGGTGTGGACGTCTTTATCATTGCCACCGATGTTCCCGGAGTTGCCCTTGATTTTGGTCGTCCTGAACAGAGCTACCTCATTTCCATGACCGTTTCCGAGGCCGCCGGCCGGCTTGCGGAAGGATATTTCCCCGCAGGATCCATGGGGCCCAAGGTTGAAGCTGCGGTACGGTTCATAAAAAACGGCGGGAAAAGAGCTGTTATAACTTCCATTGAAGATATAGAAAGATCGGTAGCCGGTGAGGCCGGTACGGAAATAGTTCCGGACCGGTGAAGCCGCTTGCGGTCACGTTCCGCCGGATCATACATCGCATGAGCGGATCGTCCCGCGCGAAAGGATGATAGCATGGTGGTCACGGAATGTTTCAAATGCGGCAGGCCATCGTTGAACGGTCTCTGTGCGGGGTGCAACAGAGCGCCGAAGGAATGTACCTGCGAAGAAGCACCGGGAACCGGGGAACTCGAAGAATCCTGAGGAGAACGGAAAAAGCAAACAGCACAAAAAAAACGGCAAGACACTGGAGGGGGAGTGTGTCCTGCCGCAAAAAGAAGAAGGATTGCTTTTCGAAATACGGGGCGCGATGTTCAGCGCCCCTGTTTGTTTATCGATGGTTCACTGTTTCAAATGTCAGTTTTTTTAGATAATTCAAAACTCAAAATTCAAAATTTTCCTTATCCAAGTATCGCCTTCAGATCCGCTTCCGCCGTGGTGATCGGGCCGATGTTGAAGTTCTCCACCAGGAAGTTGAGCACGTTGGGGGTGACGAAGGCCGGCAGGGTCGGGCCGAGCTTGATGTTCTTGATCCCCAGGTGCAGCAGGGTCAGCAGGATCGCCACCGCCTTCTGCTCGTACCAGGAGAGGATCATGGAGAGCGGCAGGTCGTTCACCCCGCACTCGAAGGCGCCGGCCAGCGCCACCGCGATCTGGATGGCCGAGTAGGCGTCGTTGCACTGGCCGACGTCGAGCAGCCGCGGGATGCCGCCGATGTCGCCGAAATCCAGCTTGTTGAAGCGGTACTTGCCGCAGGCCAGGGTCAGGATCACGCAGTCCTTGGGCACCTTCTCGGCGAACTCGGTGTAGTAGTTGCGCCCGGTTTTGGCGCCGTCGCAGCCGCCGATCAGGAAGAAGTGCTTGATCGCGCCGCCCTTGACCGCCTCGATCACCTTGTCGGCGACGCCCAGGACGGCGTTGTGGCCGAAGCCGGTGAGGATCTCCTGGCCCGGCGTTGTCGGCGAAGCCGGGCAGTTCCAGGGCCTTCTTGATCACCGCGGAGAAGTCCCAGCCGTCGATGTGCTTGACGTCCGGGCCACTGCACCAGGCCCCAGGTGAAGAGGCGGTCCTTGTAGGAGTCGGCCGGGCGCTGGATGCAGTTGGTGTTGAAGATGATCGCGCCGGGGAAGTCGGCGAATTCCTTGGCCTGGTCCTGCCAGGCGCCGCCGAAGTTGCCGGCCAGGTGCGGGTATTTCTTCAGGCCGGGATAGCCGTGGGCCGGGAGCATCTCGCCGTGGGTGTAGATGTTGACTCCGCTTCCCTTCGGTCTGCTTGAGCAGCTCCTCCAGCATCTTCAGGTCGTGGCCGGAGACGAGGATCGCCTTGCCGGCCTTGGTGCCGAGCTGGACCGGGGTCGGCACCGGGTGGCCGTAGGCGTCGGCGTGGGCCTTGTTGAGCAGCTCCATGGCGATGAGTTGATGCGGCCGCATTCCATGGCCAGACCGACAAAGTCCATCAGACCCGAGGGTGTTGTCGGTGGTGGCGGCGAGCGCCTTGTGGGTAGAAGGCGTAGATCTCGTCGTTCTCCTTGCCGAGGATCAGGGCGTGGTCGGCGTAGGCGGCGTAGCCCTTCATGCCGTAAACGAGGATTTCGATGGCGGAACGGATGTCTTCGTTCTATGCTGGGTCTTGATGCCGTATTCTTCACCCTGTTTCACCAGGTCGTTCGCCGGAGTCCAGGTTGCGGGGCCTTCCGTGAGTTTTGGAGCGTCAGTGCCGTTTTTTGCCCTGAAAGCCGTTTCGTAAAGTGTTCTGGCTTTTTCTTTGATTTCATGAAGGTATAAATGATTTTTTTGAGCAGTGCCGGATCGAAGTCCACGTTGGTTACCGTTGAAAAGAGCCCTTCGAGCATGAAGTATCGATCGTAGTCTTCTTTCGCGCCAAGTTCGCGGGCCTTGTCGCATAGATGGCAATACCCTTCAGGCCATAGAGCAGGTTGTCCTGCAGGGCCGCTACTTCGGGATTCTTGCCGCATACACCCATTACGTCACAACCGATTCCCTTTGCAGCCTGTTCACATTGATGGCAAAACATACATTATCCTCCTTGCCGTTTTTATGGTTGATTTACTGTTGAAATTTCAGCTTCCATGAATGTCAGTTTAACCCGACCGTAACTCAATGTCTTTGACGTGCGTCAAGTTTTCATGGAAAACGGCTATGAGGCGGGAATAGAATAAAAAAGAGGGGAGAAGCTTTCAGGCTGTCTCCCCGATCCGGGTTAATCATCCAGCATTTCGTGGGTTATGAATCGGTACGCTCCATGACTTGCTTGCCTTTTCTGATCTGGGTATTCTGACTTCGAGTATGCCGTTATTGTAACTCGCCCTGGCTTTTTCGTAATCGCAACCCTCAGGCAGGTCAACCATCCGCTTGAATGCACCATATGAACATTCGTGCCGCAGATAATCTCTCTGCTCGATTTTTTCGTCCGTTTTTCTCTCGCCGCTTATCACAAGTGTAGAATCGTTTGTAAACTTCAAACTTAAATCTTCTTTTTTCAGGCCTGGAATTTCACATCTCACAGTTACTTCATTACCATGTTCGTACACATCAACCGTAGGATAAAAGTAGGCTTCACCTTTTGCGCCGAAATCTTTGAACATATCTCTGAACGGTGACCAGAAAGGACGTCTGAAAGAGTCTTCCAGCATTCTCTCCATGGAACCGAGTGTTGACATTATGCTCCCGAATTCAGAAGTATATGGAGTCATCCCATGTCCGGATTCAGGTTTACCCGCATGTTCCCTGCTCACCGATCTGAGTTCCGACTGCCGTTTCATTACCTTGCACCCCCTTCTTTATTCAGTAGCTTGTACTCTTTATTATAGTACATGGAAAATGAATGTCAATATCGATAAGAATGAAAAAATCCGACCCCTGGCTTGATGGACAGCAATTCAATGTACTGCTGCGAATCCATTGACTTGCAATTTTCCTGGATTTTGAACCTTACCGGCTCTTGTCTTTGATAAAATTTTGCAGAGAGCGGTCATAGGTGCGTTCACCCTTGACGCTGAAGAAACAGCCGGGGATCTGTCCCTTCTCCCTGTGGTACAGCACACATTTGCAGCAGTTGCCGCGCTTGTCGCAGGAAGTGTAGGTACAGGTGCAATGTTCGAGAGTTCTCGTGGAAATACATTCCATTTCGCCGATGGTCCTTTCATCCGGTAAATTCGCTAATGATGTTTTTCATGGTATCACAAGAAGGTCCGTTAATTCATCAGTAAGGATGAGTAGGTGGATCGAGGGTGTGTAATGGGAAGACGCCCTGGTTTCCCTTCACCCGCCTTCGGCGCCCTATTCCTCACGTAAAGGGCAAGAATTGTATAGCCTTCTCAATTAGGAAGAATATGACCCGGAGGGGCGGATGAGGGGTTAGCTGAATATTAAAACTGATTCTCTCATACCTGAATCTGTGGCGCCTGAACGCCGTAGCGAGAAGAATGCCGGAGTTCAACGTTGTTGACGCTGTTACATGTCCGTTATGCCGGGTGAACTTCGTCGGTCCGCCTCATAAATCCGAAATGCAAAAACCGAGGCGTTCCGCGCAAGCGAAAGCGTGAATGCGTCACGGATTCAGGTCATAAAGAGTCACGAAAGACTATTTTGCCGCGGATAACGCCCTGGCACGCTTTTCCCGAAGTGTGTTCATCAGTTTGTCATACGGTTTGATGAACTTGTCAACTCCCTCGTCCTCCAGTTGCTGTGTTACCGCGTCGATATCGATCCCGAGTCCGGCGAGAACCTTCAATATCCGGTGGGCTTCATGAACCCCTTCCTCGAGGCGGGGGGCGGGTTGCCGTGGTCGCGGTAGGCGTCCAGGGTCTCCGCGGCAGGGTGTTGACCGTCTCCGGCCCGATCAGGGCCTCGACGTATTTCACATCGCGGTAATCCGGGTTCTTGGTGCTGGTGCTGGCCCAGAGCAGTCGCTGGGAGCGGGCCCCCGCGCGGCCAGCTTGCGGAAACGCTGGCTCTGAAAGATTTCCTTGTAGATCTGATAGGCATGCTTGGCGCTGGCAATGGCGACCTCGCCCCTGAGCTCGTCGGCTTTTCGGCCTCGCGGTCCGCCGCTGCCGGCGATCAGTTCCTCCAGTATGGGATCCACCAGCACATCGATGCGGCTCAGGAAAAAACTGGCCACCGAGGCCGGATGCCGTCGAGGGCCTGCCCTCGGCAAGCCGCTGCTCCAGCCCGGCCATGTAGGCGTCGGCCACCTCGGCGGTAGCGGGGCAGCCCGAAAAGCAGCGTCACGTTGACATTGATGCCCTCGCTGATCAGCTGCTGGATGGCCGGCAGCCCTTCCAGGGTGGCCGGCACCTTGATGAGCACATTCGGCCGGTCCAGGGCTCGCCAGAGCTCCCGGGCCTCGTCGACGGTGCCCTGGGTGTCGTGGGCGAGATGCGGGATGACTTCCAGACTGACAAAACCGTGATCCCCGCCGGAGGTGTCATACAGCGGGCGGAAGACGTCGGCGGCCATCTGCACGTCCTGCACGGTCAGGTCGCGATAGATGTCGTCGCGCGCTTTGGCCCTGCCCGGCCAGGGAGGCGATGCGCTCGTCGTAATCATCGCTGCCGGCAATGGCCTTGTCGAAAATCGCCGGGTTGGAAGTGACGCCCCGCAGGCCGTCCTCATCTATCATCCTTTTCAGTTCACCGGACACAATCATTCCCCGGCGAATAAAATCCATCCACACACTCTGCCCCAGATTACCCAACTCACGTAAAGGGTTCTTGTTCATTGAATATCTCCTCTTTCATTCGGGGTCATTCTCCGGGAGCTCACGCATCGCCATAATGGCCGCTCCGACAACCCCCGCATCCTTTTGCAGCTGCGAAGGAAGTACCTGCAACTGCGCCCGCGCCACCGCAAGAGCTCTCCTGGCGATGCCGCGCTCCACACGGCCGACCAGTTCGGGGATGCCTTCGATCACCCCGCCTCCGAGAATGAGTCGGCACGGGTTGAATGCATTCACCAGACTGACCGCGCCTGCTATCAGCGCTTCGGTGGCCGATTCCATCAGCCGCCGCGCCATCGGGTCGCCTTTGGCGGCAATGTCGGCAACGACCCGGGCGTTTATCTCCTCGGCACGACCACCGGCCTCGCGAAGTAAGGCCACGCCTCCTCCCGGATCATTTTCGACGGCTTCCCTGGCGCTCCGGGCGATAGCCCATCCTCCGGCCAGTGCTTCCAGACAGCCGTGGTTTCCGCAGTTGCAGAGGGGACCGTGCAGGTCGATGGTGATATGCCCAAGTTCGCCGGCGGTGTTGCTGCAACCGGTCAACATCCGCCCGCCGCTTACCACGCCGCCGCCGATGCCGGTCCCGACGAAAATCAGCACGAGATCGTCACATCCCTGTCCCGCGCCGTGAATCCACTCTCCCCAGGTTGCGGCGCGCACGTCGTTGGTGATGGACACCGGCAGGCCCAGGGCGTCGCTCAGTTCGTCCCTGAGCGGAACATCACGCCAGTCGAGGTTCGGAGCGAATCGGACCACGCCGCTGATGGCGTCTATCTGTCCGGCAACGCCAATCCCGATTGCCCTGGCGGGAATGTCCGCACTTTGCCGCATTTCCAGAACGGCATTCACAATCTGCTCCTGTATGGCTCCTGGCCCTCCCTCAACCCTGGTGGCAAGCCGCTTTTTATCCAGAACCCGCCCGGTCGCATCAACACAGGCAATTTCTATTTTCGTGCCTCCCAGGTCGATGCCGATTGTGCGAATTTCATCATTTTTCATATAAGCAATCTCCGCTCTTCAACCTAAGCCGCCAATTCTGTAATCAAACAGTAAAATTAAAATCTTTTATTTAACAGGATGGGCAGGATTGACAGGATAAAAACCTGCTTCTAAAGCGAAAAAGATTTTTATTTATCCTGTCCATTCTGTAAATTATCGACTTTAATCCCGTCATTCCGGTTTAAATGCCGTCTGCCGTCTACATTTTTAAATGTTCTTCAAGATATTGTTTCAGCGCCAGCGCATTATTGTGTTCCGTGTCCCGGGCACTGTAAAGCAGGCACACTTTGCCGTGGCGCGCGGCGTCCACCAAGGGTTCCAGCGCACCCGGATTTTGGTCCAGTTCGTCGTAGTACCGTTTCCGGAACTCGTCCCATTTTGCCGGCTCGTGACCGAACCAGAGGCGGAGGCCGCTACTGGGGGCTACATCCTTCAGCCATTCCTCCATCTCCAGAGCCTCTTTTTTCATTCCCCGGGGCCAAAGCCGCTCCACCAGGAACCGCGTACCGTCATCCGGTCCGGGAGGATCATACACCCGCTTGACGATAATCATCCGGGCAACCTTCCCTTCAGGTCTTCCGGCCGGAAAGGTCCCGGTTCCGCAATCAGCTTGCGGGCCGCATCCACCTGTTCCCAGATATTGCGCAGCAGCACACCCCGCACCCTTCCTCCGGCCAGGTAATAGATAACCCCTTTTTTGTAAGGGGTCTGCCAGTCGGCAAACGTTTCGAGTCGTGCGTCGATTTCGCCGACTGCTTCATAACCGAGCTCGAACATGTCGGAATAGAAAAAGGGCAGGTGATGATACGGTTGCGTTTCACCCGCCATGTTTCTCCCGGCCGCGCGCCCCATGGTATTGGCGTTGTCTTCATGCTCCACCCGCATGCGCTTGTCCAGTGCCGGATTATAAAACAGCGCCACATCACCCGCGGCATAGATATCGGGGTTGCCGGTGCGCAGGAATTCATCCACCACGATCCCGTCCCCCACCTCAAGCCCGGCGGCCCGGGCAAGTTCTACATTTGGCACAATGCCCAGCCCCGCCACGACTCCATCCACGGTAAGGCTTTCGCTGCCGCTGGTTTTCACCGTCAATGAAGAGTCGTTCCGTTCCAGTCCGGTGACGGTCTGCCCGCTCAACAGGCGGACACCCTTTTTCCGGTAATAGTCGCCCAGATATTTTGCCATGTCACCGGGAAATATCCGGCCGCAGAGTTCGTCACCGGGATAGACCATGACCACTTCCATACCGTTCATGGCGAGGGCCGCGGCTATTTCGCTGCCGATAAAACCGCCGCCGATAACGGCGAACTTTTTCCCTTCGGTAGCCAGCCCCCTCAATTTCCTGTAATCATCGAGGGTGCGAAAATAGATTATATCGTCATCGCCGAATGGAAGCCGTCTCGGAGTGCCGCCGGTCGCAAGAAGGAGCTTGTCCCAGCTATATATTACCCCTTCAGTATCAACTGCGCTTTTGCCGGAAGGATCTATCGAAACAATTTCTTTTCCCGTATGGATGTCGACTCCATGCTTTTCCATTTCCCTCCAGATTATATCTTCGGGTTTTCCCTTCCACAGTTTTTTCGATAGGGGAGGGCGGTCATAGGGAAGATGGGGGTCATTGCCTATCATGCCTATCGTGCCGTCAGGGTCCGCCTCCCTGATACCCTGGACTGCCGCTGCACCTGTCATCCCCCCGCCGATTATGAGATACCTGTAGTGAGGCATTAGGTTCAACCTTTCTCCGCGGGATTTTCACGGAACAATTATAAACTTCTGTCAAAATGGTACCATCATAAAGGCAAAGTTCAATTTTCTCCCGATTCTTCAAACCGGCCCGTTTTCCCTTTCTTTCAGCTCCTCGTACGGCCCCACTTTCTTCCGGTACAACTCCAGTTTGCAGCATTCCAGTGCCCCGATCATGTCGTTGAACCTCTGGTAGTTCGGGGCCGGATAAAGGGTGTAAAGAAGCTTGGTGACGACATAATTCAGGTTGCCGGCAAAATTACCGTCATCGTTCAGCCTGGTGAGAGAATCTGCCAGATCCCGGATGACCGGATCGAGGACTTCGCGCTTTTCCTTGAGAATGTATGGCATGAATGCCTCCCTGTTCGCTATTCTTATATTGATTGTAGATAAAAAGATTTCATACTTCAAAAATATGCACCAGTTATGGTATGAAGTTTTGCCGGATACCTGTAATTAATGTTACTAAGTAGTAACCTGACTACTCGACATTATTCGGCAGCATAGCAGCATTCTTTGTGTCTAAAGAAGCTGCGAATCAGGGCAGGCGACCTTTGGATAGATCGTAGTGCCGACGATACTTTCTTAACCATGTCATCAAGAGACTTGATGAACATTTTGCCGATGCGGTGATTCTTGATCTGGTTCCAAACTTGCTCATCCGGATTGAGTTCCGGTGAGTACGAAGGCAAGTAGAACAACTTCAGCTTGCCTTCCGATGATTCGACAAAGGTTTTTACCCTTTCCGACCGGTGGACAGGGTGACCATCAACAATAAGGAATATGGGGGTTTTCTGGTTCTTTAGCAATCGTTCCAGAAATTCAATGAACCGGTCGGCTGTCAGTTTCCCCTTGATCGTCATGAAGCGCATGGAACCTTTGGCGCTGATTGCCGATACCAGGTTCAGGCTGTGGCGGGCACCGGTGGTCCTCACCACCGGTGTCTGGCCCTTCGGTGCCCATGTGGTACCACTGTGGTAATCGGAACGGACGCCGGCCTCATCGCCGAAACATATCGTTGCCTTGGCTTTTTTGGCCTCTTTCTGGATGGCGGGGTATTCCTCCTGAAGCCAGTAAGCAACTCGCTCAGGATTCTGTTGATAGGCCCGTCGCAGAGGCTTCTGGGGTGTCAAACCTATCTCATGAAGCAGACGACCAACGGAAACCTCGCTCAGGCTGATACCAAACTGGTCCAGGATGAGATCCTTCACCATTCTCCTGGTCCAAAGCGCAAAGGCGAACTTCAGCTGCAGCGGATTTTTGGAGGTTACGATGTCAAAGATCTTCTGCTTTTGCGCCTTGCTCAGAGTTGGCTGTTTGCCAGGAATTTTTTGATATTTGAGACCCTCGGTGCCGGCAGTCTCATATCGTTTCAGCCATTGGTACACGGCTGATCGATGAAACCCAAGAATCTTGGCAATGATTTCTGGACTTTCGCCAGCCTTGATTCTTTCTACGGCGCGGATCCTGATTGCTTCTCTTGCACTATGATTGAGTTTTCTGCCATCAAAATTTTTCATGGCGGCATTATAACACAATGTCTAGTAATTTGTGAACTACTTAGTAATGTCAGAATCAATATATGTATGATTGGCGGCATACTGTTGAATATGATATTAATTGAATTTGTGAGTTTTACGATAAAATTTACTTTCCATCTGAAAACTTTAAAAATACGGAGTATCAGAATTTGTAGTTTTATTGCCGTTTTGATAGTACTGTTAGTCCTTTGAGTACTGATCCCGGTTTTCAGCAAATCATGTGTCAATGGAAACATTATGGGATCAGTTGAAATTGAGTCTGTTGCTGAAATTATGAAATTTTGTATTGATATCAGTCGAAATCGCTTGAACAAGGAGAGTACATGAATTTCAGGAACAGGAAATTCCTGTGGATGGCGGCAGTTCTGGTTCTTGTCCTTTTCATTGCTTATTTTGTCAAAAACAAATTCCGGTTATCCTCGCCTGCTCCCCGTGTGCATCAAAAAACTGTTTCGATTACGGAAATCCCCGGGAAGAAATTCGCAGTCGCCATACCGATTGTATTCAAAGTTGAAAAATACAACGAAATACGGTTTTCCAAGGGGGATGCATTCAACCCGAAGGTATCACCCGACGGCAGCTGGATAGTATTCATTAAACGGCTGAAAGGCAAAAATTACGTTGCATTAGCCAATCTCAAGACCAACGACACTGATACTCTCAAGTTTGGCCTCGACGACTGTGCTGACCCGTCCTGGAATGTTGATGGGACGAAAATCGCCTTTGCCGGCTTGAAAAGAGGCGTTTCGGAAATCTACCTTTATGATCTGCAAGAAGGAAATCTGCACAGGGTCACAAACGATCCGCGGAGGAAGAAGTCCTGGCCTCGCTTTTCGCCTTACCGCTTCGATGGCAACTACAGGATAGCCTATACATCTGAAGCGAATGGAAGAAAGGATATCTGGTGGGTCCGTGAGTCCGGGGAGTTCGACGATCCGGTCACCGCCCCGCCGGAACGGGCGGCCGAATTCAGAAATTTGCCCTACTGGAAACATTACGAACTATCTCCTCCGGACCTGGTGAACAAGGGAGGCGACTGTCCCGAATGGTCGCCGAGCGGCGACATCATTATTTACCGGACAGGCGGATACAATTACGCGGCACTGGCATACGGCAACAGGGAATGGTGGCATGAAGGAGAAATTCCCTTTCCTTCATCGCCTGGTCTATTGTCATGGTCACCCAACCAGATGTCTTTTCTCGACTACGACCCATCGAACGGAAGCAGCCTTGTTGTATCCAGGGATGACCTGAAGAAAAAACCCGTTCTGGTCAACAGGCCGCTTACATCGGCTCCAGCGTGGTTTCCCGACGGCAGGGGGTTCGCCTACACATACACCAGGGACGGCAGGAGCGTCCTTGCCATGGAGCCGTACGACGATCCTCTGGGAGACGTCGCCAATCTCTGGATGTATTCATTCGACGGCAACCGGCGGAACAAGCTGGCAAGGAATAACCTCCTTTTCACCGACGCAAATTGCAATCACATTTTCACGCCATTTGATTCGGACATGTACGCCGACAAAGATCATGTCCATGCAAAGCCGAACCTGGTCACCAGCGATGCGGTTCTGGAAACCTACTATGCCGCATATTCCGCATTTCTCGTCTATGTCGAAAGAAGGGAATTCGCCCCTGAGATGAAAGAATTTGCCATATACGGCGCGAAAGTCGCTCGGGAGAAGAAGGTCACTGGTGATGTGGAGAGGTTGTTTCTTACCGGTCTGGCTCTGGTCGACCCGGTCGCGGGCAAGTCTATGCCTCGCGAAGTGCGGAAGGAAGTGGCACAGATTGAAAAGGCAAAGGGGAAAGGAACCTCCCTGTTCGGCAGGAAAATTTCTTACGCCGATTTTTCCATGAGAGACAAATATGAACGTGACAAGTACTTGCAGCGTTATTTCCAAGCGCTCAAATGGTTCCGGAGTTTTACTTTCGACCTGGGAAAGGAAGAAGACCAGCGGTATGTTTCGGAGATTCTGCGGGTAACCGCTTCTCCGGAGGTCTACAGGCCTCTGGCGAGGATAAACACTGCTCTGAAGGAAATATTCGGGGGGAGCGGATACTACGGTCCCCTCACATTGAAGGAATACCGGCCGGGTGGAAAGATTCCTGTAGTGCAGCCGGCTCTTCCCTGGATTGAATTTCGAAATGACTTCAACCTTTTTCCACCTGCCTGCACCCTTGACGACCAGATATTCGAGGAGCTCATCACTCATGCAGGCGTTGCGGGGACGGTCGAAGCCTCAGGCCCTTCCCGCCTGCTGCCGCTCGGCATGGACATTATGGCCGCTTTCGGTTCTGATGAGGCGAGGGGGATCCTGATGGACGAATTCAAGGAAGGCAGATTCGCCGATTACCGTGGCAAGCTTGACGGGATGACTGGGAAAATACGCCGCTATCCGCCGAAAACTTGGGATGAAAACTTATACCAGAACTGGCTCGGTGTTCTTGCCTCACTGGTTCGTGAACCAGGTGAAAAGAGCCCCGCGTTTACCCGGACCGGTGCCTGGAAGAGAAAACTGCTGAATACGGCTCTAGGCAGCTGGGTCAATCTGCGCTACGGAACGACTGACTATGATGTTGAGGAGGCTGCGATAGAGGCTGGAGAAGTCGGGTACGAGAGGATTGACGCCGGACTGCCGCGCGGCTACGTGGAGCCGGACCCGGAATTTTTCCACGGGCTCGACAAGGCTTTCGCCAGGATTTCGGAGAGATTCGCGCGGTCGATCGTTGAGCAGGATTTGCAGAAAGCGGTGACTGAGAGAATCGCGGAATACCGGGTTCATCTGCAATCCCTTGAGAGGATCGCCCGGAAAGAGCTTAACAACGAGCCCCTCGGTGATGCGGAATATGGCGAAATCAACGACATCGGGGAAATTGTTGAAAATTTCATCATCTTCATGGACGGAATGGGAGGAAATGAAGGTGAGGACACCCTGAAAATCACCGACGCGATCCGTAAAAATGTCGAAATTCAGCTGCATCCTTTCAATAATTCAAGGCTTTATGAGACCCTCGGTTTCGTGAACCGGATCAATGTGGCCGTCCCGTACTACGGGAGGCGCGAGATCGTCATTGGTCCGGTCTATTCATATTACGAATACCGTTCCGGCAGCCAGTCGACCAGAGTAAAATGGCGTGCTACTGCGCCGCGGAGACATCCTGCCTGGATCGAACCGTATTACGCGGATAAAGCCGGGAGTATGTTGCAGGTCGATATCCGGAAATGATTAAGCCCAAAAACGGCAGTTGGAGGTGTCAGCAGTAAGCAACGGAGCTGAAAGGTGTCATCTGAATTTAATCAAGAACCTTACGCACTGTTTCGAGCAACATGCCGGGAGTGAAGGGTTTGGTGATCACATGGTAACATCCTTCCACTCCCTTTTTTACTATCGTCTCGGTCGCATAGCCGCTGATAAACAGTGTTCTGATTTCCGGAACGATATTGCGGATAAAGTCATATACTTCCTTGCCGCTTCTTTTCGGTAATATCACATCGAGAATCAGGGCGCTGATATCAGCCCTGTTGGCGATGTATTTTTCAACCGCCTGGTTGCCGTCTCCGGCTTCTATTACCCGGTAGCCCTGCTGTTTCAGAACCAGGCTGATCAGGCTCCTGACCAGTTCATCGTCCTCTGCGATCAACAGGGTTTTGCAGTTTCGGGCGGAAAGAGTGTCTTCCGGAAAGTTTTCCACTTTCAAGCAAACGGTCGCCGCAATCCGAGGGCTGAAATGTTGCGATTTATCCTCTTCCAGACTTTTGCACGTGGTTACAGGGGCGGATAAATCATCTTTCCACTCCAGAAATATATTTTTCCCGTTATCGGCTCCCCGGTTTCCGGTGAGTTTGCATTTTGCATGATGCTTCCGCTGAATTGAGCTGCTTGAAGGTTTTTCGCCTGCATCGGTATTTATTCCCGCTTTATTTTTCATACCTTTTCCTCCCTCGCAAAAAGGGAAAAGAGTGCCACCCGCTGCTTTGAGCAGGGAGACTGGGCTCAGAGGGCGGATGTGTCATTGACGCAGTCATTCGGTGGTTGTCAGTCCTTCGCGTATCGCAAATTTGGTGAGTTCAGCGACACTGCCGAGTTTCAGTTTTTTCATGATGTTCTGACGGTGGCTGTCAATGGTCTTGGGACTCACCTTGAGGGAAAATGCGATCTCCTTGGTGTTTTTGCCTTCGGCGATCAACTGCAGAATCTCCCGCTCCCGCGGTGAAATAAGGGAGAAGCAGGACTGTGGTTCTTCCTTGTTAAGATTGACATAGTCCGTGATGATCGATTCGGAAACCAGTGGACTGAAATAGTTTTCTCCCGCTGCCACTTTCCTGATTGCCTGAACCAGTTCCCTGGCTGATATGGAAGATTTGAGGATGAATCCCTTTGCTCCGGCCCGCAGCGCTTCCAGCAGGAACTGCTTTTCCGAGTGCATGGAAAGTATGAGTACCTTGGTTTCAGGATATTCGGAAGAGATTCTGCGCGTGGTGTCGATGCCGTTCAGGACCGGCATGTTCAGGTCCATCAACGCCACGTCGGGAAAGAACTCCGCAGTGAGCTTCAGGGCGGCCTGCCCGTTGTCAGCTTCGGCAACAACTTCAATGTCGGGCTGGTTTTCAAGAAAAAAATGTATGCCTTCACGTACTATCTTGTGGTCTTCCACTAAAAGCACCTTTATATTCACGTCCCCATTCCCCGTCGTTTTTAGTTGAAAAGAACACACGTCAAAATTTTTTAAAAAACAGTATGTAATCATGTATATAACATTTCAGGAAGTTGTCAAATCTGTTCAGCCCCAGTAGTTTAGGCATTTTTTACCCCCCATTTTAAGGCAAATGCCGATCAAGTATTAACCGGAATTGTCGAAAATGGATTTATAAGGCCGATCAAACCTTTCAGGTCGAAAGAGAGATCGGGGAACGGTGACGGAACGGACGTCGCCAAAGTAATGGAATGCCATTTCGGCTTTAACCGTACCTGTGAAAGGAGGAAAGACATGCTTAAGGGAATGAATCTGGGGAAGAAGATTATATCCGGTTTTCTGGTAGTAACGGCAATCGCTGCAATAACCGGTGTTGTGGGATATGGCGGGATGAGCCGCATAATGGTCGATTTGGATGAAATCATCGGCAACAGGCTCCCGAGCATACAGAGCCTGCTGACCATGGGCGAAGCTCAGCAGGCTGTTATAGTGGGAGAGCGTGGTCTCCTGATAAGCCGGATGATGAACCCCGGGGTTCGCAAGGCACAATACGATTATATTGGTGAAGCTTGGAATCGTGCGGAAAAAGCCTGGAAGATTTATGAGCCGCTTCCCCAGACAAAGGATGAAGAAATCATGTGGAAGGAATTTGTGCCGCAATGGACGCAATGGAAAAAAGAACATATGAAAGTAATCGGTCTCTGTAGGGAAAAGGACCGGCTTGTGGCGAATGGCGTCCCGCTTTCGGACCCGAGAATCGCGGATATCGACAAAAGTGCCCTTGATGCGTCATTGTCCGCGCGAAACTATTTTCTGGTCGCGTCCAGGTCGCTTGATGACATTGTCCGGTTGAACGACAAGCTGGCAAAGAATGAGAGTGAAAAAGCCGCTGCAATCGCAAGGAGTTCCAAGTTCATATTGATAGGATCGATAATAGCAGCCATTCTGCTGTCGCTGGGACTCGGTTTTTTTGTTGCCGGGATGATAAGCCGGCCGGTGAAGGCACTCGCGGAAGAGGCGGAAAAGATAGCCGAAGGTGATCTCTGTGTCACGGTTCATTACGAATCGCATGACGAAGTCGGGCAACTGGCCGATTCGTTCCGGAAAATGATTGCAAATCTCAAGTCGTTGATCGGCAAGATAACGGAAAGCTCCGAGATGGTCGCTTCGGCCGCTGCCCAGCTATCCTCGGCGTCAGCCCAGATAGCGACCGGCGCGGAAGAAGTGGCGGCCCAGGCTGGTACAGTGGCCACCGCAAGTGAAGAAATGGCGGTTACTTCCACGGAAATTGCCCGCAACTGTGCAACCGCCGCCGATGAATCAAAAAACGCCAACGATACTGCCCTTGCCGGAGCGTCCATTGTGGACGGGACTATTACAGTCATGCGGCAGGTCGCCGAAAAAGTGAAAGAGTCGGCTCTTACGATCGAGAAACTTGGAAGGCAGGGTGAGCAGATAGGGGATATTATCGGAACTATTGAAGACATAGCCGACCAGACAAACCTGCTTGCCCTCAACGCTGCCATCGAGGCGGCACGCGCAGGCGAGCAGGGAAGGGGCTTTGCCGTGGTCGCTGATGAGGTGAGGGCTTTGGCGGAGCGTACCACCAGAGCAACAAGGGATATCGGGGAAATGATAAAGTCGATTCAAATGGATACCAAAACGGCTGTAAGCGATATGGAAGAGGGTGTCAAGAAGGTTGAAACCGGTAGCAGGGAGGCGTCCAGGTCTGGTGATGCCCTGCAGGAAATTCTGAGCCGGATCGGTTCGGTTGCCATGCAGGTGAACCAGATGGCAACCGCCGCTGAACAACAGACTGCCACTACCGGGGAAATAACCAGCAATATTAATCAGATTACGGAAGTGATTCAGGAAACCGCCAAAGGGGCTCAGGAGTCGGCCACTTCAGCCGGCCAGCTTGCGAAGCTGGCGGAGGAGCTGCAACAGATTTTAAGGCAGTTCAGGCTGGCGGCATAATCACAAGGCCCGTGCAGGTTGATTTCGTGAGCGGCAGGTAAACCGGCAGGGGAGACGGTAAAGAACGGATCCCCCCTGCAGGATGTTTAGAGGATAGAAGAATTGAAAACTGTAAATGAGCAATATGATCCGACTGTCTGCACCATTCGTCATCTTAACGGAACTTTGTATGAGTGTCTGACGGATTTCACTTCAAACTGCGAAAAGGCAGTGGTTGTCGGACCTCGCAGTTTCTGCAGACATCCACAATTGACAGGCTCTGCAAAAGAGAACCAAAACAGGTCAGAGCTGTAAGGCTTTCCGGTTTCTGGATAATGGATCGTAACAACTCTCCGGCTGTTGAACTGTTCTGCCAAATGGTATTTGTGCTTGTTGTCCGGAAATGATTTTCGGAAAGATTTTAACTTCTCCGGAACTTTTTCTCACCCTTGCTTGTCAAATGGAGTAAAGAGCAATAAATGACAGGGAGGGTGTTATGAAAATCGTGATGATAGCGGCATTGTTTCTGGGAATTACTTCGTGTGCGTGGGGAGCCGGTATCGGCCGGGCGGTGGATGTGGAAATTGTCTCCGACGGCGGCGGGGCGTTGCCCCTTTATCCGGTATCTTCACGTTCTTCTGCTCTCAAGGCTTATGCGGAAGCGACGAAAGGGGAACTTTATACCATCATTGTGCGTAACCGGCTGAACAGACGCGTCGGTGTGGTTGTGGCAGTGGACGGCAGGAACATCGTCTCGGGAAAGAAGTCGTGGCTGGGGAATTCCGAGCGCATGTACATCCTGGACCCTTACGGTTCCGGTGAGTTCAAGGGCTGGCGGACCGGCATGGACAGTATCAACCGGTTTTTCTTCACTTCCGCGGCCGACTCCTATGCCGCGGCATTTAATGATGAATCGGCCATGGGGGTGATCGCCGTAGCGGTTTACCCTGAGGTTGAGCGGTTCACGGAATACAACAGGCCGTATTTATCGAAGCGGAAGTCAATGGATAATGCAGCACCTTCCGCCAGGGAGGAAAGCGCCGGGACCGGATTCGGCAAAGAGGAATATTCTCCGGTAACGGTAGTTGCGTTCGAGCCGGAAGGCCGGGCGGCGGAAAAGATCTATATCAAGTATGAATGGCGATCGACACTCTGCCGCAAGGGGATCATCAGTTGCGGCAGGCCCGACCATCCCCGCAATCGCATGTGGGATGACGACGGTTTCGCTCCTTATCCTCCGGGCCGGTTCTGACGTCGGGTTGAGTTCAGTATACTGCCTGCCGTCCTTCCCGGGAAAGCGGAATCCATGAATTCAGGGGTTAATGATCCGGGTTGCGGTTTTTTGTCCGCAATTCCGTCATTTGATTGAAAACGATATGAAAAGGAGCATTCCCGGGTGGCTCAAAGATTTTTTTCAAACGCGGCAGTCAGCTTCCCGAGATGCCGTTTCTCTTCTTTGGCCAGGACGGTGAATACTTTCCGAGAGTTTTCATCGGACACCTTTTCCCTCATGGCAAGGTACCGGTCGTAAGAACCTGCTTCAAGGGAGATGGAAAGTTCCAGTATTTCCCTTGAAGCCTTCCCCTTTGACCAGGCCAGGGCGTCATCAAGGCGCATGCCCCCCTCCAGTATCTTTTCCTGGGGGTATCTTTCCATGAGTGACGGGAAGTCAATGTCCCCGGTGGTCCCGGTAATGTCCCGGTAAAGAGCCGAAAGCAGTTCCATATGGTGTTCTTCTGCGACCACGAGTTCACGGAACAGATCCGACTGGTCATGGGCGGTCGGACTCTCCGCGATTCTAGTATAAAATATCTTCGTTCCTTCCTCCAGAACCCAGGCCAGGGCCATTAATTCGCCCACGGAACGGGCCGCTGCAAACCAGGGAATGCCGGCCTCCGGGAATCCTTCCGCAATAAGCCCCTGCCAGGCATTGAATCCTCCGGTCATACTGTGAACCTCACGGAAGCCGGCCCTTTCCAGGATAGAGGCGCCCGCACGGCTGCGAACACCAGCCGCGCAGTAGACAATGGTAGTTTTGGCCGGGTCGAGTTCCGACACCTTTTCCGGCAATTGTCCGACCGGGATCAGCTTTGCGCCGGGCAGATGTCCATTCTCGTATTCCCAGGGCTGACGGACATCGACCAGGTTGTATTCGTCGTGTTTTCGACTGTCGATGAATTCCCTGACCTTTTGCGCCGTCCAGGTTGAAACTGGTTTGAAATAGTCCATGACGCCCATGCCTGTTTCTCCTTTCCTGCAATTTATGTGATTTCTCCCTCAGGTTCATCCAGTTCCCCGGAAACCTGGAATTTTCCCATGAAACGCCGGTCTATGAAGTCCTTCAGGATAAAGGCGAAACGTCCATCCAGAACAAGTCCCTTTTTCCATAATATACCGGTTCCGTCTCCCATATTCATGATGAGCATATATGCTCCCCCGGGCTGGAACTGCCGCTGTTCGCCTCCTTCGAGCGCCGCCATGAGATTGTGGAGCAGTACCGGGTTCTGGCGCACCGCATAAACTCCGACCTTGGCAAGAGGATTACCGGCCAGGGAGATGCAGTCACCGCCCCCGAACAGTTCCGGGTGGGCTGTGCAGCGCAGGAAAGGGTCCACCAGCATCCCTCCGCCTTTGCCGGTGGGAAGTCCGGAATCGACGAAAAGGGTGGAGGGTTTGACTCCCACTGCCATGAAGGTGAAATCGTATTCAAGGGCAGTTCCGTCTGAAAGGATAATCCTGCCATCATCAACGGACCGTGCCCGGGTCGCCTCCAGTATGCGTATGCCCCTTTTTTCCAGGGAACGGAGGGCAAGGCCTCGCACTTTCTCCGGGAATTTCCCCAGTATCCTGTCTCCTCCGATCAGGCTGATTTCCGCTTTGTGGCGTCTATCCCGGACCAGCCGCCACAAATTTGCGGCTATTTCCACTCCGGCCGGTCCTCCGCCGGCAACGGAAATTTTCAGACCGCGCTGCTCAATCGCCTTGAGGATTTCATGCCGGGCGCGAAAAAGGTTGATAATGGGTTTGACCGGTACGATCCGCTCCGACGGCCCGGCGCACGACTCAAGGGGAATCCCGCTGCCGGTGTTGAACGTCGCGACATCGTAGCTCACTTCATTGCCCGAGCCGAGAATTACGGATTTGTTTTCCGGATCGATACGCGCAGCCTTGTCATCGATAAAAGATGCGCCGCCATCTTCCGCCATTTTTCTTATGTGAAAGCGGGTCTGTTGCGGTTCGTAGATTCCGGAGAGCATGCCCGGACCCATTCCCGAATAATATTGATAGGGAGACGGACTGATAACGGTGACCCGGTGGCCTTTGGCGGTGAAGTTTCCGAGGCGGAGCAGCAACATCATATGTGCATGTCCGCCACCGACGACAACGAGATGCTTACCCATTTACTTCTCCGAATGGAACTTTTGGATGAAATGTTAAATCAAAACATGTTGGTGACAGTCAGAAAAGTTTATCACATAAACATTGTGTTTTCACGGCAGTCTGTCTATCGTGGAGTTAATATGGAAAGATGACCTATTTTATCTTGGGAAAGAAAATATGAATTACCTGGTTCACTTATATCTCGCCGGAGACGACCCCGAAGCCATTGCGGGCAACATGATGGGAGATTTCGTAAAAGGGCGTATCGATGAAAGTTGTCCGCCGGGAATACGTCGTGGTATTGAAATGCATCGCAGGACCGACTCATTTGCCGCGGGCAACCCGTATTTTCTGACCAGCAAGCGACGCATCGACTCTTCATATGGACATTACAGGGCCATTCTGGTCGATATTTTCTATGACCATTTCCTGGCAAGAAACTGGGACAGGTTTTCATCTGTACCGTTTCCTGATTATATAATGAGCGTCTACAGGATATTGTCCGGTCACGAAAAAATAATGCCGGAAAAATTGCGTAATATCCTGCCCCGCCTCTTCTCCAATAACTGGCTGCTCTCATACAGGGATATGGAGGGGATTGCCTCCGTGCTGCACAGGATGTCCGGCAGGATTTCCAGGATAAATCCGCTTGCTCAGGGTGTTGATGAACTTTCCGGTAAATATGACCTGCTCCAGGATGATTTCTACGGTTTCATGCCGGAACTGGAAAAATACATCTCGGATATGTTTGAATTCCCGCCTGGTTGCCATTTCCCCGATTATTGTTATAAGTAATTCAAGAGTGAAGCATTTCTTCATGAAATGCAATTACGGTCTTGGATCAGTCAAGGCTGCTGCCATCCCAAATCATAATGACCCTCTTGAAGATCAGGATCCGCCGGGGAGATACCATGGATAATGAAAGAAGGGCGCCGTTATTTATCGCATTAACGTATGCGCTTGTCGGGGCATTGTGGATATTCCTTTCTGAAAAGATCCTCGTCAGGTTCGTCACGACCCCGGCTGAGATGGCCCTATGGGAAACCTGCAAGGGTTGGTTGTTCATAGTTATCACCTCTTGTCTTCTGTACTTGCTCGTTCGTGGTTACATGAAGAGACTGATCGCTGCCCAGGAGGCACTGGAAAAGGAAAACCTGGAGTACAGAACCGTCCAGGCTGCATTAATGGAATCGGAAGAACAGTTTCACAACATGTTCACCAAGCACAGCGCAATAATGTATCTCTTTGACCCGGATACCCTGAGCATAATCGATGCAAACGAGGCGGCGCAGAAATTTTACGGTTATACCGAGGAAGAGTTCAAGAAACTGAAAATCTCCGATTTCAATACCCTGTCTGAAGGGGAAATACGGGAGATGATCGGAGAAGGTCAGCACAAAGATTACCACTATCTATTCAAACACAGGCTGGCAGACGGCGCATTGCGCAATGTGGAAGTATACTCGACGCCGATCCGACTGACTGAAAAGAAAATCCTGTTTGCCATTGTTCATGATATTACCGAGCGCAAGAATGCGGAAGAACTCCTTGCTTTTTCAGAACACCGGTTCAGGGCGTTTTTTGAAAATTCCGTTGATGCGTTGTTTCTCATCAGGGGTGACGAGTTTGTCGAATGTAACCCGGCGGCAGTAAGAATGTTCGGATGCGATTGCGATGTTTTGATCAGGAACAGACCTTTTACATACTCTCCGCCGGTCCAGCCTGACGGCCGCGATTCGGACAGGGCAGCTGAAGAGTACTTATCCGCCACACTCGATGGAGAAACGCAACAGTTCGAATGGACGTTCAGAAGGGTTGATGGAGTCCTGATCGATGCGTCGGTAATTATAAGCAGGTTCGATGTGGACGGAAAAACTTTTCTCAAGGTTTCCGTCCATGATATCACCGAGCAGAAGAGGTCTGAGAACGCCCTGAGGGAAAGCGAGGCCAGGTTCCGCTCCCTGGTCGAGGCAACCAGCGACTGGATCTGGGAGATCGATGAAAATGACGTTTTTGTCTATTCCAGCCCAAAAGTGAAAGATTTCCTCGGATTCGAGCCGTATGAGGTAATCGGAAAAACTCCTTTTGATTTATTGCCGGCCAACGAAATAAAAGAAATAAAGGGTTTCTTCCATTCCTGCAAGAAAGAGGCTAGAGCTTTTTCCGGACTTGAAAACAAAAATATCCATAAGGACGGAAGAATTGTGGTACTGGAATCGAGCGGTGTTCCGATCTTCGATTCCGGCGGCAGGCTGACCGGCTACAGGGGTATCGACCGTGACATCACGGGACACAAGCAGCTCGAAGAACAGCTGATGCATGCTCAGAAAATGGAGGCGATAGGCGAGCTGGCGGGGGGTATCGCCCATGATTTCAACAACATTCTTACGGCGATAATGGGTTATGTATACATTTTGCAGGTGAGGATAAAGGATGAGACCCTGGGAAAATATGTGGAGCAGATTAATTATTCGTCGCAGCGGGCGGCTTCGCTGGTCGCCAAGCTGCTTGCGTTCAGCAGAAAGCAGATCATTTGCCTGCATCCGGTCAAAGTCAATGAAACCATAAGAAGAGCGGAGAACCTGCTCTCAAGGGTTATTCGCGAAGACATAGAGATCAGGACTGACATGTCCGAGGAAGAGCTGGTTGTCCTGGGCGATGAAGGACAGATCGAACAGGTTATCATGAACCTGGCCACCAATGCACAGGATGCGATGCCTTCCGGCGGCAGTCTGACAATACAGTCGGGGAAATGCGTTCTTGACAGGGAGTTCGTGCATGCCCACGGTTACGGCAACCCGGGTTCCTATGCCGTTATTACTTTTGTGGATACCGGCAGTGGAATGGATGAAAAAACCAGGGAACGTATTTTCGAGCCGTTTTTTACCACCAAGGAAATCGGAAAAGGGACAGGGTTGGGCCTGTCCATTGTGTACGGGATCATAAAGCAGCATGACGGTTATATCGACGTGTCCAGCATGCCGGGAAAAGGCTGCTCATTTTCCGTCTATCTTCCACTCGGACGCAAAGTTCCGGATAAGTCGGCACCGCCGGTGCTTTCGCAGTCGGCTGGAGGAAGCGGCACTATCCTGGTGGGAGAGGACGATACCGATGCGCGACGCTTCATAAAAACCATACTGGAGGAGTTCGGCTATACGGTTATTGAAGCCGTCAACGGCTGTGATGCAATTGAAAAATACGGAGAAAATAAGGACCGGATCAGGCTGGTTGTACTTGATGTCGTCATGCCGCGGAAAAACGGCCTGGAAGCGTATGAAGAAATGAGGAAAACAAATCCTGACATAAAGACGATATTTCTGAGTGGATATCCGGACGATATACTGGATACCCGAAACATACCTGGAGACGGTCCTCATTTCATGGAAAAGCCGGTCGAGCCGTGGAAGCTTCTTGAAGTGGTAAAGACGTTACTGGACTGAGAAATAAATTTTTGGATAAATGAAAAGGGGGTGTGCCTTCTATCTCGGCTGCCCCCTTTTTCGTGCCTTTTCCGAATATCCATCTATCTAACTTATCATAAGGTTTTTACCACGAAATGTCCCATTTCTCCCGATGTGTATGCGTGGACGGCACAGGCAACGCACGGATCGAAGGAATGGATCAGCCGGAGAACTTCCAGCGGCTTCTCCTCGTCGGCAACGGGAACCCCCACCAGCGCCTTTTCTACCGGTCCGGGAACATTATTCGAATCTCTCGGGCCAAAGTTCCAGGTAGATGGTACGACCATCTGGTAATTGGCTATTTTACCATCTGAGAAATTCACCCAGTGTCCCAGTGCCCCGCGCGGCGCTTCGTTGAGTCCTGCGCCGGCGCCCGATTCAGCCATGGTGAACTGTGTCCGGAAGGGCATGGTAAAAGGCTTGCTCTCCGGGACCAGGCCTGACGTCCAGCCTCCTATGACATCTGCTAATATCCCGGTTTCGATTGCCCTGGCCGCCGTCCTTCCCAGAATTGAATACATTGCGGAAAGGGGCAGGCCGATACTGGCCAGGAAGGAGTCGACAGCCTTGACCGTCTGCTGATGGCCGGTCCCGTAGTTTACCATTACCCGCGCCAGCGGGCCCACTTCCATCGGTTGTCCCTGGTAGCGCGGCGCTTTCAGCCAGCTATATTCTTCGTTTCTGTCAAGCCCGGTGAAATTGGGAACGGTGCTGCCACGGCCCGGTTCCAGGTCTCCGCCCGAGTACCAGCTGTGGGTTACGGATTCCGTGATATTGGCGATATCGACACCCTGAACGTTGCCGGTTGCTCTGTTATATATTATCCCCCGTCGGAAAAAGAGACTGTCGTTTTCCTGTACGCTTCGCGGGAAATCCCCGAATGACATGAGATTGTAGACGCCTCCGACTGCCGCGTATTCCTTGTAGCGGCCGAGAAGATAGATGGTGTCCGGCAGATAATAGTTATCGACGAAGCTTCGTGCGGTTGCCATGTGGTTGTTGAATTCCCTGATACGGGGCGCATCGAGGTCCCGGTTGAGCGTTACTCCTCCCACAATCATGGTCTGGGGATGCGGGTTTTTGCCGCCGAGAATGGCGTGCATGTGCGCCGCCTGGACCTGGACCCTGAGGGCCTCCAGGTAATCGGCCATGAATACGAGGTTTTCTTCGGGAGTGAGAATGTACGCCGGGTGCCCCCAGTAGCCATTGGCGAACGGGCCGAGCTGTCCGCTCTCGGCAAAGGTCTGCAGCCGTTGCTTTACGGCAGTGAAAAATGATGCGTCTCTTGTCCTGCCGGGGTTGATCTTCCTGTCAATGGAAACCGCGCCGGCCGGATCAGCCGAAAGGGCGCTTACCACGTCCACCCAGTCGAGCATGTGGAGATGGTAGAAATGAACGATATGGTCATGGATGTATTGGGAACCCATGAGAAGGTTGCGTATGATGCGTGCATTCTCGGGAATGGAAATATCAAGGGCGTTTTCCACGCTCCTGACCGAAGCGATTCCGTGTACATAGGTGCAGACGCCGCATAGTCTCTGGGTATACATCCAGGCATCTCTCGGGTCGCGGTTTTTCAGGATGGGTTCGATGCCTCGGAAAAGCATGCCGCAGCTCCAGGCGTTTCCGACCCTGCCGCCTGAGACCTCCGCCTCCACCCGCAGGTGGCCTTCGATGCGTGTTACCGGATCAATTACAATTGTTGACATATATATGGTCCTTTCATTTTCAAAATGAAACGTAAGTCGTGAGAAGTTAAAAATTCAGATTGCTGAAAATCCGTCCGCTGCGGACCGGGGTCAATCGCCGTATCTGCCGTCGAATTTGAAAAAGTTTCCCTGGTCCCAGAATCCAGGCTGGCTGCAGCCGAAACAGGGCGCATCCGCCTGGACGCACCAGCTGGTCCCATCGTTATACCTTGCCGAGGGACAGTTGTGATATGTCGATTGTCCCCTGCAGCCGAATTTTTCCATACACCAGCGCGAATTGTGTCGGGGGCAGTTGTCATGGACTTTCGAGCCGTATGCAAACAGCGGGCGCCCGAGGGAGTCCAGCGGCGGGAATTTGCCCAGAAGCAGGTAGTTGACTATGAGTGCTGCCACATTGACCGGGTTGGGAGGGCAACCCGGAAGGTTGATGGTGGAGACTCCGGTCGCATCGGCAACCCCCTTTGCCCCGGTGAGGCCGCCCGCAGCCGCCGGAAGCCCGCCGTCACAGGCGCAGGAACCCACCGCTATCACTTTCAACGCCTTCGGGCAGACATCATTGGCGATTTTCAGCATGGTTTCACCGCCGATCATTCCGTACAGGCCGTTATTGGCCGTCGGAACCGCTCCCTCCACGAAGCAGATGAATTTGCCGGCGTTTGCTTCGACGGTGTTAGTCAGGCTCAATGTCGCTGCTTCACCGGCCGGAGCCATGATCGTTTCATGGTAGTCGAGCGATATCTTTTCGAGGATGAGGTCGTCGATGAAGGGATTGGACGTCCTCAGCAGTGCTTCGGTGCAGCCGGTGCATTCGGCGAACTGCAGCCAAACGACCGGCGGGCGCGCAGTCCCGGTCAGCGCCTCGGCGATCTTCGGAATGTACGAAGCCTCCAGGCCGAGGGTGGCCGCCATCAATCCGCAGAATTTGATGAAATCGCGGCGGGTCAGCCCTTTCTTCTCGACAAGCCCGCTGATTTTCTCTTCAAGCTGTTTGTCGAATTTTTCTTCATTTTCCATGAAAGCTGCCTCCTTGGGATTTGAATTGAAAATCTGCCACGGAGACACAGAGGCACGGAGATTTCTCTTGAGTAAGTTTTACTCCGCAGAAAGTGATGCGGGATGCTTTTCTCCGTGATTTCCCTGGAGTCTCTGTGTCTCTGTGGCGATATTTCTTTTCGCTTTTAATCGGTATTTTTATCCGCTAGTCTCACCTGCACGCATAACCGTCCGTCAGGGTCAGAAGGAAAGCGACGATATCTTCTTCCTCCCGGTCGGTCAGTCCGAGATTGCCGAGTTCGGTTTTGTTCACTGTTTCAGGCACATCCGGCTCCGGCCACATTCCGGGGATGTCCCGCGTATTGTAGAAGTGGACAATCTCCTTGAGGGTCTTGAAATAGCCGTTGTGGGAATAGGGCGCGGTCAGGGCGATGTTTCTGAGGGTCATCACCTTGAACTTGCCGTTCTGTGCTGGATCGCCGACCGTTTTGCCCAAGCCTGGGTCGGGATACGGACTGGGATCCATCAGGTAGAAGGGGTATTCCATGTTCCTGGGTACGCCGAGATTGTCGTAGGTATAATCAGTGAACAGCGGCGGGGTCTTCCCATCGACGGATGCACTGGGATGGCATGCGAAGCAGTTGCCCTTGCTGTTGAAAAGCTGAAGCCCTCTTTTTTCCTGTTTTGTCAGGGCGACCTTTCCCTTCAGGTAATAGTCGTATTTCGAGGAGAATCGATTTACCTGGTGAGTTCTTTCGAAGGAAGCTATTGCCTGTGCGATCAGGTCATACGCCGTATCGGTGTCGTCCAGCGATCCGTTTCCGTAGACTGCTTCGAACAGCCGGGCATAATGGGAGCTCCTGACCGCCTGAACCACACCTTCTTTTGTATTGTTCATTTCCACCGGGTTGAGAAACGGTCCCTTCGCCTGCTCTTCGAGGGTCGGCGCCCTGCCGTCCCAGAACTGTCCTCCCGCAAACTGACCGGTGGCAGGGTCCTTGCCGAAAACCGGGCTGAATGCGGCATAGGCGGAGCTCGGCGCGTTTCTTCCGCCAAAACGACCCGTCACCGCCCCCTCGGATACGGGCAGTTCCTGGTCCGGGTCAGCGTAACCCGTCTTTGGCAAGTGGCAGGAAGCGCATGCCTGGCCAACCGGGTTGGACAGGTTTTTGTCAAAATACAAAAAATGTCCCAGGTGTTGTTCAAGTGATGAGTTGACCTGCCTGGCTTCTGCAAAGCCCGCTGATGAAACCAGCAGGAAAAGCGCTGCCATTGCTGTCAAACAAATACTGTTTCTCATGGTATTCCTCCTTTTTCCCACGTAAATATGCACTGAAAACAAGGTCTCGGAATTTCGTATCCCGTGGACGGTATTTTTATTCTTCCGGTCACCTCCTTTCCAGGGACGAATGTTAACCGTTAGGTATCTCCAATGTTTGTACCGAAAACTTTAAAATATGTTAACTGTGTGAAAATATTAGCTATGTCTTATCGTGTGAGGTGGTCCGTGAAGGGAGAAAGGTGCAATATTTGCGCGCCCTGGAGCAAATACTGCACTTCGTAAATTTGAAATGGCAGATTTTTCGGATCTGGCAACCTATCAGTACGTCACCCGTGTTACAACATTCACGCCGGATTAAAAACTGTTGACACTCAATGTTTCAGGGACGTAGACTGCGCTAAGACCTGCTTTGTAAAGGCTAATTCTATATTGCTAATTACATTTCCATGCGAAAGCTCAAAAGCATTAAAGGAGAGCGGCGGATCCTCTTCCCTGACGCTATTTCGAATGAAGAAAACCATAATGACAAGGAGTGATCGAGATTGATTCGTACCGTGTCAACTGTAAGAAAATACAGCTGCATCAAGGCTCCCGTTGAAGGATAATCCATATGTTCATTGAAATACTTGAGGCGACCATCGCTGACGCTTCTGAAATCCTCTCCTTGCAGAAGCTAGCCTATCTTTCAGAAGCTGAAATTTACGACAATTACGAAATCCCGCCACTCACCCAGACGCTTGGAGAACTGGAGGCAGATTTTTCAAGAAAAATCATCCTCAAGGCTGTCCAGGAGGGACGCATAGTCGGATCTGTGAATGGCTTCATGAAGGACGACAGGTGTTTCATCGGTCGGCTAATGGTCCATCCGGACTGCCGGGGACGCGGCATCGGTTCACGGCTCATGGAGACAATCGAAAACAGATTTGCCGATGCGTCTTCGTACGAACTGTTTACCGGAGAACTGAGTTCGCGGAATATCCGCCTTTACGAGCATCTCGGGTATCGCGTCGCGCGAAGTGAAAAGTTCGAAGCCAGCCGCTTTAACGTTGTTTTCATGGTAAAAACAAATTTGCAAGAAAGGGGAAAATGATGAAAAGGTTTACCGTTTTCTGTTTTGTTATCATGTCCGTAGTAATTTGCAGGCAATCTTTCGCCCAGGAAGGGCTGACTAAAATCGCGAAAAATGTCTTCTCCTATGTGGATGTGAAAGATGGCTCGGCCGCGAACAGTTTTGCAGCCAACGCGGGGATTATCGTGGGAAAAGACGGCATTGTCGTCGTCGACACCCTGATCTCGGCCAAGCAGGCCCAACGCTTCATAAAAGACATACGGAAGATATCGGGCAAGCCGATCCTGTACGTGATCGATACCCATTATCACCTTGACCACACCTTCGGCAACGCCGAATTCGCCAGGCTGGGCGCGGTGATCGTGGCCCAGGTGAATTGCAGGGAAAACATGGTAAAGTATGGCGAGGAAACCTTGAAGAATGCCAAGGAGTATGGACTGACCCCCGAGCAGATGGAAGGCACCGGGATAGCCTATCCCGTCCTGACCTTTACCGACAGGATGACGATCGACCTGGGCGATGAGAAGGTGGATCTGGTTTACGTCGCTCCGTCCCATACATCCGGCAATATCCTGGTTGAGGTTCCGCAGGAGAAAGTTCTTTTCACCGGTGACATCCTCTTCACCGACTTTCACCCGTACATGGCGGACGGCGACATCCCCGGCTGGATCAGGAACCTCGACTACATCGAGACGCTCGATGTGGACAGGATTGTTCCGGGGCATGGTCCGATATCGGGCAAGAAAGATATCTCCGACATGAAGAGTTATCTTATTGCGTTCGATGCTGAAGCGAAGGAACTGGCGGCGCATTCAAACGACGCCAAAGCGATCTCCGCCGAAATGTTGAAGTCGCTTCCGGCAAGGTCCCGGGGACAATGGATGATTCCTGTCAATATTCAAATGAAATATCTGAAAAAGGAAATGATGCCATGACTTTTTCGAGAGTGATAATCATTGCTGCAATGTTAATGATAGTAACGGGTTGCTGTTGCGGAGCGAAGATCCGCGAAGGGGTTTACCAGGGTATTTATGAAGGCGCCCGAATAGAAAACAGGAAGGAATTTACTCCTTCCGAACGCGCCGTGAGGCCCGATCCGGAATATGACCGCTATTCCAGGGAGCGACAGGAGCGGATCGAAAGCGATACGCGGCAATAAAATTGAAATCCGCGTTTAATTTCACAAAGGCTCAAAAATGCGGGAATGAAACTCGCAAATTCAATAACTAACAGGATGGACAGGATAAAAGATTTTCAACTCGGGTCAAAAACGGTTTTGATTTTATCCTGCATATCCAGTTCATCCCTGTTAAAAAAAGTTTTTTCCCGTTTGATCCCGGCTTGTCCGGTTTAGTTAAAATGTATCTCTAAATGTGTTTTCACAAGGATCAGGGAGGTTCATTCATGTCATCTTTTGACACAGCCGTCAAATCACTAATGCACATCACCAACAGGCCTCCCGCCATTATGGTCTCGGGCCGGGGGTCGTGGCTTACCGACCATGACGGCAGGCGCTACCTGGACTTCATTCAGGGATGGGCCGTAAACTGTCTTGGCCACTCGCCGAAGGCGGTGGTGGATGCCCTTGCGGGGCAGGCCGAGCGGCTGATAAATCCCAGTCCCGCCTTCTACAACGAACCTTCCATAAGGCTTGCAGAACTGATTACCGGGCACAGCTGCTTTGACAGGGTTTTCTTCGCCAGTAGCGGTGCCGAAGCCAACGAAGGAGCCATCAAGCTGGCGCGGAAATGGGGTCGGAAATACAAAGACGGCGCGTTCGAAATAATAACCATGGAGCATGGCTTTCACGGACGTACCCTGGCCACCATGTCCGCCACCGGCAAGCCGCAGTGGCGGGAGTTGTACGAGCCGAAGGTTCCCGGCTTTCCCAAGGTTCCTTTCAACGACCTTGACGCCGTGGAGGCAGCATTGACCGACAAAACCGTTGCCGTGATGCTGGAGCCTGTGCAGGGTGAAGCGGGTGTGGTCCCGGCAGATGACAAATATCTGCAGGCCCTGAGGAGGTTGACGCGGGAGAAAGGGATACTGCTCATCTTCGACGAAATCCAGACCGGCATGGGCCGGACCGGTACGCTGTTCGCCTACCAGCAGACAGGGGTGGAACCGGATATCATGACCCTCGGCAAGGGGCTCGGCGGCGGCGTGCCGCTGACCGCGCTCGTTGCAAAGGAAGATGTATGCTGTTTCGAGCCGGGCGACCAGGGAGGGACCTTCAACGGCAATCCGCTCATGACTGCGGTCGGCTGCGCGGTGATGGTAGAATTGACAAAGCCCGGCTTTCTCGAAAGAGTACGGGAGACGGGGGAATATCTCGGAAGCAAGCTCGAGGAGCTTTCCGGCCGTTTCGGGCTGGGAGAGGTGCGGGGAAAGGGCCTGCTGCTGGCGCTCGACCTGAATGAGGAGAATTCCGGGATAATAGTTGACAGGGCCAGGGACAACGGACTCCTTCTCAATGCACCATCTCCCCGTACGCTCCGTTTCATGCCGGCGCTTACGGTCGACAGGGAGGAAGTGGACGAGATGATTCGCAGGCTTGAGCGGGTATTTGACCCGCAATAAATAGCCGGTCTTAAATTCAGTATTTTTTGAAATGTTTGATATTTTCCGAATTGTCTGCAGGCTATATTGTAACCATTAATCCCAGTTTCGGCAGTAGCAGGCATCCTCCGTTCGTTCCGGAGGCCTGTTTCTGCAGCTCTAAGCTCATTTCGCTACAGCCGCTAAACTCACCCTTCGGGTTCAGACAATATCGGCTGTCCACACTCCATATCGCCGGGAGCAGCAACGAAACAGGCCTGAGTTGCTTACTGCGGACACCTCCAACTGCCATTTTTGGGTTAATCTGGAATGGTCCCGATCAGCGGTCCGACGAAAGGAGCTTGAGATGAAGGAAATCGTAGCAGATGCGAAACTTGTGGCTTTTTGCGGTCTCTATTGCGGCGCATGCGGAGCTTACCTGAAAGAAAGATGTCCCGGTTGTCACGACAATGAAAAAGCCGGCTGGTGTAAGGTCCGCACGTGCTGTCTGGAAGCCGGTTATTCTTCCTGCGCCGATTGCACTGAATTCCCTGAACCGAAAGATTGCGGGAAGTTCCATAACTTCATTTCAAGGATAATCGGTTTTGTTCTGAGGTCCGACCGGCGGGCATGCATTACACAGATTCGACAACAAGGTATTGAAGGTCATGCGGAAGACATGGCCGCGAACAAAAGGCAGACTATCAGGGTGTAAGTATGGCCGTTCCCCGGAATTTTCCGAAATTTCTTTCAATAGAAGGAAATTTCGGTGAATTCAATAAAAAGGAGCTTCAATGTTGAAAACCATGGAAGCAATCGAAAAACGGCGCAGTATCCGCAAGTTCAAACCCGACACCGTGCCGGATGACGTCCTGAGGTCGCTTCTTGATGCCGCAAGACTGGCCCCTTCCGGGTGCAATGCCCAGCCCTGGCGGTTCAAGGTTGTAAGGGACGGCGAGACGAAGCGGAAGCTGGCGCGGGCGGCATACGATCAGCCATTCATCGCGGAAGCGTCGGTGGTACTCGTCTGCTGCGCCGACATCAGGGGCTACCTGGAAGGTACGGTTTCCGGGATCGAGGACCTTGGCAGAACCGGAGCGGTTGAAAAGAGGGTCGCGGGGATTATCCTGCAAAAAGCGGAGCTTATGAAAGCCCTGCCGATGGAGCAGATAGCACCCCGCATTGCATGCAATGTTGTCATCGCGGTTGAGCATATCGTGCTCCGTGCGCTGGATTTCGGGCTCGGAAGCTGCTGGATCAGGCTCCTCGAGGAACAGGCGATTAAAGACATCTTCGGCTGGGATGAATACATCCATGTGGTCTGTCTGCTGCCGCTCGGCTATCCGGCGGAAGAGCCTGCGCCGAGGAAGAGGCTGGCACTGGAAGAGATTTTGCTGTAGCAGACAGCTTTTTCGGGCGTTACCGGAAATATAAAAAACGAATGGGAGTAATCTGTCATGACCGAATTTGCGGACAGCCGATGGTCCGATAACGCTTTTTCACAGGGTTATCGGGATTCAGCCGATGATTTTATACCTGACCGGGCCGGGCTCATCAGGATAACCGCATTACTTTGTCGCTATTTCAAGGGTGGCCGAACCGGAAATTCGGTTCTGGATCTCGGTTGCGGCGACGGCCTGTTTGTTCATGAACTCTTCCGGATCGATCCGGATATTGAAGCCACCATGGTGGACGGGTCCACCGAAATGCTGGCGGCGGCCCGGCAACGATTGACGGGGCATGCGCGAACGAGTTTTGTCCAGGCAACATTCCAGCAGCTTCTGTCGCATGATCCGCTCGAGAAGAGGTTTGATTTCGTGCTTTCCTCGCTGGCGATCCACCATCTTGGCACGGAGCAGAAGGAAGCGCTGTTCGGATATGTATTTTCACACCTTAATCCGGGCGGGATGTTCGTAATTGTCGATGTTGTCCGCGCACCTACGGACAATTTGGAAAATGCCTATCTTGCGCTTTGGCGGGAATGGATACTGCGTAACTGCGAACCCGCGAAAAGGGCGGAACTCGGGCTTGTGCCGGGAAAATACTCATCTAACCCCGACAACAGGCCGGACGGCCTGATGTTCCAGTTGGAGGCATTGGAGAGGGTGGGATTCAGGGATGTTGACTGTTTTTACAAAAACGGCATTTTCGCGGCCTTTGGCGGAACGAGGGGGTAACTGAAGTCGTGGAGAACGGTGGCGCGAAGAGCAGGCTGACGCAGGCGGTTGTCGCGGGGTATTCTTTTGACGAATAACAAGGAATCAGGAGGAGTTTTATGGATGCAGTCATCATTTACTGGTCAAACACCGGCAATACCGAAAAAGTCGCACTTGCCGTTCAGGAGGGTCTGAAAGACGCCGGAATGAATGTCTCACTGCTCAGGGTGGAAGAGGCGGGGGATGTGGATTTCTTTGCCTACGACCTGGTCTGTATCGGCTTTCCGTCCTACCAATGGAGCCCGCCGAAGCCGATGGACGAATTCCTGAAAAGGAAATTCAGTTCATACCGTGGCGAAGGGCGCGTCAAGTGGGGAGCGCCGCCCGTACCGGGAAAAAACGCCCTGATCTTCTGTACCTATTCCGGTCCTCACACCGGCATCCGCGAGGCGGTTCCGGCCGGTCTGTACGCCGGTCAGTTCTTCGAGCACCTGGGATTCACCGTTCTCGACGAGTGGTACGTGGCGGCCGAGTTTCACGGATCGGTGGCGGCCAGCACCGAGGGAAGGATGGGGGACGTCCGCGGACTGCCCGACGGGGACGATCTGCGCAAAGTCAAACGGGGCGCTGTCATGCTCATCAGCAGAATGAAACCGGTTCCCGAAAAGGGGCATGCCATAGATCCTGATAAATATCTCCTGAGCACCGGCGATGGAAGAAACGAGCCCATAAAGGATCTCACCAACGCAACAAGGCGTGTCCTTGTCGATAAATACACCGTCGGCGCCGAAGATATCACGTTCGCTTACTGCAAATTCGAGGCGGGAACCTCCCTGCACAAGAAGCATATTCACAAGGATGCAGAGGAAGTCATTTACATCCTGGCCGGAAAGGGAATGAGCGGGATCGGCGATAGGGAAAAGGAGATGCGCAAGGGGGATACGATGTTCGTTCCCCGCGGAGAGGTCCACTGGTTTCACAATCCCTTCGACGAGCCTGTGGAAATGCTTTTCATGTATACCAGACCGTCACTGGAATCGGCCGGTTATGAGATCGTCGAGTAATTTTCGATCCGGCGATTCCGCTTACCATGAGATTCGTCCTCCCATGCGGTCTTCCGTCGCAGGCACAGTGATCATCTGCACGGATATCACGCTTCTCTGTACTGTAATGCTTTTGCCGCACAAGTTCGGATCATGGGTTGCAATTGCAGCGGCAATTATAGCTGTCTGCGCAATTGCCGCCCGTTCCGTGCATGCCCTCCATCTCTCGTTTTTCTGCCTTTATTGGGTTGCCCTGCCGATTCTGTTTCCTGCGTTCCGTGCATGGCCCATGAATATTGTTTCACCGCTTGCCATTTACGGGTTGACGGCGGCCGCTCTGCCGTCCCTGCGACGCTCCATCGGCTGGCTTCACAGCGGCCGGATGGAGTCCGAAATTATAATAACGGTACTGGCAACATCTGCGGTATCCTGTGTCGCGCTCGTGATCTGGTATGCGGCGGCAAGACCCGGCAACAGCCAGCTCCTGATCAACATGCCGCCGATGCCGCTGTGGGCTTTTCCTTTTGCGGGGCTGGCCTTTGCCTTGGGAAATGCCGCCGTTGAAGAGGCGATTTTCCGCGGTATCTTTATGGAAGCTCTGGACAGCGCTTTCGGACCGGGATGCGCGGCCCTGACTCTGCAGGCGGCTGCTTTCGCCGTTATGCATTTCGTGGCCGGATTTCCCCAGGGCTGGTGGGGTCTGGCGATGGTCTTCGTGTATGGCCTGATGCTCGGCATCCTGCGTCGGCGCAGCCGGGGGATGCTTGCCCCATGGCTGGCTCATGTGACCGCGGATTGCACCGTTTTTGCAATACTGGCCTGGATCGTGTTGAGAAGCTGAGAAGAAACGGGGCATTCTTCGAAAAAAAGAAAACCTGAACATCAAAACAAAAGGAAGGTATGGCATGGCAACAATCATTAACGCGCCGACTGTTATTGAAGCGGCGGGAACGCCGTCAAAGCGGATCGAAGAGTATGTGGGAAGGGTCAACAGCAATACCGATGCCCTCAGTATCGCCAGGATGAAAAGCCCCGCGGGCTGGTCCGAGCCGGGACAGACTCCCGAATTCGATGAATATACGGTCGTGCTCAAGGGAACTCTTCACGTCAGGTTGAATGATCGGGAGCTTGATATTTCCGAGGGGCAGGCAATCTTGATCCACTCGGGGGAATGGGTTCAATACAGCACCCCTTCGCTGCAAGGGGCGGAATATATCGCGGTCTGCATTCCGGCGTTTTCACCCGAAACCGTTCACAGGAATGAGTAGAAATGAACGTTGAAAACATACATGAAAGATTGCACTCGCTCGGTGACGAGCAGCATGCCCGGGTCCTGCGAAGATTCTTCAAGACAGGCCCTGGTGAATACGGGGAGGGAGACCGGTTCATCGGCCTGCGCGTTCCGGAGATGAGGAAGCTGGCGAAGGAATATTACTCGCTTCCACTTTCCGAGACCATCCGGCTGCTTAGCTCTCCCTTGCATGAGGCGCGATTCCTGGCGCTGCTCATTCTCATTCATTCATACACCCGTGGAGACTCATCGCTTCGGGAGCGTATTTTTAGCGAATATCTTGACAATACCCGGTTCATCAACAACTGGGACCTGGTGGATGTATCGGCCGAGCATATCATTGGCGCCCATCTGCAGAACGGCGGCAGGGACAGGCTCCGCGTACTGGCGGAATCGAACCTGATCTGGGAAAGAAGGATTGCCGTAATGGCGACTTTCCGCTATATAAAGGGGAGAGATTTCGGCGAAACATTGCTTGTCGCCGGGATTTTGCTCAGGGATCGGGAGGATCTGATTCAAAAGGCGGTTGGCTGGATGCTCAGGGAAATCGGCAAGCGGGAATTCTCAGTAGAAGAAAACTTTCTCAAAATGCATTACAAGGTCATGCCGCGAACCATGCTTCGTTACGCAATCGAGAAGTTCCCGGAAGTGTTGAGACAGAAATATTTGCTGGGTGAAATTTAAGTTTCGATATTATTGTATAAAATAATTGAAGCGGAGGGTTCCTGATGACTTACGAATTCGACGGGCAGAAATACCGGCAGGCTTCAACGCACCAGAAAGAATGGGGTTTGAAGCTGATAAAAGAACTCGATATCAAGGGGACTGAAAGTATTCTCGACCTGGGCTGCGGGGACGGAACGACCACTTGGCATCTGGCAAGACTCGTTCCCGACGGCCGCGTTACCGGAGTCGACGCTTCCACCGGGATGATCGAGGCGGCAAGGATTCACCAGGCGGAGAACCTGTTTTTTGAATTGAAGGATATCAAAGCCTTAAACTATTCGGACGAATTCGATATCGTATTTTCCAATGCAACACTGCATTGGATAAAAGACCACGATACCCTCCTTGCGAATGTATTCCGCAGCCTGAAAACCGGGGGAATTGTCCGGTTTAATTTCGCCGGTGACGGAAATTGCAGCAATTTTTTCCTGGTCATTCGCGAAGCCATGGTGCATCCCGATTTCAAAAACTACTTCAATGAATTCGAGTGGCCATGGTTCATGCCTACGGTCGAGGAGTATGATTCGCTGGTTCTCCGGTCTCCCTTTGAGGACGCACTGGTGTGGGGTGAGAACTTCGATCGGTTTTTTGCGGATGAAAAAGCCATGATCGGCTGGATTGACCAGCCCAGCCTTGTACCTGTTCTTCCACACATTCCGGAACCTCAGAGAGAAAGCTTCCGTTCTTTCGTCATCGAACGGATGATCGGTTTGACGCGTCAAGGCGACGGCAGATGCTTCGAAACTTTCCGCCGCATCAACCTGTTGGCCAGGAAGCAGATGCTTCTGTAGTTTGTGGGACGCCAGAATTTTTTGTCCTGAATTTTTTCATCTATTCCATTGTCAAGGTAAACAAAATCTCCTTTTCCCCTTGTGAAACCAAGGCGCACTCAAAATTTTTTTTTGGGAACTACGGGTCGGGACTGATTTTGGAAATTGTAACAAATGGAGGTGATGCCGATGTGGTCGAATGCCTCGTCGGAATTGGAACTGCTGCTTTCCGGCAGAGATGCGATAAAGCTTCTGGAAATTATACATAAAACACTTCCATGCGATTCGGAGGAGGAGCTTGCATCAATTTTTCCGATGCTCCGGGAACTGTTCTCTTTTGAATGCGTAAATGCCGCGCTGGGTCGGATGGACGGTGAAAACGAAGTCGAAATGTCATGCGGCTTCAACTTCAGCTTTCCGGAAGAATGGATGCGGGAATACCTTTCGAGAAATTACTTTCAGACGGACTCGGTTATCAGGGAAAATTTTTCAACGTTCAAGACCCAGCACTGGTCCATGGCCAGAAAGGAGGTTCACCGACAAAAAGAAATCACTTCCCTCGGCATGGACTTCGGCATCAGGGAATGCTGGACCCACGGCTCAGGACCCGCAAGACAGGAAAAATTCGGGAGCATGTTCTGTTTTGCCGGCACATCAATGAAGTATGACAGACGCAGCGCGTTCATCCTGGATGTTGTCATCCCCCACCTTCATCTCGCCCTATCAGGCATTTTCGATAAAAAACGTGCGTATTCGGAAAGAATTCTCCTTTCCGACAGGGAAAAGGAAGTTCTCGATTGGCTGAAACAGGGGAAAAGCTCCTGGGAAATCTCGGTTATACTCGGAATCAGCGAAAGGACTGTGAATTTTCACGTCAGCAATATCATGCGAAAACTCGGTGCGACAAACAGGGCCCAGTCGATCGCGGTTGCCGCACGCCTCGGACTGGTAGACTTTGAATAATTCCAACCGCTAAATATCCACTCAATATATTTAAGTATATATTTTCTTGACTTGACCGGCAGTCATTAGTAATTTGAATATCAATTAATTTAGACGCCGGAAGAGAAGAGAAAATGAATAAGACATCGAGTTTCTTCGGCAAAATAGGTTGGCATTACGATTTTCTGATAACGATTGACAAACTGCATGTCTGGGGCCCCATGTTTTTTTTCGAGGGAACCGACCGTTCGGGCCGAAATGTGCTCCTGTACGTTCCGGATCAGGAAGAGCCGGTTGAAGCAGATGCCGGAGAAAAAATCGTAGTGAGGGGCAAGGTATCGGCACATGATATTATTTTTGAAGTGCCCTTCACGGTTATCGAGGCGACTTCGGGAATTGCAAAGCTGTGAGAAGTTCTTTTATCATTAGCGGGTGAAAGTCCGGGGTTGTCGTACATACTTGAACAAACCTTATGTAATCAGACCCAGTCGATGTTCTTGGTTAAAAATAATTGACAAACAATAATTGTTTTCGGTACAGTCCGGGCTGAGCAAGGTGACGGTGAAATCCTCATCCCGCGGTACCGAGGCGACATATGTCCGATGCAAGAGAAGGAATGTCCATACCGTTGCCGGAACGTCCGGAATTCATTTCCGGTCTTTCCGGCATTGATGCAATTACTCTTCTCGAAATAATTCATCAGACCCTTTCCTGCAGCACAGAAGAAGATTTCGTCGATCTTTTCCCGAAGCTTCAGCAACTGTTTCCTTTCGACTTCGCCGGCGCCCTTTTGGGCGGCATTGACGAGGGCAACAAACTCGTCATCGCCCATGGCGTAAATATCGGCTTTCCCTCGGAATGGCTGAGTGAATACCTGGCAAAAGGCTATTTCCATCTGGATGTGGTGACTAAAGAAACCTTCAGGATCTGCAGACCCGGGCACTGGTACTACGGAATGGAGAATTACGTAGTACCCGAAGAGATTGTTTCTCTCAACATGGATCTGGGAATGGCGGAGTGTTATTCTCACGGCGCTAGCCGCTCAAGCCCTGGACAATACGGGGCCATGTTCTGCTTCACCGGCCCCTCGATAAAATACGACAGACGTGCAATCTCCGCACTCGCGGTTGTCGTTCCCCACCTCCATCTCACTCTCTCCACAATTTTCAACGGCAGGCAGTCGAATGAAAACCGTCCCGTCCTTACCGCACGGGAGAAGGAAGTCCTCAACTGGCTGAAGCAGGGGAAGAGCTCCTGGGACATATCGGTCATCCTTGGGATAAGCGAGAGCACCGCCAATTACCACGTTTACAATATTATGAGAAAACTTGATGCTTCCAACAGGTCCCAGGCGGTAGCGATTGCGGTCCGTCTCGGGTTGATCGACTTCTATTGAGCAGATGTGAATGAAGATTTATCCTCTAAAGGCTTTCCCCGTTACTGTTCCCATATTGTCCATGTTAATGGATATATTCAACCCTAATTCACAAACGCCAACAGCACGGGCCGCAACCGGGTCCGGAGTGTTCCCCGTTCTCAGCAAACCGTTTCCGCCAGCCAGCCGAGGGTTTCCAGCGCCTGTTCTATCTGCTCCGACCAGAAGGAGGCGTTCAGCCGGAAGCAATTGCCGTACTTGTCCCCCAATGTGAATATTGTTCCGGGGGCCATGCTGATCCCCTTTTGCCGTGCCGCCACATAGAGTTTAAAGGCATCGAATCCTTCCGGCATTTCAACCCAGATGGTATAACCGCCTTCAGGCCGGGTGACCCTTGTTCCTTCGGGAAAATGGCGGCCGACCGCGTCCCTCATCCGGGCAACCTGACTTGCATAGGTCCGCCGAAGCCCGCGCAGGTGATGATCATAGCCGCCATTTGCGAGAAACTCGGCAACGGCAAGCTGGGTCGGCGAGGCAGTTGCAATGTTGAAGAGCGACTTGAGCTGCTCCACTTTCCGCTGAAACCTGCCGGGGGCAATCCAGCCGACCCGGTAGCCGGGCGCCAGGGTTTTGGAGAAGGAGGAGCAGTAAAGCACCAACCCCTTCTCGTCAAAGGCCTTGGTGGAGACGGGCCGGGTCGGGCCGAAAGCGAGATCGCCGTAGACATCGTCTTCGATCAGGGGGATATCGTATCTTGCCAGCAGTTCGACCAGTTCCCGCTTCTTCCCGTCCGGCATGAGGCTTCCGAGCGGGTTGTTGAAATTCGCGATGGTGATGCAGGCGCTGACCTTGTTGTGTCTGATTGCGTAGCCGAGCACGTCCAGGTTCATTCCCTCTCCCCGGCTGGAAGGTATCTCGAGAATCTTCAGCCCCATCCACTGCATGAAATTGAGGAAAGTATGGAATACCGGAGACTCTATGGCCACGGTGTCCCCCGGGCGGCATATGGCCTGAAGCGCCAGTGATATCGCTTCCACGCAACCGGAAGTGATTACGATTTCGTCAGCCGTCAGTGCACGGCCCGAGTCGAGAGATCGTCTGGCGATCTGGGTGCGCAGCCGTCTGGCGCCTTGCGTCTCGGTATATGAAATGCTCTGGACCCGGAAACGACGTGATTCCGCGGCAAGCATGCGGTTCAGTTTGTCGATCGGCAACAGGTCCGGATTCGGTATGCATTTCCCGAGCGGCAGAAGCGAGGTGTCGGATATGCTGCACATGACCTCCATGGCGATATCCCCCAGGGTTACGCTGTTCGGGGCGATGTCCGCTGCCATGTCGCCTGGAACCGGACGGCCTTCCGGTTCCGGAAAAGAGGAGCGGACGTAATATCCCGACTGGGAACGAGCCTCGATCATTCCAGCATTTTCCAGTTGAGCATAGGCTCCCATCACCGTGTTGACGCTGACACGCATCTGCCGGCTCAGCGCCCTTAACGACGGTATCCGGTCGCCGGGGCGGAACGTCCCCTGTTTAATCATTTCACCGATTCTGCGGGAGACATCTTCATAAAGAAGCTTCTTCCCCGATTCATTCCGTGTATTGGTTCTCATAGCGTCGAGTATACTCTAATCTCCCGATGAAACAATTACAGTTTAAGCAATAAATTATGGTAACAGTACCTGTTGTCGGATAACTGTTACCAAGATAAAAGTGAAGCTCTACATCTGTACCTTTTTCCTGAATGACCCTATATTTTTCATAAATCATGTCTGATCGGCCGGACGGGTGATGTAATGGATGGAACAGTGCAACGACACGATCATGTGAAAACATGAAAAAGCTGGAAAAGGAGACGACAATGAAAGACAGTAGTTGCTGCGGAACGGAAAATGGGACGTTGGCGGACAATGGCTGCGAGGTGGTTTGTATCGAGAAAACAAAGAACAGTTGCCATCTCTGCGAGGATTACGCGGAACGCCGGAAAGCGATGCCGGTGGCGGTAATGTGTTGTGAGGGCGCATGCCTGCGCGGCGAGGTGGCCCGCCAGGCGGCCAATATGCTCTGCCACACCCTTGCTCCGGAGAAAACGGCGAGGATATGTCTTGGCGGAGCGTTCACCAAGGACACGGGGCAACGGACCCTTGTGCGCAACGCCAAACGGCTGATCGCCCTGGAGGGCTGTCACATAAACTGTTCATCCAGGATGATGAACGGTGTCATCAAGGGACTGAAGCCGGAAGTCATAATAGCCGACCGGCTCTACGAATTTGACAAGGGCCTGTTCGGTATCGAGGAAATGCCGCCGGAACAGATACAGGCCCATGCCCTCGCAGTTGCGCGAAAGATAGCAGAGACCCTGTAAATTGCGGTAATAGCAGGCAGCGGCGGGCAATTTGTTGTGCCCCGCCGCTTTTTTCTCTCAATTTACAAGGTTTTACTGGTCCGCCGATAAATTTCGACAGACGTGCAATCTCCATGTTCGCATTTGCCGTTGTTCATCTTAATGTCGCCATTTGTAATACCTTCCGCAGCAAACAGTAGCATGACAATTGCCGCACTCTCCCACTCAGAAATAAGGAAGTACTCAACCGTTGATTGCAAAAACAATCCATCCTAAAAAAAGCAGTCTCTCGCCAAGGCGCCAAGAACACCAAGTAAAATCGAATAGTTATCTGTACCAGATAATTCACCTAATTGGTGCAAGTCCTTTTTTCTTTACAAGCATTTGAATTTCTTTGCGTCTTTGTAGCTTTGCGTGAGTAAATGCCGTTTTCAGGTCCATACCTGTAACTAGTTACAGGTGAAAAATCGGTCGTGTTATGGAATCATCAGACTGGAGCAATGGTTATTAATCAAGGTTAAAAATTTTTTAAAGGAGAGAAAGAATGAGTGAAATTAAGCATGTCCGGTGGGGATGGCTCAGGTTTATGTATGTTTACACTATTATCGGAGCGGGAAGTTTCGGGTTGGGCATGATTTTTATTCCCGCTGTCGTGCAATCGACCTTCGGATTTCCCGGTCAGGATCCGGTCGTCTTTGGAATTACCGCAAGCGTTTATACGGCATTCGGGCTCATATCTGTCCTGGGTCTGAAGTCACCTTTGAAATTCGCTCCTGTTCTATTGCTGCAGCTTTGCTACAAGGTGATATGGCTGACCTGCGTTGTCCTGCCCCTTCTGTTTTCCGGCCGCTTCCCCCTGTATGCGACAACGCTTCTGATCATTTTTGTAACCTATATCATCGGCGATCTCATTGCCATACCGTTTTCTTATGTCTTCTCGAAACGAACGGATTCGCAGGAGGCGACGTCGTATGAATCATTTACTGCGGAGGCGAATTAAAGCTTTATTGATACTCAAAGAGAATAAAGAGAAAATCACGGGTAGTGATCCCGGAAAATGCCGAACCATTCCTTCATTATTCTCCTGTGCGGGCGCCCCGGCACAAGGGTGCTTTTTTTCGCATTTTCCGGTCAGCATTAAACTGATAAGCATAATCCTTCTATGATTTATTCTGTTGAACCTGTAAAATCTTACAGGTTATATATCGGTTAGTTTTTTGTTAATTATGGTGTTAAATTAGATGTATTCGCAAAAAGTCCGAAAGGACTCCCGACCGTCATTCCCGTGGAAAAGGGAATCCAGGAATTTCAAATGGTTAAAAACAGGCTGGATACCCGTTTCACGGGTATGACGACTTATTGCGAGGCCATCAAAATTGAGGACTGTGAAAATACTGTCCGGATGAGGAACTTGATGCCCTGGCGCCGGACAGATGAATATTGCCGACAGGGGCATATTCGGTTACGATAAAACCGATCAAAGGAGAAGTTTATGGGACATCTGGTGGGAAAAGACATCTTCAGGCAACTCGGCAGAAAAATCGACGGGATGGAAATGAGGGCGCCGTGGAACGACAAGCTGCATGCGATTCTGAAGGAGCTTTACACCACTGAGGAAGCCGATGTGGTAGTGAAGATGCCGTATGGCTTGTCCAGTGTCGACCAGCTTGGGATGGCTACTGGGTATAAAAAGGACGTGTTGCTGGGAATCCTCGACGGCTTGTGCTCGAAGGGCCTGGTAATCGATCTCTGGGTTAACGATGAGTACCGCTATGTCCCTTCTCCCATGGTGGTCGGGATATTCGAATTCACCATGATGAGACTTGGGGCCAACCTGAATACGAAGCAATGGGCCAAGCTCCTGAATGAATACATGGAAGTTGACGAATCCTTTCGCGTGGCCAATTTCGGCCATGGCGAACAGATTTTCGCCATGAGGGCCATGCCCCATGAAGAGGCCCTGGGTTCTTCGGAATTTTTCGAGGTGCTGGATTACGAGAAGGCTTCGGCCCTGATAGCGGAGAACGACAGGTTCGCCATCGGGCTTTGCAGTTGCCGCCATGAGAAACTGCACCTGGGAGAGAAAACATGCGATGTACCCCTGGAAAAATGCTCCCAGTTCGGTTCAGCGGCGGACTTTATGATCCGGCACAACCTTTCCCGTGAAGTCGGCAGGAGCGAGATGGAGGACAACTTCGCCCAATCGCGGGAGATGGGCCTTGTCTTCGGCGCCGACAATGTACAAAAAAATATAAAATTCGTCTGCCACTGCTGCGGCTGCTGCTGCGGACCCCTGCTCGGCATAAGCAAATACGGCTACACGAACAACCTCGTAACGTCTTCTTATATCGCAGAAATATCCGATGAGACATGCAACGGTTGCGGAAAATGCGCAAAGGCGTGCCCGATCAACGTGATCGACATGGTCGCCGTGGAAAATCCGCAGGGGAAAAGGAAGCGGGATGCGCGGATTGATGCGTCCGTGTGCATCGGCTGCGGGGTCTGCGCCCTGAAATGCCCCACCAGGGCCTGCACGCTTGCAAAGCGGAAACAGAGAGTCATCCACCCGGAGACCACCTTCGAAAGGCTGATGCTGCAATGCCTGGAAAAGGGGACGCTGCACAACCAGATCTTCGCCAATCCGCAAAGCATAAACGAAAAATTCATGCGAGTCTTTGTCGGTGCCTTCCTCAGGCTTCCACCCGTTAAAAAGGCCCTGATGAGCGACAGGTTGAGGTCCAGATTTCTCGAAGCCATGAAAGACGGGGTAAGGAAGCAAGGGAAGGGGTGGGCGCTGGAGCTGTAATGAGCCGGGAAAAATTGCTGAACAGATTTGCTGCTTACGCCACAGTCGCCCTGGCCGGAATTTCAGGCGGAGGTTCGCTGTTACTGTTCGCCATATTTCTTTTCTCAGGCCCTCCGATAATGATCGACATCGGACCGGGACGGGGCCGGGCTTTATGCCTGGACGCCGGCCTCTCCCTGGCTTTTTTCATCCAGCACAGTGGGATGGTCCGAAGGCCGTTCCGTAATTTGCTGGCCCGCTTTGTCCCCGTGGAATTCGCCGGCGCCTTTTATTCGATTGCCTCGGGCCTGGTTCTGTCGGCGGTTGTCGTATTCTGGCAGGAGGACTCCCCACTTTTTATGGCGCCTCCCGGAGCACTCCGGTGGGCTTTCCATGCTCTATATGTTCTTTCTTCGCTCGGTTTTCTATGGGCGGGCCTGTCTCTCAAATCGTTCGATCCGTTCGGCGTCAGTCCGATCCTGCGGAATTTGAGGGGAGCTGAACCGGAGAGAATGCCTTTTACCGTCAGGGGGCCGTATCGCATGATACGTCATCCCCTGTATTTATTCTCAATATTGATGATCTGGTCATGCCCTGACCAGACTACCGACAGGTTGCTGTTTAACGTTACATGGACTTGCTGGATAATTGTCGGTGCACACTTCGAGGAACGTGACCTGATAAACGAATTCGGCGACGCCTACAGACAGTATCAGCGCACCGTTCCTATGCTCTTTCCGCGCCGGATCAGGTGAAAAGCACAAGCTGTGCCAGTTATACTCTTCTTTTTTCTCACATATTTTAAATATCAATTAATTGAATAATTATATTTTATCTGTTATTTTTCAAGATGGTCAGAATATTCCGGTTGACTACGTCGGAACACCCTCAAAGAGGCAATCATGAAAATTCGTATTCTCACCGCCACCTTGTGCGCGCTTGTTTGCGTCATTCAATCGACGACGGTACGGGGTGAAGATGATGCCGAACGTTTGGGACAACGCCTTACCGAAAGCCGCGGCGCGGCACAAGAGATGAAGATGCTCAGGAAGTCATTCCAGACATATTCCGGGCCGGATGATGAGAGAACCTTGGGTGACATAGCCGGTTTCGAGGTTACCGTGAAATACGGGACTGTCAAGCTCAAACGCAAATGGTGGGACTGGGGTGTGGAGTTTACGACTCTTCTGCCCGACCTGCGTCCCGGCGGACCGGGCAACAGGAGGGGGATCGACCTGTACTGAAGCGCCACGTACCGCAACCGGTTTTATCGTCGGCTGCTTCGTGAATTATCCGGATGGAACTACGGTTGGAAGTTTGTGATTCAATGGGTGGATATTTATCTGTTGGTAAATGAGGTGATGTCTTTTGGACTTGTCATCGGAACTCAACTCCTGCCTTTCCGGCTATGATGCACTCAGGCTTCTCGAAATTATCCAACAGAGTCTCACCTGTGATTCGGAGGATGTTTTGGTTTCCCTTTTTCCAAAACTCCGGGATCTTGTACCTTTTGATTTCGCCGTTGCCATTTTGGGCCATCGGGAAAACGATGGCTTTGTCGTGACCGGTGGCTCTGACATCGGTATGCCGGACGAGTTTGCACGCGAGTATAATTCAAGGAAATACCTTCAGGAGGACCTTCTCGTACGAAAATCGCTTGAAACCCGCAAACTTCAGTACTGGCCATATGATTGGGAAAAACTCGGGCAGAACAAAGAAATCATATCTTTATGCATGGATTTCAACATGCCGGAAGGCTATATCCATGGCTCAAGCTCCATAGTCCCGGCGAAAAATGAAAGCATTTTCTGTTTTTCGGGGCTGTCACTGGAACATGACAGTCGTAATGAGGCCATCTTGGAACTCGTTATGCCACATCTTCATCTGGCCCTCTGCCAAATCTTCAATAACAGAGAGGCAGGGGGCGGATACATCGCCCTTTCCGCGCGTGAAAGGGAAGTGCTCAACTGGTTGTCACAGGGAAAAAGCTCCTGGGGCATGTCGGTTATCCTCGGCATCAGTGAAAGTACTGTCAATTACCATGTCTACAATATCATGCGCAAACTGGAAGTGACAAACAGGCCCCAGGCAGTAGCGGCCGCCGTCCGGCTGGGTCTTGTTGAATTGGGTTGATCATGCTTCTTCAATATTAATCTGAGCAATTTTCCAGGACGTTGCAATCCCTCAATCAAATCGCCAATTTCTTTGTAATCGCCCCTGTCCTTAACATATCCATCCCCTGTCAGAAATGACAGGTGTATAGCTGTCTGAATTATGAGATTATTATAACAGACCCGTGCAAACTGATTCTGTTTGTCAACTCAATGATTGTAACTCGGGAGGTTTTCATGTCTGAACAGCTTATGGTGGAAAGTTCATTATCGGCAATGAAATTCCGTCAGGAGACATTCAGGACACGAACACCAGCTGGCTGTGCAAGGAAATCGGCAACATCGTTTGTAAAAGCATGTGAATCCGGAGCAGGACCTGAAGACCCAAGGAGTAAAAAGGAGTTATCTTTTCGGTTGCGGTTGCTGACCAGAATTCAGGGAGGACAACATGATAGGATCTATTGTTGCGAAGAAAAGTGTCAGGGCCGGTCTGGAAGCCCTGAACCGGCGGGATGTCTCCAGTTTCATGGAAGCATGGGCCGATGACGCCGTATGGCTGTATCCGGGCAAACTGTCGGTGAGCGGAACGTTCAATGGAAAAAAGGCAATCACGGAGTGGTTTGAAAATCTGATGCGCCAGTTTCCAAAACTGAAGTTCACGGTCCACAGTGTAAGTGTTGCAAACGTATTCGATCTTGTCGGCAATAATTCGGCGGCCGTGCAATGGGATATTGCTCTCGCCAACCGGGACGGACATCAACTGGAATACAGCGGAGTAACCACGCTGACCATCAGGAAGGGAAAGGTCGTCCAGGGCCGCGACTACTTGTTCTCCGTTGACGAGCATGTAAGGCGCGGCTGGGGAGAATAAGCCCCGGCAGTTTTGGGATGTTAAATCAACCCATTTTTTCATTAGTTGTATCGAGATATAAGATTCGTCTTTCGCCCGAAGTGATAGGAGCTCCTGAACCTGTTATTTCCTGCAGGTGATAAATTAAGTGATTTTTGAAATAGTTGTGCCGTAATAAAAGCGACGGGATGCAATCCGGGTGGAAAAAGAAGTTCTCGACTGGCTGAAGCGGGGGAAAAGCTCGTGGGACATGTCCGTATCCTGGAAATCAGCGAAAGAACTGTCAATTTCCACATTCATAACATCATGCGGAAACTGGATGCAACCAACAGGCCTCGTGTCATAGCCGTAGCTGCCGATTTGGGCCTCATAGATTTTGACTGATTATCGGAGGAAGGTGCAGATGGAAGATCGCAAAACTAGAGGCGCTGCAGCGCTTCTTACTTACTTTCGCGCCTGGCATGCCGCGCATGATGCCACCAAGATCTTTGACGACTTCCTGGCCTACAGTCTTCTTACCGAACAGGAACGCGACTTCTTCGACCGGCAGTTTGCAACGGCCGTAGAAATTATCGACCCGGAACGGGCCGTTTTGTGCCCTGACCGGGAGTCTGCCCTGGCATGGTTCATGCGGGCGATTGCGCCGCTTTCACTTGCAACAAGCCGTGCGCGGTATACGGAGGATATCCTGGCGCGGGCCATCGGGGAAGGTGTCAGCCAGTATGTAATTCTCGGTGCGGGACTGGATACCTTCGGTTTTCGCTGTCCGGAACTTGCAATAAAACTCCGGGTATTCGAGGTGGATCATCCCGGTACGCAGGCCATGAAGCTGCACCGTCTCGCAGAAGCGGGACTAGAGCGACCGGATCAGCTTCATTTCGTGCCGCACGATTTCACCCGGGAGAACCTGGCGGCGGCGCTTGAACATTCATCCTTTGATCCGCAAGCCAAAAGCTTCTTCAGTTGGCTCGGAGTTACCTATTATCTCCCGCGCCAAGCGGTATCCGACACGCTTCGCTCTATCGCTGCCATTGCTCCCCGGGGGAGTACGGTCATTTTCGATTACCTGGATACCGACGCCTTTGATTCCGGCAGGGCTGCAAAACGCGTAAAAATCGGAATGAAATATATGCAAAGCATAGGCGAACCCATGATAACCAGTTTCTATCCGTCCACGCTGGCCACGGATCTTGATTTATTGGGCCTCCGATTGTTAGAGAACCTAAGTCCGGAAGAAATCGAGGATCGTTATTTCCGGGAACGCACGGACGGGTATCATGCATACGAACATATGCACTTCGCCCGGGCGGTGGTCGGATAAAAGATCAATGCTCATGTGTCCGGGCTATATGGGACTGAATTTACAGACATTCGTCATGCCAGGATGACTTTGTCGTAAGGCCGGGTGTTTTTGACTTCATAAACCCGGATTTACGAGTGTACTCGCGGGAGAGGCTTTCTCCTTCGGGAAGCTCTTGTCATGCCAATTCGATGGTGCAGCAGATTATCACGGAAGGGAGAAAAAATGAAGATTACCGCAATAAACGGCAGTCCGAAAGGTAGAGACGGCAATACCAATATCATGGTTTCAGCTTTTTTGAAGGGGGCTGAAAAAGCCGGGGCGAAAACAGTCAACATTTTTCTTGCCGAAAAAGAAGTCAGGCATTGCAAGGGATGCATGTCATGCTGGTTTTCTACCCCGGGGCAATGCGTAATCAAAGATGACCATATGGCGGAGATTCTGGCTGAAGGTGAAGGAACCGATATCCTCGTTTTGGCCACACCACTGAAATATGCCAATATATCCAGTATGCTGAAGGCATTTATCGAACGAATGCTGGTGTTTGCCAATCCATACATTGTCAAGGACCAGGCCGGGGAGACCCGGCATCCGAAAAAGGCTGATCATGCGGAGTCATCCCTGTATCGCGCCAAACTGGTTTTGATATCCAACGGCGGACTCGGCCAGAGGGGACATTTCCAGGTTATTTCACACTGGATCAAGAGGCTGGCTCTCAATAATCTCACGGAAGTGATCGGAGAAATCTATGCTCCGCAAGGGCCTCTTCTCAACAACCAGGTTGAGGAACTGCATCCTGTTATCGATAATTATTTGCAGCTTTTGGAAAAGGCGGGAAAAGAGATTGTTGTCCAAAACGGGATCTCGGCGGAAACTGAAAAATTGCTTGAGCAGAACCTTATTCCTGAAGAAATCTATCTGCAACAGCTTAACGGCTATTTTGACAGCTTGCTGAGAAATGTCAAACACCCATACCCGAAGGGTTGGTAGTTATTGTTGCGGCAGCTGAACATTGTAACGTGGTCGCGGCTTGATCCGCAAATTACACTCCTGAAAGCGCAACTGTATTTTATTTATTCACCCTGGTAATAACATGGAATATAACTCCTATGCCAAAATATAAAATATACTTTTAAGGATATCTATGTTGATATTGATAGAAGGTAGTTGGTATGATATAGATATAGAGCTATTTTTAAGTCTTTCAATATCTTGTTAAAGCATTTATATAAATAGAATATGCAATCGCAAGCATTATCACAGATATTTGCATTAATCCAGCCTTTAGTAATTCAATCCCTCGTAAAAATATCACATGTCTTTGCTTATACAATAATTTGATAAATATATCATTGTTATAAACCTGCAATTAATGACAGGTGACATAATTATTTATTATGATAATGTCATCACTAAAAGCTGCCATAGTCTCATATCGAGACTTTGCATCCCTCACTATCAATGGTGGCGCACAACCTGTGTAAAAGGAGGCAGACTATGAAGGGAAAGAGAACTATTGTGAAAGTATTACCCGTTACAACACTGAGTATGCCGGGTGTTGCAGCTTCTGCAACCGGAGCAGAAGAAAAGGGAGCTTGGGATGGTAGTCTGGCAGGACAGGCAGGCGCACCGGTCAAGACGGATTTTGTAAAGGGGGTCGTGCCTGCAGCCGGTTCAAAAGAAATCAGGGGCTGGAACGGATGTATATATGGTCAGGCAGGTGTTCCGACGGAAACGGATTTTGCTGTTTTGCCGGAAACCGGATCCGGTGAAATGAAATCCTGGGACGGTTATTTACCGGGAAGTATGAGCATTTGGCAACAAAAGCTTTAACGAAAATGAATAGGGCAAGGCAAAAGAGTGCGGGTGGAGCCTGCGGCAGGTTGACGAGATTAACCTGTGCTCTTTTTGTCAGTTTCATAAGCCGTG
>CAWFFO010000013.1:0-182656 GCA_963815135.1 uncultured delta proteobacterium
TCTCAGAAAAAGCGGCTTCAATTTCATCGTTTTCAGACTGGGGTAATCTATTCTGGTTAAATCTTCATTCGAATAGTCCTGCGGAGATGCGCTCGGTCCGGAAACCGCTTTCGGGTCGTGGATGACAATAGCGGAAAAAATGATTATTAGAAGTAATGCGCTGGTTTTTCTCAAAATATATTTCCAGGAGATAAGGTAAGATAACAATTTTCCTTCGTAGCACTTTTTATTGCAGTGGTCAAGTGATTATAACGGTAATGAGATGGCTGAAGTAACGATATCAAATTTATCAGGGTGACCGGATGCAGGCATATGATAGACTTTAAATATGGAAAAATAAAAATAAATGATTTGCCCGGCTCTGCAAGGATATTCGTAACACTGAACGGGAGGGAACCATGGAGAAATTGTATCATTCAAAAAATGAAAATGACGAAATAGAGCGCTTGTTAAATGTCGACAGGAGTTCCCTGCCGCCCGACGGAGGAACGGAATTCAACAGGCTCATATTTGCCCGGAGTCCTTATCTGCTTCAGCATGCGGAAAACCCGGTCGACTGGTACCCTTGGAGCGACGAGGCTTTCGCCAGGGCAGCAAGCGAGGACAGGCCTGTATTGCTTTCCATCGGCTATGCAACCTGTCACTGGTGTCACGTCATGGAAAGGGAATCATTCGTGGACCAGGAAGTGGCGGATGTTCTCAACAGCCATTTCGTTGCTATAAAGGTTGACCGTGAAGAGCGTCCCGACGTGGATGACCAGTATATGGCAGCCGCGCATATTCTGAAGGGTGGTGGCGGCTGGCCTCTTAATGTCTTCCTGACTCCCGACAGGAAACCTTTTTACGTGGCGACATATATACCAAGGCATCCGCGCCCCGGGACCATGGGATTTGTAGAACTGTTGGAGAAAGTGGCTGATATCTGGAAAACCCAGAGAGATGTTGTCGAATCCAGTTGCGATTCGATAATAAAAGACCTCACCGAAGGAGCTGAACTGACGCCCGCACCCATTCCGGGCAGCGAGATACTGGAAGCCGCTTTTCGCCAGATCGACATGATATATGATAAAACCTGGGGCGGATTCGGTACTGCGCCCAAATTTCCCAGACCTATATTCATCTCTTTTCTGTTGCGCTTTCGAAACAGGATGAAGGATACTGCTGCGCTCGACATGGCAGTTCATTCATTGCGAAAGATGCGGGGCGGCGGCATCTACGATCAGCTGGGTTTCGGTTTTCACCGTTACTCGGTCGACAGAAAATGGCTTGTACCGCATTTCGAGAAAATGTTGTATGACCAGGGGATGCTGTCTATAGCTTATCTCGAGGCATTCCAGGCTACCGGCGATAAATTTTTCAAGAGAGTTGCAAATGAAATATTCAACTATGTACTTGAAGATATGACATCACCCGAAGGAGGCTTCTATTCCGCTCGCGATGCGGATACCGAGGGGGAAGAAGGAAAATATTACCTTTGGACGCCGGAAGCCGTGAAAGACATTCTTGACGGGGATGAGGCGGCCAGGGTATCAGGCCTGTTCGACATTACGGAAGACGGCAATTTCGAAGGGGAGAACATCTTGCATCTTCAGGTTCCGGTCGATGAGTTTGCAGCTCGCGGTGGTGTCCTCCCCGAAAACTTCCGCGACAGTCTCGAATCGTGGCGTAAACGACTGCTTGCCGCAAGAGAGAAAAGGGAAAAACCGCTCCGCGACGAAAAGATTCTCACTTCATGGAACGGTTTGATGATTGCCGCTCTCGCCAAAGGGTTCGCGGTTACCGGCAAACTGCAATATACGGAACAGGCTGGCCGGGCGGTGAAATTCATAAAAGAACGGCTGGTAACCGAGAGCGGGCGGTTGCTGCGCAGTCATTACCTGGGGGTGTCGGCGATACCGGCGTTTCTTGAAGATTATGTCTTTTTCGTCTGGGGTCTTGCAGAACTTTATGAAGCAACCCTGGATGTGCAGTATTTGAGGGATGCGGTACATTTCAGCAGGGAAACGCTTCGTCTTTTTGTCGACGAAGAAAGCTATGGTCTTTTCGACACCGGAAAAGATGCGGAAAACGTCCTGGTCAGGAAAAAAAGCATCCTCGATGGAGTCGTCCCCTCGGGCAACTCCGTGGCGGCCATGAATTTTCTGAAGATCGGCAGGATAACAGGCAACAAGTCATTCATTAAGGAGGGAGAGGGCATCCTGCGCTCACTCATGGGCAACGCCCTGGCGCAGCCTGCCGGATGTCTGTATTCCCTGATTGCCCTCGATTATTTGCACGGGCCGGATGTTGATGTGACTCTGGTCGGAAAAAGGGACGATCCGGAGCTGCGCGAATTGCGCACGACCATTGCCGCACGCTTTATTCCCCATCTTGTCCTCCATGTCAGGGATGAGGGTGAAGAGGAGGGCTACCGGACAGTTGGAGGCAGACCGGCGGCGTATGTATGTCACGATGGAATATGTCGTCCTCCGGTGGTCGGACAAGAAGCCTTGAACAGTGTTCTGGATGAAATTATAACCGCCTGAAAAGTGAATTTGGCAACTGTCCGCCGGCAACTGGGCGAGTTGCGCATGTATTGGAATAAGAAGTGGCGGGCGGCTTGAGCGGTTGGTGCTGGAATGAAAATAGATTACAATTCAGCGTAAATGTGTGATAAAACCCCGAGAAGAAAAACTTCGAGGGGTTTTTAATGTCGGAAAAGAAAAACATCGCCCGCGCCGCGGGCGTTCTCGGCTTCGCCACCATTATTTCCAGAATTCTCGGCATGGTCCGTGACATGGCTGTTTCAAGGCTTTTCGGAGCTGGTTTTGCCACTGATGCCTTTTTTGCCGCTTTCCAGATACCGAACATGCTGCGCCGCTTTTTCGCTGAAGGGGCGTTGACCTCGGCTTTTGTGCCGATTTTCTCGGAATGCTATACAAAACAGGGTAAGGACGAGGCGCGCGAGCTTGCCAACGTGTGTTTTGCCGTTCTCACAGCGGTTATGGCGCTTGTCGTGGTGCTCGGAATAGTATTCTCCCCGGTGATCATTTCACTCATGTTTCCCGGGTTCGGCGAAGATCCGGGCAAGAAGGCGTTGACCGTCTTCCTGAACAGGATGATGTTTCCCTACATTTTTTTCGTCAGCCTGGTTGCCCTGAGCATGGGAATACTGAATACCGTCCGGCACTTCTTCACACCCGCGATATCCACCGTTTTTCTCAACCTTTCCATGATATTCTGCGCACTGTTCCTGCACAATAGATTCGAAGTCCCGATAACTTCACTTGCAGTCGGGGTTCTGTTGGGTGGATTGCTGCAGTTGTTACTCCAACTGCCGGTTCTCTACCGTAAGGGATTTCGCATCCGCCCGAAATTCAGGTTGAACCATCCGTCCGTGAGAAGGATTGCCCTGTTGATGTTTCCATCCGTATTCGGAGTCGGAGTTTATTATCTTAACATTACCGTAGGCAACATACTTGCTTCGTTTCTTCCGCAGGGAAGCGTATCCTATCTCTATTATGCCCAGAGGCTTTTCGAGTTTCCCCAGGGGATATTTACCGTTTCAGTCGCCCAGGCTGTGCTTCCTTCCATGAGCAGGCAGGCGGCGGCAGGCGATATCGATCAGCTCAAGGAGTCACTGTCATTCGGTTTGCGGCTTACACTTTTCGTGACCATTCCGGCCGCGGCCGGTCTGCTGGCCTGTTCGACTCCTGTTTTCAGCCTTCTTTTCATGGGCGGCAATTTCGATTTCAACATGGCGCAAAAATCTGGCGAGGCACTTTTCTATTATTCGATCGGGCTATCATTCGTGGCACTTGTCAGGGTTCTGGTCCCTGCGTTTTATGCCATGAAAGACACCGCAACACCGGTAAAGATAGCTTTTGTCGCCTTTCTACTGAATGTCGTTTTCAGCCTGTTCCTCATGAAACCTCTTCTGCACGGCGGACTCGCACTCGCTTCGACCATTTCGGCAATGTTCAACATGTCCCTGCTGCTCTACATGCTGAGGAGGAAAATAGGTCCTTTCGGCGGCAGGAATATTTCCGTTGCCTGTCTCAAGACCGTTGCCGCTTCGGTTCCGATGTTTCTTGCTGTCAAATGGGGAACGGGTTTGATAAACTGGGCGGTAGCAGGGCATAAAGTCTACAAAGCAACTGCGCTCGGCTCTTTCATCGCCGGAGGCCTGATAATATTCCTGATATTCGCCCATTTGTTCCGATGCGAGGAGATCAGGGCTGCCTCCGGAATTTTGCGCAGGAGATTCGGAGGCTAAAATGATGAAAAAGAAAAGAAGAGAAAATGCTGGAATCTTTAATTCGATTTATATGACGGACCTGGGTTGCGGGGGAGTCGTCGCAAGCAGGGATGGGCTGATGGAGGTTTTTCTGCCGGAGTCGCTGCCAGCTGGCGAAATGATAAAACGCATTTTCCAATTGTACCCCTGTGCTTCCGGGGAAAGTAAAACAACAGTTGCTGCAGCTAACCGCCTGGAAAAATATTTTTCCGGAGAAAAAGTTCAGTTCGATCTGCCCCTGGACCAGGAAGGATGCACCGTTTTTCAAAGGGAAGTTTATAAAGCTGTATTTGAGATACCCTACGGCAGTGTCAGGACCTATAAGGAGATTGCCGAAGCGATAAATCGACCCGGGGCTCCCCGGGGCATAGGCGCGGCCATGGCCGGCAACGCCCTTCCCGTAATTATCCCGTGTCATAGGGTGATCGGGTCGGGTGGAGATATGACGGGGTATTCCGGTCCGGGCGGAATTGATTTGAAAATACATCTTCTGCAGATGGAAGGTGTAGCGTTCATTGACGGGAAGAAAAAAGTCAGAGTTTAGAGAAAACGGAAAAGCAAAACAGTTTTGTCCCCTATATTACGGGACAATCTGGTGATTAAAGAAAAATAAAAAACCGTAACTCTTTATAATAGTTGTGTTAATGCGTAACATATTGAAATTACGTGAATAACATGTATGAGTAAAAATTGGGCAGAGCGCGTAAATATCTATTTAAAGTATTCAGTTGATGGTTTTTCAACACCGTTATCAACAGTTTGTCCACATTATTTGTGGAAAATTCGTGACATTGTAAAAAAGCTGTAATGTTTCCGCTTGATAAAGGGTCCAAGCCGGTTGCGGTGATCACTCTGAAATTTCCCGCTCGATTATTTTAGCCTCTTCCCAGAGTTTTTCCATTTCGTCCAGTGAGGCGTCACTTATCTCCCGGTTCGATTTATGGAGGCTGTTTTCAATGTGCTCGAAGCGATTCATGAAGCGTGAGATGGTTTTGCGCAGCGCGTCCTCGGGATCGAGGGAGAGAAACCGGCCGAGGTTCGCAATGGCGAACAGCAGATCACCCAGTTCCGCCTCCATACGTTCCTGGTTTCCTTCCAGCATTGTCTCCTCGAATTCCTTGAGTTCTTCAAGGACCTTGGCGAAAACTTCATCCGCCCGGGACCAGTCAAAACCGACCCTGGCCGCTTTTTCAGAGATTTTGTGAGCCTTGAGCAAGGCGGGAAGATGGGAAGGTACTCCCGACAGGGCGGATCTTCTCGCTTCACCTTTTTCCTTTTTCTTGATCTTTTCCCAGTTGTCCATGAGCTGGTCGATATCCTTGATCTCCAAGTCGGCAAATACATGTGGATGGCGGCGAATCAGCTTGTCGTTAAGGGTTTCGATCACCCCGTCCATGTCGAATTCGCCGTTTTCCTCGGCGATGACCGAGTGAAAAACCACTTGCAGGAGAAGATCTCCCAGTTCCTCCTTCATCATGGGAACCGATGCCGCGTCAATCGCTTCAATTACCTCGTAAGTCTCTTCCAGCAGGTATCTTTTCAGGCTTTCATGACTCTGCTCGGCGTCCCACGGACATCCGCCCGGGGCGCGCAGGCGCCGCATCAGGCCCATGAGAGTGTCGAAAGCGGATTTTCCGGAATTCATCATTTTTCCCCTTTGAGATACGATTCGAGGAACATTTTCTTATATTCCGTGAACCTGTCTTCTTCTATTGCCGTTCGTATTTCGTCCATCATGTTCAGATAAAAATGCACATTGTGAATACTTGCGAGAATTGCCGAAAGCACCTCGTTGGAAACAAACAGGTGATGAAGGTAGGCCCTGCTGAAATTCATGCAGGTGTAACAGCCGCAGTTGGGTTCCACCGGGTAGAAATCGCGGCGGTATTTTCTGCTGGTAAGACGTATCCTGCCGCGGTTGGTGAACAGTGTGGCGCTTCGCGCATAACGGGTCGGTATGACGCAGTCGAACATATCCATGCCGCGCTCGACACTTTCCAGGATATCTTCGGGAAGCCCCACGCCCATCAGGTAGCGCGGCTTATCGACTGGCAGGTGAGGAGCGGTGAATTCCACGACCTTCTTCAGCAGTTCCAGCCCTTCGCCGACACTGACTCCGCCGATGGCGTAGCCCGGGAAATCCATGTCCACCAGTTCCCTGGCGCACATCATTCGCAGGTCTTCGAAAACACTGCCCTGGACTATGGCAAACAACGCCTGGTCTTTTCTCGTCTGGGACTTCCTGCATTCCTCGGCCCAGCGGATGGTTTTTCTGGTCGAACGTTCCGCATAACTTTTCTCGCAGGGGTAGGGGATGCATTCGTCAAATGCCATAATGATATCGGAACCCAATGATTCCTGGATGGCTACCGCCTTTGCAGGGTCGAGAAATATCTCCTCACCCGTAATTTCATGCTTGAAGAATACCCCGTTGTCGGTTATCCGCTTGTTAGGCAGGGAAAAGACCTGGAACCCCCCCGAGTCGGTGAGAATGGGCCCGTCCCAGCACATGAAGCGGTGCAGTCCCCCGGCCTTTTCAACCAGGGTCTCGCCGGGGCGGAGATGGAGATGGTAGGTATTGCAGAGAATTATCTGGGCTCCGGTATCCTTTACCTGTTGGGGAGTCATTGCCTTCATGGCCGCGTGTGTCCCGACCGGCATGAAAATTGGAGTTTCGATTTTTCCGTGCGGGGTTTCCAATACGCCGCGCCGGGCGGCCGTTTTCCTGTCTGTCCTGATCAGCGTGAATTTCATGATTTGCTGGTTCCGCGCGGATATGCACGCGGTTTTTCTCCTAAGGATATATTCGTAACAGCCGGAACAGGTAAAGAGGTGTTTCCGTAAGTTTACGGCATGGTTCTTTTTACAGTTGCCGGAATTGCGTTTACATGTTTATTATCAGATTGATATGTAAATTACAATGACGCATTCCGGATGGAAGGCAAGGTGGATACCACTTATGGATTTCGTATTTACAAAACTTATTTTCACCGTAAGGCTGGAACGGGATATTGCAGATTCCTTCGCATTGTTCGGTATAAAGAACAATTTCATGAATGCGTTCCGCGAGGCGGTATGCACCGGAAACAGACTTTGTGAGCAGTGTCGACTCAGTGATTCCTGTTCGTTTTCCCTTACCTTTTCCCAGAATATCAGCGAAGATTCAGCTGCCGTGAAACGCCATCAGAAGCCGTCACTGCCGTTCGTTTTTCATTTGCCGCTCCTGCCGGCTGCGCCGAACGAAGGCCATGAAGTTGAAATAGGTCTGGTTCTGGCCGGCTCGGCGATCAACCATGTCAAAGACTACTTCACGGCTATGTTTCATCTCTTCAGCCCCGAAGGGAAAGAGTGGATGGTAAAAGGCCGGGTTGTAAAGGCGGAATCGACAACCTGCACCGATTACAGGAACAATATCATTCAAAAGTCGGGCAAATTGGCAGATGACGCTATTTCCACCATTTCCGCCCGCGACATCGAGGAAATCGCAACTCTCGACCCGGACAGAATACGGCTGGTGATATCCACGCCGGTGCGACTTCTACAGGATGCCAAACCTGTTCATGACTTTTCCTTTTCATCATTTGTCCGCCCGCTGATGCGGCGCATATCCTCGCTCGCCTACTACTATTACGGGAACGGCCTGGAATTCGATTATAAATGGCTTTCTTCAGCCAGCACTTCGGTTGTGATGTCTCAAAATGATTTTCACTGGTGCGAATGGGGCGGGGAGCGCCACGGAGAACGTCTTGCAGGAATTGTCGGAAGCGGCATCTGCGAAGGCCCGCTTGCCGATTTTCATACACTGCTTCTTCTTGGTGAATATTTCAATGTCGGCAAGGGCGCGCCGTTTGGTCTTGGTGGATACCGGCTGGAAAAGGTTAAATGAAACTGTTTTACATCCGTGTCTCCTTGCAAAAGGAGGTTCCGTATGTTACCTCTTTACAATGAACGCAGCGATAATTCCTGAACTTTAACTGGGACGATCGTTAATTAATTACGGCAACCTTCCGGTAATACCGGCTTAGGGGAGGCGGTATGTGGCAGTCAATCTGGAAACCTTTATTTATAATGCTCGTCCTGATAATTGCATTCAATTTTTTTTATGTCTACTTTACCGGCCAGAATGAAGGGGCGAGTGCTGAAATATCCTACAGCCGTTTCAAGGATGAACTGGGACTCGACAATATAAAGAGTGTCCAGTTCAAAGGAAATACCTTGAAAGGCGAATTAAAAAACAATATCAAGGTGAAAGTTGCAAACGAAAAAAGCAAGACAAAGCAAATAAAAAATTTCAGCACCATTATGCCATCAATCCAGGATACCGGGCTGATGAACGAACTGGAAGAGAAGAAGGTGGATATCACCGCGCTGTCGACCGAATCCTCCCCGATTTTGAATACGCTGATCTACCTTCTGCCCTGGATCCTTATAATAGGTGTGTGGTTTTTGATGACGCGCGGGATCAAATCACAGGGGCCGGGCAGCATGATGGGAGGTTTTGCCAAGTCGGGAGCAAAACTGTATACCTCGTTTAAGACGTCGGTGACATTTGACGATGTGGCCGGAATGGAGGACGCAAAGCAGGAACTGAAGGAAGTTGTCGAGTTTCTGAAAGACCCGAAAAAATTTCAGCGCATCGGCGGCAAGGTCCCCAAGGGGGTGATGCTGGTGGGGCCTCCGGGAACCGGAAAGACGCTTCTTGCCCGCGCCGTTGCAGGCGAGGCGGGGGTGCCGTTTTACAGCATTTCCGCGTCCCAGTTCATCGAAATGTTCGTCGGCGTCGGCGCCAGCAGGGTGCGTGACCTGTTTGCCGGGGCCAGGAAGGATGCACCCAGCATAATATTCATTGACGAGCTCGATGCAGTTGGCAGGAGCAGGGGTGCCGGTTTCGGCGGCGGTCACGACGAGCGGGAGCAGACACTGAATCAGCTGCTGTCGGAGATGGACGGTTTCGATCCCCATGAAGAAGTGGTGGTAATTTCCGCAACCAACCGCCCGGATGTCCTCGACCCTGCCCTTTTGAGGCCAGGCCGCTTCGACCGGAGAGTCGTCATAGAACGTCCCGACTGGCGTGACAGGGAAAAGATCCTCAAAGTGCATACGCGCAAAGTGAAGCTGGCAGAAGATGTAGACCTGGCAGTGATCGCCAAGGGAACTCCCGGGATGACTGGAGCCGACCTGGAAAACGTGGTCAATGAAGCTGCCATCCTTGCCGCCCGTGACAATGGATCAGTCGTGGATATGAGATACCTGGAACTGGCCAAGGACAAGATTCTTATGGGCGGAGAGAGAAAGATGTACATATCCGACAATGAAAGGCGAATTACCGCCTATCATGAGTCGGGTCATGCCCTGGTGGCGAAACTTCTGCCAGGAACCGATCCCGTGCACAAGGTGACCATTATCCCACGGGGGATGGCGCTCGGTGTCACCCAGCAATTGCCCGAGGATGATCGCTATCATTATCCGAAGAGTTATCTCTTGAACAGATTGTCCGTGATGCTTGGTGGCAGAGTCGCAGAAAGGCAGGTCTTCGGCGATATTTCCACAGGTGCCCAGAACGATCTGAAGATGGTGACCGAACTGTCCGAGAAAATGGTCTGTCAGTGGGGAATGAGTGAAAAGATCGGTGCGGTCACGTTCAGCCGCGGTGAAGAACATCCTTTTCTCGGCATGAAGCTGGCTCAGGATAAAACCTTTTCCGAGCAGATGGCCTGGCTTATCGATCAGGAAATATCGGAAATTATCAAATCCGCTGAAAACAAGACGGAAGAACTGATTTCTTCTCACCGTGTTAAACTGGACGCACTTGCCGAGGCCCTGCTCGAAGAAGAAACCCTTGACGGCAGGAGGATAGACGAAATTCTCAAAGCGGTAGCAGGCAGCTAGATCCGGCAAAGTCAACTGCGGGATGCCGCTATTAAGAGGAAACAGATGCGAAATAGAAGAAAATCAGGTGTTCTGCTTCATCCCACCTCTCTTCCAGGTCCCGGTGGGATTGGTTCTCTCGGCGAAGGTGCCAGGGTATTTGTCGATTTCCTGCATGCAGGCGGACAATCGCTCTGGCAGATGTTGCCGCTTGGTCCGACCTCGTTCGGCGATTCTCCATATGCCTGCTATTCTGCCTTTGCAGGCAATCCTCTTCTTATAAGTCTGGAAGAAATTGCCGCCGAGGGTGATCTGGAGCCTGACGACCTGCAAGACGATCTGCCTGACACAAAGGTGGATTACAGAATGGTTGAAAAACACAAGAACGGGCTTCTGGAAAAGGCAGCTGCCAACTTTTTTGCCCGGGCTGACCACCGGCGCAAGGAGGAATTCACCAATTTCTGCCGGGAAGAATTCTGGCTGGACGACTATGCGCTGTTCATGTCGCTTAAAAGTGAATTTCACGGAAAAAGCTGGGACGCCTGGCCGGAGCCGGTGGCAAGTCGCGATTCCGCGGCCCTTGATGAATTCCGCCGCACACTGTCAGGTCCCGTTAATGAGCGGAAATACTATCAGTGGCAGTTTTATCGACAATGGCGCAGAGTCAGGGAATATGCAAACAGCAGGGGCATAGAGATAATCGGAGACATCCCGATTTTCACTGCCTACGATTCAGCCGATGTGTGGGCAAACCCGCATTTGTATCTGCTGGATGAAAAAGGACGTCCGACCGTAGTTGCCGGTGTTCCTCCCGATTATTTCAGCGAAACCGGTCAGCTGTGGGGAAACCCTTTATATAACTGGCGGAACATGGCCAGCGAGGGATACGCCTGGTGGATCGAACGTTTCAGGCACGCCTTTACCCTGTTCGATATGGCAAGGATTGATCATTTCAGGGGCTTTGAAGCATGCTGGGAGGTCCCGGCCGGAGAAAAAACAGCGGTAAACGGTAGATGGGTGAAAGGTCCGGGGGAAGAGCTTTTTCAAGCCCTTGCAGCCGCCCTCGGCGGATTACCGATCATTGCCGAAGATCTCGGAGTAATTACCCCGGAAGTGGAAGCCTTGCGTGACCGGTTTTCTTTTCCGGGCATGAAAATCCTCCAGTTCGCATTCGGGTCGGGACCGGACAACCCGTATCTTCCCCATAATCATATCCATGATTCAGTTGTTTATACCGGTACCCATGACAACGACACTTCATCGGGCTGGTTCGCTCTTTTGTCCGAAAAAGAAAGAGACTCTGTCTGCAGTTATCTCGACATTGACGGCTCGGATATTTCCTGGGACCTGATACGAAGCGCTCTGGTATCCGTGGCCGATATGGTCATTGTCCCCCTGCAGGACATCCTGTCCCTCGGCAGTGAATCAAGGATGAACACCCCCGGTACAGCCTCGGGCAATTGGAGCTGGCGCTATACATCTCAGGCTCTGGATCACGGATTGGCGGACCGGCTGCTCGCATTGACTGAAATGTATGGCCGCCGAACGGATAATCTGCAGCAGGGGAATTAAAATATCCGTATAACCGTATATTCCCGTTGACAATGTGGTTTCTCTGCCGTATTGTTTATCAAATAAGTAAGATATCAAAAACCATCTTATCGAGAGTGGCGGAGGGACAGGCCCTGCGAAGCCACAGCAACCGGCCCGATCGGGTGACAGGTGCTAAATCCTGCCGAAAGGCAAAGATGAGAATGGCGCTTTTATAAAGAAATTATGAAAAGCCCCTTCTCTGTTAAAAGTAGGGGCTTTTTTTGCAAAAGATATCCCACTGCAACGGTGGGGAAAGCTGAATCCGGAATCCGCACTCCGGTTAAGCCAGTTTTACATTTACCCGGGAGAAAAAGGAGGAATAAACATGACTGATAAAAACTACAGCTTCGATACTCTTACCTTGCATGCGGGCCACGTTCCCGATTCGGACACCCTGTCGCGTGCCGTTCCAATTTACCAGACATCATCCTATGTCTTCAAGAGTTCGGAACATGCGGCCAAATTGTTTGCACTGGAAGAGCCGGGGAATATTTACACGAGGATAATGAACCCGACCACTGACGTGCTGGAAAAACGAATGGCCGAACTGGACGGAGGAGTCGGTGCACTTGCGGTCGCCTCGGGGCAGGCGGCAATCAGTTACGCCGTGCTGAATATCACCAGCGCGGGTCAGAATATCATCTCCACCAGCTACCTGTATGGAGGCACCTATAATCTGTTTCATTATACCCTGCCGAAACTTGGTATAGAAGTCAGGTTTGTGGATAGTTCCGATCCGGAAAACATCCGCAAGGCTATAGATGAAAATACCCGCCTGGTATATACGGAATCAGTCGGGAACCCGAAAAACAACGTTGATGATTTTGAGGCGATAGCAGCTGTTGCGCATAATGCCGGAATTCCGTTCGTGGTGGACAATACCGTTACCACTCCATACCTTTTTAAACCCCTTGATCACGGAGCGGACATCGTCGTGTATTCACTGACTAAATTCATCGGCGGACACGGCACCAGTATCGGCGGCTGCATTGTTGCCGGTGGGAAATTCCCCTGGAACAACGGCAGGTTCCCCGAGTTTACCGAACCGGATCCGTCCTACCACGGCATCAGATTCTGGGAAGCGCTCGGGAACCTTTCCTATATCATAAAAATGCGCGTAGAATTGCTCAGAGACCTTGGTGCCCCGTTATCGCCGTTCAATGCATTTCTCATGCTCCAGGGCTTGGAGACATTACATGTCAGGATGCCGCGTCATGTTGAAAACGCACTGAAAGTTGCCCGTTGGCTGGAGAAAAATCCAGATGTGAGCTGGGTAAATTATCCCGGCCTTCCCGGCCATAAGGATTTCGCTAGAGCAAAAAAATACCTGCCCAAGGGGGCCGGCGCCATCATCGGTTTCGGAATAAAAGGCGGAGTCGAGGCCGGCAAAAAATTCATCGACAACGTCAAACTCCTGTCACACCTTGCCAATATAGGCGATGCAAAGTCTCTGGTAATCCACCCTGCCTCAACAACCCACCAGCAGCTTACAGAGGAGGAACAGCAGGCCAGCGGCGTTACGCCGGACTTCATCAGGCTGTCCATAGGAATTGAAGATGCCAATGATATCATTGCCGACATCGAACAGGCACTCAAAGCATCACGGGGTTAAAACGCCGGACCCATTTTCGGTCACGTGTGTCAGCCGTTCATTTGCCGTTTTCTTTCTAAACGAATTGAGTAGGACTTGTAAAATAATGTAAAAATGAAACACTAGATGAATGTGAACCATTGCAATGAAAAGGTGGCCCGTGAGGGCTGCCTTTTTTGTTTTTAAGTGTTAAATGTCTAGATTTACAGATACTTAAGGGCTTTAAGGATAAGCTTTGTAAACAGGTATTGATAATTTGCTTAAGTTTATTCATCCCTGAGCCGATAACATAAAAGTAGCTTATGATTCGGCAGACAACTACTAATATAAATGGGAGGGTTCATGTTTTTCACGAATCTCAGAATTGGGATCAAAATGGGGCTGGCTTTCGGATTTACGCTGCTGATGCTTGTCGTTACTATATGTTTCGGCCTGTACGGTACAAAAAACGTGAACGGGGCAGTGAAGCAGATCGCCAAGGGAAATTATGCTAAAACATTATATGCAGTTCAGGCTTCGGATGCACTCCAGGATCTTGAGGGTTCCATCAGACTAATTGTTCTCACAAGAGACAGGAATACCATTGAAAAGGAAAAACAGAAGATAGAAGCGTCCAGGGTAAAATATCGGGAGGCGATGAAAAATCTCGAAGAGATCGAAAAATCGGAAAAGGGTATACAACTGATAACAGCCGCCAAAAGCGCTATTGAACCAGCAGTGGTGGTGAACAATAAGGTGCTGGAACTGGCTGAGGCAGGCAGGCATGAAGAGGCGTCCTCGCTTCTCCTCAATGAAGGAGTACCCCTTACCACTAAGATCCAGGAAGCTTTTGACAAACAGGTGAAATACCAGCAGGAAAATGTCGACACTGTCTATAGCAGATCCGAGAAGGTATATAACGATACATTGATGATTCAGGTTATTGCGGGTATCATATCTCTCATTCTCGGACTTGCTGCAGCCATTTTTCTTATCCGGAACTTTGTCACCAGGATTAATCGTCTCGACAAAGCAATGGACCGAATTGCCGAAGGAGACTTGTCCCAACAGCTGAAAATATACGCGAACGATGAAATAGGCGATCTTGGCAGGAACATCAACAGGATGCTCACAAACGTAAGCACTATGATCGTTTCAATCAAGGAGAATGCGGCCCAGGTTGCATCTGCCGCAAGCCTTATGAATTCCGGAGCCGAACAGATAGCAACGGGCGCTGAGGAAGCGGCGGCCCAGGCGGGCACCGTCGCCACCGCCAGCGAAGAATTGTCTGCGACTTCTTCGGAAATTGCGCAAAACTGCAATGCCGCCGCGGAAAGCTCACGGTACGCAACCGAGTCGGCATCGGAGGGCGCGGTGGTGGTAAAGGAGACGGTTGCCGGTATGGACCGCATTTCCCAGCGGGTAAAGGAAACGGCAAAGTCCGTCGAAAGTCTCGGAGCACGTTCCGACCAGATTGGCGAAATAGTGGGAACTATTGAGGATATAGCCGACCAGACGAACCTGCTGGCGTTGAACGCGGCAATCGAGGCTGCAAGAGCAGGGGAGCAGGGCAGGGGATTCGCTGTCGTGGCAGACGAAGTGAGGGCCCTTGCGGAGCGAACCACCAAGGCGACAAAGGAAATCGGCCAGATGATCAAGGCCATCCAGAACGAGACAAAAGGGGCCGTCTCCTCCATGGAGGAGGGTGTATCTGAAGTGGAACGTGGGACCAAAGACGCTGCCAAATCAGGCGCCGCACTGGAGCAGATACTCGAACAGATCCATACTGTAACCATGCAGATCAACCAGATTGCAACAGCCGCCGAGCAGCAAACCGCGACTACCTCGGAAATAACCAACAATATTCAACAGATTACCGAGGTTGTTCAGTCGAGTGCCGACTGCTCGCAGGATTCGGCAACAGCCGCAAGACAACTCTCGGTTCTGGCTGAAGATCTCGAATTGTTGGTCGGACAGTTTAAAGTGGCATAAAGCGGTTTCCAGCCACCTGTGTCAGTAAACGGCGCAGGTGGCTGGAAGCGTAGTAAGGCTTGATGGGTATGGATTAATGGTTATGGGGCAAGAGGGCTTTTGCTACTTTACCAATTCATTCAGAAACATTTCAAGGTTTCCTCTCGCTTCTTCGTAATTTTCCAATGATACGGCAAACTCTTCCGTCCAATCCTTGGATTTGTAGTAAACCCTGTCGTAATAGTTGGTCAGCAACGCTTCCATAAAAAGCTCCATTTCCCAATTCTCCAGGTATCCTGAAATTTCGTTATATTGCTGTACCCCCAGTTTTTTGCGGATTCGCAACAAAGCTTCCGCCATGCCAGACCTGTATTCCGGCTTGCCGTATTCCTCGATGAGCCTTGCCACACGTGTCTCGATTGAAGCTTTGCACCAGACCTTGATGCTCCCTGCCATCACATCATAAAGGTTCCCAGGCAGTGACAACATGCCGATGCGTCTGCTTTCACCTTCCAGGATCACCGGTTTACCGCATTTCACTTTTCTGAACTCATCCCAAAGAATGCTTTCGAAACGCTTCTGTCCGGGCTGCCGGTCCAGGCCGAGAGCGCCGAAAGCCGAGCCCCTGTGTCTCGCCAGTCCTTCAAGGTCGATTACGGTACATTTATCGTCGGACAGGTCATGGATGAACGTCGTTTTGCCGACCCCGGTAAGGCCATGAATGACAACCAGAGGGCCAGGGGAAGTGAATTTTTCAAAATAAGCGACGACATGATTGCGGTATGTCTTATACCCGCCTTCAAGTTGCAGCGCCTTGTAACCGGTAAGCTCGAGAATGACGGCAACAGTCCTGCTCCTCAGACCGCCCCGCCAGCAATATGCCAGTATCGGCCGACCGCCCGCATGCTGGTCGATTTTCCTTACTATCGCTGGGAAACGCGGAGAGGTCAGTTCGAGACCCCTCTGTCTCGCAGCATGAGGGCCGGTTTGTTTGTAAAGTATTCCGATTTCCACCCTTTCCTCATTCGTAAGCAGGGGGACATTCACCGCTCCGGGTATATGATCCTCGGCGTATTCGAGCGGTGTTCGGACATCAACTACCAGGTGGCTGTCCAGAAGTGATTCGTCAAAAGAAACTGTTTGCATGAAATTATCTCCGTTGAAGCGGATTATAAGTGAATGGGAGGCCGATATGCAAGGATGTAAGACCGGACGAATCAAATACGCTCGGAAGCAGCCGGCCGCCTTGAGTTTTGAGATGTGCTGTGCTATACAATAATACGGATCTTCTGTTTTTAAACAGCAGGAGATTTGCTATTGATTGTTTTTAAAAGGAGGCAAAGAATGTGTGAAAAAGTCGCCGGTTATACGGCGGATTTCGAAGAGGCGCTGAAGACGGGGCGGCCGCCCAATATCAAAAATCTGTTCCCCAATTCAAAGGCCCTGCTGGTCAGCGGTAAGGCAATTGACAGGGCAATGATCGCCAAGGGAAACGCGATTGCCATGGCGGCCAACGGCAGAAACTATTTTGTTATTCGCGGCGTGCTTCTTGCCGCTCAGCGTGCAAATGCCGCGGTAATTATAGAAATAGCCAAATCGGAGGGGGGTGCCAAGGCCTATTGCGCGGTGAACTACTGGAATATGGCCCGAATAGTTGACGCACTGTGTAATGAACTTTGCATTACTGTGCCGGTCGCCATCCATGCCGATCATTACGGGATAAAGGTCGAAAAAGACATAGACATCGCCAAGGTTGAAATTCCGACCATGTTCGAGGCGGGCATCACATCCATAGCCATTGATGCTTCCCACCTGCCGGACGATATGAACCTTATCGCAGGAATAGAGCTCAATCAGTACGTTCCGAAATGGGCAAGCCTGGAAACTGAAGTCGGCGAAATAAAGGGAAAAGAAGGTCTTTCCACAGTTAACGAGGCGGTATTCCAGATACAGGGATTGAATGCTCATGATATCTTTCCGGACTGGATTGCCCTTAACAACGGCACGACTCACGGCATTGAGGCCAGCGCTCAGGGTATCCAGGTAGAACTTACCGCGGATATTCATAAAGCCCTGTCAAAATACATGGTCTCGGGAGCCCAGCACGGCACCTCCGGAAACAGTTCGGAAAGACTGCGTGAAATCGCCGCGAAAACCGCCACCACCAAGGCAAACGTTGCAACCGCCCTGCAGATGATCTCCTGGGGGCTGGAGGTAAACGACTATGGAAACGCACAGCTGGATGAAAACGGCAATTTCATCAAGGTGAAAGGGGAGGGAGTCTCCGAGGAACTTTGGGCGGAGATGGTTGCATACGCAGAATCCAAAGGATACAAAAAGGGAGACTACAAGAACCTGAACCTTCCCTTTGAAAGCAAGCTGCTTTCCCAGCCGAGGGAAATACGCGACAGGATGGCGAAAAGGGTTGAGACTTTCGCTTACAAGATGATGACGGAAGTCTTAAATGCAAGCGATACTGCGCCGCTTGCCATTAAGGCCATATTGAAGGCGGGTTCATATGACCTGGGTCCCAAAGCCACACGCATCGAAGACCCTGCGGAATGGACAAAAGAAAAAATTGTTGAACGCGCCAAAACCCTTACGGGAGACAAAGGTCCGGCCGGTAATTTCGAGGACTGACCTGCAAAGCAAGGCATTGGCGACAACCTGGTATTTTATATCGAAAAGGGGCGAAAGCCCCTCTCTTTTTGGGTTGAGGATCACAAAATGAAAGTAAGATGTCCGTTGTGTAAAAAAGAAGTTGAATGGGAAGGCAATGTATACAGGCCTTTCTGCTCCGAACGATGCAAGAATATTGACCTCGTTGCCTGGGCCGAAGGAGAATACCGCCTTGCCGGGGGTAGGAAAACGGATGAAAACAATGATGATACCGGGGAAGAATGATCTGCATTTATAGATCGCCCGGCATATGATTTAACTTATATAAATTAAACAGATAAAGTTCTGCAGTTAAACTTGATATTTAAATAAAGAGGAGTCACAAATGTCTGAAGTACGTCTTCGTTTCGCACCCAGCCCCACCGGATACCTGCACATCGGCGGAGCCCGTACCGCCCTGTTCAACTGGCTGCAGTCCAGAAGGGAAAAGGGCAAGTTCATTTTACGCATTGAGGACACCGATGTTGCCCGTTCCACCAAAGAGTCGGTTGACGCGATTCTGGAAGGTATGGAATGGCTAGGTCTCGACTGGGATGAGGGTCCTTTTTACCAGTCGGATAATTTTCATATATACCGAGAATACGTGGATAAGCTGCTTTCCGAGGGAAAGGCATACAAGTGCTATTGCAGCGCGGAAGAACTAGAGGCTAAAAGGGAAATTGCCATACAGGAAAAACGGAAGCCTAAATATGACGGGAAATGCCGCGAGCTGAATGGGGATGACCCGGGCAAACCGTTTGTGGTGCGCTTCAAATCGCCGCAGGAAGGAGTTACGGTTTTCGACGACATCATAAAAGGAAGAATCGCTTTCAGCAATGATGAACTCGATGATCTGGTAATCCAGAGAAGCGACGGCACGCCTACCTATAATTTCGTCGTGGTGGTCGACGACGCCACCATGGGGATCACCACCGTCATTCGCGGCGACGACCACGTAAACAACACCCCGCGACAGATTCTGCTGTACGAGGCCATGGGGTATCCGGTTCCCAGGTTCGCCCATGTGCCGATGATCCTCGGCTCCGACAAGGCAAGGCTTTCCAAGCGGCATGGGGCAACCAGCGTCATTGCCTATCGCGACATGGGCTATCTTCCCGAAGCAATGGTCAACTACCTGGTGCGCCTGGGCTGGAGTCACGGCGACCAGGAGATCTTCAGCAGGGAAGAGTTGGTGGAATTATTCTCGCTTGAAGACGTCGGACGTTCGGCAGGGGTGTTCAACCCAGAAAAACTTAACTGGCTCAATGCCCATTACATAAAAACAGGCGATCCAGAACGGCTCGCCAGACTTCTTGTTCCGTTCCTGCAATTGAGAAAAATCGACGCTTCAAAGGGACCGGATCTGGTATCGGTAATCAAAACCCTCTTGGACAGGTCGAAAACCCTGGTCGAGATGGCGGACGGAGCCATTTTCTACTACAAGGGCGATTTCGAGTATGACGCCAAGGCCCTGGAAAAGTTTCTCCACGGGAATCTGGTACAACTGTTCGGGGAAATAAAGGAAAAGCTTGAAGGAGTGGATATTCTTGACCATGACACTATCGATGCAATTTTTAGGGATATCTGCGGCAGCCACGGCATAAAAATGAAAGATATCGCACTGCCGGCACGTATCGCCCTGACAGGTGGGACCGCCGCTCCAGGTCTTTTCGACGTAATGGAGGTCCTGGGCAGGGATGAGTCTGTGAAAAGGCTCGAACGGGCCATTGAACATGTGAAGAAGCTGGAGGAGGGGTAAATCCATTCTTGAAAACCGGGAAAGTTATTTCCTCCGAATGATAAACAAAAGGCCTCGCAAGAGGCCTTTTGTTTATCATAAACATAACAAAGTATTGCAGCCTGCTATTTGACCTGTTCTTCGGGATATGCATCGATGTTGTGAATGGAAAGGTCGGGCCCGGCGTATTCTTCCTCTTTGCTCAGGCGTATGCCGACGGTTTTGCCGATGACGATATATACCAGAAAACCGCATACCAATGCATAAGCTGCAGCTGTAAGACTGCCGAGCAGTTGTGTGATGAAGCTGACTCCGCCCATGCCGCCAAACTGCTTGTAGCCGAATATACCGGCGGCTATGCCGCCCCAGGTGCCACACAAGCCATGCAGGGGCCAGACACCCAGTACGTCGTCAATTTTGAGATTGAACTGTTCGACCTGGAATCCGTAAACGAAAATCAGGGAAGCGATCCCGCCGGTCAGAAATGCTGCCAATGGATGCATCAGGTCACTACCCGCGCAGATGGCGATAAGCCCCGCAAGTGCGCCGTTGTGAACGAAACCCGGGTCGTTTTTGCCTGCCACAAGGGCAAACAGGACACCGCCGACCATGGCCATCAGTGAGTTGATTGCGACCAGTCCGGAAATGGCCTGGAGGTGTCCGGCACTCATTACGTTGAACCCGAACCAGCCAACTGCAAGTATCCAGGACCCAAGGGCAAGGAAGGGGATGTTGCTGATAGGGATGGGGTTCGATTTGCCGTGAGTGTAACGGCCCGTGCGGGCGCCCAGGATGAGCACCGCCGGAAGGGCCAGCCAGCCACCGAGGGAATGGACGACCACGGAACCAGCGTAGTCATGGAATTCCGCGCCGCCGATGCTCTTGAATATGTCCTGGAGCATGGAAGCATTTTTACCCCAAATGAAAGATTCGAAGACGGGGTAGACAATCGCAACGAAAACCGCGCCTGCCGCAAGCTGAGGCCAGAACTTGGCACGCTCGGCTATGCCGCCTGAAATAATAGCGGGGATGCAGGCTGCAAAACAGAGCAGGAAAAAGTAGTGGACAAGATTGTATCCCTGGGTTTGATCCATCAGCTGACTGGCCGGAACGAGGAACGAAATTCCGTAGGCGATGGGAAAACCCACCAGAAAATAGACAATAGTTGATACGGACCAGTCGGAAAGTATTTTGACGAAGGCATTCACCTGACTTTTTTTCCTGACCGTTCCGACTTCGAGGAAGGCAAAACCGGCATGCATGGCAAAAACCATTACCGCACCCAACATGAGGAACAAAACATCAGTACTGTTCCTTAAACCGGTCACCATTGACAAAGTTTCCATATAAGCTACCTCCATTGGTATATGTTCTTTCCCGCCTTTGGGAAAAAATCGCTCTATTTCGATTATTGATGCGAGTTAACGAGTCTATGCGGCAACTTCGTTGTTTCCGCTTTGCAAGTGATGTATGATAAATTTAGACTGGCGCGCTACCGAAAGGTAATTTTAAGCAATCTTTTTGCCAAAGTGGTAACGTGGTGAAATAGCTATAGAATGTAAATGAGCCAGTTCGTAACGACGTGAATGTTTGCCTAATATATTACCTTGCCTGCTTAATTGTTAAGCATATTCTTGCCTTAAAATATGTATTGACCAAATAAAGGCAGCATAGTACATTTTCCCGCAACAATTGGTTATAACACTTTATAATAACTGTAATGCAGAAAAAAACCGCCCTGATATATTCACCGGAATTCAGTCGATACAGTTTCGGAGAAGATCATCCGTTCAAGCACCGTCGTTTCGGGCTCGCATATGAACTGATGATGGAATACGGGCTCACAGTTCTCCCACATGCCAGGGTATTTGAATGCGAGCCCGCCTCGGAAAAGGATATCCTGAATTTCCATTCACAAAATTATCTTGAAAAACTTAAAGAGTTCAGTTCCGCTGATGAACCGAGAGCCGATTTCAGGTATGGACTTGGAGATACGGAAAATCCGGTTTTCAAAGGCTTTTACGAGTGGGCGGCTCTCGGAACCGGTGGTTCTGTAATGGCGGCGCGACTGGTTACCGAGGAGGGATACGAAACCGCCTTCAACCTTGCCGGTGGATGGCATCATGCCCACATGAGCAGAGCGTCCGGCTTTTCGTATCTGAACGACTGCGTAATAGCCATCAACGTACTACTGGATAAAGGGATGCGTGTTGCATACATCGATATAGACGCGCACCATGGTGATGGTGTCCAGGAGGCGTTCTACGACACGGACATGGTATTGAACATATCCTTACACGAAAGCGGTATGCATTTTTTCCCTGGCTCAGGTTTCGCGAAAGAGACGGGGAGTGGAAGAGGGAAGGGATATACAATCAATATTCCGCTGCTGGAGCATACTGACGACGCCCTTTATATAAAGGCATTCGACGAGGTTGCATTTCCGCTCATAGCGGCGTATGATCCCGATATAATGGTAACTCAGCTGGGTGCTGACACTTTTCGAACGGACCCGCTTACACGTCTTGAAATAACAACGCACAGTTACAGTTACATTATTAATAAGCTCAAGGCATTAAGAATTCCATGGGTCGCTCTGGGCGGTGGAGGCTATGAGAGTATCAATGTCGCGCGGGCCTGGACCCTTGCCTGGTCGATTATGAACGGCGTAGAACTACCGGCGCGGCTGCCTGCGGCTTTTGTATGTGAAATAAAGAAACTGGGGTTCAGCAACAGCATGTTGTCTGATGCAATGCATTGGGCTGAAGAAAGTGATCGCAACAAAGCGCTAGATGCCGTGGAAAAAAGCATCGCAACAATCAGGAAAAGAATTTTCCCCGTCATTATCGGAGCTTATGACAAAGATCCCGGGTAATGAACATCTGAAGGATTCCATGGGAAATCCACTCTATTCCCTGCGGGATATAAATGCCCTGGAGAAAGAAGAAAAGGAACATATTTACGCCACAATTATACCGGCGCGTCTTTTAGAAATGTTTACCATTTCACCACGGACTTTCAAAGGGGCCGACGGGAAGCGCAAAGTTTTTTTCACTACCCCATCGGGACTTGGCTTTATGCGAATAGAAATCCGTCTTTGTCCGGAAGATCGCGATCATGCGTTTTTTCTGGAGATAGCTGATAATCGCTACCAGCAAATGGATTTATCCCTGTGTGTAATAAATGACCCTGCGTCGGCCAGATTCGATGTGGACGTTGATGGGGAGGGGAATTATAATTACTTCTCAACCATGGGGCGCAATATCGACGAAGAAATCAAGGCAATGACCGTCGGACTTTATCCCAATCAGATACACCGGGGGTTACGCATTTTCGGCGAGTTTTTTTCCACCTTTGAGCGTTTTGTGGATTCATTGTCGATGGAGGTAATTCTCGCAGAGCCATTGACTTACGACAATGCGATAAGGTATGAGAAGTATGGTTTCGATTACTTGACCGGCAAAAAACTGATGCTCGATATAAATGAAGGCTTCAGGCCCGGGAATTGTCTTTATAACAAACTTGACGGATCCAGTCCTTTCAGGGTGCGCGGTATGGAACGAACGGCATGGGGCCGAAGCTGGGCCATACATGACGGCATTATGGATTTGCCATGGAAAGATTTGATAATATACAAAACGGTAGGCAAGCATGCCGAAGTAAATACATTTCCCGAGAGGGAAAGTTGAGAGACAGGTAAGGGATTATGTTTGGATTTGGCGCCGGAGACTGGATATTTATATTATTTATCTTAATAGTTATCGTTTTTTTTATAAGCATCAGCGATATGTACAGGAAAAGGAAATGAAATAAAGATGTTTCTATCAAAGGAAGGAAAAAACAACGAAGGATTTGTCCACAAGGTGGTGCACGGACTGGTCGGCTCGATTTTCCATAACGGTGAGTCAGATTTATGCAAGAATCTCAGGGAAACAAGAGCGGTCGGTATCAGGATAGAACATATCAATAAATCATTCGGTGGCAACCATGTTCTTAAGGATATCAATCTACAGATAAATCAGGGTGAGACTTTTTCCATAATCGGTCCCTCAGGAACCGGTAAAAGTGTTCTTCTGAAACTAATTGTCAAGCTTATCACACCCGACAGCGGTGAAATATATATCGACGATAAACCCGTTTTCTTTGCGGGGGAGAGCGATGGAGAAAATGATTACCGTTACAGCATGGTCTTTCAATCTTCGGCTCTGTTCAATTCCCTGACCGTGGGAGAAAATGTCGGGCTCTGGTTGCGTGAAAAAAGGATATGCAAGGAACCGAAGATCAGGGAAATAATAAGGGATAAACTTGCCATGGTGGGTCTGGGGGGCACCGAAGACCTAAGGACTTCTGAACTGTCGGGCGGCATGAAGAAAAGAGTCGCAATTGCCCGCTCCCTGGCCATGAATCCCGACCTGATCCTCTATGACGAGCCGACCGCCGAGCTCGACCCGGTCAATTCCGATGAACTTGCCAATACGATTATCAAGGTCAAGGAAACAACCGGAAATACCACCGTTATCGTTACCCACGACCTGAACTTTGCACTTTTTGTTTCCGACAGGATTGCCATGATCAATAACGGTAGTATCGTTGAAGTAGGGACACCCTCGGAAATAAAGGCGAGCATGAATCCAACGGTTAGAGGCTTCATATACACAACGACAAAGGGCATAAAGGGAGAATAAAAAAATGAATCGCCGGGGGCGCAAGAAATTGCGCCCCTTCTGATTTGATGAACATGCGTAGCACTGTTCATGACGGGTTTTTAAAAAACCCCGATTGAAAACTCTTTTCGAGGCATGAATGGGAAAAATACTGATCATCGACGACGATATGGCTTTCCTGGACTTTCTCAGCGGATATATAAGCGAGTATTATCCGTTGTTGCAGGTTGAGACCTGTACCAGTCCGATACAAGCATTGAAGTTTATAAAAACGGATCTGGACTTGCTCATTGTCGACCTGGAAATGCCCCAGATGAACGGATGCAAGCTGATAAACTACGCGATCGATGCCGGTTTGGACAAGAAGAAGATAATACTTCTGTCAGGGCATGACGCGGACTACCTGCACGAACATTTTCCCATGGGCACCTGTCTGGCAGTGATGAATAAATACGAGGCCGGACAGAAAGCGGTCCTCGACATGATCTTCAGCTCTCTGCATAAAAAAATCGCCGGCTAAACCGCAACACCTCCCATCTTCTGTTTTCCAAGGTAAAAACTTTACAGTTTTTTGCTATTCAATCATAAGCAACCCTGTGTACTCCGCGATTATCTGCCATTTACGTGAGGGATTGTCCAATTTGCTTTTTCACGGCAAATCTCCTGGAAACGGGTGGTTTATGACTTGAAAATAGTTGCGATTCGATCTATTTGTAAAAAACATTGACTCATTAATTCTAGTAGGGATAGCATGGTTTAAGATTTTTTTGATTTCAAAGAAGTGTAATTAATTGTTAAAGGCAAGATTCTTGAAAGTTAGACTGATCAAATCAATTGACAATATTTTTGGGACAATAATTGTAAAGGCCCTTCCACTTCCCGGTGCAATATCTCAGTTCAAGCCGGATTCCATATTGTTCATTCGCCCCGGCGGAATCGGTGATGCAATATTGCTGATACCTGCTATCCAGGCAATTAAGAAGAAGTATCCATACGCCGTTATCGATGTTTTAGCAGAAAAGCGCAATTCTTCTGCGTTTAAATTATGTCCCTATGTAAATGAAATATACCTGTATGATAAACCGAAACAACTTCTTAAGGCAATTCTTGGCAAGAAAGATGTTGTTGTCGATACCGAGCAGTGGCATCGAATGTCTGCGGTTGTTGCCAGGCTTTCTGGCGCACGGGTATCCGTTGGGTATGCGACAAATGAGAGGAAAAGACTATTTAGTTGTCAGGTTATTTATTCGCATGATGATTACGAAGCAAACAGTTTTTTGCATTTGTTGGCCCCTCTGGGTATTGCAGAATCTGAAGAAATTAAGTTCCCTTTTTTAGTTGTTCCGGATGATGCAAGAAAAAATGCACAGAAATTGCTTGGTGATCTGGCAAATAAAAATTTTGTCGTTATTTTTCCGGGAGCAAGCATCCCCGAACGTCGTTGGGGAGTTGAAAAATTCAGTGCGCTTGCAGGACGTCTTGCTAAAATAGGCTATCCGATTGTTGTTGTGGGCGGGGAAGCAGATGCGTTTGACGGGAAACAGATTGTTGGCACGAATCTCGGGCTTAATCTTGCCGGAAAATGTTCCCTTGCTGAAACTGCTGCAGTTATTGAGCGCAGCGCATTGCTTATTAGCGGGGATTCGGGAGTTCTTCATATGGGTGTTGGGCTGGACAGGCCGACGGTTTCATTATTTGGTCCTGGAATTGCCAAAAAATGGGCACCCGTGGGAGATAAGCACATTATTATAAACAGGAAATTACCTTGTTCTCCATGCACTAGATTCGGTTATACTCCAAAATGTCTGATCAATGCCAAGTGTCTGGCGGATATTTCCATAGAAGAAGTTGTAAAAGCTGTTTTGCAGTTAAAAAAGTTAACTGAAAGTTCTTAAAAATAGATTTGTCACGAATTACATGAGGATGAGCTATCAGACCCGATTTGTTTTATGAACTGAAATTTGGATAATGTAAAAGCATGTGATAAGATAACTGAAATATTTAATCTAACACATTTATTGGTTTATAAATCTTTTTCATATTCCTGCGTGAAAAATCATGACTGATACTGATTTTTTATGAAGATACAAACAAGGAATCATAAATTTGAGCTTAGGTTGTACAAATGCCTTGACATTTTGAGCCCGAATTGTTAGAAATGCTCTGTTTTTCACGCAGGCGCGTAGCTCAGGGGTAGAGCACTAGCTCGACACGCTAGGGGTCGGCGGTTCGAAACCGCCCGCGCCTACCATTTAAATTAACCGAAATAACGGTTATCGACAGGGGCATCGACTGATCGATGCCCCTTTCTATTAAGAGGCCTTCGATGAATAAAATCAGCGTGACTTTACCGGACGGATCAGTAAGAGAACTGAACAAGGGTGCGACGGTCTATGACCTTGCCGCATCAATCGGAGCAGGTCTTGCCAAGGCTTCCGTAGCGGCCAAAGTAGATGGCAGGCTTGTTGACCTGCATTCAGACCTTTATGACGGTGCAAAGGTTGAAATTATCACCGAAAAAAGTCCCGAAGCCTTGGAAATTATCAGACATTCAACTTCACACCTTATGGCTCAGGCCGTAAAGGAACTCTTTCCCGAGGCTAAAGTAACAATCGGGCCTGCCATAGAAAACGGTTTTTATTACGACTTTGATGTCAATGCCCCTTTCAGTCCTGACGATCTTGAAAAAATCGAAGCGAAAATGAAAGAACTGGCTAAGGCCAACCTGAAATTGGAGCGCCGGGTTCTCACCAAAGATGAAGCGATAAAACTCTTCGGGGATATGGGTGAGACCTACAAGGTCGAGCTAATCGAGGATCTAGATGCGGAGACTGTTTCACTCTATACTCAGGGTGATTTTGTAGATCTTTGTCGAGGACCGCATCTCCCTTCCACTGCGTTCTGCAAGGCCTTCAAGCTGACATCCATTGCCGGCGCCTACTGGCGAGGCGATGAAAACAGGAAAATGCTTCAGCGGATTTACGGGACCGCGTTTGCCGACAAGAAAGAACTGGACGCATATCTTGCCCGGCTGGAAGAGGCAAAACGGCGCGATCACCGGAAACTCGGCAGGGAGTTGGACCTGTTCTCGTTTTCCGACGAGGTGGGCGCCGGTCTTGTCATCTGGCATCCGAAGGGCGCCATGCTGCGCACTATCCTGGAGGATTTCGAGCGCAAGGAGCATCTGAAGCGCGGCTACGATATAGTTCTCGGCCCGCAGATCCTGAAGAACAGAGCTCTGGGAGCGGTCCGGTCATTACGATAATTACCGGGAAAATATGTATTTCACAGAGGTGGACGGGCAGAGCTACGGCATCAAGCCGATGAACTGCCTGGCCCATATGATGATCTACAAATCCCAGTTGCGCAGCTACCGCGATCTGCCGCTGCGTTATTTCGAACTGGGGACCGTGCACCGCCATGAAAGAGCAGGTGTGCTGCACGGTCTTCTGCGGGTCCGTGGTTTTACCCAGGATGATGCACATATCCTCTGTACCCCTGAGCAGCTGGACAGCGAAATCAAAGGGGTATTGCATTTCGTCAGTGATGTGATGGGGATTTTCGGTTTTGAATACGAGATGGAGCTCTCCACCCGTCCGGAAAAATCGATAGGTTCCGACGAGGACTGGGAAAGGGCGACCAGCGCCCTGCTGCGGCGCATTGAAGGATTCCGGCCGTCCATTCGAAATCAATGAAGGGGACGGCGCTTTTTACGGTCCGAAAATCGACATCAAGCTGCGCGACGCCCTTGACAGGAGATGGCAGTGTGCTACAATCCAGTGCGATTTTACCCTGCCGGAGCGGTTTGATCTGACCTATGTGGGGACGACGGCGAACGCAACGTCCGGTCATGGTGCATCGTGTTATTCTCGGTGCCATTGAGCGTTTTATCGGGGTCCTCATAGAGCATTATGCTGGCAATTTCCCGGTTTGGCTTTCTCCGGTTCAGGCGGTAGTCGTGACCGTTACCGACAACCAGATTCCATATGCGCAGCAGGTGTTTGATCGACCTGCGCGATGCGGGGATTCGGATTCAGAAAGATTTCCGGAACGAAAAGCTCGGCTTCAAGATTCGCGAGGCTCAACTGCAGAAGATACCCTACATGCTGGTTGATCGGCGACAAAGAGGTGGAAACCGGCACGGTATCTCCTAGATTCCGTGACGGCAGAAATCTCGCCAGCCATGAAGCCGATGGATTTTGCGAATCATATAGATAAAGAAGCTGCAAGTTTCCATTAGGAGGTGGCACCATAGCTAAACCCACTGTAAACATAAATCAGACTATCAGGTCCAAAGAGGCTCAGGGTGATCGGACCTGACAGCGAACAGTTAGGTATTCTATCCTGCAAGCGAAGCCCTGTCTCTTGCGGAAAGCCAGCAGCTGGACCTAGTAGAGGTGTCTCCGACTGCGACGCCTCCGGTTTGCCGAATTATGGATTACGGCAAATATCAAATACCAGCAGAGCAAAAAACAGCAGGAGGCAAAGAAGAAGCAGATCCAGATACAGTTGAAGGAAATGAAATTACGGCCCAAAACGGATGAACATGACCTGGAATTCAAGATAAAGCATGTCCGACGTTTTCTTGAAGAGGGAAACAAGGCTAAGATAACCGTCATCTTCCGCGGCCGGGAAATTACCCATACCGAATTCGGCCAGACGGCATTGGAGAAATTTGCCGAAGAGCTTCAAGAGTATGTGATAATAGAGGTAAGACCGAAAATGGAAGGACGCAACATGTTCATGATCGTTGCACCTAAAAAATAAAAGTAAACAGGAACGGAGCGGATTATGCCAAAAATAAAGACCAATAGGGGAGCAGCCAAGCGCTTTAAAAAAACCGGTACCGGTAAAATAAAGAGAAGTCATGCATTTACCAGCCACATTCTTACCCCGAAAACCACGAAAAGAAAGCGTAAGCTGCGTAAAAGCGCGACTGTTGCGTCAGTTGACATGAAAAACATCGCAAAACTTATTCCATATATATAAAATTAACGGCTGTCTGTTTATTGCCGGCCGTTAGAGTGTCCGTGAACCGTGAGGAAACGTCTCCCCTTGCGGATCCGGCAGAATAAATGAGACAAGGAGAATAGAGATGCCACGCGTAAAAAGAGGTTTTAAAGCGAGACAGAGAAGAAACAAGGTTTTAAAACTGGCCAAAGGATACAGGGGAGCCAGAAGCAAGCTTTTCAGAAGTGCCACAGAGGCGGTAGACCGTGCCCTTAAATATGCTTTCAGGGACAGAAGGGTAAGAAAAAGGGATTTCAGGGCTCTATGGATTACCCGAATCAATGCAGCCGCCAGATTGAACGGTCTTGCATACAGCAAATTTATTCATGGTCTTAAGCTGGGCCAGGTGCAGATTGACAGGAAGGTTCTTGCAGATATTGCTGTTACGGATCCAAAGGGTTTTGCGGAAATAGCAGCCCTGGCAAAAACGAATTTATAAATAAATTCATTGGGAAGAGAAAATTGAAATGAGATGCTTGTCATCTCATTTCTTTTTTGTAAAGGTTGCGGATTATGAGGGAAAAACTGGAAAATCTTTTAAAGAACGCCTTGTTGGAGCTCGATTTAAGCGTCACTGAAGATTCGCTTCAGGAAATCAGGGTGCGCTATCTCGGAAAAAAGGGCGCATTGACCTCAATCATGAAAGGTCTGGGAGAAATCGCCGCTGAAGAGAGACCCGCCATCGGGCAGGTTGTCAATAAGGTAAAGGACCAAATTGAGGAAGGATTCAAGTCTAAACTGGCAATTGTCCGTGACAACATTAAGTCAGAGAAGTTACGCAACGAGCGAATTGACGTTACTTTGCCCGGACGTCGCAGACCAATCGGAACAAAGCATCCAATATCCCTTGTGATTGAGGAGCTCACTGAAATCTTTGCCGGTCTTGGTTTTCAGGTTGCTGAAGGGCCGGAAATAGAACTCGATTTTTACAATTTTGAGGCCCTCAATATTCCGAAGGAACATCCGGCAAGGGATATGCAGGATTCATTTTATATAAACGAAAACACTCTGCTACGTACACACACGTCGCCGGTTCAGATCAGGACAATGCTCAAGCAGGCACCACCTGTACGTATCATAGCACCCGGCACGGTATATCGCTGTGATTCAGATGCCACACATTCTCCCATGTTCCACCAGATTGAAGGGCTGCTTGTGGACAAGGATGTAACTTTCGGTGATTTGAAAGGAATTCTGACCATTTTTGTTAATCAGTATTTCGGCAAAGGAACCGATGTGAGACTCAGACCGAGTTTTTTCCCATTCACTGAACCTAGCGCGGAGGTTGATATAGCTTGTGTCATGTGCCGTGGAAAAGGGTGTCGTATTTGCAAGAATACCGGTTGGCTGGAAATTCTTGGCGCCGGCATGGTCGACCCCGAAGTTTTCAGGCATGTGATGTACGATTCGGAGATCTATACTGGTTTTGCATTTGGTATGGGTATCGAACGTATAGCCATGCTCAAGTATGGTATAAACGACATGCGGTTATTGTTCGAGAACGATGTACGTTTTCTGGATCAGTTTTAAAAAACAGCAATTTGACGATAACATATAAAGTACTACTAAAAGGTTCTATAACTCGTTAAAAGCGTGAGATTATGAAAATAACCTATAATTGGCTTAAAGAATTTGTTGAGTTTGACCTTTCACCAGAAGAGCTCTCCTTCCAGCTTACCATGCTCGGTCTGGAAGTAGAAGGGATACAGAATCTTGGCGGTGGAATGGATGACGTAGTCGTTGCCTCGGTGGAAGCCAAAGAGCAGCATCCTAATGCAGACAAGCTCTCATTATGCAAGGTGAATGACGGCAATGAGTTACTTTCTATTGTTTGTGGAGCGAGAAATTTCAAAGTTGGTGACAAAGTTGCTCTTGCACGGATAGGTGCAGTTCTCCCGGGTGATTTCAAGATCAAGCGTTCCAAAATACGGGGCGAGGAATCCTTTGGAATGCTATGTTCCGAGAAGGAACTTGGGCTTGCGGATGAATCTGAAGGGATCATAGTTCTTCCCGGGGACCTACGACTTGGTGTTCCTCTGTTCGATGCACTGGGGCTGAAAGATACCGTATTTGAAATCGGGCTAACACCGAATAGGGCAGACTGCCTCAGTGTAATCGGTATAGCGCGCGAAATTGCAGCTAAACTTGGCAAAAAAGTTAAGTACCATGGTCTTAATGTCAGAGAAAGTGATCGCAGTATAGATGATCTGGCATCAGTATTGATCGAAGACTCTGATCTGTGCCCAAGGTACGCTGCCAGATATATCGCCGGTTGTAAAATTGGTCCATCCCCGTCGTGGATGGTAAACAGGCTTAATGCTGTGGGGATGCGTTCAATAAATAATGTTGTTGACATTACGAATTATGTACTGATGGAATACGGCCATCCTTTGCATGCCTTCGACCATGAACTATTATCCGAAGGGAAAATAGTGGTTCGAAGGGCAATCGAAGGAGAGATTTTCAGGACACTTGATGGACAGGAGCGCATTCTCAAAGATTCCGATCTCACGATTCGCGATGCAAAAGAAGCAGTTGCTCTGGCGGGTATTATGGGTGGTAAGAATTCCGAAGTTGGTGAAAAGACATGTAATATCCTTCTCGAGAGCGCATATTTCAATCCCTCATCTATCCGCAGGACTTCAAAACGGCTCGGTTTGCATACTGAAGCATCTCATCGCTTCGAAAGAGGGGCTGATGTCAACATCCTGGTGAAAGCATTGGACCGGGCGGCATCTCTTATGGTGGAAATCGCAGGTGGATGTGCAGCAAGGGGAGTGATTGATGTCTACCCGAAAAAGATAGAACCTGCCGTAGTAAAATTCAGGCAGGAGAAGGCGGAACAAGTACTGGGAATGAAGTTTTCTGCTGAAGAAATTATAAAATGTTTCAGTGGTCTGGAATTTAATTGTGCAGTCGAGCAACCAGGTGTATTTAGTGTTTCCATACCATCCTTTCGTGTCGATATAGAGAGGGAAATCGATCTCATTGAAGAGATTGTCAGGATGACAGGATACGACAGGGTGCCGGTCACAATGCCGAAAGTAAGAATCTTTTCCGACCGCCCCACTGTTCATCAGAGACTTGAAAAAAAGGTTAAAGACCTCTTGAATGCGCATGGTCTATCCGAAGTTATCAACTATAGCTTCATCTCTCCGTTATCTTATGAAAAAATACTTTTAAATAGCAACGATTACAGACGCAATTTCGTGAGAATACTGAATCCTCTGACTGAGGAACAGGCCGTTATGCGTACAACGTTGTTGCCCGGTCTTCTTGAAACAGCAGCCAGAAATATCAGTTTCAGAAACATGAACCTGCAATTGTTTGAAATGCGGCGCATTTATCTCCCGACCAATGAAAGTGATCTTCCAGAAGAGCCGATCTATGTTTCGGGTTTTTTCACAGGAAGCAGGTATTCGGAGGGCTGGAATCAACAAAAGGAAGATGTGGATTTCTTCGATGTAAAAGGCATTGTTGAAAACATCTTCAAAGAATTGAGAATACAGGGAATTACGTATAACAATAATAACATTGATAATTTCTATCATCCTGGAAAGGCATGCAATATTTATCACAATAGTACTGCTATCGGCTCTCTGGGTGAATTGCATCCTACAATTGAAGAAAATTATGGTCTTGAAAAACAGGGATTTTACTTCGAGCTTAATTTTGAAAAACTTGTTGCCGCAAGTTGTGATAAGTTCCAGGCTGTTGCTCCTTCAAAGTTTCCCGACACTTTCAGGGATATTGCGATGCTTGTAAAGGAAGAAACCGATGCATCAACAGTGCTCGATACTATTTCAAATATAAAGATAAAAGAACTGGAGGGTGTTGAGTTGTTTGACCTGTATAAAGGCTCAAATATCCCTGTAGGAGAAAAAAGTCTTGCTGTAAGGGTGCGATATCGCTCATACGAAAAAACTTTGACGGAAGAGGAGATAAATTCCATGCACCAAAAAGTCATAGACAATCTGGTGAAAAAATTAGGAGTCAGTATAAGGTAAAAAAGGTTGATTATCTTGATTTGCTGTGGTATAAACCAAACTCGTTAATTTTATGGGAAAATTCATAATCATTTAATATGCTTGAACGCTGAGGGGTGATATGACAAAGGCTGATATGGTAGAAAATATTTATGAGAAAGTCGGCTTTTCAAAAAAGGAATCCGCGGAACTCGTCGAAGCGGTATTTGATATAATTAAAGGCACGCTTGAAAAGGGAGAAAAAATCAAAATCGCCGGATTCGGCAATTTTGTTGTTAAGGAAAAGGCGGACAGAAGGGGACGCAATCCTCAGACTGGTGAAGAAATAACAATTACGGCCCGAAAAATTCTCACTTTCAAACCGAGCCAGGTGCTCAAGGCTTCTATTAATTCAAAGTAATTCAACAAGGGGAGGAGCCATGCAAGTCGAGGTTCCCGACAAACTTTACTACAGGATTGGTGAAGTTGCCGCATTGACCTCCTTGAAACCTTCCATACTGCGTTTTTGGGAAACAGAGTTTAAGCAGTTAAACCCGGTAAAAAGCTCTTCAGGCCAAAGGCTTTATTCAAGAAAAAATATAGAGCTAGCGCTATTGATAAAACAGCTTCTTTATGTTGATAGATTGACAATCGAGGGAGCGAGAAAAAGAATCAGCGACCAGGTCGACATGCATCCTGAAATGAAAAAGTCCGACAGCAGTGCAAAGCTGCTGAAAGAAATAAAAGAGGAACTGATTCGTTTTAGAGATCTGCTTTAATAAATAAATCGGGGCGTAGCGCAGCCTGGTAGCGCACTAGACTGGGGGTCTAGTGGTCGCTGGTTCGAATCCAGTCGCCCCGACCAGTAATAAAAACAAAAGGCTACAGTTCATACTGTAGCCTTTTGTTTTTTGTGCAACAATGATTTAAAGTCAGTCACGAATATAATTATCGTTCTATTCCTTTATATTTCATTAATTGTTTGGTTAATTTCGTGTGATACCAAGAATTCGATTGTTATCCATATCCAGATGATATCTTTCAGATAAAAAATGAGAACAATAAAAATGATGCTTCAAGAGAATTTTTCCATAATACGTTAAATTCACTAATTGGCTAATCAAGAAGAGACTTTGCAAGTTTAATGATTTTTGTTGTGAAATTGGATGTTACTCTTATAAAAGCATGGGCAAAGGCATGCCTGTTTGCTGGTATAAGATTGTATGTTGGGATTACCATTACTCCTGGCCTGTTTATCGGAACGAGATAAGTCAATCCGAAAACCATTTTGAATATTTTATACCTGTCACCGTTGTAGTAAACAGTAACCCAACCATTCCTTTGCTTTTTTATCTCACCAAAAGTAACCAAAGCATCTTTCGACCAGAATAAAACGATTAGAAAGGACATAAACAGTACAATTAACGCAGCTATAACAAAAGCAGTTGCCTTAATAGTAATATAAAACACGTGAGTAGCATGGCCAACGGCTGCCAGATCATCCGACAAGCCGCTCAAGAGGTCATATGCTTCGTAGAAAAACAGGGACAGTCCTATAACAAAAAGCAGTATTGATACAACACCTTTGAATATGCTTTTTTTAACTGTAAAATCGCAAATATTTTCAACGTTTGATTTCAATTTGGTCTCTTTTCAAAAATTTCATCTGACTTCATCGGATATTAAAGCTATCAGCAACCATGCTGAGTGTCAAGGGGCATTCACCCTATGAAAACAATAGATTGAAAATTCAGGCACTCTTTACCAGCTCCAGAAAAATGTGATTAAAAACAATCACATTTGATGTAGAAGAAGATTTTCATTTTTTTACGAGAAGGATATTACATGGCATTTTCCTGATAAGTTCTTCGTTGCTTCGTCCGAATATAAGTTTCTCCAGGCGAGATTCCAGATGTTCCAGACGTGACTCCTCATGTGCAAGCATGATCAGCAAATCGATTTTTTTTTCGTTGATAACTTTTAAAATTTCTCTTTCAGGATCTCCATCGTTTATCAGTACCGTGATTTGAAGGCCTTTTGTTTTTTCTTCGGCAATTATTCTGTCCAGATCGTCTCTTGCTTCTTGGATAATGCCCTTATATGCTTCATCAAGAGACATCATGGGCAAATTGAAGCCTTCATATCCGAACGGATTATGAATTACATGTATGACATAAAGTTCTGCATTATATTTCCTTGCCAGATCAGCTCCTAAATGTATGGCTTTCTGGCAATACTTGGTTGCTCCACTGTTCACGAGAATCCGATTAATGTTTTCCATGAAATTCCTCCAGAGTGCTTTTGAATGAGAAATCGTAACTTATGATCTCTATCTTAAATTTACCTCTAGAATGCGAGATTTCAATCTCTTCTGCTAGATGTGGTTTGAATCTTAATAAACCATAAATCTTCCATATAACATTGATTAGTGATATTACGTCAAAAAAAATTTACTGCAGGTACCATATCAAAATTTAATTGATAGCACTGTTCCTTGAAGTTACTGCTGTGGGTTTTATATATCGAGTATGTCATAATAATTACAGCGAAAAAGAGGTGTTATTATGTAATGCGAATACGGTGATGGCGTGAAAGTTGATTACTCCTGATTTCTTCATATAAGGAAAGGCGATGAAATAAATGATCTTGAAAAAGCGTCTCGTGATAATAGCTGTGACGACTTCAGGAAAATTGCCTTTGCTGTGACGGATACAGTAGGCAGTAAAGTGAGCATACATGAATAATAAATAGGTTCGATATGCGGAACAAAAAAGGGATTTCAGATTATGGTCTGAAATCCCCGTTGTGCTTTTGGTGCCGAAGGCGAGAATCGAACTCGCACGGGCTGTCGCCCACCACCCCCTCAAGATGGCGTGTCTACCAATTCCACCACTTCGGCGATGGAGATGATTTTCTAACATTTAGCTGAAAATATGTCAATAGGAAATAACCGACAGATATTATTTTTTCGGTGCCTGCTGGGGGGCTGGAGGAACCGGTGTAGACGACTTTCCCTGTTGAGCTGGAATTGTTTGTTTTGGAGCAGAATTTATTGGCTTGACCGTCGCCGGCATAATGGAACTTGTAGACGGCTTGCTTGAAAGGTAAGCCAAGGTCAGTGATGTGAGCATGAAAATAACCGCTGCTGCAGTAGTCAGTTTACTCAGAAAAGTAGCTCCTCCGCCGACTCCGAACAGTGACTGGCTTCCGCCCGTACCGAAAGTTGCTCCCATTTCGGCACCTTTGCCTGCCTGCAAAAGAACTACAACAATTAGCGCAACGCTTACTAGAATATGGATTGTTATTAGAAATGCTATCATTGTCTGAGGGATCCTTACGAAAGTTTTGAACGTATATTTATATCATGATGTCGCTAAAAATCAAAGCAATTATTCACGGTCGAATTGACTCATATTAAATGTAACCGTAGCATGACATGAAACAGGAACGTTGCATCATATTAAAGGTAACCGAAAGGAGGCCTGGATATGGTGCTACGTTCAAAGCGTGATTACTTGGAAGCAATTAGCACTCGCTACCAGCGGGCTGGTAAAAGAGTCAAGACCCTTATTCTGGATGAATTCTGTGCAAACTGCGGCTATAACCGCAAGTACGCCATCAGGTTGCTCAAAAAGGCCCATAAGAAGCCGACTGGAAAAGCCGGCAATCGTCCCGGCCCCAAGACAATTTACCACGATACGAAGCTGCTTGAGGCTTTGAAACGCATCTGGTTTGCAACTGACCAAATGTGCTCCAAGAAGCTCAAGGCCGCGCTTGCCCTCTGGCTCCCCTTTTACGAGAAAGAATACGAGCCCTTGGGTAAGGTCCTGGAAAAGAAGTTACTGCAGATAAGCCCTGCAACTATCGATCGGTTACTCAAGCCTTACAGAGCTCTCTACAAAAAGGGCCGCTGTACCACCAGGCCGGGAACGCTTCTAAAAAATCAGATCCCTGTTAAGACCGATCACTGGGATGTCACACAGCCAGGCTACTTTGAGGCCGACACCGTGGCTCACTGCGGCAACTCCATGGCTGGGGACTTTGTCTACAGCCTCACCTTTACAGATATCCTGAGCGGCTGGACAGAAAACAGAGCCGTGTGGGGCAGAGGCTCTCAAGGGGTATTGAAAAGGATCCAGGATATCGAACAGGGCCTTGCCTTCCCTATTCTCGGTTTTGACTGCGATAACGGCTCCGAATTCCTCAACCATCACCTGGTGAGGTATTTCACCGACCGTCCCACTACACCGGTACTCTTCTCCAGATCACGTCCCTATCGCAAAAATGATAATGCTTTCGTCGAACAGAAAAACTGGACTCATGTCCGTCAATTATTGGGCTACGACAGGTTTGATAAACCGGAATTGGTCAGCCTTGTCAATGAGCTCTACAAGAACGAATGGAGCCAATTTACCAACTTCTTCTGTCCAACTCTCAAACTCAAACAAAAAACCAGAATCAACTCTCGATACGTTAAAACCTACGAACCGCCAAAAACCCCTTACCAGAGACTTCTCGGCTCTGAGCACATTACCCTCAATGCCAAAAACCATCTCCAGGAAGTTTACAATTCTCTTAATCCTTTTACACTGAAAAGAAAAATCGAAGAAAATCTCAAGACTATCTTCACTACCCTTCGGTCACCTCAATCTTGAGGCAACGTTGCTTTCTTTCGGTTACCTTTTATTATGAGTCAACGCGCGGTACCGGACTATGGACGCAAAAGAATCGGCTTTGAGGCTTGCTCCACCTACCAAAGCACCATCGATATCAGGCTGTAACATAAGGCCTTTTATGTTTTCCGGCTTTACGCTGCCACCGTATAAAATTCTGGTTCTGTCAGATATTGACTGGTCGTAATGCCTTGCCAGTAACTCCCTGATGAACCTGTGGACTTCCTGAGCCTGGTTTTCTGTTGCGGTTCTCCCCGTGCCGATTGCCCACACCGGCTCATAGGCGACCACCAGGTTCTTGATGTCAGAAGGTGTTATATCTGAGAGACCATTTTCAACCTGTTTTTCGAGAACCTCGAAAGTTCTGCCTGCCTCACGTTCCTCGAGCGTTTCCCCGATACAGAAAATCGAAGTAAGGCCGCCGTTTATGGCTGCCTTTATCTTCCTGTTAACAATTTCGTCTGTTTCACTGAAAAATTGTCTTCGCTCGGAATGGCCGATCAATACATGTGTACAACCGACATCTTTCAGCATTTTTGGCGAAACTTCACCGGTATAAGCCCCTTCTTCCGCCCAGAAACAATCCTGCGCCGCAAGTTGTACGCCTGAATCTTCCAGCGTTTTCTTTACAATTCCCAGTACAGTGAATACGGGTGCAACAATTATTTCCACGTCGGACACGTCTTTGACCATTGGCATTAATTTGCTTAGTAGTTCGACAGCTTCATCTGAGGTTTTGTACAGTTTCCAGTTTCCTGCGATAATCGGTTTTCTCATTTTAATTCCCCGGGAGGTAGGATCGGTTAATTTCCATTCTCTTCAAGAACTTTTATACCTGGCAGGACCTTTCCTTCAAGCAGTTCGAGGAAGGCACCGCCACCGGTCGAAATATAGCTTATCTTTGCAAATTCACCAGCACGGTGAACTGCCACGTCCGTATCTCCACCACCAACTATGGTAAGAGCGTAAGAATTTGCAACTGCGCTTACCATGGCAAAAGTTCCGCGCGAAAATGCATCCATTTCAAAGACGCCCATCGGTCCGTTCCAGATGATGGTTTTTGCGTTCTGGATGGCTTCCGAGAAAAGGGTGACAGTTGCAGGTCCAATGTCGAGGGCCATCCAGTCAGGAGGGATTTCCTGAATCGTTGTTACTTTGGTCTCTGCACTGGGATTAAATTGATCTGCTACGACGCAATCGACCGGAAGATAAAATTTTACTCCTTTCTCACGCGCCTTGTTATAAGCGTTCATGGCTGTTTCAAGAAGTTGCTCTTCGACCAGGGATTTTCCGATGTTAAAGCCGAGCGCCTTGAGGAAGGTAAATGCCATTCCTCCGCCTACTATTATTTTGTCCACCTTGTTCAGAAGGTTGTCGATAACCTCTATCTTGCCGGAAACTTTGGCCCCTCCCAAAATCGCCACCAGCGGGTGCATCGGATTCTTCATCGACCTGTCAAAAAAGTTCATCTCGTTTTTCATCAGGAAGCCGGCTGCAACTACCGGGACGAATTTAGTAATTGCTTCCACGGAGGCATGGGCCCGGTGCGATACGGCAAACGCATCATTTACATATATGTCACATTGGTCGGCAAGGGATTTGGCAAATTCCCCGTCATTCTTTTCTTCGCCGGGATGGAATCGCAGGTTTTCCAGCATGACGATATCCCCGGGCTTCATCCTGTCGAGCAATTCAGACACCTCTTTCCCGATACAATCCGGAGCAAGGCTGACTTCTTTATCGAGTAATCTGGAAAGCCTCTTGGCCGCTGGCGCCATGGAATATTTCGGATTTCTTTCGCCTTTCGGTCGACCGAGATGGGAAGCAATAATAACCTTCGCATTGAAATCAAGAGCGAAGTTAATGGTAGGCAAGACAGCTCTGATTCGCGTGTCATCTGTTATGTTTCCGTTCTCGTCCAGGGGAACGTTGAAATCGACCCTTATCAACACTTTTTTCTCTTTAAGATCATTTACTTCATCAATGTAACGAATAGCCATGACTAACTCCTGAAAAATATTAATTTTATAATTATCTCTATCTGCCGACAAGCTTCATAAGATCGATGAGCCGATGGGAAAAACCGCTCTCATTGTCATACCATGAAATAACTTTTACCAGGTTGCCTTCAATTACCTTTGTACTGATAGAATCTACAATCGAGGAACGGGTATCCCCGTTAAAATCTATAGACACCAAAGGCTGTTCACAGTATCCGAGAATTCCTTTAAGTGCACCATTTGATGCCTCTTTGAGCGCCAGGTTAACTTCCTCGGCGTTTGTTTTTTGTGAAAGGACCGCAGCAAGATCGACAACCGATACGTTTGGAGTGGGTACACGGATTGCCATGCCGTCAAGTTTTCCCTTGAGTTCAGGCATTACCAGTGAGATGGCCCGTGCTGCTCCGGTCGCGGTCGGAATCATCGAAAGGGCCGCGGCCCTTGCGCGACGAAGGTCTTCATGAGGCAAATCAAGTATGCGCTGATCGTTGGTATATGCATGTATCGTGGTTACGAGGCCTTTTTCTATGCCGAAAGTCTCATGAAGAACTTTGGCAACCGGTGCCAGACAGTTGGTCGTACATGAGGCATTAGATATTATATTGTGTTTCAAGGGGTCATATGTTTTATCGTTAACTCCGATCACAATTGTTGCATCCGGGTCAGTAGCAGGGGCGGAAATAATCACTTTCTCTGCCCCGGCCTGGAGGTGAGTCTCGGCATTGTCACGTTTTGTGAATTTCCCGGTTGCCTCAAGAACAATGTCAATTTTTTCCGCACTCCATGGCAGTTCCGCAGGGTTTTTGATGTCAAAAGTCCTGATGGATTTTCCGTTTACAATCAAATGTCCATCCGCAGCTTCAACATTACCCGGAAACGTCCCATGAACTGAATCATATTTGAGAAGATGAGCCAGAGTCCTAGTGTTTGCCATGTCATTTATTGCGATAATTTCCAGATCACTGTCATAAATTGCGGATCTGAGTACTCTTCGTCCGATCCTGCCGAAACCATTAATGGCTATGCGTGTAGACATTGTTGCCTCCTGTAAGTCGTTTTTGATACCCGGAACCCGCAAAAACCGTAAACAATATACATCTTGTTTGTTCCAAGTCAATTTTTTTTATGTTGAATTAATAATTCGGGGAATGAATTCTTAAACAATTTCAACGACATATTATCTGAAAATTTGAAGGCAATCATAATCGGATACAAGTATACCATCTCCAGTTTATCCTTGAATCTTGTTTGTAAATCCTGTATAAAAAAAATTTGCGTATACATAGGGTTTTTTGTCATATGAAAAACTTTTGAGCTGAACTTAAAGGGACATAAGGCAGGTGAAAATCCCTTGACGGTTCATACAGGCAATTTTGAGGAGGGTGCTTGCGTGTTTGTTTGCTTGCCAGCGGCAGCAAGGGGAATTCACTTTTTATAGAGACAGGGAAAACAAGGATTCTCATAGATGCAGGCCTCTCGGCCCGTGAAATACTCCACAGACTTTCTGTCATCGGAGTGGAAGGGCCGGAACTCAACGCAGTATTCATCAGCCACGAACACACAGACCATATACGCGGCGCGGGAACACTTGCCCGCAAGATCGGTATACCCGTATTCATCAGCTATCCGGCACACAGTCAATCAAAAGATATTTTCAAAAGGAACGAAGTTGTCGAATTCGAATCCGGCTGTTCCTTCCTGTTCAGGGACACGCTGATTGACCCGTTTCCAATAACCCACGATTCCAGTGATCCGGTCGGTTTCGTAATTGAAGGACCGGAAGGAAGGATAGGGGTGGCCACTGATCTCGGAATCGCCACCAGGCTCGTAAGAGAGAAGCTGAAGGATTGTCGTGCTCTGGTGCTGGAGTCAAACCATGACGAGGAGATGCTTGTAAATGGTCCCTATCCATGGCACCTTAAACAGAGGATCAAATCGCGACACGGCCATCTCTCCAATATCGAATCAGTCGATCTGCTTGGCGATCTGATCAACTCCGGACTCGAAGGGGTTCTGCTGGCCCATCTCTCGGAAACAAACAACGATCCTTTATTGGCAATGAAAACATTCAGGGAAATGCTTGAAACCCAGAATGTCTGCAGACCGCAACTTATTATGGGGACCCAGTACACAGCCAGTGAAATTCTGCGAATGTGACGTGAAGAAATAGAATATAAATACAACTTTACTGGAAAAAGGAAGATTACAGACCATGATAGATCGCTACAGTCGCCCCGAAATGACCGGCATATGGGGTGCGGAAAATCGCTACCGGAAATGGCTGGATATTGAAATATATGCATGCGAAGCTCATGCCGAAATGGGAACGATACCCCATAATGCGGTTGAAAGAATCAAGGCAAAGGCGAACTTCGACATCTCGCGGATCGATGAAATTGAAAAGGTCGTCAAGCATGATGTTATCGCTTTCCTGACCTCGGTTGCCGATTATATTGGTGAAGATTCCGGCTATCTACATCTTGGACTGACTTCTTCCGATGTCCTTGACACCTCTTTTGCCATGTTACTGCGTGAAAGTAGCGGACTGATCATAGACGGAATCAAAAAGCTCATGGACGCTATCAAGAAAAGGGCTTTCGAGCACAAAGACACCCCCATGATCGGCCGTTCACACGGCATTCATGCCGAACCGGTGACTTTCGGTATAAAAATGGCCCTGTGGTATGACGAAATGAGACGCAATCTTCGGAGAATGGAGTCGGCAAGAGAGACCATATCCTATGGTAAAATTTCCGGCGCCGTCGGGACGTTTGCCAACATAGACCCGCGTGTCGAGGAATACGTTTGCGCAAAGGCGGGACTGAAGCCGGCACCCTGCTCGACTCAGGTTATCCAGCGTGACCGCCATGCCGAGTTTTTTTCAACTCTTGCCATTATAGCCTCTTCGATTGAGAAATTCGCCGTGGAAATACGGCACCTTCAGCGAACAGAAGTGCTGGAGGCAGAGGAATTTTTCAGCAAAGGCCAGAAGGGATCTTCTGCAATGCCGCACAAAAGGAATCCGGTGCTTTCGGAAAATCTCACCGGGCTGGCACGTCTGATCCGCGGCTATTCAGTTTCGGCCATGGAAAACATCCCGCTCTGGCATGAGCGCGATATATCCCACTCCTCCGTGGAACGTGTGATCGGACCGGACGCTACTATCCTGATGGATTTCATGCTCCATCGTTGTGCAGGGCTTATCGAGAATCTTGTCGTCTACCCTGAAAACATGATGAAAAACCTTAACCTGATGAGAGGACTTGTCTTTTCACAGAGGGTTCTCCTCACTCTGGCGGGCAAAGGAGTATCCCGTGAAAAGGCGTATGTCCTGGTTCAGAGAAATGCCATGAAGGTCTGGGAGCAGGGAAAGGATTTCCAGGAAGAACTGATAGCCGATTCCGAGGTCAGGGATTATCTTTCCGAAGAGGAGATCAGGGATGCGTTCGATCTCAATTATCACCTGAAACATGTCGACACTATATTCAAGAGGGTGTTCGGTGGATAGAATACTTGAATTCTATCGAATGCAGGCAAGCGATAACCTGATCATGTTCTGGATAAAGGAAATCTTTATTGCAGTTGTAATTTTTGTCGTTTTCTGGCTGATCGCACAGTTGCTCAGATACATTCTGGATACCTGGGGAACGAAATTGATATCTTTAACCAGGACAGGTATCGATGACAGAATACTGAAAAGAATTACGCCACTTGCATCACTCCTGGTGGTTTTCTGTGGTTTGTATTACGCGGTCCACTCTCTGCCACTTCCCGATAAAGTCCATGCGGTTTCTTCAGGTATAATATTTGTTGTAAATATATGTATTTTTGCCAATATGGCATACCGTTCCGTAAACGAGATGCTGACTTGGTATGGAGCGCGTGTCAGTGAAAGAACCGGAGCTGGAATAGACCGCCAGATACTTCCACTAGCCGAAAAGATAATTACTATTTTCCTGGTCGGCGCCGCTCTTATTATAACCCTTAAACATTTCGACTACGACATCTTTTCATTGGTGACAGCCCTTGGTATCGGTTCACTGGCCATCGGTATGGCGGCCAAGGATACCCTGGCTAACATGATTTCGGGGTTTACCCTGATGATAGACCGCCCATTCCGGATCGGCGACAGGATTCAGCTCGCAAGCGGCCAATGGGGCGATGTTGTTGATATCGGTCTCCGCAGCACCAAAATAAAAACGGTAGACAATACGCTGATCATCATTCCCAATTCGGACCTGTGCAACAGTTCGGTCGTAAACATGGCCTTTCCCGATGTAAAATCGAAGGGCCGGATAAATGTGGGAGTTGCCTACGGAAGCGATGTGGAAGCAGTTAAGAGGCTTCTGGTCGGTATTGCGCGTGAAGTTCCAGAAGTTCTTCAGGATCCCGGTCCGGAATCCTATTTTGTTTCATTCGGCGATAGTGCCCTGAATCTGTCTCTTTTTTTCTGGGTTGAAGATTATGGCAAAGTTTTCCAGATTACTGATGTGTTGAATACAATGATAGCAAACCGTTTCAGGGAACACGGGATAGAAATTCCCTATCCGACGAGAACGGTTTTACTGGAGAAGGAAGGATAATGGCCCATCGAATCGAAGTTGCTCTGAAAGATCATGTACGTGACCCACGAGGTGAAAGGATTAGAAGGGAAATCGAGCATTTCCTCCACTTGCCTGTTACCGGCGTCAGGACCATCGATGTCTATACCGTAGATGCCGACCTGTCAAGGGAAGAACTGGTTAAGATTGCCGCGGAGCCTTTTTCCGATCCGGTAATTCAGAATTACTCCATTGACGGACCGGCTGCCGAAGACTTCGATTATCTGATTGAAGTGGGCTACCGGCCTGGTGTTACTGATAATGTGGGCAGAACTGCGAGGGAAGCCGTGGAATTCATAACCGGCTCGACTTTCAAGCCTGATGAAGGTGTTTACACTTCAGTCCAATACCTTATCAAAGGGCCGTTGGATGGTAAAGACGTTGAAACCCTTGCCACCGGACTTTTATGCAACACTCTCATTCAACGCTACCAAATCCTCGATCGGGATGCTTTTATCAGGCAAGGCGGAGTCAAACCCTTTGTTCCCAAGGTTTCCGGACAGACTAAAGCTGAAGTCCGCGAAATAGATCTTGATGTTTCCGATGATGAACTGCAGAGAATCAGCAGGGATGGAGTGCTTGCTCTTACCCTTGAAGAAATGCGGATCATTCAATCCTATTTCCGCGATGGAAAAGTCAGGGAAGAAAGAAGGAAAATCGGAATGCCTGAGTATCCCACCGATGTGGAGCTTGAGGCACTGGCACAGACCTGGTCCGAACACTGCAAACACAAGATTTTTTCCGGCATTATAGAATATGTCGACGAACAGGGAAACAGGGAGGAGATTCACTCCCTTTTCAAGACGTATATCCAGGGAACGACCAAAACGGTCCGGGAAAACCTGGGCGACAAGGATTACTGTCTTTCCGTTTTCAAGGATAACGCCGGGGTTATCAGGTTTAATGAGCAGCACTCGCTGGTTTTCAAGGTCGAAACCCATAACTCACCCAGCGCACTCGATCCTTACGGCGGAGCGTTGACCGGAATTGTCGGCGTCAATCGTGATCCGTTCGGAACAGGCAAGGGCGCCCGACTGATTTTCAATACGGACGTTTTCTGTTTCGCGTCTCCTTTCTATGAAAAACCTCTGCCGGCCAGGCTGCTTCATCCTCGCCGTATATATGAAGGAGTAGTCGAGGGGGTTGAGCATGGAGGCAACAAGAGCGGTATCCCTACCGTTAACGGTTCACTTGTCTTCGACGACCGTTTTGCAGGAAAGCCCCTGGTATTTTGCGGTACTGCGGGCATGATGCCGGCAGAGATAAACGGGGAACCGTCCCACATCAAAAATATCTATCCAGGCGACATAATAGTCATGACCGGTGGCAGGATCGGCAAGGACGGCATTCACGGTGCAACGTTCTCCTCGGAGGAATTGAGTGAAACATCGCCTGTTTCCGCAGTTCAGATAGGGGACCCGATTACCCAGAAGAGAATGACTGATTTTCTCATCCGTGCCAGGGACAGGGGACTTTACAACTTCATAACCGATAACGGCGCTGGAGGACTTTCATCCTCGATCGGTGAAATGTCCAGCGAATGCGGCGGCTGTCGGCTCGATCTGGCAAAAGCACCGCTGAAGTATCCCGGATTGGATCCCTGGGAGATCCTCATTTCCGAAGCACAGGAGAGGATGAGCCTTGCGGTTCCTCCGGAAAAACTCAAGGACTTCCTGGCCCTTGCGGCCAAAATGAATGTGGAGGCAACCGTACTTGGCGAATTCACGGATTCCGGGTACTTCCACATATGCTATGGTGACCGGACCGTAGCATACCTTCCGATCAGTTTTCTCCACGAAGGCCTTCCGCCCATGAGAATGAAAGGGGTATGGAAAAGGAATATCCACCCCGAGCCGGAAGCGGAAGAATTGGATGACTACACAGACGATCTGAAAAAGCTTTTATCGTCCCTCAATGTCTGTTCCAAGGAATCGGTTGTTCGCAGATACGACCACGAAGTGCAGGGAGGCAGTGTCTTAAAGCCCTTTACCGGTGTCGATAACGACGGACCTTCAGACGCCGCAATAGTGCGTCCCGTCCTGGAATCCTTCGAAGGTGTTGTCGTTGCCCACGGTATCTGCCCCCGCTACAGCGATATCGATACCTATTTCATGATGGCGAACGCAATAGATGAAGCATTGCGCAATTACGTCGCGGTCGGCGGTTCTCTTGACCTGATTGCGGGTCTGGATAATTTTTGCTGGTGTGATCCGGTCAAATCCGAAAAAACGCCGGATGGCGAATATAAGATGGCTCAGCTGGTACGCGCAAACAAGGCCCTTTATGACTGCTGCGTCGCGTATGGAATCCCGCTGATTTCAGGCAAGGATTCCATGAAAAACGACTTCTACGATGGAACAACAAAGATTTCCATACCGCCCACGGTTCTTTTCTCGTTAATAGGCAAAATTGAAGACGCTAGAAAAGCGGTTACCATGGATGCCAAACGCCCTGGTGATATCGTGTACCTCATGGGTAAGACAGCCTTCGAACTGGGCGGTTCCGAGTACTATGCCTTAAAGGGATTTGTCGGCAACCGGGTGCCGCGGGTCGACATGGAAAAAAGCCTGAAACGTTACAGGGCATACCATGAAGCGGTTAATAAGGGGGTAGTTGCATCCTGCCACGATCTCTCGGATGGCGGGCTTGCTGTTGCATTGGCCGAAACTGCCTTTGCCGGCGGCCTCGGGTTGTCCATAGACCTTGGAAGGGTCCTATTTTCCGGTGTTCCCTGCGACAGGCGTGACGAAGTGATCCTGTTTTCGGAAACAGCTTCCCGCCACCTGGTAACGGTTCATCCGGAGGACCGGGAAATTTTTGAAGAAACCTTGACCGGCAACTGCTTCTCCAGTATCGGTACGGTCACGGAAGACAATACGCTCTCGGTAACCGGTCTCGATGGATCGGTGGTGCTGAGGGCCGATATCGGCGAATTGAAAGAAGCGTGGCAAAGCCCGCTGAGGGAGATGTGACATGTCGTTGGCAAAAGCAGTCATAATTACCGGGAACGGCACCAACTGTGAAATGGAGGCTGCCCATGCCTGCAGGCTTGCCGGTTTCGATGAAGTGAAGGTCGCACATATTTCGGAAATCCTGCATGGGGAGGTGAGTCTCGAAGATTTTCATTTCCTTAACCTTACGGGAGGTTTTCTCGATGGCGATGATCTGGGCAGCGCAAAGGCCCAGGCCAACAGGTTTAAATACGCAAGGATATCCGGAAGCAGCGAGCATCTGATGGACCAGTTGCTGCGCTTCATACGCGATGGGAAACTGATACTCGGCGTCTGCAATGGTTTCCAACTCATGGTGAAAATGGGACTGTTGCCTTCTCTCGGGGGCGAACTTCTCAAGCAGTCTGCAACACTGACTTTTAACGATTGCGGACGTTTTCAGGACCGGTGGGTTTACTTGAAAAACAACCCCGCCTCGCCGTCAGTCTTTACCAGGGGAATTGAAAAGGGCATATATCTGCCGATACGACATGGTGAGGGCAAATTTTATGTTGATTCCCAGGAAATAATGGACAAAATCGAAAATCTCAATCTTTCAGTGCTGAAATATTCAGACCATACCTATTCGGCTCCCACAATGGAATTCCCCCTGAACCCCAATGGATCCATGAACGCTATCGCCGGAATCTGCGATGAAACCGGGAGGCTCATGGGACTTATGCCCCACCCGGAAGCGTTCGTACACAGAACGAATCACCCGCGCTGGACAAGGGAAGAGCTGCCAGAAGAAGGAGATGGACTTATCCTGTTCAGAAATGCAGCGAACTATATAAGAAATAACTTGTTGTAACCAAATATTCACTATCTGTGGTTACGGATTTGCCGCAACAACTGCTATGGACATTTGAGTCAACAGTGAACTATAATAAAAAAATTCGGCAGTTAGAGATCGTTAAAAGGCAGCGCGATGATAATGTTTAAACCCAATTGCAAGTGGCTGGATAATTGCGGATACGTCACGCCGGAACCTTTGGCTGTCCGGCAAGGAATTAGTTTGTACGTACAACCGTAAAAAGGAGTAAATACAATAATGAAACTTGTAAGGCCTGAAGAAGAGTGCGGCGTTTTCGGCATATTCAACCACCCGGAAGCTGCCAATTTGACCTATCTGGGACTCTACGCCCTGCAGCACAGGGGACAGGAAAGCTGCGGCATCGTTTCTTCTGACGGCAACACTCTGCACTCCCATAAAAGCATGGGGCTGGTGGCCGATGTTTTCGGCGATCAGGACATTTTCAAAAGCTTCCGGGTAAAACGGCCATCGGCCATGTCCGCTATTCGACAACCGGTTCGTCCATACTGAAAAACGTTCAGCCGATCATGGTGGACTATTCCCGGGGAGCATGTGCTGTAGCCCATAATGGAAATATCGTAAATGCCCAGCTATATCAAGGATGAACTGGAAGCATGGGGTTCAATTTTCCAAACAACGATGGATACAGAGATCATCGTCCATCTCCTGGCGATGTCCAAGGCAAATTCTCTGGTGGATCGCCTGACAGAAGCACTGAACAGGGTCGAGGGTGCTTACTGCCTGCTGCTCATGACTGAAACGGAATTGGTGGCGGTGCGTGATCCGAACGGTTTCAGGCCGCTTTGCCTGGGTAAGCTCGGCGATTCTTACGTAGTCGCATCTGAGAGCTGCGCACTCGACCTGATAGAGGCAAAACTTCGTTCGGGAAATCGAACCGGGCGAAATGGTCGTGATAAATAATGACGGCATTACCTCTTATTTTCCGTTTCAGAAGGTGCAGCCGACACCTTGTGTTTTTGAATTTGTATATTTCGCCCGACCGGATTCTTACATTTTCGGCAAGAACGTATACATGGTAGGAAAGGAACTTGGGCGCCAGCTTGCTCGTGAAAACAGGATTGAAGCGGATATTGTCATTCCTGTCCCGGATTCTGGTGTACCCGCCGCATGGGATATGCCCAGGAATCGGGCTTCAATTCGAATTCGGACTTATCCGCAACCATTATGTCGGGCGTACATTCATTGAGCCGCAGCAGTCAATCCGCCATTTTGGTGTCAAGATCAAGCTGAACCCGGTGAAGGATATACTCAAGGGCAAGCGGGTTGTAATAATAGATGACTCGATTGTCCGGGGAACAACTTCCCGTAAAATCATCAAAATGATCAGAAGCGCCGGTGCAAAGGAGGTCCATTTTTGCATCTCTTCTCCCCCGACCAGCTATCCATGCTATTACGGAATCGACACCCCGACCCGCAAGGAGCTTATTTCTTCTTCACATTCCATTGAGGAAATCAGAAAATATATAACGGCTGATTCGCTGGCCTATCTCTCTGAAGAGGGGTTGATGAGAGCCGTCGGCTCCACGAAAGAAAATTACTGCAGTGCCTGTTTTTCGGGAGGCTACCCGGTAAAATTTCCGACTTTTGCTTCCGAACCTCAGCTAGACCTATTCGAAATGGAGTAATTATTTTCATGACTGAAAGAGAAAAATTAAAGAGCATCATCAGGGAAAAATCGTACGAAAAAAGAAAAGTCACCCTTTCTTCAGGACAGGAAAGCGACTTTTACTTTGACGGGAAACAGACGACTCTGCATGCCCAGGGCGGGTATCTGACCGGAAAGCTTTTCTTTGAAGCCATCAGTGATATTGAAGGTGTTGAAGGGGTAGGGGGATTGACCCTGGGGGCTGATCCGATTGCAACTGCGACTTCGGTGGTGAGTTTTCTGGAGGGAAAACCTATACCAGCATTTATAATCCGCAAGGAGCCCAAAGGACACGGCACCGGCGCATGGCTTGAGGGAAGAAAAAATCTTGCACCGGGTTCGCGTGTCATTATTGTAGAGGATGTGGTAACCAGTGGTGGCTCCTCTTTGAAAGCAATAGAGCGCGCCGAGGAAGAAGGGCTGAAGGTCCTGGGAGTTGTAACTCTGGTAGACCGTGAAGAAGGCGGCAGGGAAAATATAGAAAAGGAAGGGTACTGGCTGAAGTCGATTTTTACCAAATCGGAAATAACAGGATAATATACCCTGTCGACGGCAGGCTTTGATTCTAAGGCGACGCATCTGTGTCGCCTTTCTTAATATATAGCCCGAAGCACCCAATCTCACATAGTATATTAAGATTTTTCCAGCAGGACAATAATTATGAAAATGAAAGAAATTCTAGAAAATTACGGTTCGCTGCTCAGTGCAGTCGATCGATGGTTTGCCCGCTGCATTTCCGAATTTCCAGCACAGGTCAAATGCTCTCAAGGGTGTTCCGAATGCTGTCGCAGTCTGTTTGACATTACCCTGCTTGATGCCTGGTTCTTGAAATCAGGGTTTGACCGGCTTGATGAAAGCGTAAAGAAAACTGTCCGGGAAAAAGCGCAAAAGCGACTGAATTCATTGCGAAATAAATGGCCTGAGTTGGATGCTCCATATATACTCAATATCAAACCGGAAAACGATTGGGAGATACTGATGCCGGATGATGACGAGACTCCCTGTCCTCTGCTGTCGGAAAACGGAAACTGTCTTGTCTACAATTATCGTCCAATGACGTGTCGACTGCATGGCATACCGCTTGTTGATACTTCCGGCGAGGTCTTCTACGAAGAGTGGTGTACAATGAATTTTGCAGAAGCTTTCCCATTGGAAGAAAGAAAACTTTACTGGGAATTCTCAACTTGCTTTCAGACTGAAATAACGCTATTTCACCAGTTTACCTATGCACTGTTCAATCAGTGCGTCAATGAATTGGATACTTTTATACCGTTGTCTTTATTGATGGACTACAATGGTCAAGACTGGGAATCCTGGTGGAAAGGGAACGCAGAAAAAATCAGGCAGGCGGGTTTTCCATGAAACCCGGTGCCGGTTCGTAAGGCGGTTTTACTGACACTTTCCGTCCCTCTATCGACAGCCGGCTTTCAGCAAAAAGCTGAATGGCCCTGGGATATATCTTGTGCTCCTCGGCAAGAATCCTTTTTGAGAGTATTTCTTCGGTGTCATTATCATAAACAGGGACGGCTGCCTGAATTATAATGGGGCCGCTATCTGTCCCGGCGTCTACAAAATGCACCGTACATCCTGCTATTTTTACACCATAGAACAGTGCCTGTTGTTGTGCCCTGGACCCGGGAAAAGCTGGAAGCAGCGCGGGATGGATATTCATGACGGCCATGGGGAAAGCGTTGAGAAGAACAGGTGAAACTATCCTGTTAAAGCCCGCAAGAGCTACAAGCCGCACACGATGCTTCACCAGCAGGTCTACCACGGAAGCGTCAAATGCCTCTCTTGACGTAAAATCGCGATTGTTTACGTAAAATGCAGGTAATCCGTGTTTTTTTGCCCTTTCAAGGGCGAATGCATCTTTTTTGTTGCTGATAACACAAGCAACCGAAGCATTAATCTTGCCCTGACTGCAATGATCTATAATTGATTGAAGATTCGAACCGTTTCCGGAAACAAGGACTCCGATTCGTATCGGTTCAGACATCGATCCACCTTGATTTAACACAGGATTAACTTAAACCAGCTCGACAATTTCCCCGCCGCTTTCACATTTTCCTATTTCACCGATGATGCAAGCCTGCTCATTCAGGCCTGAAAGCCTGATCAGCACTTCTTCGGCTTCATTCTCCGGTACGGCCAGGACCATCCCGATGCCGCAGTTGAAGGTGCGAAACATCTCCATTTCTTCGATTTTTCCGGCACTCTGTATTATATGGAAAATGTCCTTCATAACCCATGAATTCTTGTTTATGACAGCCTTGCAGCCATTGGGAAGAATTCTCGGAACGTTTTCAAGAAGGCCGCCACCTGTTATATGGGCGATGCCGTTTATCCGGAAGTCCCGAATCAGGTTCAAAATTGTCTTTGCATAGATACGGGTAGGTGTCAGAAGCTCATCGGAAACTGTTTTTCCCAGGCCTGGAAGTTCCTCGTTTATGCCCAGGCCCATTTTATCGAACAGCACCTTCCTCGCCAGAGAGTATCCGTTGCTGTGCAGACCGCTGGATGCGATTCCTATAAGCTTGTTTCCTACGGTGATGCCGGACCCGTCGATGATCTTGTCGCGGTCAACCACGCCGACGGCGAAGCCAGCAAGATCGTATTCTCCCGAAGAGTAAAAGCCGGGCATTTCCGCAGTTTCTCCGCCGATAAGGGCGCAACCTGCCATTGAGCAGCCTTCGGCAATTCCCTTGACGACCTGAGCTCCATTTTCCGGATCAAGTTTTGCCGTTGCAAAATAATCGAGAAAAAAGAGAGGTTCAGCACCCTGCACAACTATGTCGTTAACACACATGGCGACAAGGTCGATGCCGATCGTATCATGTTTGTCCGCCTGAAAGGCAACTTTAAGCTTAGTTCCCACACCGTCGGTACCCGAAACAAGGACAGGATTTTTGTATTTGCTCGAGTTAAGAGAAAACAGTCCTCCAAAGCCTCCAATATCGGCTATGACCTCTGGCCTGTAGGTCGCCTTAACGAGAGGTTTGATCATTTTAACGAACCGGTTTCCAGAATCTATATCCACGCCTGCGTCTTTATATGTAATGCCGTTGCCGCTCAACTCTTGTTCCTCCTGTAAAAGTAAAGTAGAATATTTAAACCATTATCCCCTAAAAGTCAAACTGAAACTGTCCGGTATGAAAGACGAAATGGAAAGCCAGTTTAAATTTTATCGTTGAAAGAGAAGAAGGTTTGCCGTAATCTGTGCAATCACAGTATAGCCTCTCTTTATCGCATGTCACGCAGTCGATTATATATATTTTCGGAAGTGCCTCTATCAAAAAAGAATTGGATAATATAGCAATAAGCCCGATGACCGAAGACGCCCTGGAAGAGGTCCTGGAGATCGAAAGGGTCTCCTTTCCCTCACCCTGGTGCAGGGAACATTTTATTGCCGAATTGCAATCGCCATATTCTTTTCCCCTGGTCGCAACGGATTCCGAAGGAAAAATTTGCGGATATATTTGCCCCATGCTCGTACTTGATGAAGGCCATATTCTCAATGTGGCGGTTCATCCCGATTTTCGAGGAAAGGGTATTGGACGGTTACTTATACAAAAGGTTATCGATGAATGCGGGTTGCAGGATGCTGAATATGTTTCTCTGGAAGTCCGCACCTCAAATATCGTTGCTGTTTCCTTGTACAGGAAAATTGGATTTGTCATTACCGGCCGCCGCAAAAGATATTACGAAAACGGTGAAGACGCATACATCATGGAATATATTTTCAACAGACAAGAAGGGGATGATGATGCAGTTTAAGTCAATGGTTGTATTTAATGAACAGATTTCTCCCGGATATTGCAGGATAAGATTGACTGCACCGGAAGAAATAATGCGTTCGAAGCCCGGACAATTTGTCATGGTTCGCGTCCGCGACGGAATCGATCCTCTTTTGAGACGTCCGTTCGGCATCTATGACCTGGGAACTTTCGAATCGCAATATCCCGATTCACCCAAACAGCATTATATTGAATTGCTATACAAAGTGGTGGGAAAGGGAACAGGAATTCTTCAATCCCTGCATCAGCACGATTACCTGGATCTGCTCGCTCCACTCGGAAACGGTTTCGACCAGGGAAGTCCCGAGGAGGAAAAAATACTGGTTGGTGGCGGGTTCGGCCTTGCTCCGCTTTATTTCCTGGCCAAACAGCTGGTGGAAAAATCGAAGGTGAAAGTTTTTATCGGCGGAAGGAAAAAGGATGACATCCTTTGTGTGACTGAATTCGAACAGCTCGGGATTGACGCATACGTTGCAACTGACGACGGTACGCTCGGTACCATGGGTCTGGTGACAGAGGTAATGGAAAAACATCTGTCAATGGATGGTAAAAGGCGTACCGTTTATTCCTGCGGACCGTTACCCATGCTCAAGGCTGTTGCAGGTATTGCCGCCCGCAACAATATACCCTGTCAGGTGTCCCTGGAATCGAACATGGCCTGCGGAGTGGGTGCGTGTCTTGGCTGCGTGACGAAGGGAAGCAGCCATACTAATGAAAAACCGGATTACCGCTGTGTCTGCAAAGACGGACCGGTATTCGATTCGAGGGAAATTTTATGGGACTAGAAAAGGCGAGAAAAATATGAAAAAACCTGATCTTTCAGTCGAAATTGCCGGAATAAAAATGCGCAATCCGGTTATGACCGCTTCGGGAACCTTCGGATACGGTGAAGAGTATTCCGCATACCTCGACCTTGAAGCCCTCGGTGGCATTGTCACCAAGGGGCTTTCATTGAAACCGAAGGCCGGAAATCCGATGCCGCGAATCGTAGAGACCCCGGGGGGAATGCTCAATGCCATAGGTCTGCAAAATGTCGGTATCGATGCATTCATCGAAGAAAAAGTTCAATTCCTGAGGAAAATAAATACTCCTGTTATCGTCAATTTCTTCGGCAACACCGAGGATGAATACGCTGAAATGGCGGAAAGGCTTGACGGCATTCCCGAAGTAGCAGGATTGGAGATGAACATTTCCTGTCCCAATGTCAAGCAGGGCGGAATAGCCTTCGGATCCAGTCCCGATGCAGCATACTCTGTGGTCAAGGCTGTGAAGGAATCGACCATCAAACCAGTCATCGCCAAGCTGTCACCCAATGTCACCGATATCGTTGAGATGGCAAGCGCCTGCGCAGAAGCAGATGCCGATGCCCTTTCCCTCATCAATACCCTGACCGGAATGGCAATAGACCTGCGGACACGCAGACCGGTGCTGGCCAATATTACCGGCGGTTTTTCCGGCCCGGCATTAAAACCGGTTGCCTTGCGCATGGTTTGGCAGGTGGCAAGGGCTGTTGATATTCCGGTTATCGGAATCGGCGGAGTCACCAACTCTACGGATGCCCTCGAATTCATGCTGGCAGGGGCTACAGCCGTTCAGATAGGGACCGCGAATTTTATAACTCCCGGTATCGCCGGGAAAATAGCCGCCGATATGGAACGGTACCTTGTTGAAAACGGGATAGCAGACGTGAAGAATTTGATAGGCGCACTGGAAACTTGACGGGTATAGAAGTAATATAATCTGTACAATATTCAGCTAAATTTTCTCCGAGGAGGATACCATGGATACACTTGAAGCGATCAGAACATGGAGAAGTACACGCAAATTTCAGGACCGACCTATTGAGGAGGAAAAACTGGAAGCGATACTGGCCGCTGTTTGCAGGGCTCCTTCATGGGCCAACATGCAGTGCTGGAGATTGATTGTTGTTGAAGACGACGAAATGAAACAGAAGCTCGGCGAGCTGTCCTTTGTCGAGAAATTCTTCGCTCCGCTCGGCTACAGGAGCAACCCCGCTCAGAAAGGGGTAGCACAGGCCCCGGCGGTAATTGTCCTTTGCGCAGACCCCGATAAATCGGGAAAATTACATGACCAGCAGTATTATATGGCCGATGCAGGTATCGCATCACAGAATCTCATGCTTGCTGCACATTCGCAGGGGCTCGGTACCGTTTTTGTCGGGGTATTCGAAGAGGCAAAAATCAAATCATTGCTTGATATCCCTGAGGAAATTCGAATTGTCGGACTCTTTCCGGTTGGATATCCGTTGGAAGAGGGCGAAACGCGTCCGCGCAAGACACTCAGTGAAATTGTCTATTCAGGAAAATGGGGGGCAAGTTTCTAAATTATTCCGCAAATTACGAGAGCATGAAATTGAAGTAGCATAGGGTTCCGTTCTGTTTTCAGGGCACATTCCTGATTTTATCGGCCAGGGGCTGAATCATTTCTGCGGCTGTTGAAAAGCCGACAAGTGAAGAATCTATACTCAGGTGATAATTAAGTGCATCCGTCCACTCCAGACCTGTCATGCTCTTGACGAATTCCTTCCGCTGCCGGTCGGAGTCTTCGATCATTTCCCGCGCCTGACCGGCATCCGGAATTCCGTATAATTCCATTATGCGCCTGACCCGGAAATCCCTTGGTGCATGAATAAAGACATTGACAATATTAGGCCTGTCCCGCAGGATATGAAACCCGGCCCTGCCAACAAGAACAGCGCTGCAGCCTTCTGTTATCTTCCTGATGGTCATTTTCTCAACGGCGAATAACTCTTCATCCGGGATGGGCCGCAGTGGTGGTGGTACATAGCCAGCTTCCGGAACCCCGTAACAGAATGCCCGCGCCATGCGTTCCCAAAAGGTGGAGAGCCTTTCTTCGCGATCGGACAGGTTTTTTTCACTTTCATGGAGTATCTCGGCAACCTGATGCAATATTTCCCTGTCGATATACTTGATTCCCAACAATTTGCCAACCTGTTTGCCGATAAATGTCCCACCACTGCCAAGCTGCCGCGCAATTGTGACGATTACCTTATTTGCCATTTCCGGCTCCTGTTATTAAAAACAGATTATTTTTCTGGAGTTTTCAATATTAATTGTAACATTGCGGAGGAAAAATACACTTATGTCGCGAGGTATGGTCACCACGATCAGTTAAAAAGCTGGTGTGCACAAAATCGTAGACCCAAGAGATCCGGGTTTCATAGGTTTATCTTAAATTTGAAAATACTGTTTAAAGACTTTGTGCCGCTGCCAAAGCCAAATCGGCACAAGATCTCCGGAATGACATTAATTGATGAATTTATTACTGCTTGTTTGACTTGCATTAAAATTAAAAATAGAATTAAACTGAAAACCATTTCAGCATGAGAAAGGAATTTATCCCATGAACCAGCAGCAAGACATTAACTACCTTAATACCGAAGACCAGGTCCTCATTGCCCAGAACACCCTGATCCGGCAGGTGTACGCATGGATGGGGGCGGGGCTACTCATTACGGCTTTCATTGCATTTGCAACCATATCCACACCAGCCCTTTTCAACGCGGTGGTGGGGAATAAATTAATTTTCTATGGCCTTATGATCGGCGAGCTAGGCTTGGTTATAGCCCTGTCCGCGGCCATAAACCGGATCAGCGCATCATTCGCGACCATGATGTTCCTGGTGTATTCAGCACTGAACGGAATAACATTTTCCGTTATTCTCCTTGTTTATACAGCAGACTCGATCGCATCCACCTTTTTCATAACCGCTGCTATGTTCGGAGCCATGAGTGCCTATGGTTATTTTACCCGTCGCGACCTGACATCATGGGGGAGCTTTCTTTTCATGGGTCTGATAGGAGTTGTCATTGCATCGGTGGTGAACATCTTCTTGAAAAGCGGGTCGGTTTCCTGGATTGTATCCGCCATCGGCGTGCTGGTATTCACCGGTCTCACTGCCTATGACACATGGAAGATCAAGGCTCTGGCAGCCCAGGGGGGCGGCAGGAAACCAGCTATTCTCGGGGCGCTTACCTTATATCTCGATTTCATCAACCTGTTTCTCATGCTTTTGAGACTTCTTGGCAGACGCAGATAATTAATAAGAGAAGGAGTCAATTCATCGCAGATGAGAATAATACGGTTCAACTGCTGATTTTTAGTTAAAGGTTATTTTATGGATAAAAAGATATATGTAGTTGGACACAAAAACCCGGATACCGATTCCATCGCCTCGGCTATAGCATACGTGAAATTAAAGAAAATGCTTGGTTATTCCAATATATACGCCGCCATGGCCGGGTCGCCTAATCCGCAGACCCGATATATTCTGGAACGACTCGGTATCGATCCGCCTCAGTATCTGGCTGACGTCCATCCCAAGGTCAGGGACGTTCTTTCCCGGCAACCGGTAACCGCTCAGGCTTCGACACCTCTGAAAGAAGCACTGGAACTTTTCCACAAACACGGCATAAGGGTCCTGCCTGTAGTTGATGAGACGGAAGTGCCCTGCGGAGTGGTATCACTCCTCAGGCTTTCGGAAGAATACCTTGTAGCCGGTTCAGGCAGCCGCAGGCTCGTTAGTGCGTCCATAAAGTCCCTGTGCAAATGCCTGGATGGCAGGTTCCTTGCCGGCAAGGCTTCCGTTGAGATCGAACAATTTCTTCTTTTCATCGGGGCCATGAGCGAGGAATCGTTCCTTAAGCGCATAGCAGGTTACGATTCCTCAGCACTTTTGGTCATAACGGGTGACCGGAGGCCGATCCTGGAAGCGGCTATCGAAAAAGGGGTGCGTCTCCTGGTTGTTACCGGTGGACTCGAGATAGCAGATGATCTTTTATCCAGGGCGCAATCTGCCGGTGTGACCATTATTTCCAGCCCGTGTGACACGGCGACGGCTGTGGGGATGGTCAGGCTTTCTACGCCTCTGTAGCAATTTCCAGGAAACTAAGTTTTCCCAGATCGGAGTGGCCGAATCTCTGGACCACCTGCGGTTAAGGCTGCTTCACTCAGGCGAGCCTGCCGTTATTGCAGTGGAAGAGGACGGTACCATTGCAGGTGTCGCCACCAAGTCATCTCTCCTTTCGCCGCTGCCTTATGCTCTTATACTGGTCGATCACAATGAACTGGACCAGGCGCTTCCCGGGGCGGATAAAGTAGATATTCTGGAAGTCATCGATCACCACAAGCTGGGAAATCCCCACACCGACCAGCCGATCGCCTTCACAGTTGTTCCGGTGGGTAGTACCTGCACCATTGTCGCATCCATTTATAGGGAGAAAGGGATAAAACCGGATACAAGTATCGCATCCCTTTTGCTGGCTGGTATTATTTCCGATACGGTTATCCTCCGCTCTGCAACGACCACGGACAGGGACCGTGATACTGCCGAGTGGCTTGAACAACTGTCCGGTCTGGATATGGCGGAATTCGGGAAGGATATTTTCACTTCATGCAGCGGTTTTACTGCACATGAGACAGCGGAACTTGCGATTAGGAGCGATTTCAAACATTTCACCGCCGGTACGATACTTTTCGGGGTGGGACAGGTTGAAGTCATTGGGTTTGAAGAGTTTTATGAAATGAAAGAAAGCCTGCGCGATGCCCTTAAAGATATCCGCGAAAAGGACCATCTGCAAATGGCGGGATTAATGGTGACCGACATTTACAGCGAGACAACACTTTTTCTGGCTGAAGGAAGGAAAGAGCTGGCCCATGTCATGGGTTATCCGCAGATGGAGCCCCACCTTTACGAACTGCATGGTGTCATGTCGCGCAAAAAACAGCTGGTGCCCCATCTCATGAAAGTGCTCGGTTCATTATAGATCGTTCCACACGAAATTGAACTGCCATGGGAAAGCCTGTATAATTCACCGGTTATTAATACTTTGAAAAACGGAGGGCAAAAATGCCGGTTTATGAATTTTACTGCAGTGATTGTCATACAATCTTCAATTTCCTGTCACGTCGCGTAAATACAGATAAACGTCCAGACTGTCCAAAGTGTGGACGTCCCGAACTTGAACGCCAGGTTTCCCGTTTCGCTTTTTCCAGAGGTATTGAAAAGGAAACGGAGGACGGTTTGCCGGATATGGATGGGGAACGTCTGGAAAAAGCCATGCTGGAGCTGGCCGGAGAGATGGAAGGAGTCGATGAAAACAATCCGCGTCAGTTGGCCGGTTTCATGCGAAAACTGACGGAAGCTACCGGGGTGAATTTCGGTTCTGAAATGGAAGAGGCGATGCGTCGGCTCGAAGCCGGAGAGGATCCCGAGAAAATAGAAGAAGAGATGGGCGACCTTTTTGACACAGAGAGCCCGTTCGCAGCCGGAGGGGTCAAGGGTCTGAAAAAAAAATTTACCCCCCCGGCTCATGATGATAAACTGTATACGCTTTAACATCCTCAACTCTCGATTTACGGTGATGCTGCGGTGTCATCATATGAATACGTTCTGATATGGAGTCATACATTCTGTATCTATTTATAGTCAATATTGTCATGGCCATCTGCGATGCCTCGCTCGGCTACCATCTTGCTCCACTATTGGGCCGCAATGGAGCGGAGGATGATGAATCCGCAGAGAAGACAATACGGGTTATGCGAAAACTTCTCTCAGGAATCGTGGCCCTTTACGTATTTCTGAACTGTCTTGCCTATTCGAGGGGTAGCAAGGGCTTCATTCTTGTTGTGACATTAATAATAGCGCTTGATATGACCGGTCAATATATTGTAATGAGCAAATTAAAGAAAAGAACGTCGGATTAATTTTACCTGCTCATCAATGTTATCCTAAGTCCGCAGAAAACATTCCAAAGGTTTATTTTCCTTTTCGTTCAAAAAGATGCAAACGTCTGCCAATACAAAGTCTGTGCAGCGGCGACATTCGGAAAAATCTGGCGTTTGGAGACTCAGTGCAAATCATGACTTGTTGGAGGGTTAAGTGGTAAACGAATGAATCATCTCAGGGAAAAACCGGATGGAAAAAGTCTGGAAATCCAAATAAGAGAGGAACGGGATGGAAAACGTTTTGACAACAGAATACCAGGTGCGTTTCCACGAGGCCGGATTCAGAGGTACCGTCAGACCGGTGACCATTCTGAATTACCTTCAAGACACGGCAGCTGCTCATTCGGCAAAGTGCGGCTATCCATTGTCCAAACTTCTCGCCAGAAATCTTACCTGGGTGCTTTCCCGCTATCATATTCACGCGAAGCGCTATCCGGCTGTTGGCGAGACAATAAGTGTTCACACCTGGCGGCCATCAATGGAGGGTATGTTCGCTTTGAGGGATTTCGAGGTCACGGACAGCTCAGGGGACATTCTTGTCTCAGCAACCAGTTCGTGGGTAATCATGAACCTGGAAACCAAGCGGCCGGTGAAACTCGATATTGTCATGAACGACTTTCCGACAAACAAACGACGGGCACTGCATGATGACTTTGTATCCCTTCCCAGGCTCGAAAAAGCCGATATGGAAGAATGCTTCAAAGTCAGGTCTGCTGACCTGGATCTGAACCGCCACGTGAATCATACGGTTTACGTGGAATGGGCACTGGAAACGGTGCCGGATGATGTCCTTAAGAATCTCTACCCCTGTGAGATAGAGGCTGCATACCGGGCGGAGGCCTTCTTCGGCGATAAAATAAAATCCAGAACAACCGTAACGCGAAAAGGAAATCCTGCCGGATTTCTGCATCAACTGGTAAACGAACGGGACGGAAAAGAACTCACCAGGTTGAGGACCGCCTGGAGGAATATTGATTGATAAGAGTATTTGGGGAATTTGACTGATGGAACAATGGGAAAAAAGTCTCGCTGACAGTATCACCGGCCTTGATCAATTGGCAGAGCGTTTCAAAAATGACTTTTCCGGGCTTGGAGTTGTGGCAGCACACTTTCCCATGCGGATTACCCCCTATTATTCGGGTTTGATTGAAAATGCCGGAGACCCGATATGGCTCCAGTGTGTGCCGGACCTGCGGGAACTTGAGGACGACGGACAGATTTCAGATCCGCTGAATGAAGAACAGCTCAGCCCGGTACCGGATCTCATTCACAGGTATCCCGACCGGGTGGTATTGCTTGTGTCATCACGTTGTGCCGTTTATTGCCGGTTCTGCATGCGGAAACGCAGGGTCGGCTGCCGTCAGAACATGACCGGCAAAGAAATGGAAGCAGCCCTCGATTATATTGCCGAAACACCCTCGATCCGTGATGTAATCCTGTCTGGGGGCGACCCGCTTCTGCTTGCCGACGCCGAGCTGGATGAGATTCTGGCCCGCGTCCGCAAAATACCTCATGTGGAGATAGTGAGGATCGGAACCAGAGTCCCGGCGACCCTTCCCGAACGAGTTACCGCACGCCTCTGTCGGATGCTGAAACAGTATCATCCTCTATATATCAATACCCATTTCAATCATCCACGGGAAATAACCGAAAAGTCGGCTCTGGCCTGTGCGCGTTTGGCAGAAGCAGGAATTCCGCTCGGAAACCAGACCGTCCTTATGAAAAGTGTCAATGATGACCCTGAGGTGATGAAAAGACTGATGCAGAGGCTCTTGTCCATCCGTGTCCGCCCATACTACATCCATCAGATGGATCTCGTGAAAGGGACAGGACACTTCCGGACCCCGGTAGAACAGGGAATCCGGATTATGGAAAGTCTGCGCGGGCACACTTCAGGTTTGGCGACTCCCTACTATGTAATAGATGCTCCGGGTGGAAGGGGTAAGATCCCTGTTCTTTCCGAGAGCTATGAAAAATGCGGGAATAAAATTTTTCTGAAAAACTATCGGGGAGAAACGATCGAATATCCTGAAATTGAAGGGTAGAGGATCATAGTTCCTCCGGAGTAAATGAAACGACGTCATCGATGCATCCGGAATCGGTAAATACCATAACCAGGCGATCGATCCCGAGGGCAATTCCTGATGAAGGCGGCATTGAGGCAAGTTCGGTCAGGAATTTTTCCGCGACCGGATAGGGTGACTTCCCCTGAGAACGGCGATATGACTCTTCGTGGTGAAAACGCTCCCTTTGCTCTTTTGCATCGGTCAACTCGGTAAAAGCGTTGGCAAGTTCCAGCCCTCCTACATATAGTTCGAAACGTTCCGCAACAGTGGGGTCCTCTTTACTGAGCCTGGCCAAGGCTCCCCTTTCAGCAGGGTATTCGTAGATGAAGGTCGGCCTGGCGTTACCAAGCCTCGGTTCAATCATTTCAACCATTATTTCATCAAACCGGTCGGATGCCAGTGCGTCCTCCATGGTAACACGCGCATATCGCTGAAAAGCCTGCCTGACCGTAATCCGCTCCCAGGGTCCGTCCAGGGAAATATCATTCCCGCGAAAAACAATCGAATTTCCCTTGCCCGTTGAACGGGCAATAGCCGAAAAAAGAGCCTCGCATTCATCCATTATGTCCAGGTAACAGCTATTGATACGGTACCATTCGAGCATGGTGAATTCGGGGAGATGCAGCCTCCCCCGCTCACCATCCCGCCAGCAGCGGCAAATCTGGAAAATCTGTCGGAACCCCGAGGCGAGCAGCCGTTTCATGCACAGCTCCGGAGAAGTGTGAAGAAACCACGAGCCGGAAGGGATTGCATCGATGTGAGATTCTGGGGCAGGGGCAGGGATTCTCAGGGGTGTTTCAACCTCCAGGTAATCCCGTCCCGTAAAGAACCGCCTTATTTCATTAATTATTGCGGCCCTGTCCTTCAAATTCCTCAGACGGCGGGAAGCTGGCTGTGTATGCACAGCTCAGCCTTTTACCCTTGTGGAATACTCCCCGGTGCGAGTGTCTATGGTGATCAGCTCGCCTTCTTCGATAAAAGGAGGAACCCGAAGCACAAAACCTGTCTCCACGGTAGCAGGCTTGGAATCACTGCCGGTGGTATCTCCCTTTACCCAGGGATCGGTCTGTGTCACACGAAGGTTTACGAAATTCGGTACGTTCACTCCGATCGGTTTTTCTCCGAACATCAAAACATCAACCATCAGGTTATCGATGAGGAAAAACCGGGTGTCGCCCAACAGATCCTCGCTGATTGAAATCTGCTCATAATTTTCGTTGTCCATGAAACAGTAATTGTTATCTTCCTTATACAGATACTGCATAGCCCGTTCTTCAAGACGCGCGGGCTCGAATGTTTCACCGGAGCGATAGGTCCTGTCGAGGGTCGTGCCGTTGATCATGTTGCGCATTTTGGTGCGGTAGAGTGCCTGACCTTTACCCGGCTTGGAGAATTCAAAGGCGATGACAATGTATGGATCCCCCTCGAGGGTGATTTTCAATCCTTTTCTCAAGTCTGAAACTGTGTACATAAAACTCTTTCCTTTCAGCTGAATTTTGAAACTGTTTAATTTACCTCAAATATATCAATTTGTTAAGAAAAAAATACGAAAGATGGATCCGCAGCTGATATTGTGGAATATCTCCGCCGGTTAGATACAATGTTAGAGAAATTCCCGGAGGTTGCCATGACAGATTGCTTTGAGTCATTTCCTAGATTGAGGGTTCCGATAATGACATTACTTCTGATGATTTTTTCCATGACGTTATCCGGTTCGTGCAGCGCGCGGGGAGTGATGCTTGAGGAAATCCGTCTTCCGCCCGGTTTTGTAATCAATGTCTATGCGGATAATGTGCCCGGCGCCAGGTCACTTACCATGGGAAAGAACGGAACGGTCTTTGTCGGCACACGCGAAGAGGGTAAGGTATATGCCTTGATAGACCGGAACAAGGATAAACGAGCAGGTGAAGTTCTGATCATTGCATCCGGGTTGAATATGTCAAACGGTGTGGCTTTTCATGACGGTTCGCTGTATGTCGCGGAAATAAACAGAATTCTTCGTTACGACAATATCGAGAAGCATCTCAAAGACCCGCCGGCGCCAACAGTTGTTAATGACAGCTTTCCGAAGGACAGACACCACGGTTGGAAATTCATCCGGTTCGGACCGGACGGCAAGCTATATGTTCCGGTTGGTGTACCATGCAATATCTGCGAAAGTCAAAATCCCCGTTATGGAACTATAATGCGCATGAAGCCAGATGGGACCGGACTGGAAATTTTTGCCATGGGCGTTCGTAATTCAGTCGGATTTGACTGGGACCCGGAAACGGAAGAACTCTGGTTTACCGACAACGGGCGTGACTGGCTTGGGGACAACCTTCCCCCGGACGAATTGAATCACGCTGCCAGAAAAGGGATGAGTTTCGGTTTCCCCTATTGTTATGGAAATAATATCCCTGATCCGGAATACAATAACCCGAAAAAATGTTTCTCAGCCGTTCCACCCGCAATGAGACTGGATCCGCATGTGGCTCCGCTCGGCATGCTGTTTTATAACGGAAATCAATTCCCGAAAGAATTCAGACATCAAATCTTCATAGCTGAACACGGTTCTTGGAATCGCACCGTACCATCAGGTTACAGGATTACAACGGTTTCCCTTAAAAACAACCAAGCGGAAAAATATGAAATTTTCGCAGAAGGATGGTTGAGGAAGGATTATCGGGCATGGGGAAGGCCTGTGGACCTGCTGGTGATGCCGGACGGAGCCTTGCTGGTCTCCGACGACAGAGCCGGGGCCATATACCGTATAAGTTATAACCCCGCAAATAAAAACAATGTTGAATCGAAATGTACCGGTGCAGAAGAAATAAGAAAGTAACACCAGCCGCAATCATGTAACCGGCCTTTTTCAAAGTTCGAATATTACCGGACGTTCTCATGAGAAGAAAGAGTTTAAATCCAGTCCTGTTTGGACCCAAAATATCGAAATAAAAATATTTCTATTTTTTTATATAAATGGATTATTTGGCCCGGTAAGTAATGCGGCCGCGGGTGAGGTCATAGGGGGAAAGTTCTACTGTAACCTTGTCACCGGGGAGTATTTTGATGAAAAACTTTCTCATTTTGCCGGAAATGTGGGCAAGTACAACATGGTCGTTTTCCAGTTTTACCCTGAACATTGCATTGGGAAGCGGCTCTATAACCGTCCCTTCAACTTCTATTGCTTCTTCCTTTTTCATAAAGTTTTCCTCGCTTTTAAAAATTTCCCTGTGATATGCAGCTAGTTAACGAATCATTTTACAATTATTTTATCGAAAAAAGCAAGAAAGAATTCCCGATAAAGCACCGTTTTACGCCGTTATCCATTGCATCGTCAATTCATTCTGTTACCATTGACTTGTATGATAATCTGCAAAAAACGTTTGCATAGAAATTAATAGGGAGGCAGTCATGGCCGGAGAGGTGAAAAATTATATTGCCGGCAAGTGGATTAATGCGGAAAGCGGCAAAAATTTCGCCAGCTTCAATCCGGCGGATATCCGTGAAACAGTCGCAACAGTTGCGTTATCTGGAAAAAAGATGTTGATATGGCGGTATCCGCCGCCAGGGAAGCTTTCCGCGATTGGCGTCTTATGCCTGCTCCAAAAAGGGGAGAAATACTTTTCAGGGCAGGCGAGTTGCTGATAAGGCGCAAGCGGCAACTTGGCGAACTGGTGACAAGGGAGATGGGAAAGGTCCTTTTCGAAGGGCTTGGGGACGTTCAGGAAGCCATTGACATGTCTTTTTATATGGCGGGGGAGGGAAGGCGTATGCAAGGTGAAACTGTGCCCTCGGAATTACCCGACAAGGACTGCAAGACTGTTCGTGAACCGATCGGTGTAATGGCCCTCGTCACCCCGTGGAACTTTCCCATTGCGATACCCGCATGGAAAGTATTCGCAGCACTTATCTGTGGCAACACCGCAATTTTGAAACCTTCATCCAATACCCCGGCTTGTGCCGCTGCACTGGTGGGTATTCTGGAAGAGGCCGGGCTTCCGCCCGGGGTGCTTAACCTGGTATGTGGTCCGGGCGAGGAAATCGGTGAATATCTCGCTACGCATCCCGGCGTCGACGGCATCTCTTTTACCGGTTCTTGCTCGGCAGGGGAACGACTCGAAGCACTTATTGGCAAAATGCACCGACCTGTCGCAACGGAAATGGGGGGAAAGAATGCCATTATTGTAATGGATGACGCAGATCTGTCCCTGGCTCTGGAAGGGGTGCTCTGGGGGGGGTTCGGGACCTCGGGCCAGCGATGCACTTCGTCCAGCAGGATTATTGTGCATGAAAAAGTGTATGATCGATTTGTGGAAGATCTGAAAAAGGCGGCAAAGAAATTGAAATTAGGAAACGGTCTTCTGAAAGATACCGATATGGGCCCGGTGGTTAACAAACAACAAAACGATATAATCTGCAAATATATCGAAATCGGCATCCGGGAGGGCGCGCAACTGGTAACCGGCGGCAACCGTACCAGCGATGGTGAGCTTGCCCATGGGTATTTCATTGAACCGACTGTTTTTGCCGGGGTAACGCCTGAAATGCACATAGCTCGTGAGGAAATATTCGGACCGGTTGTCAGTATACTGAAATGCAGAAGTCTGGAAGAAGCGATACAGATTGTGAACGACGTGCGGTTCGGTCTTTCATCGGCAATATACAGCAGGGATGTAAATGTAACTGCCAAGGCGGAAAGGGACCTCCAGTCAGGAATAGTATACATCAACGCCTCGACCATCGGAGCGGAGATCCAACTGCCGTTCGGAGGATGGAAACACTCCGGCTCGGGCCATCCGGAAGCAGGAGGAAAAGGCGGTGCACTTGATTTCTACACCCGGATAAAGGTAATTTACCGTGATTTCAGCGCTAAAATGCAAAAGGCTCAAATAGACTGACTAAACTTTTTCGCCGTATAAACGTGGCGAACTGCCTTTTTGAAAAAATAGGATCTAAGTATTGGGGAGAATATGAAAAAATCAAATCAAGTCATCCGCAGGGCCGAAAAAGTTTTTACGCCGGCCCTGCACCTTTATTATCCGATAACCGTAAAAAGCGCTAAAGGTGTTCATGTGTTTTCCGATAGCGGGCAAAAATACATGGATTTCTCCTCAGGGCTGGCGGTGCTTAACATAGGGCACAATCATCCCCGTGTTATCGAAGCGATTCGAGGTCAGTTGGTGCATTGTGTCCACACTGGCGGAATCTATTATAACGAAACAACTGTGGCGGCTGCGGAACATCTCGTGTCAGTCACGCCCGAAGGACTGGATATGCTTTTCTTCAGTAATTCCGGGGCCGAAGCCGTCGAAGGCGCTATTAAACTGGCACGATACGTCACGGGACGTCAGGGAATTATATCTTTTACCGGAGCATTTCATGGCAGAACCCTCGGCGCACTCTCGGTAACCACGAGTACTGCGCGATATCGCAAAAACTATCATCCACTGCTTCCTTCGGTCTATCAGACACCCTATCCATACTGTTTTCGATGTGCATTCGGCTGTAAGCCTGATACATGCAACTTGCGTTGTCTCGAATATCTAAGGGAAATTTTAAAGAGGGAAATTTCTGCTGAAGAAGTTGCTGCAATAATTTTTGAGCCGGTACTTGGGGAGGGCGGATATTTCCCAGCTCCCCACGACTTTGTCGCAGGCTTGAGGGAGTTGTGCACGAAACACGGAATCCTGCTCATTGCCGATGAGGTTCAGTCAGGGATAGGTCGAACCGGAAAGTGGTTTGCAGTCGAACACCATGGGGCAATTCCCGATATTCTAACCGTTGCCAAGGGCATAGCTTCGGGAATGCCGCTTTCCGCCGTGGTATCGACTCCGGCACTGATGAAAAAATGGCCTTCCGGCGCACACGGCACAACTTTCGGAGGTAACCCGGTATCATGTGCGGCGTCAATTGCAACCATCAATGTTATCCGGGAAGAAGGTTTGCTTGAGAGAGCATTGTCGCTGGGAGATTCGGCACTGGAAAGGCTTGGCGAATTAGCCGAAGACAATCCGCTTGTCGGCAGTGTCAGGGGATACGGGTTTATGATCGGGATAGAATTCGTCAGAGAAAATGGTGACCCGAACAGGGAAGCCTGTGACAAAGTGCTGGAATATTGTCTTAAAAAAGGTCTGATTCTTATCAATTGCGGTTTGGAGAGAAATGTCATCCGGTTCATACCACCGCTAACTGTAACGGACAGTGAACTGGAGTTGGGACTGGATATACTTGAAAAAGGGGTAAAATCACTTTAATGAAGCGTACGAATGTCATAATTATGGGTGCGGCAGGGCGGGATTTTCATAATTTCAACGTTTACTTCCGCAACAATCCGAATTACCGGGTGATTGCCTTCACTGCAGCCCAGATCCCTTATATATCAAAAAGACGTTATCCCTCTTCACTTGCCGGCGGGCTTTATCCCCACGGTATTCCAATATTCGATGAAACCGAATTGACCAGGCTGATCGTAACAAAACGGGTTAAGCAGGTTATCTTCTCATACAGCGACTTGTCCCATAAGGAATTGATGCATAAGGCCTCCAATGTTCTTGCGTCCGGAGCGGAATTTCGCCTTCTCGGTCCAGATGCTACCATGCTGAAAAGCCGCAGGCCGATAATTTCGGTATGCGCCGTCCGCACCGGGGCCGGCAAAAGCCAGATAACCCGCTATATCTCAGACATTATTGCGAACGGGCGATGCAAACCGGTAGTTGTCAGACATCCCATGCCGTATGGAAACCTGGCTGAGCAGGCGGTTGAGCGCTTTTCCAATATTGAAGACCTTTCCCGTTATCATTGCACCATCGAGGAAAGGGAGGAGTATGAACCGCTTATTCAAAACGGTTGCGTTGTTTTTGCGGGTGTTGATTATGAAAAGATTCTGAGGGCAGCTGAAAAGGAGTGTGATATTATCATTTGGGATGGCGGAAACAACGATTTTCCGTTTTTCCGTCCGGACCTTGAAATCACTCTTGTAGACCCTCTTCGCCCCGGACATGAAACGGAATATTTTCCGGGAGAAGTGAATCTGCGTCGTGCGAATATTATCATAATAAACAAGATCAACGCCGCTGAAGAAAAAGTGGTGAGCAACATGGAAACAAATGTGAAGAGAGTCAACCCAGGTGCGATTGTTATCAGGACAGCATCTGAAATACATGTGAGGGATGCATCTTCAATTGCCGGGAAAAAAGTTCTGGTTGTGGAAGACGGACCGACGATTACACATGGCGGAATGCCAGCCGGCGCGGGTTTTGCGGCGGCTGAGAAATATTCCGCAGCTGCAGTGGTTGACCCGCGGCAGTATGCGGTCGATTCAATAAGAGAAGTCTACCGTTCTTATCCCCATATCGGCCCTGTCCTTCCGGCAATGGGTTACAGCAAGGGCCAGATCCGGGATCTGCAAAATACCATAGAACGTTGTCCGTGCGACTTGGTGCTCTCCGCAACCCCAATCAATCTGGAAGGGTTAATGACGATTGTAAAGCCTGTTAAGCACGTTTCTTATGAAATACGTGAACAAGCCGGCGAACCTTTGAAAAAGAAAATCGTAGAATTTCTGGATGGTTGTGCATGTTAGCGGCACAACTGTATGTCTCCATTCGATAATTGCCTTTTTCTTTAAAAAATTCCCGTTTCATAACAAATTACGAATTTTCATGGAATCCTTGGGCAAGTGGAAATGCCAAGTTAAAGAATGGTTGTAATAAGAAAAAACGCTTTACATGACATTGCAAGTGTAATATTTTATTAGACTTTTTACTTGAACCCTTTCCGTATTGACCATAAAATGCCGTAATTTACGTACCCGGTTCAATAATTTCCCCGTTATAAATAATATGAAATGTATAAAGCGGATAAAAATTGACGTCATCATATTTAGCTCACAGCCAGGAAATTGATAGTATATGGATGAACTTATAAAAAAAATTCTCTTGGAAAACGGGCTCCTGATTTACATATATGACCATACCCGCAGATATTATGGTGACTTTTATCGTGTAAAAATCGAGATTTTTTTTGAAATCCCCCTGCAAAAGAAATTTTTCGAAAGCGATATCGATTATGTTAATGCGCAAAAATATCTAGGCAGTTCCCTCGCTTACCGCCGTTTCGTAGAGCAGATGGGAGTCCCCTCAACCGGAATTGAGCGGGTCCGGGATTTGCTCATACACAATTTCAAAGAAAATTCATTACCATATATTTCTATGTTTGATTTCCCGCGCAAGTTCGTTTTGTCCCATTTCGAAAAGTCGAAAAAAAGATTCGGCTTCAAGGTGGCCAGATGAGAGGTCCGGTTTCCGAGTGCATTGTAACAATTGAAAAAATGGCTTTTGGCGGAGCAGGAGTCGCCCATGTCGGCGGGAAGGTATGTTTTGTCCCTTTTACTGCTGTCGGCGATACCGTAAGGATTGGAATCGAATCGGAAAAGAAATCTTTTCTCAAAGGAAAGGTCATCGAAATCGTAGAACCATCTCCTTGCAGGGTAATTCCAGAATGCCCGGTTTTCGGCAGATGCGGCGGATGTGACTGGCAGCACATGAAATACAACGCGCAACTTGAGGCTAAGGAAGAAATATTCGCCGAGATTCTCTGGCGCATCGGCAGAGTGGAAAGGACACTTATTGAATCGATCGCCGCCGCCCCGGACCCGTATGGTTACCGTTCCAGGGTTCAATTGAAAATGCGGCGAGTAAATAACGAAAATCATATAGGCTTCTTCATGACCGGGTCGCATTTCGTGGTAAAACTGCCAGACGGATGCGCCATTTCATCAGGCCCCATCAATAAAATTTTCCTTGAGTTGCGTGAAATGATGGATATCTTCCCCGAGCCGGGAAAAATTCCGCAAATCGATATTTCGGTTGGTGATAACGGGAAAATAATTCTCATATTCCACTATATAGGCGAAAAACAACGCGAGGTAATCAGTTTTCTCAATGACGAAAGTAATCGTCTTTGCGGTGTTGATGGAATATTTGTCCAGAGTGGACGCAAGTCTAGTATAAAAAAGGTTTATGGAGCAGAGAGCATTACCTATTCAGTAAAGGCATCTGAATTGGACGGGATGTCTCCACTTCATCTGCATACCAGCAGGGGAGGATTCTCTCAGGTAAATTACAGCCAGAACAATGTACTAATTGATACGGCTCTTCAATGGCTCAGACCATGCGGGAAAGAACATGTGCTGGATTTGTATTGCGGAAACGGGAATTTTTCCCTGCCCTTGTCCAGGCTTTGCTCAAAGGTTACAGGTTTCGAAGATTTCGGACAATCCATAAAGGATGCGGAATGCAATAAGGTGAAAAATAATCTGTTGAATGCCGAGTTCGAAGCAACGGATGTTGTGGCAGGCGTCGAAAAACTGATCGATGCTGGGGAAAAATATGACATTGTCCTGCTGGATCCGCCAAGAATCGGGGCTGCCGAAGCGGTAAAGCTCATACCTTCGCTTTGTCCCGAGAAAATATTGTACATTTCCTGCGATCCCACGACCCTGGCCAGGGATATATCGGTTTTGAAAAAATTGCGATATGAAGTTGTTAAAAGCCGGCCGGTAGACATGTTCCCGCAAACTTATCATACAGAAAGTCTTACTTTGTTGAATAAAATCGGATGATCCATCGTTCAAACAGGATCATTAGCAAAAAGCATAGTTTTGTGATTAATATAAATTAAGCCAACAGTCTTGCCTGAAGATAAAAATGACCGGAATTTTTGTCTCTGTCACTTTGGGAAGGATATTTGCAAAAAAAGCAAGAGACAATATGTGTATATTGTTTAATACGCTTTTTACAGACCAAATGTATCAAATTGTGTTAGTCACTGGTCAATTTGATGACAAAAAATGAAAGCTGGACATGCTGAAAATTTATTGTTTTCTAAATTTAAAAGGGGAGGGGTAAAATGAATAAATCTGAACTGATCGAAGCCCTTGCACAGAAAAAGGATTTTTCATTCAAAAAATCAGAAGAAGTTATCAATACAATCTTCGATTCAATGGCCAAGGCAATGGAAACCGGTGAACGTATTGAAATTAGGGGATTCGGCAGTTTTGTCGTAAAAGATTACAAACCTTACACCGGAAGGAATCCCAAAACCGGTGAACCAATCAGTGTTAAACCTAAAAGACTCCCTTTTTTCAAAGTCGGCAAGGAGTTAAAAGAAAAAGTTGACGGGTAAATTAGAGGGAAAGTTGTTTGTTTTTCTGATCCTTTGCTTGACATTTATACCCTCCGACGCACAGATATGAACCATTCCTGGGCCTGTTTGTTATCACTCGGCAAGACATGCAAATCGGGCCTCACAAAGAAGGGAATCCGTGAAATAATTGCTACTATTACATGTGGATTCCCTTTATAATACCAGAACCATGTCTATCAATCTTCGATCAAGCTTTTTTTCGATTATTATTGTATCTAAAATCCATTTGCTGGACCTCAATACGGTTAAAGTAATCTTAACTGCGAAACCGGTAGTGCTGGAGCGGCACAAATGTCGTTAATGATGTTTCTGGAGGCGCTCGGCGGACTGGGCCTGTTTATCCTCGGCATGAAGATCATGTCCGAAGGATTGCAGAGACTGGCGGGAGAAAGACTACGCCGTTCTCTCGAGAGACTTGCCGGCAATCGGGTTACCGCCTCATTTCTCGGCAGCAGTCTGACAGCCCTCCTGCAGTCAGGCGGTGCCGCTTCCATAATTATCATCGTTTTTGTCAATGCAGGCCTTCTCTCGCTCTACCAGGCTCTTGGAATGTTAATCGGCACCAGCCTTGGAACGACTATTGTCATACAATTGATTGCTTTCAGGATATATTTTGTCGCCGCGCCCGGTATTTTTATCGGTGCCGTTCTGAAATTTTTCAGCAAGCGCAGAAGGCGGGTCCATTTCGGAGAAGTTCTGCTGGGGCTGAGTCTGATTTTCTTCGGTTTGAGCATGATGGAAGCCAACTTTGCTCCCCTCAAAGAAAGCGCCATTTTCAGTGCCTTTCAAGGGAATTTCCCTTTGCGTCGCGTTTCCGAGGTTATCCTGGGAGCTTTGCTGACCTTTTTCGTCCAATCGGGAAGCGCCGCAATCGCGATAATAATCGCACTTTCCAGTGGAGGGTTCCTGCCTTTTGAACCTGCTGTCGCCATGGTCCTCGGCGAGGCCATGGGAACTACCTGGCTGGCAGCGATAGGAACAATTAACGGAACCATGGCGGCAAAAAGGGCCGTACTGATCTATTTCCTGATGGTCGTTTTTTTGTTGACCGGCGTCCTGCTCTGTTTTCCGTATTTTATCAAGCTGGTTCTCCATTTTTCACCACATGGAGCGGAACTGGCCACTTTATCCAATGCTTCCGCAGCAAACCTGAATGCAGCACACTTAAAAGCTTCTTTATCCAGATCTCTTGCCAATGCCCACACAATATTCAGCATAATCGGAGTCTTGATCTTTCTTCCGCTTGTCGGTCTTTGTGTTCGGTCTGCCTCCAAAATTCTGCCGGGCAGGGAAAATGATCTCGATATGGAAAACCGCCTGGCTTTCATCGATTTCAGGGTTATAGATACACCGGTTATTGCCTTTTCGCTGGTCGGCAACGAAGTGAAAAGAATGGCTGAATTAACCCGATCGATGCTTTGCGATGTCGTCGGTCTGTTTAACGGATACGATGCAAGGAAAGCCTCGGTCATCAGGCAAAAGGAAAATATTCTCGATGCGCTCCAGAAAGATATTTCAAGTTTTCTGGTAATTCTAGCCAGACAGCAGCTTACTCCCGAAATCTCGGTGGGGCTTCCCGCAATGCTACAGTCAGTAAACGGCATGGAAAATATCGGGGACAATTCGGAAATCATACTTGAATGCCTGTGCAGGAAAAAGGAAGGAAATGTCTATTTTTCCGATGCCGCCATGGATGAAATAAGGCAAATGGCTTCGATGACTAACATTTTGATTGACCGGGTCGTAGATGTATTCGATGCAAAGGTAAAAATTGATATTCAATCGGTAAATTCACTTCACGAGAACATCAGAAGCACCGTGGAGGAGTTGAAAAAGAGACATGTCAGCCGCTTGAGCAGCGGTTCATGTACAGTAATTGCCGGTCTATTATACATAGACATTTTGTCCGCTTTTGAAAAAATAAGCGATTTGTCTCTTGAAATTATTAAAGATCAGCGGAGCGAACCGTAATGAGGGATAATATTGCGGCTATTGATTTGGGAACGAATACCGCCAGGCTTTTAATAGGTTTTATAGATAGTGACGGTTTGATAAGACCCCAGTTGATTCGTCGGCATATTACAAGGCTCGGGGGCGGGTTTGCAAAGGAGTCGGGAATTTCTCCCCATGCCCGTGAAAGAACTATCGCTGCCATGAGTGATTTTTCCGAATACTTGCAAAATTATAATGTCGTCAGGGTACGTGCCGTTGCTACAAGCGCGGTGCGGGACGCTGCCAATGGCGCTGAATTTGTGGAGGACGTCTTTGAAAAAACCGGGATACGTCTGGAAATCATAGATGGCGATGAAGAAGCCCTGTTGACGTTACAAGGTGTTCTCTCGGGTCTTGATGACACAAGCGATGATTTTTTTGTTTTTGATATTGGTGGAGGAAGCACTGAATATACTCTAGCTGATGCAGATAGACTGCATTTTACCAGAAGTCTCCCGCTCGGCGTGGTGAGGCTGACGGAAGGCAAGGTCTGTCCGGATGCAATGGAAGAGAAGATATCCCGTGAGTTGACAAGACTTGCCGGTGAAATCGAAAGAGCTGGGTTAACGCAAAAAACCGGCAAGGCCGTTCTGGTGGGTACGGCCGGTACTGCAACCACACTTGCGGCGATACATCTCGAAATGGCTGATTACGACTATCGCCGGGTCAACAATCACTGTTTGTCATTGGCTGATATAAAAAGAATATTTGCTGAGCTGGTGCCAATGACACCGGATGAAAGACTCAAGGTCATCGGCCTGGAAAAAGGCAGAGAGGACCTTATTATAGCAGGAATAATGATTACCATCAGGACGATGGAAATGTTCGGCTTCGAACATTTAAAGGTAAGCGATTACGGTCTTCTTGAGGGGGTTATTCTTTCCATATGACGCCTGTGAAAAACTCTTCTGACTATTGAGTAAATATTTGTAATAAATATGTTTTTACATTGTGCTTCCTTGTCATAGTCGTATATATAACACATCCGTATAACAAATAAGGAAATGCTACAAACAAGTTGACATAAACTCCCTTATTTTGTATATTTTCCACGCTTTACAGGAGGAAAGACACCACATCAAATACATAGGGGAAACATGTTTCCATGAGGGAAATCCTATCCGGCAACGAAGCCATCGCCCGCGGAGCATATGAAGCAGGTGTTACGGTCGCCAGTGCATATCCGGGCACCCCGTCCACAGAAATACTTGAAAATATCGTTCAATATGAAAGCATCGACGCTTCCTGGGCTCCCAATGAAAAAGTTGCCCTTGAGGTTGTCATCGGCGCTTCTATCGGAGGCGGAAGGGCCCTTGCCGCTATGAAACACGTGGGAGTGAATGTAGCGGCAGATCCTCTTTTCACTCTCTCCTATACAGGCGTAAAAGGCGGGCTGGTACTTGTCACCGCCGATGATCCCGAACTTCATTCGTCGCAGAACGAACAAGATAACAGAAATTATGCTAAATTCGCCAAGATACCCATGCTGGAACCGGCGGATTCGCAGGAATGTCTTGATTATACGAAACTTGCCTTCGAAATCTCTGAAAAATTCGACACCCCGGTATTTCTCCGCACCACCACCCGCATTTCCCACAGCAAATCCGTAACAGAGACATCCGCACCGGTCACAAGTCTGGCGGTTTCAAAGCTCGAGCGAAATGCTTCGAAATATGTAATGCTTCCCGGAAATGCCAGGGTAAGGCACAGACTTGTCGAGCAGCGCTTGAAAGATTTGAAAAAACATGCCGAAACACTTGAAATAAACAGGATGGAAATCAGAGATACTTCCATTGGCATTATAACTTCCGGTATTTCGTACCAGTACGTCCGGGAAACATTGCCGGCTGCGTCGGTGTTGAAGCTTGGCATGGTCCATCCGCTTCCAGATCAAATGATCCGGGATTTTGCCGGAAAGGTGCGAAAAGTGTTTGTCGTGGAAGAGCTTGACCCGTTTATCGAAGAACAGGTCAGATGTCTCGGACTGGATGTCGTTGGCAAAGAAGTACTGCCCATATGCGGTGAGCTCACTCCCGCCATCCTGCGCAAATCATTCGGACTCGACAAACCGGTCATCGAAGAAATGGAAAGCCTTCCCTCCCGTCCTCCCAACATGTGCCCGGGGTGCCCGCACCGCGGTGTATTTTTTACCCTCAATAAACTGGGGGCCTTCGTCGCTGGTGATATCGGCTGCTACACGCTCGGCTTTATGCCGCCGTTGTCTGCCATGGATACCTGTATTTGCATGGGTGCCAGCATCGGCAATGCCACAGGAATCAGCAAGGTCCTGTCCGATGAGGAACGTAAAAAAGTTGTTGCTGTAATAGGTGACTCGACTTTCCTTCATTCTGGCATGACCGGTCTTCTGGATATGGTCGGCAACAATGCTCCCGCCACGGTAATCATCCTCGATAACAGGATAACCGCAATGACCGGTCGTCAGGAAAACCCCGCATCAGGTTATACCCTGATGGGTGATGAGTCGTTCCAGGTCGATTTCGCTTTATTGGTCAGGGCACTGGGTATAAAAAATGTCCGCTCCGTCGACCCCTATGATATTGAGGAAACCAGCCGGGCTATCGAAGAGGAGATGAACCGCCCCGAACCATCAGTCATTATTACAAACAGGCCATGCGTACTCATAAAGAGACCTGGAATTTTCAAGCGCGGCGAACCTGTCATGGTAGACCAGGACGTGTGCAAGGGCTGCAAGGTCTGCGTCAAGCTGGGGTGTCCTGCTATTGTTTGGCAGACCGGCAGCGACGGTAAAGGAAAGGCATATGTTGAACCCCTGCTGTGCAGTGGTTGCGATGTTTGTGCGCAGCTCTGCAAATTTATGGCAATAAAAGCGGCCAAATGAACGGTAATGTAACGAATATTCTGCTGGTAGGCGTTGGCGGGCAGGGTATCCTGGTTGCCTCGGAAATAATTTCCGAAGCTTTGATGCTCGCCGGTTACGATGTTAAGAAAAGCGAAGTGCACGGAATGGCCCAACGCGGCGGGAGCGTCGTATCTCATGTACGCTTCGGGGATAAGGTATATTCGCCCATCATCGAAGAAGGCGAGGCGGATATACTCGTCGGATTCGAATTACTTGAAGCATACCGATATCTTCCCCTGTTGAAGAAAAGCGGAAGGGTTGTGGTCAACAGCCTGAAGATCAATCCTCCTTCTGTATCGCTTGGTCGCGAGTCCTACCCGGAAGTAATACCGGAAAAGATCAGTAAATTTTATCCTGAAAGTATCTTTGTAGACGGTATCGAGTTAGCTAAACAGGCAGGCAGCGTTAAAACGATGAATACCGTTCTCATCGGTGCGATCTCCGGCCTGTCCGGTGTCAATGAAAAATACTGGGTAAATGCAATAGAAAAAATGGTGCCTGCAAAGACCCTCGATATGAATAAAAAAGCATTTGAACTCGGTAAAAACTGTAAAATGAAATAATTCCCCGGTCACAAAAATCCCGGTACAAGGATTTGCCATGTTTTACAATGAAGATTTTGAAACCTTGCCCAGACCCGCTTTGGAAGCCCTTCAACTGAAGCGCTTGAAGGCCGTAGCGGAACGTGTCTACAAAAATGTTCCTTTTTACAGACAGTCTTTTGACAAAGCCGGCATAAAACCAGATGACATCAGGGCTCTCGAAGATCTGCGAAGACTCCCTTTCACCTTCAAGCAGGATATGCGCGACAGTTATCCCTACGGTCTTTTCGCTGTTGAGATGGATGATATCGTGCGCATCCATGCATCTTCCGGTACCACCGGGAAGCCGACGGTCGTCGGATATACACGAAGAGATATCGAAAACTGGTCGGAGCTCATGGCACGCTCATTTGTTGCGGCCGGGGCTCACAAAGGCGATATCATTCACAATGCTTACGGCTATGGCCTTTTTACCGGAGGGCTCGGTGCGCACTATGGCGCTGAAATGCTCGGAGCGTCCGTAATACCAATATCCGGCGGTAATACCAAACGACAGATTCTTATAATGAAAGACTTCGGCTCCACAATACTGACATGTACCCCATCATATTCACTTTTCATGGCAGAGGCAGCTGTAGAAGAAGGAATAGATTTCAAATCTTTGAAACTCAGGGTTGGAATATTCGGAGCTGAACCATGGTCAGAGGCCATGCGCAGCGAAATAGAGAACAAGCTCAACCTGAGTGCCATAGATATATACGGTCTGTCGGAAATAATGGGTCCGGGTGTCGCCATAGAATGCCTGGAGGCTAAAAAAGGACTTCATATCTGGGAAGATCATTTCATTCCTGAAATAATTGATCCCGAAAGCGGGATACCGGTGCCGGACGGGGAGATGGGTGAACTGGTAATTACCACGATTACAAAAGAAGGCATACCGCTGATACGCTATCGTACCCGCGACATAACCAGTATTACGCGCGAGCCGTGCATATGCGGAAGAACCCATGCAAGGATAGCCCGCATGAGCGGAAGAAGCGATGACATGCTTATTATACGCGGTGTGAATGTATTCCCTTCCCAGATCGAATCGATTCTCATGAAAATTGAAGGTGTCGAGCCGCACTACCTGCTCATAGTTGACCGGAAAGAAAACCTGGATACCCTCGAGGTTCAGGTTGAAGTGGACGAGCAGCTATTCTCCGATGAAGTGAAACACCTGCAAACGCTTTCTCAAACTATCGAGAAGGAAATCAAGGAGATTCTGGGGGTTACCTGCAAAGTGAGACTTGTCGAGCCAAAGTCGATAACCCGGAGCGAAGGCAAAGCAAAAAGGGTTATAGACAACCGGAATATCCGGTAAATGACTGCAGGGCCACGGTCCGTTACGGAGGAGTCTGATGAAAGTTGAACAAATATCCATATTCATAGAAAACAAATCGGGAAGACTCGCTGATGTGGCCAGTACACTGGGCGATGCCGGAGTAAATATCCGTGCGCTATCTCTTGCCGACACTTCGGATTTCGGAATCTTGCGACTGATCGTCAATGACCGGGAAAAGGCCAAGCAGGCACTTAAGGAAAAAGGATTTACTGTAAGCAAGACAGAAGTGGTGGCCGTCGAGGTTCCCGACAGACCGGGCGGGCTGTTTGAAATCCTTCAGACGCTTGACCGGAAAGCGATCAATGTCGAGTATATGTATGCATTTGTCGAGCGCTGCGGCGAGAATGCGGTAATTATATTTCGTTTCGATGAAACTGAAAAAGCTATTGATGCTCTGCTTGAAAACGGCTTCAATGTTCTGGAAGGCGAGAGACTTTACCAAATGTAATTTATTTTTTGAATGGGAGGTAAAATGATAAACAAGCTGCTTACTCTTTTATCCGGTATTGCTTTGGTGCTGACTGCCAACACGGCTATGGCGGCACCGCCAATTAAAATCGGAGCGCTCTTTGCAGTTACCGGCCCCGCTTCATTTCTTGGTGAACCGGAACGTAATGCCGCAGAGATGGTGGTAGAGGAGATTAACAAATCTGGAGGGATCAAAGGCCGTCAGGTCAAGCTTGTCGTCTACGACACCCAGGGTGACGCTACCAGGGCAGTGCAGGCCGCAACCAGGCTTATCCGTCAGGACAAGGTATCCGCTATTATCGGACCGAGTACAACCGGTTGCACCATGCCCGTCATTCCCATTGTGGAAAAGGCACGGATACCGCTTATTTCCTGCAGCGCCGGAATCAAGATTACTGAGCCCGTTAAATCATGGGTATTCAAGACGGCACAGAACGATACCCTTGCCGTGGCAAAGATTTATGAGCATCTGGAAAAACGGAAAATCAATAGAATCGCAATTCTGACGGTTTCAGACTCATTCGGTTCATCCGGGCGTGAGCAGTTAAAATTAAATGCTGCCAGATACGGGATACAGATAGTATCAGATGATACCTATGGACCAAAGGACACCGACATGACCCCCCAGTTGACGAAAATCCGCAACAGCGGCGCACAGGCGCTAATCTGCTGGGGAACGAATCCTGGTCCCGCCATCATAGCACGCAATGCAAGGCAACTTAGCGTAAAAATGCCGATTTACATGAGTCACGGTGTGTCTTCGAAAAAATTCATTGAGCTTGCCGGAGATGCTGCCGAAGGGATAATACTTCCTTCGGGACGTGTACTGGTCGCCGGCCTGCTACCAAATTCGGATAAACAGAAAAAATCTCTTGAGGCGTTTATCAGAGATTATCAGAGGCATTTCAATAAGGAAGGCGACCATTTCGCCGGCCACGCCTGGGATGCCATGATGCTTCTGAAAACAGCAATAGAGAGGGGAGGGGACGATCCTTCGGCAATCCGCTCCCAGTTGGAAAAGATCAGAAATTTTGCCGGCATTGGGGGCATTTTCAATTATTCCAGAACCGATCATAGTGGTCTCAGCAAAGACGCATTCGTTCTCGTTGGAGTAAAGAACAAAAGCTGGGTACTGGTCCACTGATTCTGAACTCTCATCTCTGTATCTCATCCTATGAATATCAGCGCAGGGCGGGAAACCCTCTGCGCTGCATTCAACTGCAGAAGAATCCGCGGTTATGAATCTTATACATCAAATTGCGCAATATCTCGTATCCGGCCTGTCTACAGGGGCCATTTACTCTCTCATTGGCTTGGGGTTTGCCATTATTTTCAATTCAACCGGCATCATAAATTTCGCCCAGGGTGAATTTGTCATGCTCGGTGGTATGCTGACCTGGTTCCTACTCACAGCATGGAAACTTCCGCTTTTGCCTGCCATACTTCTTGCCGTTCTATTTTCCACTGCAATCGGGGTGATTTTCGAACGGCTTGCCATTCGCCCACTGAAAAACCCGTCACAACTCAGGCTGGTCATCATTACCATTGGAGGCAGTATATTTATCCGTGGCCTGGCAATGCTCTTATGGGGAAAAGACACGCATGTACTGCCGATGTTTTCCGGGAATAAGCCGATCCTTGTTGCTGGAGCGGCCATACTTCCTCAGCATCTATGGATTTTAGCGGTGACCTTTCTAGTACTCATTATTAACAAGGTATATTTTTATTACAGCATCAGCGGAAAGGCAATGCGCGCATGCTCATGCAACCGCAATGCCGCCAGCCTGGTGGGCATCGATGTCAAGAGAATGGTGATGTTTTCCTTTGCCATCAGTTCGGCCATGGGCTCTGTAGCCGGAATAATTGCGGCTCCTCTTACCATGACATCCTATGATGTCGGGATCATGCTCGGTCTCAAAGGATTCTGTGCGGCAATTATCGGAGGAATGAGCAGCGGTATCGGAACCGTGCTGGGAGGTCTAATTCTCGGTGTGTTGGAAGCACTGGGAGCAGGACTAATTTCATCGGGATACAAGGATGCAATTGCTTTCATCATACTCCTGCTTATTCTCTTCGTCAGACCTCAGGGTATTTTCAAAAAAACGGAAAGCGAAAGGGTTTGAACTGAATGCCTGAAACAAAAAAGGAAATCATCAAATTCCTGTTTCTTGTCATGGTCGTTATTTCTACGGGAATATTTTTTGCCGATAATTATTTGATGAATGTACTTGTGTTTGTCGGCATAAATGTAATGCTTGCCGTGGCATTGAATCTACTTCTGGGTTTCGCCGGCCAGATTTCACTCGGTCATGCGGCATTTTTCGGGCTCGGGGCTTATATTTCCGGTGTATTGACATCTACTTACGATTTCAATCCCTGGCTTGCCATGCTCATCGCTGCGGTGGCAACAGGCTCGCTTGCTTTCATGGTCGGTTTTCAGATCCTGAAACTCAGAGGACACTATCTCGCCATGGCCACCCTTGGACTGGGAATGATAATATATATCGTTTTTAACGAGACAGTGGATATAACCGGCGGACCTTCAGGTTTATCCGGAATACCAAATCTATCGATCGGCACGTTCCAGTTTGACACCGACCTGAAAAATTACATTCTTGTCTGGGCTTTTGCTCTCGCAACTGTGCTGCTTTCATCGAATCTGGTAAATTCGAGAATCGGCAGGGCACTCAGAGCAATACACGATTCTGAAATCGCCGCTAGGGTCATGGGGATAAACTCAGGGTTGTTGAAAGTGCAGATATTTGCTCTTTCAGCGTTGATTTCAGCACTGGCCGGAAGCCTTTACGCGCATACCGTAATGTTCATTTCTCCTTCTTCCTTCGGTTTCAAATTTTCCGTTGAACTTGTTACCATGGTTGTAATAGGCGGCATGGGAAGCATATACGGTCCCCTGCTCGGTGCGGTACTGCTGACTCTTCTTCCCGAATTTCTTATTGTCCTGCAGGATTACGACATTGTCATATACGGCTTCTTGCTGATTGTAATGACGATGTTCATGCCGGGAGGTCTGGTTCGCGGAATTCCGGGACTGTTGAATGCCATATTTCCCTCGATAAGGAAGAGGAGTGGCGAAAATGCTTAAAGTAGCTGATTTATCCAAAGTCTTCGGGGGACTCACTGCATTGAGGGATGTCAGCTTTTCCATTACCGAGGGCAGCATAACCGGGATCATCGGTCCCAACGGGGCCGGCAAAACTACACTTTTCAATATCATAACCGGAATATATTCACTGACAACCGGCGATGTCTATTTTAACGGATCAAGTATAAGCGGTCTGCCTCCGGAAAAACTTGCACGAAACGGACTCGTACGGACATTTCAGAATATTGAATTATTCGATCAGATGACAGTTCTGGAAAATGTAATGGTCGGATTGCATTCAAGAACCGCAAGCGGAATCGTCTCCTGTATTTTAAAATTGCCCGCACAACTCAATGAGGAACGGAAAACCAGGGAAACGGCATCCTGGTGGCTTGATTATTGTGGAATCGGTGACCTCTCCGACTCCATTGCCGCCAATCTGCCTTTCGGTAAAGGCAGGCTGCTGGAAATAGCCCGGGCCATGGCCATGAATCCGCGAATTATTTTTATGGACGAACCGGCAGCCGGACTCAATACCAAGGAAACCTCCCACCTTGCTGACCTGATAAGAAGGATAAGGGATTCAGGAGTCACAGTAGTGATTGTGGAGCATGACATGGAACTGATAATGGATATTTGCGATTCCATTGTAGTACTCGATCTGGGGCGAAAGATTGCAGAAGGAACTCCTCGACAGATTCAGGAAAATCCCGATGTGATTGCAGCTTACCTTGGCGCGGAATGATTGTTAAACTATTACTTGAATATGTTGTATCCAACATATTGTTAATATAAATATGTTTTGAATTTTCAAATCATGAATTTACAGATTTACCTGGTTCAGCTTTAGCATTAATTTATTCAGGATCTTCCAAATGTTGAAAATCAAGAACATAAACACATATTACGGCAATGTACATGCACTTAAAAATGTTTCCCTCCATCTAAATATTGGAGAGATCGTAACTCTAATCGGAGCTAACGGCGCAGGTAAAACTACAATTCTTAACTCCATATCGGCCATTACCCCAACGCGAAACGGTGAGATTCAGTTTCAAGGTGCAGATATAAAGACATATTCACCCGACAGGGTAGTCAGCCTTGGAATTTCGCAGGTCCCCGAGGGTAGGCAGATTTTCAACCCTCTTTCCGTGGAGGACAATCTGGAACTTGGAGCCTACCTCCGTTTCCGTAGGCGGGAGGGCAGGGCAGCGATAAGGAAGGATCTTGATTCCTTATATGGACTCTTCCCTGTTCTTCATGAACGACGCAAACAGGTAGCCGGAACACTTTCCGGAGGAGAACAGCAAATGCTCGCCATCGGACGGGCACTTATGGCGAAACCTCGGCTTCTATTACTTGATGAACCGTCAATGGGCCTGGCTCCATTGGTGGTAAAGGAAATTTTCAATGTCATAGATAAACTTCGCAGGGAAAATGGCGTTACAATATTACTCGTGGAGCAAAATGCCAAAGCGGCACTCGCTATTGCAGATCGCGGCTATGTACTCGAAACAGGTAAAGTAATACTTGAAGAAAAGGCATCAGAACTATTGGAAAACAAAGAAGTGCAACGTGCTTATCTAGGAAAAGACCAAAAAGAAATATGGGAACGTTAATTCTTGTGAGGTAATCTATGCGGATTTGGGACCCTACATACGAATGCATGCCGCGCGAAGAACTGGAACAGTTGCAACTGGAAAGACTTCAGGCGACGTTAAATCGTGTTTATAAAGCTGTAACATGTTACCGCAGAAAATTCGATTTGGCTGGTATCGTCCCTGAAGACATCAGGTCTCTGTCCGATCTGGCACGATTGCCTTTTACAACAAAAGAAGACTTGCGACTTAATTATCCATATGGAATGTTTGCCGTGCCGCTCAGAGAGGTTGTTCGTATTCATTCCTCATCAGGAACCACCGGCAAACCGACGGTAGTTGGCTATACGAAGAATGATATCAAAACCTGGGCGAACCTGGTAGCCAGATTTATGACGGCCGCGGGGGTGACCCATGATGATGTGGTGCAGATTGCATTCGGTTACGGACTGTTCACAGGAGCTTTTGGACTGCACTATGGCGCAGAGGCCATAGGTGCTTCGGTTATACCCATGAGTTCAGGGAATACCGAAAAGCAGATCATGATCATGCAGGACTACAAATCAACAGCGCTTGTATGCACGCCGAGTTATGCGATTACCATGGCAAACCGTATGGAACAGATGGGAATTGATCCAAAAAGTCTTTCATTGCGTGTCGGTCTGTTCGGAGCCGAACCATGGTCTGAGGCGATGCGACGGGAAATTGAAAACAGGCTTTTTATCAGTGCTACCGATAATTACGGTCTGTCGGAAATTGTCGGACCGGGGGTCGCCGGAGAATGCAGATGCAGATGCGGTATGCACCTTTTTGAAGATGCATTTCTTCCAGAGATAATCGATCCTGAAACATGCCAGGTTCTTCCACCGGGAAGCGTTGGTGAACTTGTCCTGACAACGCTGACAAAAGAGGCATTTCCAATGATTCGCTACAGGACAAGGGATATCACAAGTCTTGATTATTCGCAGTGTGAATGCGGCAGAACCTTTGTTCGGATGAAAAAAACAATGGGTCGTTCTGACGACATGCTGATTATAAGGGGCGTCAATGTTTTCCCGTCGCAAATCGAAGAGATCCTGTTCGACATCGAGGGATGCGAACCGCACTATCAACTTGTCCTGGAAACTGAAGGAGCATTGGATGTTCTTGAGGTACGCATCGAAGTGACAGAGAATATCTTTTTTGACGAAATGAAAAGACAACGAGCATTTCTGGAATATGTAGAAAAGCGTATTGACAATGTCCTTGGAATAAACGTTACGGTTAAACTTGTTGAGCCCAACAGCATTCCCAGACATGAAGGCAAGGCAAACCGGGTAATTGATAATCGGAAAAGATGAAAAAGCATCAGTGTGCTTGAAAGTCTTCGGGCGAGAGATACCAGAAACAGCAGTGCAGAAATGATATATGTGTATTTAAGTGTGAATGATCAGAAATATAAATATCTAATACGTCCGATACTTGTTACTTTAGGAAGTATTGCATTGTCTAACTTCACTGTTTTAAAGGAAATTATTGGAAAATCGCTTTTTTTGCTGTTGCAATATGATAACTTTACAATTTGTTGCTAATCAGAGGCTTACTTCATGCAACATATTTTGCTTGGCTTACACATAATTTTATCCATGTAGATTACTTCCTGTTGCGATAATATCCCACGATTTGCGACATTCATTTGCCTGCCTGGTGTGTCTATGAAACTATAAATCTGATTGCATGACCAGATAAGACTATGTTTTTCTTTCTGCATCGCGGTGACCTTCATGGATATAGAGGATAATCGATACAAGTTGGTCTTGCCTTTCTAATACCATTATCAACCGATCGGCTTGTTGCGGAAGAGCGGTCGGAATCGACCGGATTACGCATTTTGGTGAGGTTTTCAAGAATAAATTGACGGTTCCTCACACGAATCTGTGCATGGAAGTCGGCATGGGTATATCCCCCATGCAGTGATACAGATTTAGGATATAGTTCTTTGCCGATCTGAAACCGTAAGCCCGGTGACTGATGACCTTGGCCTTGTTGTTGAGCCCCTCGACGGCGCCGTTTGAGATCGGCATATCGAAATAGGTGAGGATGTTTTCCTCGTGCCGTTTCAGCAGGAGTGCGAAGTCCTGCATCGGCTTGATCTTTGATTCCATGGCTCAGCCGGACCAGTGCGCCATGAACTTGTCTGCCGATCCCTCGTTGTCGACTGCCAGAAGTCGCGGAACGATTCCTTGAGCAGATAGGCCCGGTGGATCTTCAGGTTCAGCGTCTTCAGGAAGCTAAGACTGACTTTCTGTCTGTCCGTCAGGTTCCACGGATTCTTGAGCCAGATGTAGCGGGTACCGGCCAGGACACCTTTGTGTTTTTCTTTCTTCTCGGCAACTTCCTGCCGTCTGACCTTGTCGACGGCTTCAGTGAGCTGGCGGACGATGTGGAACTTGTCGAAGAACAGCGTTGCTTGCGGAGCCTTGGCTTTGATTACCTCGATGTATGAGGGCCACATGTCGCAGCAGATGTCGACAAGTTTGGCTGTGCGCGCTCGGGGCCGAAGAATTCAAAGAACGCAGCAAGCGTATCCCTGGTCCGCCCTTCGCCGCTCCAGATGAGGGTGCCGGTTCTCAGATCATAGACATTGGTGAGATACACATGACCCTTCTGCCGGGAAATCTCATCAATGCCGATGTGGGTGACGTTGCTCAAATCCCTGTGGGCAAGGCCGAAGGCAACCACATAGGCGACGGCAGCTGCAACGGTGCCCCAGGAGCACTGAAAATGCCGGGCAACTTGGAGCCACGGTAATGACCTGCCCATGTGGCAATGGCCACGGCAAAGGCCTTGGTCAATCGCTTCTTTCCCGCAGCCCACGGCATGCTTTCAACGTGAACCGACTTGCATCGTGGGCAGGTCACGGCAGGGAGCATAGACCAGGGTAACTGGTATCGCCCACAGCGGCACATGGCGAAAGCGTCTTTCAGAGAGCGTATCCCGGTAGTAGCCGGGGGTGCCACAAACCCCGCAGCGGGGATGGTAACGCAGATCAGGAACGATGTGACAACGAGTTCGGAACCCGCCTTATTGACGGATTCGATGCGAAATCCTTGCATCTCAAGGGTTTCGCGGATAAGCTGTTCAACAAGCATGGGTTCCTCCCCAGATAGGAATGGTTGTTCGCGCTTCCATAACTACCTGATGGAACTCATGCTTTTCAATTATTAAAGAACAGATTCATGCATTAATCTCTGAGACGAACCAGAAACAAACAGGAAATCTGATAAAATTAACCATAGAAGGTCAGAGGTGCCACCCGATTATATCCGGATTGTCAATCTTTCTTGTCCGGAGCTTGGACAAAACGATCTTTACGACAGGATCTTATAGGAGATGGTTATGACCCGACAGCATGGTAGCAGACTTTATTTCCATGCCCTGTTACTTGGGGTTTTGCTTGTAATACCAACGGTTGCTTTGCCAGTGGAACGTGCCTCTCAAAAGCCCTGTGCGGACGAAATTGAGAAATATTGCAATGATGTACGACCGGGAGAGGGGCGCATTGTGCAGTGTCTGAAGGATCACGACAGTGAATTGTCGACTGTCTGCCGGGAAAAGATCAAGGAGATCGTGCAGAAAGTGGAAAAGGCAAAACAGGCCTGTGCGAAGGATATCTCAAAATTCTGTGCGGGAGTGACACCGGGGGGCGGACGCCTGTTAAAGTGCCTGAAACCGCATGTGAACGAACTTGCACCGGAGTGCCGGGAAATGTTTGTCCCTATTTGGGCACGGTACGAAGGAGCAAAAAAAACGGGACAGTGAAGCATATCGGTAATGTGTTATCCGAATGCAAGGGAAGAAAGGTGATTGCTAATATGGACGGATCAACGAAGAAAATAGTTAGGACAGTCCGGTCGGCGGTCTTCTTCATCACTTTGATCATAACTGCTTTTATTTCCGTGAATGCCGCTCAGACCTATAGCGAGGCCGTGTCGACATCTTGCTACAAGGGTGATCCCGAAGAGGGTAACCGTATCGGTAACCTCACAGTGATCGTTCCCGAGGACGCCGGCAATGGTTGCAATTCCATGTATTCCGGATGCGAGGGAAAATGCACGGGCTGTGTTTCCGAATTCGATTTCGGCGGTGATATCTGCTATGACTCAGCAGGCAAAAAGTTTCTAAGATAAGTGGACAAGCTGAAAGCAAGCTGAGGTTGATTCTTATTTACTGCTCCCATGACCACCGACAAATGATAAAAAAGGCGCATTTCGCTCCCAGCCGGTTTTTTAACGAAGGAGTCAACATGACTACCCCAACTGGCCGCGACAATGAGGATTTGCCGCTGATCTGCGACGCCACCATGGTTGACGCCCGCGTCGAAATCCTGAAGGAACTGGCCGAGCGCATACAGGGTTGATCTCCGGGCCGTATTTGCAGGAGGTCTTGACCCCCGACTTCAGCTGGTCGGGCACCACGCAAGCGGGGAGACCGCCATAATAGTCGAAGGCGGCCACATGAGCCCTGGTCCAGTTCGGAATCTGCTGATTGGAAACTGCCGTTGCAAAAACTTGATCCCATGACCGCTACAAACAGTTCGGCCTCAATTATTTCCCCGGTTTCGCGGTCAACGTAAGAAGGTCGGTCGCCGGAGAAATCGACAAACAACTTGTCACCGGCCTTGTGGTCAAATCGCATGACCGGTTCCAGTGTTTGGGCGTATATCTGGTAGCGCTCATAGAAGCGGGTCGGCTATATCCGTCGGGATTGGCGGCGCGATACTCTTCCCACAGAAGTTGGAGCGTGACCCCTTTCCTCTTCAGTTCGTTCTTTATCGCGGCAAAGTCCGGCAAAACTTTCCTGGGAGGCAACGGTTCTTCTGAGAATAGGAGATTCTTCAGGCGGCCATCATCGAGAGCCGACATCGTTGCCGACGACCGTGGTGCCGCAGGGTGTTACCTCTCATAACCTTTCACCATTGCCAAGGTGAGGTTTGTAACTTAACGCATCCGAATGCTTGTCTCTGCAGATTTTCGTCGCAGTGATTTCGACGGCAGCTCACCGAAACAATCCTTGTAGGCGCGCGAAAAATCTCCGAAATGCCAAAAGCCCCATTTGATCGCCTCGATCGAAACCGTGGTCGCCCCGTAAGTCCCCATCCGCAACGCCTTCCGCACCCGATGCAATCTCAGCTTGGTCAGATAGGTTAGCGGACTCATGCCCAAGACTTCCTGGAAGGCGTACTGCAAGGTGCGCTCGCTCACCCCAGTGGCGACGCAAAGGTCCGTCACACAAATACGATTTTCGGTGTGCGCCAAGGTGTAGTCTTCGGCGAGCCTGACGATACGGTAGCGAGCCTGGCGAGCATGGTGGCTGCGAGTTTGCTGTGGAACCGTGGCTATGTCGAGGGCAGCAAGAAGCATCTCCAAGAGTTCGGTCTGCACCGCAACGAGCATTTCCTTCCTGGCCATTGAACAGCTCGGGATGGTGCGCAGCGTTTTCGGCCAGGCGTTTTCCCCAATCGAACAACCTGCGTGCATTGACCTCATTCGTATGGAGCACTTCGATACCGTGCGGCGCACGAAAGTTATCCTCGCGCTGCCGATCGCGTAAATGTGTCACAAGCACAGCCTGCGAGAGCAGAACGGTAACACTCTCGTATCCGGCCTTGACGACCAACTCAGCTTTGCTGCCCGATTCGGCTGCCAGTAACAGATTGGGCCCTATGGGCATCCCGTTCAGCGTACCCTCCGCCTGCGGACCGAACACGACAAAAACAAGCGGTCCGTTATGCAACGCTGTGCGCACCCGCAGCCGAACGTTGGTCGACTGAAACAGGACCAGACTGTCATCGAGGCGGACATAGATTTGCCGTGCCCTCAAGGGCTTTTTCTCAAGCTGAACCAGATCCTGCCTGAGGATTTCAATGCCCTCGCCGACGGTGGTGGGATCTGTAAGTTCGACCACCGTGACTGTGGGAAAGAATGCACTCTGCAAATTTTCGATGCGCTGTCGTGGCATATTCACTTTATTGCGGTATTTCGATAGATGTGTGATTTATTCCTATTATACTAGTTTTATCCGTAAAAGCTAACCACATCATGTGTTACCTAGGTTGTCCGCCATAGCGCGTTGACTCACAATAAATGGTAACCGAAGATAGGAAGTGTGTCCTTTACACCTATCAGGTGACTGATATCATAAAATCTGCTTTGACATCAATGAATGCGTGCCAATCAAGACCGGCCGGGGGCACGATAAAGTTCAAGTACAAGCATGCAAGACGATCCGGATCTTAAAAATAGGAGGAAGGGAAATGAAGCGAGGCAAAAAGGTTTTCAGTCAGCTGCTGACGCGTTGTGTCCTGCCACTCGCAAGGAGGCTTACACCCTCGTGTGCCATAAGCGGGAACCCGGTAAACATGGGCCCGGGGTTTAGAACAGTGGGCATCGTCGTCAATGTCGCAGCGTTTGTCGTCCCGGTCATTTGCGCCGCCGCTGAGGAACCTCGCAGACCGAACATCGTCATCATCCTCGCCGATGACATGGGGTTCGCGGATATGGGCTCGTATGGCAGCGAGATCAAGACGCCAAACCTCGATTCGCTGGCAAAGGCCGGTGTGCGCTTCACGAACTTCTACACGCATGCCAGCTCTTCGCCCACGCGATCCATGTTGCTGACCGGCGTCGATACCCATTTGAACGGCCTGGGGAACATGGACGAGTGGACAGCGCCCAACCAGTGGGGCCATGACGGCTACGAAGGGTATCTCAACGACCGGGTGGTGACGCTGCCGCAGTTGCTCAAGGATGCCGGCTATCACACGTACATGGTCGGCAAGTGGCACATGGGCAAGAAACCCGAGCAGATACCTGCCGCGCGCGGCTTCGAGCGCGACTTCTCGCTGCTGGACGGAGCGGGCAGCTACTGGGACATGACGAATTTCACTGCTGCGACGCCGCAGTCGGTATTCACCGAGGACGGGCGCTACCTGAAGCGGCTTCCCGATGACTACTATGCGACGAAGACCTACACCGACAAGCTGATCGGCTTCATCGACGCCAACCGTGGTGACGGCAAACCCTTCTTCGCCTATGTCTCACACCAGGCGCCGCACGACCCGTTCCACCTGCCGAACGAATGGCGCACTCGCCACGTCGGCGAATATGACAAGGGGTGGGATGCGGTGCGACAGGAGCGGCTGAAGCGACAGATCGAGCTCGGCATCATGCCCGCAGGCACGCAACTCGCCGAGCGGATGTGGTTTTTGCCCGATCCCATTGTACTCGCTCCTGCGACCAGAGCAATCCTCGGCAAGAAGATGGAACTCTACGCCGGCATGATGGAGAACCTCGACTTTCACGTCGGCAGACTCATTGACCACCTGAAGAAGATCGGCGAGTACGAGAACACGGTCTTCATCGTTTTCGGCGACAACGGCGCCGAGGGGAACGACCTGTTCGCCCAGATCGCCGGGACGCCAGGCACGCGTGACTTCCTCTTCGCAGCGATTAAATGGTCGCAGACCAATCCCAACGCTTGGGGCGACCCGGGTTCGTTCGTCAGCTACGGCCCGATGTGGGCCCAGGTATCGATGACGCCCTTCAGCCAGTATAAGGGCTGGCTAGCGGAAGGGGGTATCCGGAACGCGCTCATAGTCAGTGGTCCGGCCGTCAAGCGGCCCAAGGGGAGTATCAACCAGGGACTCATGCATGTGGCCGACCTCATGCCGACGCTGCTCGAAATCGCCGGCGCCAGCTATCCGAGGACCTACAAAGGGCACGAGGTGCCCGCGCTGTTCGGCAAATCATGGGGCCCGATGCTGGCGGGCCAGTCGGAGACGCCACGGACGGCGCAGGATTACCTCGCCTGGGAACTTTTCGGCAACCGCGCTGTGCGGCAGGGAGAGTGGAAGCTCCGCTGGGAATACGAGCCGTTCGGCACGGGCGAGTGGGAGCTGTTCAACCTCACCCTTGATCCGGCCGAGCACAAAAATCTTGCCACCGAGCGTCCTGACAAGGTGAAGGAGTTGGCCGCTCTCTGGGAGAGCTATGTCCGGGCGAACAATGTGATTCTGCCGAGTCGCTCCGTGTTCGAGGCTCTGAAAGACAAGCTGCCGCAACGCGTCCCTGTCGATCCGGGCTACCCGCCGCTTCTCTACAAGCGACAGTTTGTGCCGCCCAAGAACATGGTGGCTGATCCCAAGAATTGAGGTTTGCCAACGCAAACATCAAAAATAACTCCAAAAGGATGGACATTTTATGAACTACAGCACAAAGCCCATGAGGCCGTTTGCTTGGTTGCCGGTGGTCGTTGCAACAATGCTCACCATCGGCATGCTCTGCCCGCCACAGGCTCTGGCCCAGCTCCCGGCACGCTTCTACTGGAAGTCTCTGTCGGATGCCAACGCGGTGCCGCTCGTCGTCGAGTCGTTAAGCGGCAACACGAACCCGTTCGATTCTGCTCATACCGTGACCCCGGGAGCGAACTTTAGCGCTACGATGGCCTTGGTGGGTTATGTGCGCACCTTTTCCCTCCTGGATCGCGCAGCCATGGCAGCCATCATCGTGCCGATGGGGCATGTCTCAGGCGATGTCACGGTGGCCGGCAGGACATTCAGTCAATCGGCCAATGGCTTCGGGGACCCGTTGCTGGAGTTCGATATCAATCTCCTCGGCCCACCGTCACAGAAGAACATCCCCGACGTTATGCGCTATGAGCCGGGGTTTTCCGTCGACCTGCTCGCCGACCTGGCGTTCCCGATCGGCGGATACGACAGCGGCAAGCCTCTGAATCTCGGGCAGAACCGCTGGTACGGGCGCCTGGGCGTGCCAATCATTTGGCAGCTCGGCCCGTGGGTGCCGGGCAAGCGCACCACTCTTGAATTCCTGCCCGTCGTGTGGTTGTTCGGGGATAACGACGACTATGTCGGTCAGACCATGAAGACCGATCCGTTGTTCCAACTGGACGCGCACGTGACGCGCGACTTGACCGAGCACTTATGGGGGGCGGTCGACGCATCCTGGTATTACGGTGGCAAAGCATCCATCAACGGTGTCCCAGGTGAGAAGCTCAACAACGTCGGCGTCGGGCTCACGCTCGGATACCAGGTCAACGACAACCTGAACCTCACCGTCGGCTACAAGACGACCGTTGACGACAAAGCTCCCGGTGATCTTCAGATGGACTGTTTCATGGTCACGCTCGTGTACGGGTGGCACCCGATGGTCGAAGGCATGAAACGACTGAAGAGCGAAAAATAGGATATCGTGCTGAAACGATCGGTTAAAGCGATGAGAACATCAGAATTCTCCGTTATGGTCTTGAAGACTCCCTGACACTTGAGAACCGGAAATTTATCGCCAATAATGTGCTGTCAAGCCATAAGCACGCACCCTAACCGTTATGCGAAAGGAATTTGCCATGAAAATGCACATGAGATCCTTGACAATGCCCATGATTTTGGGACTCGCAGCTTTTTTCTTCATGGGTCCCAACCCAGGGCATGCTGCCAGCAAGGCGCAGATCGACAGTGAAGTCGATGCCGCCATGCCGCAACTCTTCGAAAGTTCACCCTTAGCCGGTATGCTGGCAAAAGAGGCCAAGGCGATCCTGGTATTTCCGGGCATCGTCAAGGCGGGATTCGTTGTCGGCCTCCAAGGCGGCAATGGGGCATTGCGAAAAGGCGGCAAGACAGTCGCATACTACAAAACCGCTTCCGCATCCTACGGTTTGCAGGCGGGTATCCAAAAGTTCGGCTATGCCCTCATTTTTATGTCAGATTCCGCCCTCAGCTATCTTGACAAGAGCGGTGGATGGGAGATTGGTACCGGTCCCAGTATCGTGATCGTAGATGCGGGCGTTGCCAAGTCTCTCACGACCACGACCGCAAAGAAAAACATTTACGCATTTTTCTTCAGCCAGAAGGGCCTCATGGCCGGGCTCGGCCTGCAGGGAACGAAAATCACCAGGATATACCCGGATTGATATCTTCGGGCCTCTCGCAGGAAACCGGCAAAGAGACAAGATCACTTTCAGGCCGTATCCCTCGGTAATTCGATAAGTGGAACCGATGCCGCTGACAACTGATGAAAGTGGTAATACTGCAGCATCATGAAAGGCCACGTCCTGTCAAGTGTGTATGAAGCTGAGTCAATCTCCAGCAAGCGCTATGCTGCTTCTGGTAAAGCTGGTTTCTCTTTGGGCGGCAAGCCCTTTATTGAGTCGTTGATGGTTTCCAGAGTCATGTAGCGTCTGGCAATAGACCATTCGTCATTCTGTTCCGCCAGGACGGCACCGACCAGGCGGACAATGGCGTCCCGATTCGGGAAGATGCCAACCACATCAGTGCGGCGTCGGATTTCCCGGTTGAGCCTCTCCTGCGGGTTGTTCGACCATATCTGTCGCAGGTGAACTGGCGGTTTACCTCTTCAGCATCGGTCAGGGTAAAGATGGACCTTACCAAAGCACCTACTGCCGGTTGTGCCTTCTTGGGCACCTTGCAGAGCAGATTGCGCATGAAGTGGGTGCGACACCTTTGCCAGGAGTTTCCCGGCAAGACTGTGGTAATGGCGTTTTCGATTACATGGTGAACGGGCGCCTGATGCGAGGCGTGGCGTTGATAGCCTATCCTGCACAGTATGGCGCTTCCGGCATCATGAGCTTCATCTTGAACCATGATGGTGTCGTGTATCAGCGTGATCTGGGACCGAAGACCGCAGAGCAAGCTGCAGCCATCAAAGCCTTCGATCCCGGCCCTGGTTGGACGAAAGTGGAAACAACAGCAAAATAATTACTTGCACTACAACGAACGGGATCAACTACAATAAACAAGATCGTTTTCTTCCTTGCGCTGGTTTTTGCCCTCTCTGCTTCCATTCCGACTTTCGCTGTTCAGGATTCTACTGACAGCACCATGCAGATTCTGCTTTAAAAGATCATGGCTGACAAGAAACTGCCGGTAGCGCAGAACATGGGTCTGAACGAAGTGGAAGCAAAGAAATTCTGGCCTGTCTATGACACCTACAAGGCAGAACTGAAAATAGGGTTGCAGCACTTATCCAGGACTATGCCACCGAATATAACAACGATACCATGACTGATTCGAAGGCAAAGAAGATGAACAGTGAAATGATTGCCATTGACCATGCAGAAGCATCAATGAAAAAGTCGTTCGTGCCGAAACTGTACAAAGCTCTTCCAGCGGTAAAGGCTGCCCGTTATCTGCAGATCGAGAACAAGATCCGTGCGGCCCTGCGCTACGAACTGGCGGAAGCCGTGCCGCTGGTGGACTAGATGATGGTGCGTGGTGAAACAGATACCTTTGGGGATGAATGTAAAAAACACATCGCAACAAGATGCAAACCTTTTCCCTGCGAATCCGCGAGGGGCTGCTAGTGTCCCGTGCGGTTAGTTCATCGCACAAATTGCGAGGGATTTTAGTTCCTGTCAAGACGCGGTGACGCAAGCCTAGCACCACGGGCTAAGCTGAGGAACCGCAACACAGCCAGGTGCCAAAAGGACCACAATTTGAAGGAATGAATTAGCCGCACGGGACACTAGGCATGGAAAAGGCAGAAGTGCAGCGCCAATGAAGGCCGGCTGGAGCACTGCTCCGCCACAACCTGTTACGCAGCTGCTGCACGACCGCACGTTGGCTAGACCGTGTTTTCCCGTGAGGATGATAGTGATGAGACGATTTGTTCCGTTGGTGCTGATGCTGCTCAGCGTACTGGCTGGATGCGCCACGCCGGTCGGCGTGAAAGTCGTATCACCACGGGAGGCCTACCAAAATACCTTTGAGAATCCCCTGAGCAGCGGTGTTGCCAGCAATGACACCAACGTCGTCCTGAACCGGTTCAATCTTTCGAAGAAATTCAGGGATTCACCGGCCGAGGCAATCGCGGCTCTCCACGAAAAGGCGCTGACCGACGATCGCCGGGACATACTCTTCGCATTGGCGGAAACGGCCTACCTGCACGGCGAGCAGCTGGCAAAGAGCGAAGATTCTTCCGAGCAAAGAGATTCCGCGGACTATTTCCTCCTTGCGGCGATATATTCGTATCAGTTTCTTCTGGGGGATCGACCGGAGCCCCCACCGCACGAACTGGATCCCCGCCTGCGCACGGCCGCCAACCTCTACAACTTTTCCCTCTGGCGCGGGTTTTCGACGGGCGATAACGGCAGACTCGTCCTCGACGCACAGACACGAAGGCTGCCCATCGGCAAACTCACCATTTCCCACAAACCGGAAACCTTTCCCTGGAAATTCGAGGAATTCGAAAGGTTCGAGCCTGCTGAGAAGTATATCGTGCGGGGGCTCAGCAACCGGAACAGGGCTCCCGGCATGGGAATGCCGCTGATAGGGCTCAAGAAATCTAGCACCGGCGCCATCATCGGCGGCGTAGTTGAACCGGTGACGGTTTTTCTGAGAGCGGACAGCAGGCTCGCAGAGTTCAAGACAGGTACTGCCCACGCTTCACTGGAATTCTACTCGACCTTTGATGTGAGCGATGTTGACGTCAAGGGAAAGAGCATTCCGCTTGAAACCGACACTTCGACTGTTATCGCCTACAAGCTGGAAGGCTCGCAACTGTGGAATTTCGGCATCGGCGCATTCCTGGGCAAGGAGTTCAGCACGATTCGCAGCGGCCTCTATCAACTCGGACCTCACCAGCCGGGACGCATACCGGTGGTCCTCGTGCACGGCACCGCCAGCAGCCCGGTCTGGTGGGCCGAAATGATCAATACGCTGTACAGCGACCCGACGATCAGGAGGAAATTCCAGTTCTGGTACTTTGTTTACAAGAGCAACAATGCGGTTGTCATATCGGCGGGCGAGCTGCGGACCGCCCTGCAGGAAAAGGTCGCATCGCTCGATCCTGAAGGCAAGGATGCGGCACTGCGGCAGATGGTGGTAATCGGCCATAGCCAGGGAGGTCTCCTGACCAAATTGACCGCAGTCGATACGGGCGATAACCTGGTGCGCGCGATGACCGGGAAAGGCATCGGGCAACTTGAAACATCGGAAAAGAACAGAAAGCAGATACGTGAGCTCCTGGTCTTGAAACCGTTGCCTTTCGTAAAACAGGTCATTTTCATCGCCACTCCGCACCGCGGAAGTTTCCTCAGCACGCAACTGGTAAGGAAGCTTATAGCAAAGCTGGTGAGGCTGCCGCGTACGGTTCTCACCATGGTCACCGACTTCGGTGGAGTGTTGACCGATGAGGTAAAAAGACAGCTGCAGGGGAGAATCCCCACCAGTATTGACGGGATGTCCCCGGATAACCCGTTGCTCAAGGCGTTGGCTGCCATACCCATTGGACCGGGGATACGCGGGCATTCGATTATCGCCATAAAGGATGAAAGCATGCCGCCAGAGGGAGACGACGGTGTGGTCAAATATACCAGCGCCCACCTGGAAGGAATGGATTCCGAGTTCATCGTCAGGAGCAAGCACTCCTGCCAGGGACACCCTTTCACCATCGAGGAAGTGCGGCGGATTCTCCTGGAACACCTGGGCATCCAGGTCACCGGGCCCACGCAAGAAGCGCCGGCCGCTGATCCTGCACATTCAGAATTCCCGGCAACAACGGACAGACTGGAGTGAGGTTTGTCGCCTTAACGCTTCCGAATAGCTGTCCCTTCTGGTTTTTGTCGCAGTGATTCCGACGGCAGCTCACCGAAGCAATGCTTGTAGGCGCGCTAAAAATCGCCGAAATGCCAAAAGTCCCATCTGAGCGCCTGCTCCGATACCGTGGTCGATCCGTAAGACCCTGTCCGCAGCTCCTTCCGAACCCGATGCAGCTCAGCCTGGTCAGATAGGCCAGTGGACTCATACCAATGACTTCCTGGAAGGAATACTGCAACATGCGCTCGCTGACTCCCGTGGCAACGCAAAGGTCCGTTACGCTTAGACGGCCTTCGGTGTGCTTCAGGGCGTAGTCTTCAGCCCGCCTGACGACGCGGGTGTGAGCCTGACGCGTATGGTCACTGCGGGTGTGCCGGGGCACTGTGGTTGTGTCTATGGCCGCAAGGAGCATCTCCAGTACTTCAGTCTGTACTGCGGCAAGCGTGTCCTTGTGGTCATTGAACAGCTCCGGGTTGAGTGCAGCGGTGTTTGCCAGGCGTTTTCCCCAATCGAACAAACTGCGTGCATTGGCCTCTTGCGTATGGAGCATTTCGATACCGTGCGGTAAGCGGAAGGTATCCCGGTGCTGACGATCGAACAAATGTTTCTCAAGCAGAGTCGGAGAGAGCAGAACGGTAATACTCTCGTATCCGGCCATGACAACCAGCTCGGCCTTGCTGCCGGATTCGGCTGTCAGAAACAGGTTGGGAACTATGGGCATCCCGTTCAACGTACCTTCCGCCTGTGGACCGAACACGACAAAGAGAAGCAGTTCATTATGGAACTACGTGCGCACCCGCAGGTGAACGCTCGTCGACTGATACAGGACCAGGCTGTCTTCGAGGCGAACATAGACTTGCCGTGCACTGAAAGGCTTCGCTCAAGCTGAACCAGATCCTGCCTGAGGATCTCGATGTCTTCGCCGACGGTGGTGGGATTTGTAAGCTCTACGACCGTGACGGCGCGAGAGAACGCATTCTGCGGACTTTCGATCTGCTGTCGCTGCATATTGTCTTTCTTGCGGTATTTCGATAGCCGGATAATTTGTGCATATTATACTGTATCATGACGGAGAAGCAGACCATAACGATGTGTCAGCCTGAATCTCCGTACTAAGCGGACATGATCACTGACACCAAAGAATGCGTGTCGAACGGAACCGGCCGAAAGGTGTGACAAAACTCATGTACGGAGGTGCGATATGCATCAAGAAAATAGTGCGTGGATTGCAAAGCCTTTGGTTATCGCCTCGACGATGGCGCTGATTCTTTGTGTTGGTTTTTCCAGCCTGGCCGGGCCGGCCCGTCCGGCAAATCCCCGCGGCGTAGTCGACCCACGTGGCAAAGCCGACCCACGTGGTATAGCTGACCCACGCGGCGTAGCCGACCCACGTGGTAAAGCCGACCCACGCGGCATAGCTGACCCGAGAGGGCCACTCGATCCCCTGGGACCACTTGACCCGAGGAATCCTTACAAGTAAATTTCTTGTTCTTGAATCGAAATTTGCGCTCTTACAACCCGTTCAAGGGGAATCCTCCCGCGGCTTGTTTATGGCTCGCAACCTGAATGCACCGCAGTGAGGCATTCCCCTTCATTGTTCTGCCCCCCTCAACCGGCCCGGAGGGCCACCTTGACCCTGAATGGAGAAGGTATTGACATGAAGCCCTCGCCATCAAGGGAGAGGGCGGGCGCAGCCCAGGTGAGGGGGTCTAATGCCTGATAGGCAATTTTCTTTTGCGGAATAGTTCCGTTTAACAAACCATGCAAATTGTCTGACGCGTGAGGAAACCCATGAAAACCAGAGGTTGCGGGGGCGGTAGCCACGCTTCGAAGAGGATACGCATTACTGCCTTTGCGGGTATTGCGGCCATGCTAATAACAGTGCCTCTTCAGGCAACGGAAGGGCAGGACCAGCAGGTAGAACTGGCGAAGAAGCTTGCGAACCCGGTAGCCTCGCTGATCAGCGTGCCGATCCAAAGCAACTGGGACTTCGGCATCGGACCTGACAGCGCGATGCAATACACCGTCAATATCCAGCCGGTCATCCCTTTCTCGATCAGCAAGGACTGGAACCTCATCACCCGCACGATCATGCCGGTCATCCATGCCGAATCGCCGGTACGGGGCGGAAACGACCGGACCGGACTGGGTGACATACTGCAGAGTTTCTTCTTTTCGCCCAAGGAGCCGACAGGCAGCGGATGGATCTGGGGTGTGGGGCCGGTGCTGCTGTATCCCAGCGGGACCGACGGACTGAGCGCGGACAAGTGGGGTGCCGGACCGACCGCAGTCGTCCTGAAGCAGCGAAACGGGTGGACGTACGGCCTGCTGGCCTATCACGCCTGGTCCTATGCCGGGTCGGGCCCTGCTTCGATAAGCAGCACCTTTCTCGAGCCGTTTCTCTCCTACACGACAAAGACGCGCACGACGTACGGAGTGAATACCGAATCAACTTACGACTGGCATGGAGACCAGTGGACGGTGCCGGTTAATCTCATGGTAGCGCAAATGCTGAATGTCGACGGTATGCCGTTGCAGCTGCAGCTCGGAGGACGCATTTATGCCGACAAACCCGACGGAGGCCCTGACTGGGGAATCCGTTTTGCCGTGACGTTTCTCTTCCCGAAGTGAGATAAACATGAATGCCGGACAGAAAAACAGTCGAACAGACCATGTCGCCCAGGGCATCCACGTGGTCGCAAAGCCGATCGGGCCGCTGTGCAACCTGGACTGCGCTTACTGCTTCTACCTGGAAAAACAGGCGCTGTACCGTGCAGGCGAGGATTTCCGGATGCCGGACGAGGTCCTTTCAACTTTCATCAGGAGCTATGTCGACGCCCAGTCTGCCCCGGATGTGGAGTTTGTCTGGCAGGGGGGCGAGCCGACCCTCCTGGGGGTGGACTTTTTCAGGCGGGTTGTCCAACTGCAGGCCCCCTTTGCCGGCCGCAAGACCATCACCAACTCCATGCAGACCAACGGCACCCTGCTGGACGACGAATGGTGCCGTTTCCTGAAACAGCACGATTTCATAGTGGGCATCAGCCTGGACGGACCGCGGGATATCCATGACCGTTACCGCCGCGACCGCGCCGGGAACGGCACATTCGATTCTGTGATGCGCGGGTTACGGCTGTTGAGGAAGCATGGGGTAGCGTTCAACGTCATGGCCAGCGTTGCCCGGGAGACTGCGGCGAAACCACTCGACGTCTACCGTTTCCTGAAGGATGAAGGCGTGGAGTTTATCCAGTTCACTCCAATTATTGAACGCCTTCCCGGAGACTCGGCCAGGGAGCTGGGCCTGAGCCTTGCCGCACCGGCCGCGCTGGACGGGCAGGAGCGGAACAGGGAAGTAACCCCATGGACAGTGATCCCGGAGGAATACGGGGATTTTCTCATCGCGATCTACGAGGAGTGGGTCCGTCTTGACGTGGGCAAGGTCTTTGTCATGAACTTCGAATGGGCGCTCAATGCCTGGATAGGCAACCCCTCACCGGTCTGCACCCACGGCCGGCAGTGCGGCCGTTCGGTCGTGCTGGAGCATGACGGTGACCTGTTCGCCTGCGACCACCATGTCTATCCGAAATACCGGCTCGGCAATGTCCTGAGTGATGACCTGGCCCGCATGGTCGAGAATTCCATCGGGTCGGGTTTCGGAGTGCACAAGGAATCGGCCCTGCCCAAGTGGTGCGGAAAATGCGATGTACTGGCGGCCTGCCGGGGAGGGTGTCCCAAGCACCGTTTCATGGAAACGTGCCATTCCGAACCGGGACTACATTACCTTTGCCCGGGGTACAAGAAGTTCTTCCGGCATATCCGCAAGTACCTGCGAGTCATGACTACACTGCTTGAGAACGGGCTCCCTCCTTCCTACGTTATGGATGCGTTAAAAGGGCCGCTGGTGATCAAACGGGGTTAAGTTGTTTCGAGCAAATAGAATCAAAGCTGAGATGATACTACAGCTCACTTGCATTTACATGGACTCCTTTCCGCTTCCAAGTCCAAACGGTGTTCCGGGTCGGGGAATCAGTCTGATTCTCTTCGGTATGGCAGCATCGGTGTCCAGCTCATTAACCAAGCCATTGTAGATTCGGGGTGTTATAACGGCGTAAGTAGGCCAGTCCTAGGGTGCGGTGGATGTGCAGCGCCTGGTAAGGCGGTGGATCCGGCCAGATGGGAGATATTTGCCGTAGCTGAGGGATATCAAGAAAAACAGAAGCTTGAAAGTTGAAGAATTGTCTTTAATTAATACTTCATCCGAAAAACCATTCTAAAGGTGAACTAATCGACAAGAATAAAAAAGCATGTGGGCGAAAAAAGGTGGGGAAGCTAAAGCCATGAAAAAGAATGACCAAGCAAAAACAAACGCCGAGCAGAAGCGTCTGCAGGAAGCGCGGGAAGAGAACGTTCCGTGGAAAAAGTGGGGGCGTTATCTTTTCGAGCGGCAGTGGGGGACGGCGCGAGAGGATGATAGCGAAGGGGGTGACGCCTGGAATTTCCTCACCCACGATCATGCCCGCTCGCGCGCCTACCGCTCCGAAACGACTGATTTGTGCGATGTCTTCTCTTTTCCAAGCGCAACAGGAGTATGAAATGAAATCTGACGATTCAGTGCCCAGTGAAAATCTTCTCCACGAACCGCCAGATTTCTCGCTTGTTCAGGGCGGGCCGCTCTTCCAGCTTCTGCGACGGTCGCATCTTTCCGGTGATGATCTGGAGCTGATGCGCCTTCGTATCATCGTCATCTCGATGCTTGCCTGGTTGCCGCTCCTGGTACTCTCGGCTCTGGAAGGAAAGGCGCTTTATGGGAATGTGGCCGTGCCTTTCCTGCTGGACGTGGAAGTTCATGTCCGCTTCCTGCTGGCTCTGCCGCTATTGATCGGTATGGAGCTTGTGGTTCACCATCGGATGCGTTTCGTGGTGAAGCAATTCCTTGAGCGCAATTTAATTCCCGAAAGTGCCATGAAGCGGTTCGATGCCGCCATCGCCTCTGCATACCGGCTTCGCAACTCGGTGCTGGCCGAGGTGCTGCTCATCGCTTTGGTATATGTCGCGGGTTTCCTGATCTGGCGCCAGCAGTATCAACTCGACACGGCCACGTGGTACACGTCGCCGACGGTCGAGGGCTTGAAGCTCTCACTGACCGGGACATGGTTTGTCTGGGTAAGCCTACCGATCTTCCAGTTCCTGCTGGTACGTTGGTTTTTTCGGATATTCATCTGGGCGCGCTTTCTCTGGCAGGTGTCACGCATCGACTTGAGTTTGATTCCCACCCATCCGGACCGCGTCGGTGGCCTGGGATTTCTTTCCAACACTGTTTATGCCTTCATACCGCTTGCGCTGATGGCCGGAGTGATTCTATCCGGATCGATAGCCAATCGCATCTTCCACCTTGGGGCCAAACTGCCTCAGTTCCAGATTGAGATTGTCACCTATGTCGTTATTGTGCTGTTCGTAGTGCTCCTCCCGCTAATGGTGTTTGCGCCTCAGCTTGCTCAGGCAAAGCGGGTGGGCATTCGAGAATATGGCACGATGGCCGAACGTTACGTGCGCGAGTTCGATGCCAAGTGGCTGCGCGGCGGAGCGCCAACCGATGAGCAGTTAGTGGGCACCGGCGACATCCAGTCCCTCGCAGATCTGGCCAATAGCTATGAAGTGGTGAAGACAATGAACATCGTCCCGGTTACGCGTGAGGCCATCCTACGCCTCGTGATCGCAACGCTCGTGCCGATTGCGCCACTGGCACTCACCATGATGCCGCTGGAAGAATTGCTTAAACTCTTGTTCGGGAAACTGCTTTAGCCGGGAAATCTTCAGGAGCATAAAAAATCCCCCTCAAAAAATATATAACATAATAATTGGTCGTGTTGTCAAAAATATGTTATAAATACAATTGGTTATAGGTTAATAAATATCGTTTTTTATTGCAAAAAATCGATTAGTGATAAATACAGTAAATACAGTTGCTAGTCGTATATCCGTGCCTTTATTTTAAGCATTTTGCTAAAAACATGACAATCTTGGGTGGATATATAAGGTTTATCCACAGATACATGGGTAGTTTTAAATTTATTTGTTGAAAGGCAGGCTAATATGGATAATTTGCTAATAACAGGTATTTTTTTGGATATATTGTTGTTGGCTGTTGTCCTGTACGACTATATAAGCAGACGGAAAGACCGGAAAGAGTAGGGGGGGCAAGAAAAATGTTTGAATCCGTCATGATCTTGTCTGCAATGTTTTGTGGCCTCGGGTTGATATTTATTGCGAATGATGCCTATTTGAAAAAGCGTAAATTCGAGGATACCGGCGGGGTCCAGGAGGAGTTGAAATGGCTGTAGGAGACGATGGCTGTCGGGATAGGGAAGGGATATAGCATGGAGCCGATATTTATCATGCTGATGGCCTTGACGATAGCTACTGGATAATAAGAAAGGAAGGGTCGGGACCACCGACGGAAACATAGTCGTTAATGTTGCATAACCCGCCTCCTCTCCTCCGATAAGGACCTCTTAGGGGTCAAAAACAGGAGCTCCCACGTCTCTAAATTACCTGTCTCAAGTTTCATTGGCTTCGTGTCTGACAGCTTGGTCGGCGTATGTCCTCTGACATATTCTTCGACTTCACCTGCCTTTAAGAAGACATTTAGCCACAAAACTCTCCAGGTCGGCGGCCAAAGTCTCCCTTGGGAGTCAAAAAAACGGAGGCTTGTCGCACCGGTTTCTATTTTCTTTCGTAGTCTGAAGAAATACTGGTACACAGCCATGTCAAGCGTCGCCTTTTCCGAGGCTAAAAACGACCTCTGCGCCCTCTGCAATTCCGGAATCTGTCAAGTTCCAACGCGAAGTCGTCGCTGAGGTAAAGTTTCCGGGCAACCTGTATCAGCGACTGTGCAAGGTCGGCATAAATACGCCAGTCGCTGACCTTTTTCGCGTTGGCCAGCGTATTGCGGGAAACAGTACTGCGTATCCCCATGTGGTAAAGCTTGTTCTTCTGGGCACGCAGGCAGGCTTCGATATCCCTGAGACTTTAGCGATAAGTCAACTGCGCGAAGGCCATGCAGAGGGTAAAGGTCTAGGCAGGTAAACTCCTTAACCTAGACGTCCGATAAGATATATTATGTTAAGTACGAATTATGGCTATAAATAGATAAAATATGATGCGCACATGAAATCGTCACCCCGCTAAACATGTATCACCTTGACTTTATTTGTGACACAAAGCCATTACAAAAAATTTTTACAACTACATTAAAGACTTGATTCCAGCTTTCGCAGGAATGACAAAAATAATCTTTCAAAACTTTTTTCGAGACCTTCAAAATATATAGCTACCGATATTCTTCCCTGTGTATGACGAAAATGTGAATAACTGATTATCAAACGATCAGTTTTTTGTATTTTTGTGAAAATTGTTGGCTTCCAAATTTGCCGTGTGAGCTGTTTTTGTAACAGTTGGCATACTCAGGTATTAATTATTTTGCGGATTTGAATAATTGTGGAAGGTTTTCTGGTCAACTCATCAGCATACTGTGAGTTTATAATTCTTCGAATCTTTCTATTTCCATAACAAGGTCGACCACCTTGAAAACTATAAGTTCATTAAGACGTCTTCCCTTGTCAGCGGTTGCTTTGGACGGATCACCCCAGACCCCGTTTTTCCAGTATTTTCTTTTATTCCTGACCAATATACCGGCGGGAAATTCCGGGAATTCTCTTTCACTGGAGCCTTTTACTAGATGAGGATGAGAGTGCATTATTCTTGATGTCTCTATTTCTCCCGCATGGGCGTCTCCATCCGTTTCGATGAGCCCCCTCCCCTCATGTTTAACAAGATCGTATTCCGTTACAACGGCCAGCTTTATATCACACATTTCTGAAATAAGTTCTTCACCGGCATCCTGGAGGGCCATTCTGTGTGTTCCTCCGGCATGTCCGGTGAGAATAATGAAATTCATCAGCCCATGCGAATGGAGGGACCGCACAATGTCTTTCATCAGTTTTTTTAATGTAGATGAAGTTATGGATATCGTGCCAGGATGTTGCGAAGTTGACCGGCAACAGCCGTAGTGAACCGGAGGAGCAACAAAAAGAGGAATAAGTTTCGCAGCACCTTTCCCTACTTCATAAGCCTGGATGGTATCTGTCGAAAGAGGAAGGTGAGAGCCGTGTTCCTCGACAGATCCGAATGGTATTAAGACGGTACGGGTTCTTTTGAGTCCTTCTTCGAATTCAGACATGGTCATATCTTCTATAATCATTGCTTATCCTTAAAGCCGGACTGAATATAATTTTATAATCCAATCATAGAAAACCTGCGAAAATGTGTGTTTGCGGGATTATCCTTGTTTCTTTGAGGAATTTTGCGGCAATTTCCTGGAATTGGAGAGACTGTAAGGTACTTAGGGCGATTTTACCGTCTGGAAGTGTTCTCGGTTGCAGAATCAGGGGAATTTCTCTGCTGACTGATGTTATGAGCTTGCATGTTTTTATTATTTCCCAGTCTTCAGTTTTTTCATCAATTACTATTTTTACAAAAAGATTTTTTGAAGCGGCATTTCGTACAAAAATTTCATGGTCGTCCCAAAGACCTGAATGGCCGGAAGTCGACGGCAATTTTATGTCCATACTGATGTAGGTGATGAATTCCAGGATATCCGTAAGCGCTTCATGCAGAACACCGTTGGTTTCCAGATATAATGGTAATATCTTATAAAGTTCGGGAAGCCATTCTTTGAGTGTATCAGCATGCAGCAGCGGTTCGCCTCCGGTAAGACTGATCGAATGATGAGCGGAAGGCCAGCCTCTCTGCCAGTTTTGGAGAACGGAAAGAACATGTTCAAGACCCATGGGATTCGATATCGTCTCTAAAATCACGTCTACCTGGGGTTCTCTCTATTGCGCACGTTTTCGATAGCTTTAATTTTGCTGCTGTGGAAGTGTCACAGTAACTGCATTCAAGATTACATGCTTGAAAGCGCAAGAAAACCTGACGTAGTCCGATAAGTGGACCTTCTCCCTGTATAGAGGAGAAAATCTCAACCATATCCGACATTTTACTATTCGCAGAAGGTTGCACTGGCAAAGTCGGATTCCCATACAGTAATTTCTTCAACCTTCACATTGGAGTTATTAAGTGTATTGCCAAGTTCATAAAAAAGATATTTTGCAATATTTTCAGATGATGGCGACAATTCCGTGAAAGGCGCAAGTTCGTTAAGATACTTATGGTCAAGGGTCTTAAGAAGTTTATTTGTTTCCGCCTTTAAAATCTTGAAATCTATCCCCAGTCCGGCATTGTCTAGCTCTTTAGCAGTTACCGAAACTTCAACTTTCCAGTTATGTCCATGGAGATTTTCACATTCTCCCTGATAATTGATGAGATTATGCGCCGAAGCGAATGAAGTGATAATTCTTAATCTGAACATTTTCCCTCTTATTACTGTTTTTTGTGATTAATTTACAAGAGTAATATACTAACATGTTAGGCCCTAAAAAGCAAAAACTCCGAATATTACACCAAGTAAATATGAACCATAAGCTTCAAAAACTGCAATGCCAGTGATTAATTCTTGAACAGAAGTGTTTTTTGGTCTATATTTTGAAAGGATTTAAGTGGAATGTTATTGAATGGAGGGGTCATGTTTAAAAGATTGCCCTGGCATTTGCTTCTTTTTGTCTTTCTTTCTGCCTTTTACATTCAAAGCGCCTATGCGGATATATACAAATTCGTGGATGCGGAAGGAACAATTCACTTTACTGATGCCCCGACTGACCGACGCTTCAAGATTTTTATGAGGGACATCAAAAGGGACAGGAGACTTCGCACAACTTTCAAAGTGCCCGGTTATGCAACGGATCCTCAGCAATACGAACCTATCATAAATTCCCTTTCCTCCAAATACGGCGTAGAAAAAAGCCTCGTAAAAGCCGTAATTCTTGCGGAGTCCGGATATAATCCCAACGCTGTATCGCCAAAAGGGGCTACTGGCCTTATGCAACTCATGCCCGAGACCGCTAAAGATCTTAATGTAAACAATTCTCTTGATCCTAGAGAAAACATACGCGGAGGCATCCGCTACCTACGCTTTTTGCTTGACACATTTAAAGGTGATGTATCCCTTGCCTTGGCCGCATATAACGCAGGTTTGGCGAAAGTTTCAAAATACGGTGGTATTCCGCCATATGCAGAAACACAAAACTATGTTTCCAGGGTGCTCAGCTACCAGAAAACTTACCAAAACAATTAAGGCCTTACATGTCGAACAAAGAAAAAAATCCTATTCTCAATCTTCCCAATTTTCTCACAATAATTCGTATCGCCGTAATTCCCATACTGGTGGTAATCCTGCTATCCCCATCAAAAGCGGCTGCATTTATGGCCTCTCTGCTCTTCGCTCTGGCCTCGATAACAGATTGGCTAGATGGATATATCGCACGCAGGATGGGAATTGTGACCATGTTCGGCAAATTTCTTGACCCTATCGCAGACAAACTCATTGTTGCTGCTGCTTTGATAATGATTATTCCGTACGGAAGAGTGCCTGCGTGGATGGTTCTGGTAATTCTGAGCAGGGAAATTATCATAACCGGGCTGCGAGGAATCGCTTCCACAGAGGGGATTGTTATTGCTGCAAGCAACCTGGGAAAATTCAAGACGATATTTCAGATAGTCGCCATCCTTTGTCTTCTGTTGCATTACGACTATTACTGGTTTTTCGGAATAAAGTCTCAATTACTTCATGTAAATATGCACAATGCAGGAATGTTTTATCTATGGATTGCAACTATCATAACAGTATGGTCGGGAGTTGACTACCTTGTAAAGTTTTTTAAGATAATAGCCCGATAGCGCTTCAAATAATAATTTTTGAAACAAAATGGAGAACAAATGCCGTTTTTTGTCATCTCCTTTTTTGTTTTTACTACAGCACTCTGTTTCCAGTCTGTATAAATTGCTTGACATATGTATCTTTGCGGACGGATAATTCCGCAACATTATTTAATGGGGGATTTAATGAAGGAGGAGAGCGATTTTCTTGTTATCGGGAGTGGTATCGCAGGGCTGTCTTTCGCGATACAGGCTGCAAAACACGGCAAGGTCGCGCTTGTTACAAAACAGGAAATAAAAGAATCCGCGACTAATTATGCCCAAGGTGGAATAGCCTCCGTTTTTTCCAAGGAAGACACTTTCGATTCTCATATTCAGGATACTCTGGTTGCAGGTGCCGGTATCTGTCACGAAGATGTCGTAAAAATGGTTGTGGAGGAAGGTCCCGACGTTATTAAAAGTCTCATCGAGTGGGGTGTCGAATTCACTACCAGTGGCGATTCGTATCATCTTACACGAGAAGGCGGCCATAGCCAGAGACGGATTTTTCATGCGGATGATTTGACAGGCAGAGCTATAGAACGTGCCTTGGTTTCAGCAGCAAAAAGCTGTCCCAACATTCGTATTTATGAACACCACGTGGCCGTTGATCTTATAACGGAAGCAAAAGTTAAAAAAACCGATATTGAGAAAAATCGTTGTTTGGGGGCGCATGTCCTTGATACAAAGGACAATTCGATCAAGACATTTATTGCAAAAATTACCTTTCTTGCAACCGGAGGAGCCGGGAAGGTATATCTTTACACATCAAATCCCGATGTCGCCTCAGGCGATGGAGTCGCTATGGCTTATCGTGCTGGCGCATCAATTGCGAACATGGAATTCATGCAGTTTCACCCTACCACCCTCTACCATCCTCAAGCCAAATCCTTTCTCATATCTGAAGCGGTAAGAGGTGAAGGTGCCATTCTTCGACGCAGGGACGGTACAGCCTTCATGGAAAAATATCACCGGCTCAAAGATCTTGCGCCCCGTGATATTGTCGCGCGCGCAATCGACAACGAAATGAAAACACACGGTGACGACTGCGTTTTCCTGGATATTACCCACAAGGAAGCGGATTTCATAAGGAGTCGTTTTCCCAATATTTATGAGACATGTCTGAAATTTAATCTCGATATGACAAGGGAACCTCTTCCGGTCGTGCCGGCCGCCCACTATCTTTGCGGAGGTGTGGTCTCTGATTTGAACGGTGAAACCGATTTAAAATATCTGTATGCCGTAGGTGAGGTTGCATTTACAGGCCTGCACGGTGCAAACAGGCTCGCCAGTAATTCACTCCTGGAAGCAGCGGTATTTGCAGGGAGGGCTTACCGCCATGCAGTTGAACAACTGGAAAAAGAACAATTTGAGCTTCCCGAAATTCCGGATTGGGATTCGGGAACCGCTACTAACAGTGACGAGATGGTTGTCGTATCCCAGAACTGGGATGAAATCAGACGCTGTATGTGGAATTATGTTGGTATCGTCCGTTCGAACAAACGTCTTGACAGGGCGATGAGTCGGATCAAGCTGATTCAGGAAGAAATTATTCAGTATTACTGGGATTTTATTATCACTTCAGATCTTATTGAACTGCGAAATATTGCAACTGTTGCGGAGCTAATAATCTTGTGTGCACAAAAACGCAAAGAATCGCGTGGTCTCCATTATAATATTGATTACCCCGAAAGAGACAATGCCAATTGGAAAAGGGACACGATCATAAGAAAGCAGTATTAACTTGGGGAATTCATCAAGAATGGATGAAGCTGGATAAATACATGTCGTGTTGCAGGTTTTCAAAAGCACATAATAAGAATAATTTTCAGATTATCACCAACGCGGCATACGCTACGACGTGCTCATTATCACCCGTAACATCTCCACTTGTGGAATAACTTACTATTTCTGCTCTTGTTGCACCGAGTTCCCGGGCGGCGACAATCATTACCGCTGCCGGAATCGCTCCGCACATGGTTATTGACTCTTTACTGCATATTTTCAAAAGTGCTTCAGCATCCAGCTTCAGAACTTCGCGCAATGCAAGCTCATCCTTCTTTTTTGCAGATAATGCTGATTCATAATGAGTCATGTCAGAACTGGCAAGCAAAAGAACTTCATCTCCAAATTCTCTTATTGCCTTGGCTATTCCAATACCCAATTCCCTGCAAGCGGCATAATCATTATAGCCGATGCAGATCGGCACAATTGTTACATCCCGGTTTATATATTGAAGGAATGGAAGTTGTACTTCCAGTGAATGCTCATAATGATGAGCAGCCATATCCTCCTCCAACAGTTTTGAATAACTCTTGGCCAGATTGGACAACCTGTCATTGATTTTTGAGCTTCCCAAGGGAGTGAGCCATTCTCCACTTGGATAAATTGCGGCTTTAGATCCAAATCCATGATGGTTCGGACCCAGAATTAATACTGTATCGGGTATTTCCACAGTACTGAACAAGGCACCTGCAACCGAACCGGAATACATATACCCTGCATGTGGAGAAATTATACCGATTGCTTTTTTCTTTAAAACTTCAGGGCCAATGAATCCACGAATTTCTTTTCTGAGCAGGGATGGATCATTGCTGTAAAATTGTCCTGCGACAGCCGGTTGACGGATCATAATAAGCTACCTCGGATAATTCCAGTGCATATGTTTCGCTGACCTACTGTTTTCCTTCCACCGATACACTTTCCAGCTCCAGCGGCAGTTCATCCTGCTTTTCGAATTCGGGAGACTCTTCCAGCGACTGGATTTCCTTCAAAGTAGGCAGACTCTTCAAATCTTTCAAATTGAATATTTCCAGAAACTTTCTGGAAGTACCATATATAAGGGGTTTTCCTGGAACATTCTTTTTTCCAAGTATCCTGATCAGATTCTTTTCAAGAAGTGTTTTAAGCACCCCGCCTGACTCTACACCACGAAGATATTCTATTTCAGAACGGGTAATTGGCTGCCTGTAAGCAATTATGGCTAATGATTCGAGAGCAGGTTTGCTGAACCTAGACGGACTGTTTTTAACGAGCCTACGGATAATCTCCGCATATTCCTTGCGGCTCCTGAACTGAAAACCTTCCGCTATTTCAGCAAGGAAAATGCCACGTTGCGACGAATTGTAATCAGTAATCAATTCCGCAACAGAACAACGTATTTCTTCTCTTTTGTACTCGGAAAGTATATCGCACAACCTGTCGATTGTTAAGGGTGCCTCGGATACGAAAATCAATGCCTCAATAATTGGCTTGAGATCAGACATAGGTGATTTCATCCTCCGGTATCGCACCTGCTTCATCAATCGGTACTGCTGCAGTTATCCAGATTTCGCGGAATAATCCGGTTTGCATAATTCTGATTAATTTCCTTTTGCAAAGTTCAAGAACCGCCAGAAAACTTGCGATCAGGTCTTCTCTTGTTATTCCATTGGAAAACAGTTCATCGAATCTTATTCCTTCTTTCTCCTGCAGAAGCGAAAGTATATCGTTAATCCTGTCCGCAATACTTATCATTTCGATTTGTACTTCATGAAATTTTTCCACTGGAATATTGGAAAAAACTGACCGAAACGCCTCGATCAGTTCAAACAGCTCGATCTCGAAAACTTCCTCTTCATTTCCGCAATTTTCCAGCTCAGGTTCCGCAACTGTACAAACAAAAAGATCTTTCCCGGTCTGATCCATGCCTTCCAGAATTTGCCCGGCTTCTTTGTATTTCTGGTACTCAAGAAGCCTCCGAATTAGTTCAGCCCGTGGATCCTCTTCTTCCAAAGAAGGATCGTCAGAAGCCAGTGAAGGTAAAAGCATCTGCGATTTTATCTGCAGAAGAGTTGACGCCATTACCAGGAACTCCCCGGCAATCTCGAGATTCAGATCCTTCATCAGTTTTATATATTCCAGATACTGGTTTGTGATTATGGAAATGGGAATATCATAGATATCAAGCTCGTTTTTTTTGATGAGATGCAGGAGGAGTTCCAGCGGGCCTTCAAATTTATCCAGTTTTACCTGATAAATTGTCTCGAAATCAAAGCTTTCAGTAATAGCTGTTCTCCTTCAAGCACGGGTATAGCATTCTAACTCTTTCAAAACGCAAATACGCCATAAAAAGGCATATTTTGTCTTACAACTTTATGGCATTCCGGACTTCTTCCATGGTTGCCGCAGCTTCAAAAGTTGCCTTACGGGAACCTTCCATAAGTATTTCATTAATCAATTCAGGCTCTTCTGTCAGCTTCGTGCGTTTTTCTCGAAAAGGCGCTAGTGTTTCAATAACATTTTGTGCCAGAATCTTTTTACAATCGACACAACCTATCTGGGCGCCTCGGCATGCATCGATGATCTCGGCACGTTTGCTATCGGGGGTATAGAGTCTGTGAAGCGAAAATGCTATACACCTGTCGGGTTCACCTGGATCGGACTTGCGTGGACGCTGCACATCCGTTACCATGGACATCACCTTTTTCCTTGTTTCCTCTTCACTTTCTGACAGGTAAATGGCGTTATTATAAGATTTGCTCATTTTTCGTCCATCAACCCCAAGTACCTTGGGAGTTTCTGTCAGGAGAGCTGCAGGTTCAGGGAATACTTCTCCATAAAGATAATTAAAGCGACGGGCGATTTCCCTCGTGATTTCAAGGTGCGGGAGCTGATCATGCCCTACAGGCACCCTTGTGGCCTTGTAAACAATGATATCCGATGCCATGAGCACTGGATAACCGAGAAAACCATAAGTGGAAAGATCTTTCGTATCAAGGTTGTCCAGTTGTTCTTTGTAGGTAGGATTTCTTTCAAGCCATGAAAGTGGAGTTATCATGGACAGAATGAGATTCAATTCAGCATGCTGGGGAACCCTGCTTTGAATAAATATCGTGCATTTTTCCGGATCTATACCGTATGCCAGCCAGTCCATCACCATTTCCCTGGTGCTGGAACGGATAATTTCCGTATTGGTGTATTCTGTAGTGAGTGAATGCCAGTCGGCTGCAAAGAAAAAACACTCGTAATTTTCCTGAAGTTCCTTCCAGTTTGCAAGAACTCCATGGAAATGGCCTAGATGCAGTTTGCCGGTTGGCCTCATGCCGCTGACAATACGATTTGTACCCATTCTGGAAAGACTCCTCTGGTTAGATGTAATTATTTAATTAATGCATCAAAAAGGTTGTTACTTTGTATACAAGCGAACTCTCCGGCCCTGTTAGAATTCGGATTCCCAAGTCAAGAAAAGGCGCCAGAACATAGGAAAATATATTAGTAAAGAAAACCAGCACAATAATTATAATCATTCCGTATGGTTCGATGCGGGAAAAGGTTGCAGCCTGACGATACGGAAGAAGACCAGTCAAAACACGTCCGCCGTCAAGCGGAGGTACCGGTATCAGGTTGAATACTGCAAGCAAAAGATTGATGTAAATGGAGAATGCCAGCATAAGTAAAACCGGTTCCAGCAAGTGTTTCGCTGGAAAGTCGAATGCCATATTTTCTGAAAAGGCTGTGATACCTCTCAAAAATAGTGCTGAAACAACTGCTAGTAAAATATTTGTTACAGGACCGGCAAGTGCAACCCAAATCATGTCTCTTTTGGGATTACGGAGATTATTGAAGTTGACTGGAACCGGTTTAGCCCACCCTATTCCAACCACAAAAACCATAAGAGTGCCAATTATGTCAAGATGCTTGATTGGGTTAAGTGTCAACCTGCCCATTTGTCGTGCTGTACCGTCACCAAATTTGTCAGCAATATATCCATGGGATACTTCATGACAGGTTATGGCAAAGAGCGCGGGAACAAGCATTATACATAGTTTCAAAATAAAATTTTCCATGAACTCCTTGGACTGCATACAATATTATTGAAATCAATATTTTTAGCAGATTGATAATAGAATGTCAATTTAACCCATCGACCACAAATTAGATTTAATCTGTAAAAAAAAAGGCGGGATTTCTCCCGCCTTCTCATTTCTAAAAGAAGACAACTTATTAAATATCAAAGTAGAGCGCGAATTCCATCGGCACCGGACGCATGCGAACCGGATTAACTTCAGCTTCAGTTTTGTACTCGATCCACTTCTCGATAACGTCAGGAGTGAACACGTCACCCCTGAGGAGGAATTCGTGATCAGCCTTGAGTGCTTTGAGTGCTTCCTCGAGTGAACCTGGAGCAGAAGGAATATTTGCCAGTTCTTCCGGAGAAAGACCGTAAATATCCTTGTCAAGCGGCTGGCCCGGATCGATTTTGTTCTCGATGCCATCAAGTCCGGCCATGAGAATTGCAGCAAACGCCAGATAGCCGTTGCAGGACGGGTCCGGGGTACGGTATTCAACACGTTTTGCCTTCGGATTTGTCGAGAACATCGGTATACGCAAAGCTGCCGACCTGTTACGGCTTGAATATGCCATGTTCACCGGAGCCTCAAAACCTGGAACCAGACGCTTATAGGAGTTGGTTGTTGGGTTGCAAATGGCGCAAAGAGCAGCGGAATGCTTGATAATTCCACCTATATAGTAAAGAGCCATTTTTGAGAGCCCGCCGTAACCGTCACCAGCGAACAAGTTGGTCCCGTCTTTCCAGATCGAAACGTGTGTGTGCATACCGGAACCGTTGTCAGCGTAAAGAGGCTTAGGCATGAAAGTTACAGTTTTACCGTTGCGGTTGGCTACGTTTTTGATGACATATTTGAACCATTGGAGCTGGTCGGCCATACTGACCAAAGGTGAAAAGCGCATGTCGATTTCTGCCTGGCCGCCAGTTGCAACTTCATGGTGCTGTGCTTCCACCCTGATGCCGACTTTCTGGAGTTCCAAAACCATTTCGTTTCTCAGGTCATTCTGTGAGTCGGTGGGAGGAACCGGGAAATAGCCTTCTTTATGGCGCGGCTTGTAGCCAAGATTGGGAAATTCTTCACGTCCCGTATTCCAGGCGCCCTCAACAGAATCAACTACATAAAATGACTGGTTAGAGCTGGAATCGAAACGTACATCGTCAAAAATAAAGAATTCGGCTTCCGGTCCGAAAAATGCCGTGTCACCGACACCGAGAGACTTCATATATGCTTCGGCTTTTTTAGCTATATTTCTTGGGTCGCGTGTATATCCTTCTTTGGTTATCGGATCAAAAATATTACAAATAAGGCTTAAGGTCGGGACAGCTATAAAAGGATCCATTTTAGCTGTGGTAGGGTCTGGTACGATGATCATGTCGGAAGCATGTATTGGTTGCCAACCACGGATAGATGAACCATCAAAGCCCACCCCGTCTTCAAAGGTATCTTCATCGAACTCGCTGATGGGCACTGAAAAATGCTGCCAGATACCAACAAAATCCATGAACTTGAAATCCACCATTAGCGCACCGTTTTCTTGTGCAAAACTTACTACTTCTTTTGGGGTCATTACCTGTCTCCTTTTCATTAAATTATGAGGCTTAGATTGCGTCTTGACCTCTTTCACCCGTTCTTATACGGACAATTTCTTCGACCGGTGTAATAAAGATTTTACCGTCACCTATTCTGCCGGTTTTTGCCGCCTGTTCAACCGTATCGACAACTTTTGCCACAATATCATCACCAACGATAATTTCCAATTTGATTTTTGGTATAAAATCAACTACATATTCGGCACCACGATAGAGTTCGGTGTGACCCTTCTGACGTCCGAAACCTTTAACTTCGCTGACAGTCATACCCTGTATGCCTATCTCGTTGAGCGCTTCTTTTACCTCATCCAGCTTGAACGGCTTTATGATAGCTTCAATTTTTTTCAATTGCGATCACCCCCTCTGGAATTCTTGCTGCAAATAAATTTTATTTAGATATTCATATCTAGGATTTTTGAACCAAAAATATTATTAGCAAATTGCCTGCCTAAAAACAGCATTTTTATTATTCAATGAATTTAACAAGTTAGATACATATTGCTAAATTCACAAAAGGTGTATTGATGAATAATAAGGCATACACTATAGAATATGCCGGAATTTTATGCACAACAAGAAACTCACAACCATCAGGCTGATTAATAATTATACTTGGTTATTTATAACTATCAAATCCTGAAAATGCGACTGTTCAGTGCATTATCTCACTTAATCTCTGCAAAGTCATATTTTCTAATGAATCGACAACTTTGACCGCATCCGAAAGTTTTTCCTCTTCATAGCTGTTCGAAACTGCCAGAACGTTGATGCCAGCGGTTTTTGCAGAAACGATACCTGCAGGAGTGTCTTCGATAGCAAGACAATTTTCAGGCTTTATCATCATTTTCGGATGTATTGAACTTAATTTCTGATATGCAAGCACATAACTTGCCGGATCTGGTTTGCTGGCCGCGACATCGTCGGCGGTTACAACAACATCAAACTTGTCCTGTATTTCAAGAATTGTCAATATCGGTTCTATATCTGAGGTTCTAGCGCCACTGCACAGAGCCAATGGTATAACTCCGTAGAGGGAGCGAATTAATTCTACAACTCCGGGATATGGCTTAATTCCTTTATCGATAATTTTAAGGAAAATTTCTGCTTTTTTCGAAATCAAAGCCGCAAGTTCTTTATCGTCAATTTCTCTTTGCTGGGCATTAAATGCCTCTCTGAAAGCCTCGCGATCATCGAAACCCATATAAAATGAAACATAATCATCCCAGGTGTAGCTTAAGCCTAAAGGACCCAGAATTTCCTGAAACGCCCTATAATGAACAGGTTCGGTATCTACAATTATACCGTCAAAATCAAAAATCAAGGCCTTCAACATATTTAATTTCCGTGTTAATGTAAGTTGGATTAAATCTCTAATCAGTATATCATTCACCGCCCCGGCTAGATTCTAAATGGTTATTGTTTCACCAGGGCTTACTTTATTAATAATATCGGATTTGGAATATGAAAAGAACAAAACTAACATGATAAATACAAGACCAATTAATATTATAACAGTCGGGACCAGACCGATTTGATCATTTGTGTGACTTTGGCACAAAAAGCCGAATGCTGATATCAATACACCGGATCCGCCGATTATGGCGCCAAATAAAATTCCAATTGAGATGAAGCGAGCTTCTTCAGTTAGTGATAATGATAATAGCCCTGAGAGCTGTTTATGAAATATTCCGATTACTATGATAAGTGACAGACCCGCAAAGATATATTTCATTCCCAGCTTGACAGTATTGTTAAGCATGGGAAAAACCTTCATTGGCACCAGGAAACATCACCCACCCCCTTGCGAAGAACTACAGGGATATCGTTGATGAGACTTATAACAGAGCTTACCTCCGCAGACAACACGCCTCCATTTACTACAATGTCCAGTTGCTTGCCTAATTTCCTATCAACATCTTCCGGGTCACCTATCGGATCCTCTCCGGAAATATTCGCACTTGTGGTAATTATTGGATGACCCAATCCACTTACAATTTCCATGCAAATCTTGTTGTCGGGTATCCGGATGCCGACAGTTTTCTGTTTTGTGACAAGCAAATCCGGAACTATACTCGATGCTGTAAGGACAAAGGTAAAAGGTCCGGGAAGGTATCTCTTCATTATCTTGAAAGCATAGTTACTGACCTTGGCGTATTTCGCAACTTCGGAAATTTCGGAACAGATAAAGGAAAAGGGCTTTTTCTTTTCACGCTGTTTTAATAGATAAATGCGTTCGATACCCTTTTTATTGAAGATGCTACAGCCGATCCCATAGGTTGTGTCCGTTGGATAAGCAATAATACCGCCGCTTTTCAGCAGATCTACAACTTTTCCCACCAACCTGGATTGTGGATTATCGGAATTTATCTCTAGTAGCATTATTTTGGATGATCAGAGAATAGTTAGTTTTTGTAAAGAAAACAAAATGATCCAAGTCCTTGTGGAGACACATTAAATACCTGTATGTCCAAATCCGCCATTATTCCTTAACGTTTCGTCCAATTCTGTTACTTCCTGCAAGACGGCCCTTGCAAATCTTGCAAAAATAACTTGGGCTATGCGGTCGCCATTGCTTATCGTAAAAGGTTCCATCCCGTGATTGATTACAATAATACATATTTCGCCTCGATAATCCGAATCAATCGTTCCCGGCGAGTTTACGAGTGTAATACCATGATGAAGGGCCAAACCGCTGCGAGGCCTTATCTGGGCCTCGTACCCCTCTGGAAGCGATAAAGCGATACCAGTAGGGACAAGCATCCTTTCCCCAGGATGTAGGATTATATCGGCTTCAAGCTCAGCATATAAATCCATGCCTGCCGATTGAGGGGTCATATAACGTGGAAATGAGTTTGCCCCGCCTCGAACCCTCATTATTTTCAGATTGAAATATTCCATCGATTTTGCCCTCAAATGGAAATAACCGATGGATTCAAATCCAAACCAGCTGTTCTTCCGATTAACTGCAGAGTAAAATATTCAGCCATAAATAATTCTTTACTGAGTTGCAGCAAACCAGCGGATGTTACTTTTTCAATATTTACGGTGATTTCATTAATTGGAATATTTCTGCCGAAATATATCTCATTCTTGGCTAGTTTTGTCATTCTATTGTCGCAACTTTCCAATGAAAGGAGCAGATTACCTTTCAGATGCTCTTTTGCGTGTTTCAACTCCTGGTCCGCAATTTCTTCGGTTTTAAGCTTCTTCAGTTCATTTAGTGTTATATCGATAATTTCATTAATTTTTTCCTGGCTGGCACCTGCGTATATGATTAGGGAGCCTGCATCGGAATGAGATGACACATATGAATATACAGAATATGCAAGCCCTTTATTTTCCCTGATTTCCTGGAAAAGCCTGGAACTCATACTTCCACCAATAATAGTATTAAGAATATAGCTTTCGTATCGGAGAGTGTGATTTTGAGGTAGTGCTTTTGTGCCGAGACATAGATGAACCTGTTCAAGGTCCTTGTCAATGGCATTGATCTGTTTATCATAAATGGGAGTTTTTAGATCGTCCCTCGAATCACCCGCCGGCATGTAGCAGAATTGGTTGTTCAGCAGTTGCTCAAGCTTAACATGATCAACTTTTCCTGCGGCTGTAACAATAATTTTCCCAGCCATGAAGTGTTCATTTTTGTATTTTAGAAGAGTTTCACGAGTCAGGCTTTTTACGCTTTCTTCCGTACCAAGAATGGACTTGCCTAGTGGGTGATTCTTCCAGAAATTCTGATAAAAAAGATCGTGGATATAATTATCAGGGTTATCCTTGACCATCCATATTTCCTGGAGTATGACCTTCCTTTCTTTTTCCAGCTCATCAGAATCAAAGCTCGAATTGAGAAAAATGTCTGTGAGAAGATCTACCGCTTTTTCAAGATATTCGCTGAGAATCTTCACATAGAAACATACATATTCCCTGCAAGTAAAAGCATTCAATACCCCGCCGACCGAATCGATCTCCCTGGCAATATCCAAAGCCGAACGTTTATCGGTCCCTTTGAAGAGCAAATGTTCAATAAAATGGGCTATCCCGTTTGTCTCGGCACTTTCGTGCCGAGAACCGGTACTAACCCATATCCCAATTGAAACGGAATGCGCATGGGGCATGTTTTCGGATATGATCCGAATCCCATTATTTAATAATGATTTAGTTACCATATTGTTATTATACAGCGGAAAACCCGTTTTTCCCGTAAAGCGGATATTGCTATTCCGGGAGTTTGGATCCGAGTGCCTCTTTCCGGGAGAGTTTAATTTTTCCCTGTTTATCTATTCCGATACATTTGACCAGTACTTTATCGCCTTCTTTCAGAACATCGCTTACATTTTTTACTCTTTCCGTATCGAGTTCAGAAATATGAACCAGTCCGTCCGTACCTGGAAAAATTTCAACGAATGCACCGAAATCCATAACTTTTTTAACAGTCCCCATGTAGAGTTTTCCTTCTTCAGCTTCTGCAGTGAGGTCCCTGATCATTTTTATTGCTTTTTCGCATGCAGCCATATCACTGCTCGCAATGTTTATCTTCCCGCTATCCTCGATGTCAATGGTAACACCCGTTGCTTCGGTTATACCACGAACATTTTTGCCACCTGACCCTATGACGTCACGTATCTTGTCTGTTTTTACAAATATTGTTGTAATTCGCGGAGCATACGGAGAAAGTTCGGCACGAGCCGAATTAATTGTTTCAGACATTTTGCCAAGTATATGCAACCGGCCTTCACGTGCCTGTTCGAGAGCTGTACCCATGATTTCCCTGGTTACACCTGTAATTTTAATATCCATTTGTAATGCGCTGACTCCCTCAGATGTACCGGCAACCTTGAAATCCATATCGCCAAGATGATCTTCGTCTCCGAGAATATCGGAAAGAATGACAACTTTGTCACGTTCCTTTATGAGACCCATGGCAATCCCTGCAACGGGAGCCTTAATTGGCACCCCCGCGTCCATCAGTGACAGGGATCCACCGCATACCGATGCCATTGAAGACGAACCGTTACTTTCCAAAATGTCGGATACGATCCTGACGGTGTAAGGGAAATCATCGTACGATGGAAGAACTTTCTCAAGGGCTCTTTCCGCCAACATGCCGTGACCGATTTCCCGACGACCGGGCGCAAGACGCATACTGGTTTCACCAACAGAAAACGGAGGGAAGTTGTAATGAAGGAGAAAGCGTTTTTTGCTCTCTCCAAACAGGGAATCGATTCGCTGCTCATCTATAGAGGTACCAAGGGTAGCAGCAACTAGAGCCTGTGTTTCTCCTCTGGTAAAAAGAGCCGAACCGTGAGCTCTCGGAAGAATGCCTATTTCGGATGTGATAGCTCTAATTGTTTTTGAATCACGGCCGTCAATTCTAATTGCATCGTCAATAATGTGCTCTCGAACCAGTTCGTATTCAAAATTGCCGATGAATTCAGTTATTTCTTTCTCTCTTCCTTCGAAATCTGGGATGAGAGATGTCAAGACATCGCTCTTGATAGTACTAATTGATTCATGCCTGTCGACTTTTGATTTTATTCTGACAGCGTCTTTTATTCTTCCATATGCAAGGTCCCTGACACGTGATTCTAGTTCGGGATCTATTTCGACGGGTGCTACTTCTCTATTGATAGCACCAACTTTTAGACGAAGTTCTTCCTGTGCCGAAAGGATCGGCTGAATGGCCTCGTGGCCGAAAAAAATTGCATTTAGCATATCCTCTTCGGAAACAATTGACGCGCTGCCTTCAACCATAATGACTGCATCTCTGCTCCCGGCAACTACGATTTCAATGTCGCTTTTTTCCAAATCCTGCGCAGAAGGGTTGCATATAAAATTGCCGTCTACTCTCCCTACCTTTACCCCGGCAATTGGACCCAGGAATGGAATATCCGATACTTCCAGGGCCGCTGATGCACCGACCATTGCCAGAATTCCGGGATCATTGTCCTTGTCCGCCGATATAACTGTGGCCATAATCTGCGTTTCATTGAGAAAGTTCTCCGGAAAAAGCGGGCGCAAAGGCCTATCAATGAGCCTGCATGTCAGGACCTCGTTTTCAGTGGGTCTCCCTTCCCTTTTGAAGAACCCGCCAGGAATCTTTCCACCGGCATACGATTTTTCCTGGTAATTAACGGTCAGAGGGAAAAAGTCCTGCCCTTCCTTGACAGTCTTAGCCGCAACTGCCGTCACCAGTACGATAGTGTCCCCGCAGCGTACTGTTACCGAACCGTTCGCCTGTTTCGCCATTTTGCCGGTCGAAATACTTATTGTTCTTCCACTAAAATCTATATCTACTTTATGTTCCATTATTGATACGGTCTCCTAACCTTTTGATTGGTTGCGTTGGGGCCGTCGATAAAAACACCGGTTACTGCATCACGCATAATTCACCAGTATCTTTATCCGCGCCCCCAACAAAAAAAATAACAGGCGCCAGGCCTGTCCTCAATAAAAATGGAAAGGCAATATACCCCTCTATTTCAAGAGATATACTGCCTTTTCTTATCTTCTGATACCAAGTTTGGCAATGATTGCACGATATCTTTCTACATCTTTCTTTTTAAGATAATCGAGCATCCTTCTGCGCTGTCCGACAATTTTCAACAGACCGCGACGACTGTGATGATCTTTTTTATGAACCTTGAAGTGTTCAGTTAAATAGATAATTCTTTCGGTAAGAATCGCTATCTGCACTTCAGGGGAACCTGTATCATTGTCATGCAGCTTGTAACTGTTTATTATTTCCTGTTTTTTATCTGTGACCAACATGTCGTTTCACCTCCTTTCACCTTAAATAGTTTATTTGCTATAACTTTGAAATATCTCTGTTAAACTGAACTTTTTTATCACAAACAGCATAATGTGTAAAGGGTAAAGCTTTTTATTGACAAGGGCTAAAGGCAGTTTTACCAAGCATGATGGCATTGGACGAGGAAGGAGAATCTTTATGGTTGAATACTCTTAAGAGCTTCATATTATTTCCCCCCTCAGACCATGGAAAAGAAATACTTTCAGCAACAGCGATAAGTCTGTTTCCATATGAAAATGAAAATTTTTCTCCAATAAGTGGTTTGGACGAACAATCATCAGGAAATTCGGGTAATTTGGGAATAATACCGTTTCTGACTTTCTTCACGTCCTCCTCCGCCAGTACGATATCCCTTAAATGTGGCAAGCTGCGATGTAGTGAAATTATTTTATCAGACAATTGTTCTTTGTCCTGAAAATGAGATAAATTTTCCAGAGAAATTGAGTCGACTTCGGTAAATATTCCACTTGAAATCCTCCGCAATTCTCGCAAATGAGCTCCGCAGCCCAGACTATTTCCAAGATCGTGAGCAAGAGTACGTACATACGTTCCCCGTGAACAACGCACCCTGAAAGCAATGCGAGGTAGATTTATATCTACAATATCCAGGGAAAATATAGAAATATCCCGCGATTCACGGTGTACGGTTTTTCCCTCTCTCGCAAGTTTGTAAAGAGGGATGCCCGATCTTTTCAACGCCGAAAACATTGGTGGCACCTGTTTTATTGAGCCAATATATCGGGAAAACGTCTCTTTAATAATTTCTTCCGAAACATGTGTCCATGTTTTTTCATGCAGAACTTTGCCTGTATGGTCCTGGGTGTCCGTTGCAATACCCAGATGCATGACTGCATGGTATTCCTTGGTTGACTCATCAAGAAAGGGAATAACTTTCGTCGCCTCTCCCAAAGCAACCGGAAGGACCCCGGTAGCAAAGGGGTCGAGTGTACCTGTATGACCGACTTTTTTCTGTTTGAGGATTCTGCGGATGGAGCTGACGACATCATGCGACGTCACCCCTTCGGGTTTGTCAATTACCAGGAAACCGTCCATATTCAGAAAACCTTCTCTATACATGAAATTACCTTGTTTCGAACTTCTTCCCTGGTTCCGGTAACTTTACAGCCGGCTGCATTATGATGCCCACCGCCTCCGAAGGCCGCGGCAAGAACAGATACATCGACTTTTCCTTTAGACCGGAAACCCACTTTGAACAATCCATTTTCAACTTCCCTGAAAAAAATTGCAACTTCAACTCCGCATATGGAGCGTGGAAAGTTTATGAAGCCGTCGGTAAGATCGGACGTGGCACCGGTTTTTTCATACATATCCAAGGTAACGGTAATTGAGGCGATATCACCCCTGTCAGCCACATAAAGGGTAGAAAGAGCAAGGGATAATAATGAGAGGCGTTGAAGCGGCTGGCTTTCGTAGAGTCTTTCTGAAACAAACCAGGGGTTAATTCCCAACGAAACCATTTCTCCTGAAATATCAAATGCTTCCTGGTCGGCATTGGAGTACCGGAAGGATCCGGTATCGGTGACGATGGCAGTGTATATGCAGAGAGCAGTGTGATAATCAAGAGAATAGTCGGCTGACGCAATTATTCGATAAATAAGAGCACCAGTAGCCGAAGCTTTCGGGTCAACGAAATTTATGGACCCGAAATTTTTATTGTCCGGATGGTGATCTATGTTTATGATTTTGCCGATTTGCCCGAAATCCTTCAGTTCATTCCCCGTACGACAAATATCGCCGGAGTCCAGGACAAAACAGATATCGTAGTGACGGTCCGGAATAGAGGTGTGAACTGTTTCTGCCATTGGCAGAAATTTAAAATTGTCCGGAACAGGATCACAGGAATAAACGGTGACATCTTTTCCTAAAGCCGATAAATAACTTGCAAGAGCAAGTGAAGATCCGATTGCATCACCATCGGCATTCTCATGTGTTGCAATCAAGAATGTCCTGTTCAGTGAAATTTCACTGATTATCCTCTGTATCATCTGTACCTTTATCAATATTTAATTCATGTAAATCGTGCAGTATATTGTCTATGCGATTTCCGTAAGCAAGGGAATCATCATATTTAAAGATTATGTCAGGGACATACCTAAGCCTCAGATTCCTGCCCATTTCCTTACGGATATAACCTTTGGCGCTGTTCAATCCTTTTTCCGTATCTTTTTTCTCTTCCTCGCTTCCGACGACACTGAAATATACCGTTGCAAGACGCAAATCATCAGTGAGGTTGACACCGGTCAATGTTACAAAACCGATACGAGGGTCTTTGAGGCCTTTTACCAGAAGTTCAGATATGATTTCATGAACGGCCTCGGCAACTTTTTCTGATCTTTTGAAAGTCATTTATATCTCTGTAAACAGAATAAATTACAGTTTTGTTGCAATTTTCTCTATTTCGTATGCTTCAATGATATCGCCAACTTTGATATCATTGTAATTTTCCAGTGAAATTCCGCACTCATAGCCGGAGGCCACTTCTTTAATATCATCCTTGAAGCGGCGCAGGCTTGCCATTTTTCCTTCATATATAACTACATTATCTCTCAACAGACGCACCGGCATGTTGCGGACCATCTTTCCATCCAAAACATAGCTCCCGGCGACGTTACCATGCTTCGGTACGGAAAACACTTCACGGATTTCCGCATGGCCCAACAGCTTTTCCCTGAGAGTAGGTTCAAGAAGGCCTTCCATCGCCTTTTTAATATCATCGACGGCATCATAAATGATGTTGTAAAGCCTTACATCCACCCCTTCTTTTTCCGCAAGTGCCATGGCTTTAACCTCAGGGCGGACATTAAAGCCCAGCACAATGGCATTGCTCGCTGAAGCCAGATTCACATCTGTTTCGTTTATGGCGCCTACTGAGGAATGGATGACAACCAAACGTATCGCATCGGTGGACAGTTTACGCAGCGATTCGCTTACAGCTTCCACGGATCCCTGCACATCGCCCTTGATGACGACATTAAGCTCTTTAACTTCACCTTTCTGGATCTTCTCGTATAGCTGTTCAAGAGATAGCTTGCTTGTTTTCGCCAGCTCCGTTTCACGGATTTTCTGCTGACGATACATTGCGATTTCTTTTGCCTGTTTTTCATCTTCAAGGACAATGAACAAATCACCCGCATCAGGCACGCCAGTGAAACCGATAACTTCGGCCGGCATCGAAGGCCCGGCTAGGGACAGCTTGGCGCCCCTTTCATTCTGCATTGCTCGTACTTTTCCGTAATGAATCCCGGAAACGAAACTGTCTCCGACTTTGAGACTGCCTTCTTGAACCAGCACGGTAGCAACAGGCCCACGGCCTTTATCCAGCTTCGCCTCAACGATGGTCCCCCGTGCCGGTTTGTCCGGGTTTGCCTTCAATTCCATTACATCTGCCTGCAACAGTACCATTTCCAGAAGCTCTTCAAGGTTGATTCGTTTCTTCGCCGAGACTTCAACGAAGATTGTATCGCCACCCCATTCCTCGGAAACAAGACCGAACTCCATGAGTTCCTGCTTGATTTTTTCAGGTTTTGCTTCAGGCTTGTCGATCTTGTTTATGGCTATGATTATGGGAACTTCGGCAGCCTTGGAATGGTTTATGGCCTCTCGTGTCTGGGGCATCACCCCGTCATCGGCTGCAACCACCAGGATGACAATATCAGTTACCTTCGCGCCCCTGGCCCGCATTGCGGTGAATGCCGCATGACCCGGCGTATCAAGGAAGGTTATTTTTCTGCCCTTGAGTTCTACATCATAGGCACCAATGTGCTGGGTAATCCCCCCGGCTTCTCCGGCAATTACATTTGTCTCACGGATGGCGTCAAGGAGTGATGTTTTGCCATGGTCTACATGCCCCATTATGGTAACGACGGGTGGACGCTTGACAAGGCTTTCAGGTGCATCGGGTTCAGGCGTTTCAACCATCTCATCAAAATCTATCGCGACATTTTCTATTTCATATCCGAAATCACTCGCGATTATACACGCGGTATCGAAATCGAGCGGATGATTTATGGTTGCCATGAATCCCAATTTCATCAATGCGCGAATAAGATCGTTTGCTTTTGCTCCCATTCTCTTGGCAAGCTCACCTACCGTAATACTTTCGGATATCTTGATGATCCGCTTGATCGCTTTCGGGACCGTGATTTCAGTCTTTTTGCCGATCTGTTCTTTTTCTCTCTCTCTCCTTTTACCTTTAGCCGAACGTGGAGCGGGTTCGAATACCCTTTCTCTCTTTTCGATTATATCCAGCTTTTTAAGACCATCTTTTTTCTTACCGGTAAAAGAACCTTTTTTTGCTGTCTTTTCGACTTCTTCAACCAGGACCTCTTTTCCTCTTTTACCCTTACGACGCTCTTCAGATACAGAGGCATCAACGGCCACAGGGATCTCAACAGGCTTTTTAGGTTCTTCCTTAGCTCTCGCAGGCCGTTCCGGCTGACGCTCCTGTTGTGGTTTCGCAGGATATCTGGGTTGAGGGATTTCCACCCTGCCAAGAATCCTGGCCTTTGTCATTGTCGCCTTTTCCGCCCGGGGTTCTTTTTCAGGTGCAGGAGTAGCTTCAGCCGCAGGTTTACTGACGGATTCTTCTTTTCTGGGGGGTTCGGCTTTTTGTTCAACAGCTTCAGTGGTCTCTGCGACAGATTCGCCCTTTTTCCATTCTTCAGCGTCCTTTTCTGGCCCGGCTTCCTCTATCTTTTGAGCTTCGGGTTTGGCTGCGACCGGTTCTTCTACCACTTTGGGACGACGCCGGATGAGTGTAGGTTTAACCCGAACCTCTTCCTGAGAGACTTCGCTGGGTTCTTCAACCCCGGATATTTTTTCCGCGGTTTCTTCATCTATTGCCGCCATGTGGTTTTTCACCTCTATACCTATGGACTTTAACCTAGCGATAATTTCCTTATTATCAACTCCAAGTTTCTGCGCTAATTCATATACACGGGTTTTATTCATCTACTGCGCACCTCCCCCAACGAAGTTCCTGTATCTTTCAAGTTCTTTTTTGATGGATGAAACGAATCCCTGCCCTTCAACTGCCACAACACTCCTCAAGCTTTTTCCGATAAGTGCGCCAACCCGCTCCTTGTCAAAAAGGGAAAAATATTCAGTCCCGTTTTTTTCAGCCAGATTTACCACCTTTTGCCTTATATCACCAGATACATCAGTCGAAAACAATATTATTCTTTCCTTGCTGTCCTTTTTAAGGATCTTCATAACCATGTCACTTCCAGAAATAATCTGCCCCGCCTTGTTAGCGAGGGCCACATATGCCGCTATTCTGTTTTCCATAGTCAGTACAATCGTGGATATCAGATCGTCGGCAGAAGCAATTTTTACATCCTTTTTAAATGCCCTGTCAAACTGCCTCCTGGATAATGCGTCCCTTAGACACGATTTATCGGGACAGATGTATGCTCCACGTCCAGGGAGCTTCGATAAGAGATCCGGTGTCGGCATTCCATCCGGTGAAAGGACAAACCGCATCAAATCACTCTTGTCTTTCACCTTTCTACAGCCAAGACAGCTTCTTTTCGGCTCTTTTTTTGCCATGACTACTCTGTTTCGGCCCCCTCAGTGCCTTGTTGAGTATCAGATTCTTCCATCTCCGCTGTCTCCGACTGGACATCCAGAGTTTCAGCTTCCGGAGTGCCTTCTTCTTCATCACTTGCCTGCACGGTAGTCCCGTCAAACGAAGCAAATTGCAACATCTCTTCGTTGGCAGCCTTAGTCTCGCTTTTTATATCGGTTTTCCACCCCGTCAGCCGTGCGGCAAGTCGGACATTCTGCCCCCGTTTTCCTATAGCGAGCGACAGCTGATCATCCGTCACTATGACTTCCATCGACCTGGACTCCTCATCTATATACACCTTCGAAACTGCCGCAGGAGAAAGGGCGTTACAGGCAAAGCGGGCAATATCTTCAGACCACGGTATGATATCAATTTTCTCTCCCCGCAACTCAGAAACCACGTTCTGCACCCGTGAGCCTCGCATCCCAACACAGGCCCCTACCGGGTCGACATTGGAATCGTTGGAATAGACGGCTATTTTCGAGCGGCTGCCCGGGTCCCTTACTACACCTTTTATCTCGACTATGCCTTCGCTTATTTCCGGCACCTCGGCTTCGAACAGCTTCGACAGAAGTAAAGGACTGGTTCTCGAAAGAAGAATCTGCGGCCCCTTGGGAGTCATGCGTATATCGGTAATCAATGCCTTGACACGGTCACCCTGCCTGTAGACTTCTCGCGAAGCCTGTTCATTATGCGGCAGAACGGCTTCGACACGACCGAGATCCACAATGATGTCGCCCCTTTCAAAGCGCCGCGCGATGCCGTTTACCAGTTCACCGTTTCGATCCTTGAATTCTTCGAAGATGGTCTCCCGCTCGGCTTCGCGTACCTTCTGGATAATAACCTGCTTTGCGGTTTGAGCGGCGATGCGAGTGAAATCGCTAGCATCAATTTTCATACCGAGAGAGTCGCCGATTTGAGCATTAGGATCCTCTTCTCTTGCTTCCTCAAGATCCATTTCCTTGTAAGAATCCGTAACTTCTTCGACTACGGTGACAAACTCAAACAATTCGACTTCACCCATCTCTTCGTTATAATGCGCTTCAAGATCCCGCGTATTGCGGTATTTCTTGTTCGCAGCGGACAGAACAGCCTGTTCCAGAGCTTCGAGTATTATTCCCTTGTCGATCCCCTTTTCTTTAACTATCTGATCAATTGTATGTTTCAGGTTAAAGGTCGTTTCCACACCTATTTCTCCTTAATCATTCTTTTAATTAGCATGAAGACCTGCATTTATTGATTGTCAAAACTCAAATTCCAGATTGGCCTTCGCGACCTTTTCCATGGGAATTTCAGCTTTTTGACCCTCATTGAGACTAATGGTTATAATTCCATCTGAATAATCGACCAGTTCACCCAAAAAAGTCTTTCGCCTGTTACCCGCAGAATCCGCCAAAGGTTCAAAAGTCTTTAGCTTAACAAGTCTCCCCATATATCTTCTATAATCCGATTCTTTCTTCAGCGGGCGGTTAAGCCCCGGTGAAGAAACCTCCAGATTATAATTTACGGGTACTATATCCTCAACATCAAGAACAGCAGACAACTCCCTGCTCACATCAGCGCAATCATCAAGCGTTACTCCGCCTGGCTTATCTATAAAAATACGGAGGACCATCTGCCGACCCTCCCTCTTATACTCTATATCCACCAGCTCCATGCCGAAGGATTCAAGAATTCTTTCAGCTATAATGCCAATTTGTTCGCTTGTTGTCTGTTGCGTCATAAAAAATATCCGGAAAATAAAAAAGCGAGCCTGAAGAGCTCACTTTTTAGTGAACATAAATTTATATTTTTTTATCACGTATATGCCATAAATGCAAGTGTTTTTTTATGTTTTTACGCATCACATCACCTTGAAAACAGCTTATTACATAACCAGATTTGACACTTATTTTCAAAACAGCCTCAACCTTAAACAATCAATAAAAAAAAAACTAAATATTTTGCAATACATGCCGATTAGAAAACAAAAGAATTGACGTAATCACGGCTATGATCACTGGGAAACAGTATCTGTTTCCACAGGTAAATTCTTATTTGACAAAAATATATGTAAAATTCAACTAAAGCAATGACGTGGAGGTTCTAAAATGGCTTCAACTTTACCGGTGAAAGTAGAATATTCCAACTCCGAACTCATTCAACTGGTGAGTTTCAATCTCGATCAGGAAGAATACGGGGTTGATGTGCTGAAAGTCAGGGAAATCATACGTATGCCCAATGTAACGCGTGTTCCGAACACTCCGCATTATGTGGAAGGGGTAATTAATCTCAGGGGCAAGGTTGTTCCGATTATTTGCATGCGCAAGAAATTCTCTCTCTGCGACATGGAAACCGACAAACAGACCAGGATCATGGTTATGGATATGGACGGCGAGCTGATGGGATTTATTGTTGACTCCGTATCAGAAGTAATCCGTATCTCGGAATCGGAAATACAGCCTCCACCTCCTGTAGTTCAAGGCGGGATCGACCAGGTATGCATTTCAGGCGTTATCAACAGACCGAACAGCCTTCTCGTTCTGCTTGAACTGGAAAAAGTATTTTCCCTTGAAGAAAGAATTTCGTTCAATGGCGCTTTTGCCTGAAGTTCCTCATTCTGTAAGCCTGCAATATCTGTTTGCCAAGTGCTGCAGAGCTTTATCAGCGATTTCGCAACCAGCGGCCGGCTGCTGGACAATATTTGTATTTAAAGTTTGAAAAAGGAGCATCAAATGTCTATTGACTGCGAAGACCAGGAGCTGCTTGAAGGGTTTTTGACTGAAACCACGGAACTTCTGGAGAAAATGGATGACGACCTGGTGGCATTGGAAAAAGCCCCGGATGACATGGAACTTTTGAACGGTATCTTCCGGTCGATACATACTGTTAAAGGGGCATCCAGTTTTCTCGGCTTCGAACTTCTCGTAAAAGTTACGCACAAAACCGAAGACGTGCTCAACCGTTTGCGGAAGAGCGAACTTGATGTTACGCCTGAAATTATGGATGTAATCCTGGAAGCAACGGATCTCGTAAAAATCCTTGTGAACGACATAAAAAACGGGGAACTGGTCGAACGCGACGTTGATTTGGTGGTCGCGAAACTGCTCCCCTATCTCAGTGAAACCGTAAAAGAGCCGACAATCATTCCATCATCGGCGCACGATGTCGATTCAATTCCCTCCGATGGAGAAACGCCCACTTGTATTTCAACGGAAGAAACCGTCTCGTCAGTTAGCACCGAGGTTGCATTAAACAGTGAAATTGCACCGGACGTCACAGCATCACATAAAGATGTAACAGCACCTAAAGTCATAGTTCCCAAGAACGAAGACCTTTCAGACAACAGCACCGTCAGGATTGACGTTAAACGACTTGACGACCTGATGAACCAGGTTGGCGAGATGGTACTGGAACGGAACCGGATGCTGCAATTGAACAGCGACTTCCAGAGTAATGAAAATATCCCCAATTTCGGCGAGGACCTGGCCAAACTTGCCAAAAGAATCAATTTCGTAACTTCCGAACTTCAGATGCAGGTGCTCAAGATGCGCATGATCCCGGTTGAGAAGGTATTCAAGAAATTTCCCCGGATAGTGCGGAATCTTTCCCGTGACCTGGGCAAGGATGTAAATCTTGAAATTGTCGGTGAAGAAACGGAACTTGACCGTTCGGTAGTTGACGAAATAGGCGATCCGCTTATCCACCTTATCCGCAACGCCCTTGACCACGGTATCGAAATGCCTGAAGACAGGCTTGCGGCGGGTAAAAGCAAAACCGGGACAGTGGTGCTTTCCGCTACCCATGAGGGAAACCATATTATCATCAGCATCAAGGATGACGGGAAAGGCATCGATACGGAAAAGCTCGCGGGTAAAGCGATCGAAAAGGGTCTGTTAACTGAGGATCAGCTTGTCTCGATGACCCAGAAAGACATACTTGACATAATTTTCATGCCGGGGTTTTCCACGAAAGAAAAGGCAACCGACCTTTCCGGACGCGGTGTTGGTATGGATGTTGTAAAAACCAATATAAAAAAGTTGAACGGCCTGATCGAAGTGAAAACCGAACTGGGAAAAGGCTCGGAATTTATTCTCAAGCTTCCTTTGACCCTTGCTATCATACAGTCGCTTCTGGTCGAGGTTGAGGAAGAAATTTATTCCATTCCTCTTTCTGCAGTATTGGAGACATTGCGAGTCGACAGCAGCGAGTTCCATTTAATAGGAGGCCAGGAAGTGCTGAAATTACGTGAGTCAGTGCTTCCCCTGATCCGCTTGAGAGATGTGTTCGGTGTCAACGAAACCGGGACTGCTGGCAATTCCTGTTATGTGGTCGTAGTGGGGATCGCTGAAAAAAGGCTTGGACTGGTAGTGACTCGTTTACTTGGGCAACAGGAAGTGGCAATAAAATCTCTGGGCAAATACCTGGCCAAGGCGCCGGGTATTGCCGGATCGACAATTCTGGGAGACGGTCGGGTGGCACTTATTGTCGATCCCCTTGGGCTGCTGGAAAAAGATGAGGCAGGATCGACATGCAGAGCAGCATGATTAATTCGACAAAAGCAGGGATTCAGCCATTCACATCTTCTACAGGAATCAACTATCACAATCCAACGCAAGGGAGATGCATGAAAATTTCCGACAAAGATTTTGAAATACTCAGAGATTTCATCTATAACCTCTGCGGCATGTATTTCAATTCAAACAAAAAATATTTTCTGGAAAGCCGTATCACCAAGAGAATTGATGCAAGCGGTGCAAAAACGGTCTCTGACTACCTCAATCTGTTGAAGAGCGGGCTGAAGGGAGCGGAAGAACTGAAGAAGCTCCTTGTTGAAGTTACCACGAACGAAACATATTTTTTCAGAAATCCGCCACAGCTGAAAGCCATCGAAAACCTGCTTCTCCCTGAAATAGTTGCAGCCAAGTCAAAAATCGGTTTTCGCAAACTCAGGGTGTGGAGCGCCGGTTCATCATCGGGTGAAGAGGCTTATACCCTTGCCATGCTGTTACTGGAAAAACGCGATAACCTGCTCAAGGACTGGATCATTGAAATTGTCGCAACCGACATCAATGAAGCGGTTCTGGCCCATGCAAAAGAAGGAATATACGGTTCCTATTCCGTGCGGAACATGCCGGATGCCTACAAAAAGAAATATATCAGGCAGGAGGCCCCGGAACGATTTGTTCTTTCACCGGAGGTAAAAAAACTGGTCAATTTTTCCATGGTGAACCTTTACGACGACAACAAAATGGTCTTTATGAAAACATTTGATTTCATCTTTTGCGCGAACGTGCTCATATATTTTGATATCGCTTCAAAATCAAAAGTCGTTCAGCATTTCTTCAACAATCTGCAGCCGTACGGGTATTTTTTCCTGGGGCAATCCGAATCACTGCACGGTGTCAACGACAAGTTCAAGACCCTTCATTTTCCAGGCGGTTTCGCCTACAAAAAGTAACCACAAGGAGTAACTCAATGGAAAATTCCAAGATTACAATAGCAAAAGAGATGATCAAGGGCGTCAACGAACTGCCTACCATTCCGGATATCGCAACAAAAGTGATCGACCTCCTCGACCAGCAGGAAGTTGAACTTGAAGAACTTGCGGATATGATCCTGACCGACCAGGTAATGGCGTCCAGGGTTATAAAAATTGTCAACTCACCTCTGTTCAGGCCGATGCATGAAATAAAGTCGATTAAAAGGGCGCTGATCTATCTCGGATTTCGGCACATACGGGAAATTGCCCTTACCTGCTCGATCATCGATGCATTCGATACCAATAGTGGTGTTTTCGACATAAAAACTTTCTGGGAACACTCTTTCGGGGTTGGTGTAGTCGCCAAGATAATCGCGCAACGGGTACATTATCCCGAAGTGGAAAAGGCTTACATTATCGGAATAGTGCACGATATCGGAGAGGTTCTACTCAGCTGTTACTTCAAGGACGAATTCCGCAAGATCGTGGACCAGATCAAGGGAACTGCCGGCAGTTTCATCGAGGTCGAAGAAAAATTGCTGGGCACAACTCACTGCGAAGTAGGGTTATGCCTTGCACACAAATGGAATTTCCCGCCTGAATATTGTGATGTAATATCTCATCACCATGATCCAATGAATGCGGTACATGACCAGACGCTGACAGCGATCATCAACCTTGCCGACCTGTTCTGTTCCGTGCGGAACCTGGATTACGGCGGAAGGGAATGGGTCAGCTTCAATCTTGCGGAACAACCCTCCTGGGACATACTCAGGTCTTTTGCCCCGAGTTTCATAAATCTCGATGTGGAGAGGTTCTGCTTTGAACTCGACGACAGGGTTACGGAAATCCAGGACCTGGTCAATACACTATTCGAAGACATGATACATTAGAGAGGTCCTATGTCACAAGAAACACGCGCGAAAAAAATACGCGTTCTTATTGTCGATGATTCATCATTCATGCGCATGGCGATAAGGGGCATACTGGACAGGGACCCGGATATCGAGGTCATCGGATCCGCGATTGACGGTGCAGACGGCGTCAAAAAAGCCATCGACCTCCGTCCCGATGTAGTTACCATGGATATTGAAATGCCGCGGATGGACGGAATCAGTGCCCTGCGTGAGATCATGGCGCAGATCCCCATGAAGGTAATCATGGTTTCCACCCTTACCAATGAGGGGGCCACCGCCACTTTTGAAGCTCTCGAGGCAGGTGCTGTCGATTATATACCCAAGAACATAACCGATTCCTCCGCGGCGCAGAAGATATTCAGGGAAGAATTACTGCACAAGGTCAAAGCGGCCGCACTGTTCTCCGTAGCCCACAGAGGATTCCGGCCGGCAAAACCGGCCGGAACGGTTATTCAAAGACCTACGGCTGCCAGACTGAAACCGGCTAAAATATCATGTGTCGGCATCGGCGCTTCAACCGGTGGTCCGATAGCTCTCCAGGAAGTACTTTCTCGAATACCGGTAAATTTTCCTTACGGCATAATGGTGGTAATACACATGCCGAAGGCTTTCACCGGCCCTTATGCCGAACGTCTCAATACAAAATCATCACTGACCGTCAAGGAAGCCGTTCCCGGGGATATACTCAAGCCAGGTACAGCGCTGATCTCGCCGGGAGGGCTGCATACCAGCCTGGTGCGACAATCCGCCGGCATAACCGTAAGGACAGCACCGATCACTGATTTTCCCGGTTACGTGTACATCCCTTCCGTCGATATCATGATGACAAGCATGGCCGATGCGACCGGAGGCGCTGCCCTTGGAGTAATACTGACAGGCATGGGCAATGACGGCTTCAAGGGAATGAAACGAATCAAGGAAAAAGGGGGATCGACGCTGGTTCAGGACGAATCGACTTCAACCATATATGGAATGCCGAAGGCATGCATCCAGGGCGGAGTGGCTGACCTTGTACTGCCCCTCGACCAGATCGGATTCGAAATAGCGAAAATTGCTGAAAACGCGAGACACTGAGTAAGGTTCAAAAAAAGCCGTTCATTGTCAAAATTAGAGTCAATCAGCATGAGAGCCCTCACTGCTTGACTGAATACGCATTCTGGTACTGACTTGAGTATGGATTTTCATCTGGAGAAAATATGAACAAGGATCTGGAAAAGACAATCATGACGGCGGGAGATCTTCCGACTATTCCCGCTGTGGCACTGAAGGTAATGCAGCTGATTGAAAGCGACAGGGCAACAGCTGAAGAACTCGGCAAGGTAGTCTCGGGAGACCCTGCGGTTGCGGCCAGGGTTCTCAAAATATCCAATTCGTCCTTCTACGGCTGCCAGCGAAAGATTCAAAGTCTTCCGGCCGCAATCATGATGCTCGGCTTCAATACTCTCAGAAGCCTTGTGATTACGGCATCCGTCAAACAGGTTTACCAGCCGTACGGCCTGGTGGAAAAAATGCTCTGGGAGCATTCTTTCGGTGCCGGTCTCGCGTCAAGGATCATAGCATCAAGCACGAAACTCGCCAATGATGAGGAAGCTTTCCTTTCAGGGTTATTCCACGATATCGGCAAAATCATTATGAATCATCTCGACAGGGACAAGTTCAGGATAGTGATGGAGCGGTGCTATAATGAAGGGCTTCTGTTCACTGATGTGGAAAAAGATGTTTATCCGTACACCCACGAAGAAGTCGGTGCGTGCGTGATCGGCAAGTGGAATTTTCCGGAGGCTCTCGCGGAATCCGTCAAACAGCACCATAGCCTCGCTTTTCCCGAAGGAACCAACTCCTATATCGTCAACCTGACAGCTACCGTCAATCTTGCAGACATGTTTTGCCACAAGCTCGGCATCGGGGGGAGGTACCCGAACGACAATGTCTCGGCGTCCGAATCAAATGCCGCGAGGATATTGCAACTGAATGAAGAAAAGATCAACTTCATGTTAGACACATTCCGGGAATCATATGAAAAAGACAAAGGTTATTTCATGACTTAACGACAGCAGATCGTCTCTGCATCGTTACGAAGAAATGCACTTAGCCACCACTTTCCCTGTCCCCGGCCTGCCCCCTGCCCTACTGGTGTAAAAGCCGCACATTACATAAATCTGAAGCTATTTGCTCTCAACAAGTACAGGGCTTGAGCTGAAGAAACAGACCCTGTTCTTGCCCGAATTTTTCGCCTGATAAAGCGCCTGGTCTGCCATTGATATCATATCTCTCGCGGGAAAGTATTCTTTGCGAGGTCTATGTGACACACCTATGCTGGCAGTCAGAGAGATCCGCACTCCATTACACGTAATCGTCGTCTTTTCTATATTTTTTCTTAAACGCTCACCTACTTCCAAACCAATGGAAGCGCTGGTGGAGGGAAGCATAACGGCAAATTCCTCGCCTCCATTACGCGCAACAAGGTCGGTACCCCGGGCACTTTCATTGAGAACAGCTGCAATAGCCTTGAGCGCCCTGTCACCGCATGGATGACCGTATGTATCGTTAATATTCTTGAAATTATCCAGATCTATTATCAGCAGCGAAAGTGGATTGATCCCCCTTTTACGGTCTTCCCGGTCCATCATCTCTTCCAGGACACGCCTGTTGTAAAGACCGGTCAGACTGTCACGCATGGACTGCTCCTTTACCTTACCGTATCTTTCAGAGTTTCGCAGAGCAATCGACAGGCTTTCCAGCATTCTTGAAGGGAAGAAGTCCGAACTGGTTCTCAGAAAGTTTTCATCCGCAACAATAGTAATATATCCGGCATCATCGGGCAGTTCAAACAAATACTCGGTCTCAGACGCTTCACTTGTTTTCATGGAATGCAAACCGAAACTGGAAAAATTACTGATATTATTTGCCGCAAGCCCGGGAAACTTCAACAAAATTTCAGCAGCATTATAATATGGCGATTCGTTATTGTCGGGATAAAACGCCTTTGAAGAACCGTCAATTCCCTTCCACCGCGAAAAAATAAGCAGGTTATACCGGTAATATTCATATAGCTTTTTAGCCGCGGAAAGCAGTATATCATCTGATTCCAGAGTCGACATGACCGTGGTACAAAAATCGGCGACGAATGACATATCCTTGAGATCCTTGCGCAATCCCATGACATTGCATACATTATTCACCAGGAGTCCCAGCCTGCCACCATTCTGTGCCTGAGAATGGATGTCGACCTTTTTGATGTTACTAATTCCCATGGTCATTCAATTCACCTTGAATAATTTCAGTATTTGCTTCCGAAAATCTCTTCGTCGTTTTCCAAGGCACTTTGCTTTCTCGCTTCCTCGGAGATTGTTACCGTATCATGATCATCATGATGCCGCACAAGTTTCTTCTTTTCTCTTCTATTAGCAGAACTGGTGCCATTTCCGGCTACTGTGCCGATGCCATCGATTTTTTTAATACTGTCTGTCATTTGAAATTCCTCCAAAAATACGGGAAAAGTCCTGTATTGAAATATCTCGTTCCGCTCTGATAGTGAATCTACCGGACTTGCGCCAACAACAAACCTCGATTCGGCAACCAGGTGTATACATTAGAATATAATTTGATCATTAAGTACCAAATACCGTCTTCCATACTTCCCATATCGTCATAACCGGGTATTGTCTTTAATTCAGGCAGGCGGGAAACCGGTTTCTGACTCAGGCATTTCAAAAAATTGACGTGCAACGGGCTCCATATAGACTCGAAAAGAAATCAGTCCATTACCGGATTAAAGTAGTTCAAGAGATTCAAGTACAGGCATATTATATAAGTATATGGATTTCTGGATGTTCAAGAGAGATGAAGGCGGGATTTATAGAAAAAAAATAAAAAAATGGTACTTCAGAGATTTTCCGCAAAAAAGTCGCAACTCGATTGTTGAAGCTGATGCAATATTCAGCATTCGCAGTGTCGGAAATTTATTGCATCAGACCTTCTTGCGGATTATCAGTCCATGAATGGTATCGAGCGCCTTGGCGATCTCCAGCATTTCCTTGGACGGGATTTGACGAATGACGTCACCGTTCTGTTTATCCACAACTTTGACAACCATTTTATCGGTATCCTTGTCGACCGAAAACTGCAATTCCTGATTAAAGCTACTGACAAAATCATTAGCCTTGTCGGCGGCATCTTTCAGTTTTTTTTCCTCCTCAGCCTGAGAGACTGCCTTTACAGACTGGGAAGGGAGTTCGGCGGGAGCCGCTCCCTGTTTGTGCGCTATGGTAATATCCTGACTCTTCATGTTCTGCGAAACATCACCTTTAATCATTGCAGGCTGGATGGCGCTGCCGATGGCTTCAATTGACATAATATCCCCCCTTTGAAAGAAACCCGTACTTATGGAGTGCTTATCGGCAATTAAATAAAAAACTTTACTAAAAAATTCGCTGTTCAACTGATTAATCCGGAAAACCGACACAGTCAATAATTTGACCAATGAATCGCAGTAGAGTTGTTTATGTGAAACCGGTAATTACAGGATTCAAGCGGATGGTATGACAGTTGCTTGTACGATAAAATTAATTGGTGATTCTTCAATCTGAGTTCCGAAATAACAGATCCAGATGCGCTCGGGCCTGCAAAATGCCCGAAGCAATATAAACTAAAGATTTTCAGTATTCTACCGAAGCGGTTATATATACATCCATCACAGAGGTATCCTTATGATCAAATTGACCCGGCTTGACGGCAGTGAGTTGTACATTAATGCGGATCTCATCGAATTAATTGAAGAAAACCCGGATACACATATAACCCTTTCAAACGGAGAGCGGTACCTGGTTAAGGAAAAGGCCGTTTCGATCATAGACAGGATAATATCGTATAAAGCTTCCATTTTGCATCGCGCAGTGGCGGGGACGAAGAAAAAATATCTATTGAAAAAACAAAACTGGCTAAGTAATCATTCGCCCAGACATTAATATTATTTTCAACAAAAATACCGGGATTTCATACAATGGATATTGCAACAATCATAGGTTTACTCATGGGTTTCGGCGCAGTGTTAGGCGGTCAGATTATGGAAGGCGGCCAGATTAGCGCCATCATGCAGCCTACTGCCGCCGTTATCGTGCTGGGCGGCAGCTTCGGGGCTACATTCATCAGTTTTCCCATGGCTACGATAATGCAGGCTGTAAAAGATGCAAAGAAAGTCCTCTTTACCTCGGCTCTGAACAACGAGACCGTCATCAAGGATATGATCAATTATGCGTCAAAGGCCAGGAGGAACGGCCTGATTTCCCTGGAACAGGAGGCTCAGACGGTTAAAGACCCTTTTACCAAAAAAGGAATAACCCTGGTTGTTGACGGCATAGATCCCCAGAAACTGGCCGATACGCTCGATACGGAAGTCGAGGCATACGAGGAGCACGCCAAGGGAAGCGCCGAATTTTTCGAGGCTGCCGGCGGTTATGCCCCGACGATCGGCATAATCGGCGCAGTACTTGGCCTGATCCACGTCATGAATAACCTCGCGGATACATCCAAGCTGGGCGAAGGTATTGCCGTTGCTTTCGTGGCAACCATATACGGACTCATGACGGCGAATATCGTCTGCCTGCCCTTTGCCTCGAAACTCAAAATAAGACTGAAAGAGGAACTGATGCAGAAAAGGATGATTATAGAAGGGCTCACATCGATCCAGAACGGCGAGAACCCGCATTTCATCGAACAGAAACTGAGAGCTTTCCTGGCCTTTTCCGATGAAGAAAAGAAAGGCTGATTAGATGAGCCGCAGGAAAAAAAAGCCGGAAAAGGCGCCGAACCATGAACGCTGGCTTGTGTCTTACGCTGACTTCATTACGCTTCTGTTCGCGGTGTTTGTTACTTTGTTCGCCATGTCGCAGACAGACAAGAGAAAGGTCGAAGAAGTCATAGCGTCGCTGCGCGAATCGTTTGGCTACACAAAATCCAGTATTGCCAACAAGGCCAATCTCATGGACTCAACCGATTTGCGGGCAATTCCGTCAATTCGTCCCGATGCCGTCAATATGGGGCCGGTACAGCCCCAGATGAAATTCGACAAGAGCGTAAAAGAAAAGAAACATGCAGAAGAGAAGGATTTCAAAACCCTTAAAGCATCACTTGAGGCTTATCTGATCAAACACGATCTCCAGGACAAGGTATCGATGGATATCGACCGGCGCGGTCTGGTAATAAGCCTTAAAGAGGCGGGTCTTTTCGATTCGGGCAGTGCTTACATCAAAATAAGTTCCTACCCTCTCCTGGCCAAGATTGCCGAATCTCTATCACAATATGACAACCCGATACGGGTGGAAGGTCACACCGACAACGTTCCGATAAAATCACAAGAGTTCAAGTCCAACTGGGAACTATCCACCGCAAGAGCAACAAATATGGTCCACCACCTGATAAACTTCTACAAATTCGATCCGTCAAAAATATCTGCTTCTGGTTATGGGGAGTTCCGCCCGATTGCGGATAACAGTACCGAGGAAGGAAGAGCCAAAAACCGCAGGGTCAACATAGTGGTATTGTCAGACGAAGGGGAAAAAGGAGAGCCGTAATCGACCGATGCTTTATCAGGGAACTGGAAGGCTGATCAGGATTTTCTCTCTCTGTTTGCCTGCAACTGGCTGCGCTGCTCACCGAAGACATAGGTAATAATGGACTCACGATCTTTATCATCAATTGATGTGAACTTCAGCGCTGTAGTGTAACTGGTTCCCTTTTCCCAGCTCAACTGGATCTCTGCGCAGCGGACGACCTCTGCTACGGTCGATATGACACAGGTCGGAGCAAGGGGCAGAAAAATATCGAGCAGAATTTTCGTGCCGTGTTTAATATATTCGAGGGTTTTAATCCTGAGACCACCTGCACTCAGATTAACGCTCTGCGGCAACAGATCCTCTCCGCCCCGCCATTTAACCACTTTGAATCCATTGCCGTGAGGAACCATAATCGGCGCTGATGATGACTCGTTTCTTTTTCGTGTTTCCATCCAATTAGCTGACACTGAAGTTACATGTTGATTATCGGGAACGGAATATTTAAGAGGAATTTCCACATCCAGGCGGAAATATTCTCTCCGCTGCTGTTCATCAATCTCACCGGTTACCCTGATGCAGATTTCCCCGTTATCTTTTACCTCTTCCAATATCCCGGTACTGCGAAACAACCCCCAGCCAGTCGACCCTGACATGGAAACTGCGGCACTGATCACCGAGGTCAATGCATGGCGCGGGATACCTTCACCGATAACCTCGAACCAGATAAGGTCTTTTTTGACCGATAAAATTTCCGCGTTAAAATCGGCAACAAGCTTCTTATCCTTGCGCAGAATAAGCCTGACCTGGTTTCCTTCGAGGAAATATTTCTCGTATTTCGCATATTTGTTCTTCATGGGATGTAGAACCTTAAAATAAGATTACAAGCAGATACTTATGTTACAAATGTTCATAACCTTTGTAACGAATGCCGCTAATATCCATTTGCTACAATAATCTAACAGAGATGCACGATAAATCCAACTTGAAAAATAAGAAAAAAACGTGAAAATGGCGGCAAAATGCACTCAATATTGCTTTGCCTGACAATCAAGTTTTAAACCTTTTCGCCTGCAACCAGAAATGAGATTACTTCATAAAACTTCATGATAAAGAATCCCTTATTGAGCAGGCGCGTGGGAAATATATGTTAGCAGACGACTGGATAGCCGCTACTAATAGAGCCTACGTTCGTCCCGATCGTCAATTGATCTGCAAGGGGGAGAACCAACACGCTATCCTGTACTCTTTCAAAAGTGAATAAAGTGAAGCCCAAAGTCAAAATAATCTCATGGCGAACATGCAGTTTGCAGTTGAAGAGTTTATCAAAAATATGTCGGTCGAAAGGTTTATTCGAAAAACGCCGTACTCCGCCCTCCGGATGAACTATCACACAGAACAGAATGTAATCGAATACCTGATCGACAAAAACTTCAATCTTCAAAATGCTGGTTTCCAGACCGGATTATGCGGCATAGAGAACCATGACAAAGAGCTTCGGGAGCATATTCTGTATGTAAAGTAACATTGTATGAAACTGGCCCTCGATTTCGGCTCAAAGAGTTTCCGGGTGAATACGATGGCAAAATGTATTTTTCTTCAAGTATCCGGGCTGCATATGCGGAGAAGTGCGACATTACCCTATTGACCACATCGAAAATAATTATTGGCCAAGGATTGTATCTTAAAATCCACTCAAATCTCACTACTGCTTTTCCAACAAGATATTCGATTATAACTACGCAAGACTTGGCATATAAATAGCAAATTATAATTTTGCACGTCGCATCCTTGAACGAATATGGATTGGAATGCAAGCTTAGAGAAACGCACTGTTTAGAACCTCTCAATTTCTGGACAATATTGAAAACGAAAACTCGTATTACAAAGTCTGATTATTCGATTAAAAAGCAGGTCGGCTGGTTGATCAATTTTAATTTATCTGTTTATCGATAACCGTCAACAAGTTGGTCAATACTCCAGATTCTATTCCACTCCACAAAAGGACTCGCAATGACTGCCAAGCGTCAAAAATTCCTTATACCTCACAACGGGTTGCAGCATACTGAATATATCGCCCGAAACTTGTTCAGACAGGGCGATTACGATAAATCGTTCGACATTTTCGAACAACTGCTGGAATCTTATCCGGAACATTCAACGCGTTTGTTGGCTGAAGTATATAACCTTTATCAGCTACTGCCGTCCAAAGATCGCTACACAATGTACCAGTCCCGTTTCTTCAATTTCGGCATCAAACCTGGCGATACGGTTATTGACATCGGAAGCGGCAATGTTCCATTTCCGCTTGCCACTCACTTGGCAGACCTCACCCTGAGCGACGATGGCTACGGCAGGGCAGGCTGTCCGTTCAAGTATCTGAAAGGGAAACCGGTCTATGAATGCAACATCGAAAAAATGCCCTTTGCAGACAAGGAGTTTGACTTCGTCTATTGCTCGCACGTACTCGAGCATGTAGACAATCCTGAGAAAGCCTGTAGTGAAATTATGCGGGTTGGAAAACGAGGTTATATAGAGACGCCAAGGAGCGTGAAGGATCTCTTTTTCAACATCGCCAAAGTCAGCAATCATCGCTGGGAAGTTGAATTTCATGACAATAAATTGACTTTCAGGGAGTACGATTGCCGCGAAATTGACGGGCTTGGTTGTGACCTGCTTAGGGATATGAGCTGTACACCTGCCAATGATAGGGAGAAGGCAATAAATGCACTGATCCATCTTAAAGCAGACGTTATGAATACCATGCTTTTATGGGATAACTATTTTGATTACGAGGTTAAACGAGTGGTTAGCAGCACTGTCGGTCGTAAGCATAAATCTGGTAGCCTTCAAAGCGAAGACAATCCCTTAATTGGGGTAGAAGCTTCCGTCAAAGAACCAGTCCGAATCAGTTATATAGTTATCGTTCTAAATGGTATGCCTTTTCTCGAACAATGTCTTAAAGCCATTTATGTCTCAGCTCATGAAATCATAGTCGTTGAAGGAGCAGTGGAGAATTGTATGTTCGCCGCAAACCCGGACGGCAGTTCCAAAGACGGCACTGTGGAATTCCTTCGCTCCTTCCCCGACCCGGCAGGCAAAGTAAATCTGATTCAGAGCCGCTGGCCGGAAAAGTGCGAAATGCAGAATGCCGCCCTTGAACATGTTACCGGCGATTATGTCTGGTTGGTGGACTCCGATGAAATTTATAGACACGACGACATCAGGAAGATATGCAACATTCTGGAGAATGATACTGAGATTACGCAGGTAAATTTCATCCCCGACAACTTCTGGAAAGGATTTGACTTCATCTTCGTGTCTCCCCTCTTTTTCGAACCTGCCCACCATTACCGACGTATATTCAAGTTCGTCCCCGGCGCACGCTTTACAAGCCATCGGCCGCCAACCATGAAGTGGCCGGGTCTGGACCGCTCCACCGAGGAGATGAAACTGCTGGACGGTGCAACGACGCGTAAAATGCAGATTTACCCCTATCATTACAGCTATGTTCTCGAAGACCAGGTCCGGCAGAAGATAGAGTTGTACAACCGCTACGGCTGGGGCAATAGCTGGAATATCGACATGAATGAATGGTTGCGAGAATGCTACTTGGCGTGGACCCCGGAAAACAAGGACATCATTGAAAAGAAATATCCTGTCTGGACCGGAGGCGGCGGATCTCACACCACTCCGTTCACCCGCTCACATCCGGAAGTAATGATCGACTTTATTGGGAAATTCATGATCAGACAACAAACAGCCACTCAAAATAATACTTCCATCCACCCATCCGACGAACAAGAGCGAAACCCATGCCAACGCAGGGTAAAGATCGCCGGGGAGGTCGCCTCTTCGAATGATCTGACCGCGGTCAACGGTGAGTCCCAATTTGCAATAGCAATCCGCAATCTCTTCGCCCGTATAAAACCGGCTCGTATTATAGAGACAGGAACGTATACAGGTGAAGGAACCACCAAGGTCATCGCATCGACACTCAGGGAACTGGGAATTGCCGATACTTGCTTTTATTCTATCGAATGCAACCCGGTCAACTATCAGCGAGCTTTGGCTAACCTGGGCAATTCTGGCCTTCTTGACAAAGTCAGCGTACTGCATGGCCTCTCCGTTCCTAGGGCGCTTCTCCCTACTCTGCACGAGATTGAAGAGAAATACGTTACCGGCATCGAGTTTGACGACATATTCGTTGATCACCAGGAAAAGGACCGGGCGCTTCTGTATTTCAAGGAAACCGATTTTGGCAATATTCCGGATGATCTGCTGGGAGAGACTCTTCGTGCATTCAACTATCGTCCCAATTTTGTGCTCCTTGACAGCGGAGGCCACATGGGAAATGTTGAATTTAATTACGTGCTCAGCCTGTTACAGGGAGAATGTTTTATCGCCCTTGACGACATCAACCATGTCAAACATCACACGAGTTACCGTCAGATAAAAGGTGATCCTCGTTTTTCGCTTATCACCGAGTCGAATGAGAAGTTCGGTTTCTGCATCGCTAAATTCACTCCTGAAACATATACGAATGAATGCGTAAGGAGCATCATATGGGCTCGCCCCGACTCCATCGGCGACAACATTCTCGCCATGTCCATGCTGCCACATCTGAAGAACCGGTATCCCGACGCGGAGATTACAGTATTCTGCCAGCAACATATCGCCGAACTTTACGAAGCGTCGCCGGTCGTTGCACGTGTGATTACCTTTAACAGACCGCTCGCCCTGCAGGACGATGCATACCGCCGCGAAATCCTGGCAGGCTTCAGGAACTTAAGGCGATCTTTGTCTCAACACGGTATACTCACGTGAACCACTCACAGATTATTTTGCCGCGCAGTGTGGCGCTCGTGAACGAATCGCTCTCGAAGGGGATCTGAGCAATATGTCGTCTGAAGAGCGGATCGCAAACAACGGCTGCTACACGAAGGTCCTACACAGCGAGGGGGTACACAAGAGTGAACTCGAACGACACCGGGACTTTCTATGGGGGATTGATATCAATGTGGACCTTCTCGAACTGAATTCTGGACGACACCCGACGATGTCGAATTTGCCGATCGGCTGTTCAGTGAACAAAACTTTGTCCCAGATAAGACCATCGTCTTGTTCGCCGGTGCCCAGTATGACGTCAGATCTGTATGAAGGGTACGGTGAGGCACTAGCTCCAGTTCCGGGAACACGGCTTTAGTGTCATCGCCCTGGGAGGCAGCAACGATGAAGCAATCAGCCAGCGCAACCTAGACCGGATCGGCATCCGAACACTGAATCTTTGCGGCCGGACCACCCTCCGCCAGAGCGCTGCAATCATACGTCGCTGCAGGCTGGCGGTCGGGGCAGAAACGGGGCTTGCCCACCTAGCATGCGCAGTCGGCGTTCCCAATGTTGTTCTTCTCGGCGGCGGCCACTTCGGCCGCTTCATGCCATACTCTAAACTTACGACCATAGCATGCCTGCCCTCTGGACTGTTATGGCTGCAACTGGCGCTGTCGATATAACCACAGTCACTGCGTTCGTGACCTCGACCCGGCGGTTTTCGGCGACGCGTCCGTACCGCCATGTCCGGCCCCGCCGGTCACTGCCGCATTGTCACACAGGATAAGCACACCTGGCCTGTAGCGCCCGACCTCCCCACCTGGAAGTCCTGCGAAGCATTCCTAGTTTCTGACCGGGTCCGGCATGTCGTTGGCGAGGGCATCATCACCTCAATCCGCACCGATCACTGCCGAATTGTCATTGCCGCCAATCTGGTCCCCTTTCGAGACGAAGAACAGCGCCGACGCCAGGATGCAACCATTACAAGTATCTCCGGTCTCGCAGATCCTAATGACATTGTTCCCCTCAACATCTGCTATCCCGATGAACTCATGGAACCACCCGACTGGCAGACTTTGCCATTACTACGACGGAGCGCAGACATCGAGCTTAAGATTAACGGTAAACGGAAACCTTTCGTCTCCGAACTGTTCGATGCTGCCTCGTCTTGGGCAGCGGAGCACGGTATCGAATGGTTCGTTTTCACAAACAGCGACATAATTTTTACCGAAGCACTTATCAAAGAAATACAAAGCTTTCAAGCAAAAGGCTTCGAAACCATTGCCGTTTCCCGCAACGAAGTTCAAAGGGTAGAACGGGACGGGAAGCTCGTGCCCGGTTACTTGGAAGTTAACGGTTATGACGTCTTTGCATGTAAAACAGTTTGGTGGAGAGAAAACCGACATCGTTTCCAACCATACATTTTCGGAGAACGGGCATGGGATAACGCATACGCTGCGATTATGGCCTGCCATTCACGTTTTGCCATGCTGTACAAGGATGGTCTCTGCTTCCACATAAAGCATTCCACAAACTGGATCGAAGGTCCATATGCCGACCACAACATGAGACTATATTCCGGTATCGATAAAATATATAGCGATCGTTATGAAGATTTTATAAAAGAAGTCTTGATTACCGACAGAAGTCTTCTTTCCTCAGGCGCCACAGAAATGCTGCTTGAGAAATATTTCCCCCGGGATAGCAAAACGATGACTGTTTCACCTACAAATAAAACTGAACAATCTCCAGTAAACATTTGTATTATCACTTATAACCGTCTAAATTTCACCAAATTTTGCATTGACGCATTACGTAATGATCCCGGTTTTCCTTATGTTATCTCTGTAGTAGACAACAACAGCCAAGATGGTACAAAAGAATACCTGCGGGAGCTGCAAGCTGAAGGATTCATTAAGAATCTAGTTTTGCTCGACAAAAATGTCGGTGTTGCAAAAGCATCTAACCTGGCTTGGAGTCTTGAGCCGTATGCCTCCTATTACCTGAAACTGGACAACGACATAGTAATTCGGAAACGGGACTGGTTGGCAGACATGATACGAGTCATCGAAGCCTTTCCCCAGATAGGCGCTTTGGCCTACAATTTCGAACCAGTCAGCTATCCGGCCAAAACTGCCAATGGCATGAGCATTAGAATAAAGGAAAACGGAAATCTCGGGGGAGCCTGTATCCTTATTCCCAAGCGTACCGAAAATATTCTCGGTTGCTGGTGCGAAGATTATGGATTGTATGGCGAAGAAGATGCCGACTACGGGCACAGGATTCTATTAGCGGGTTTGCTGAATGTATATATGGATGACGAAAATTGTGGGTTTCATCTTCCAGCCGGAAAAGCTGCGGCAATTGATCACTCAACGTGGCAGGCAGCTGATGGTATTGAAGAAAGAGAACACTCCGAATATCGAAGATGGAAAGACAATATCAGAAAAACAAATGTTGAGAGCGGGTTATTTATGAGAAATCTTCTTGCTTATCAAAACGGAGATAAATCCCTTTATGCGGAATCATCCTTTGTCAGGGAATACCAACTTAATAATGTAAAGAATGAAGAAATTTTCTGCTCCATCATAATTCCTCTATTCAACAAGGTTGAATACACTAAACAGTGCATGGCTGCCCTTGCTCTCAACACCGAAAAGGCGCCAGTCTACGAAGTGATCCTCGTTGACAACGCCTCCACGGATGGCACTGCCGAGTTTCTTCGTAATCATGCCGGAGATGTGACGATCATTACCAACCTGAAGAACCTGGGCTTCGCCAAAGCATGCAACCAGGGGGGTCGGCTGGCCAGGGGACGATATCTGGTCTTTCTCAACAATGACACCATCCCTCACCCTGGATGGCTGGATGCCCTCATTCGCGGGGTTAAACAGGAAAGTGCAGATATTGTCGGTGCAAAACTCCTCTATCCTAACGGTCGTGTTCAGCACGCAGGGGTGGCGTTCGACGAGCGCGGCATCGGCTGCCACATTTTTAACGGCTTCACCGCCGATCATCCGGCGGTAAACCGGAAACGGTTCATGCAGTGCGTGACCGCTGCCTGCATGCTGATCGGAAAAGATCTTTTTGATCGGTTGGGTGGCTTCGACGAGAACTTCATCAACGGGTTCGAGGACGTGGATCTCTGTCTTCGTGCCGGGGAGCAGAACAAAAAGATTCTCTATAATCCTGAAAGTGTCCTTATTCACTATGAAGAAACCAGTGATGGACGAAAGACCTACGACTATCAGAATGCTAAATACTTTCTAAATAGATGGGAAAACAGGGTTATATGTGACGAGGACCGAATTTACGCTGATGAAGGCTTCGTGAAGGAGGTTCGACAGGACGGTAGGATTGCACTGATACCTTTGACAGCATCAATGCAAACCTGCTTGTCTCCCCTCCCCTATCCAACCAAAAGCAATTCCGGTCTCTCCGATGCCGCTATTGAAAGTGGGAGAACCGGCAAGGAATACAAAGAAAATGGGGATTTCCCAAAGGCCTTTGAGGCATTTTCAAGAGCGCTTGAACTCGGAGATACCTCTGCATTGGCAGATATGGGGGATTGTCTCACTAATATGGGAAGAATCGATGAAGCCTTGTCCCGTTACGATCAGGCCCTCCGCCTCGACCGGACCTACTTGCAGGCACAGGTGGGCATCGGTGTAGCAATGCTCATCAGAGGAGATTTCGGGGCATCAGGCGAGGCATTCACCAAGGTACTGGAGTCACAGCCGGAGAATTCAAAGGCCCTCTGCGGCTTCGGCATGGCCAGAAATGGCCAGGGGTTCAAAAGCCGGGTGCCGCTATTTCGTGAAAGCCCTCGACGCCGATACGGAGAATATTACCGCTCTAAACCAACTGATTAAAGCAGCGTATGAACTGCAGGAATTTAACAATGCAATTGGCTGCACGAGAAACTACCTCATGTATCACCCGGGAGACCTGGACATTCTCTTTGCCTTAGCCGGAATTCTTTACAAATCAGGAGAATTCGAAGAAGCGCAAGATTCTCTTGAACGCCTCATGTCACTCTCACCAGAGTATGAGGGAGCAAAGGAACTTCTATCCAAAATTTTGACTGATAGAAGTCAACTTTCTCTGCACATGAATGAGCCTGATTCCAGCCAACAAATATTATATTTCTCTGAAAATCTGATCGAACAAGGCCACGCTAATAAATTGGACGGCAACTTCGCAGAAGCCTACGAGTGTTTCAGCAAAGCGCGCGAACTTGGCGATTTGTCTGTCTTTTCAGATATGGGAGACTGCAAGGCAAACTTGGGCGAATACAGCGAAGCCGAGAGGCTCTATGAGAATGGGTTGAAAAACGACCCTGAAAATATCGGATCTCTCGTGGGACTGGGAATTGTGAGGCTTCTCCAGGGAAAACATGTGAAAGCCGTTACCTCTTTCAACAAAGCGCTCAATCTTGCACCGGCCGATACCAAGGCATTGTGCGGGCTGGGAATGGTAAGAAACGTGCAAGGCAAACAGAAAGAGGCCTTGGAATGCTTTTCCAGGGCCCTCGATACAGATCCGGAAAATCTGCCAGCGCTTCACGAACTCATCAAGTGTTCATATGGGCTCAAGAGATTCGAGGAAGCCGAGAGACACCTGACCACATATCTTATATATCATCCGGGAGACCTGGACATGCAGTTCTCCCTTGCCGGGGTCCGCTTCAGTAATGAAAAGTACCATGATGCTCTGGAAAACATCGAGAACCTGCTGGCATTTGACCCGGGATTTACCGGAGGGGAAGAGTTGCGCGTAAAAATACAAATGCAACTGGCGGCAAACAGTTAACCGCTGCTACAGACGAGCAAATGGATTATTTTCCAGGCGTATAACAATTTGCTCTTAATCTCTCGGTTTGCCATCGTCTGGGGTTAAGGTCTCCCATGAGTAAATTTATACCCGGTCTTTCTGTTGTCATGATAGTGAAAAATGCGGAAGAATATCTTTCAACGTCATTGCGGTCACTAAAACGGGTGGCCGATGAGATTGTGGTTGTCGATACCGGCTCTACCGACGCCACTCGTGACATTGCCGAAAATTTTGACTGCAGGCTTTTTGATTTCGCCTGGTGTGAAGATTTTTCCAAGGCAAAAAATTTCGCTGTTTCCCAGGCACGCTTTAGCTGGATCATGAACGTCGATGCTGACGAGGTGATTTTCGACTCCAAAGCGAAGGATGTGCTGGCTGCTTCACTGCGAAGCGACTCCTGTCCGGCATATGTCGTGTGGCAGGATAATCTGAAAGATGATGGTACGGTTGAGCAAGTCAAAGTACTGCGCCTGTTTCGCAATGATCCGCGCATCAGGTTCACCAATCCGGTGCATGAAAGCATCGGTGAATCCCTGCACGTGAACTGGCCCGGTTATGTTCCACCGGTTCTGGATATCCACCTGAGGCACTATGGTTACCTGTCACGCAATAGAGATGGCAAGCACGATCGAAACAGTGTACTGCTCAGGAAATGGGTGACCGCCCAACCTGATAATATATATGCAAATTACAAGTTGGGGGGCACGCTTGCCGAGATGGGGATGACAGCTGAAGCTCTGCCGTACCTGGAACGCACTTTCACTCTTTTTGCCCGGAACCCGGAGAGAAATACATATCCTTTTCTAACGGCATTCGTCGATTTTTACTGTGAACTCCTGGTAACAGAAGGATATGAAGAAAAGGCCGATCAATGCAGGCAAATTGTCGGAGGATGGACCTGAAAGACAACGCAACAACAAGTCCGGGGCTGATCTTGCATTTCTGTTTGGCTGACAAATAATGCTCTGCACAGGGTGCATCTAATCATGAACTATTATCTGAAAAACATGGAGATTTTATCTCGCAGGAATCCACGGTTGGTCTCGATTGCCGCGAATGTCGGAGCGCGACCGGACCTGGTCGTGGAATCCGCCAGAAATGGAGAGCCTACCGTCAAGACCGGTGGGATTTATGTCCATTCCCCCTATAATCCGACCAGAGAGGCCGGGGATTGGGCAGACAGCATTGCGGAAGAGATGGCCGCCTCTTCAACCAGGTCTGAGCCGACGATTCTGGGTTTCGGCATGGGTTACCATCTCCAGGCTCTTCACAGGCACGACATCCACGGCAACGTGATCGAACCTGACCCCGGGCTCTTCCGGCTGGCAATGGAAAGCATGGACCTTGCCGATATACTGGAAAATTTCAACCTTTTCATCGGACTTCCCGCGGATCTTTTACATCGCAGGCACGGATCGATCCTGGAAGGCAAAATACTGCCGCATCCGGCATCGCTCAGGATCAACCCCAAATACCTGGGCAGACTGAATTCGTATGCCGAATCCCTCCGGCAGATAAAAAAGGGTGGACTGAAAATAATGGTGGTTAACCCCATTTACGGGGGATCGCTTCCCGCAGCGCAGCATTGTGCCGAGAGTTTGCGGCAAATGGGGCACAGGGTGATTACGTATGAAAGCCAGATAATCGCCTCAGGCTTAAAGTTTACCGAAAGCTTCGAGTACAATGAAAGCAAGCGCCGGTTCCAGGGAGGGCTGACGGCCCTTCTCTCCAACGGAGTTGAAATGCGGGCCAGGGAGACCATGCCCGATCTGATCATCGCCCTTGCCCAGGCACCGCTTCTTCCCGAAACACTGATTAATATCGACAAGATGGGAATACCCACCGCGTTCTGGTTTGTCGAGGATTATCGCGTTCTGCCTTACTGGCGTGAAACCGCACAGTATTACTCATATTTTTTCGGTATACAGAAGGATGATTTTGCCCGTGAACTTGACCGGATCGGCGTAACCAATTATTCCTATCTCCCCACTGCCGCAGCGCCGTACGTTCACCGGCCGCTCAGGCTCGGTTACAAAGAAAAAAAAGAATTCGGCAGCTCGCTTTCCTTTGTCGGCGCAGGGTACTTCAACAGACAGGTGTTTTTCCGGGGCCTCACCGATTATGATTTCAAAATATGGGGCAGCGACTGGCCGATGCTTTTCCCCCTTGCCCCGTTAATCCAGCGCAACGCCGAACGCATCGACACGGAAACATGCGTGAAAATTTTCAATGCATCGGCCATAAATCTGAATCTCCACTCCTCGACCCACCAGGAAGGAGTTACGCCTGACGGTGATTTTGTCAACCCACGCACCTTTGAAATCGCTTCCTGCAACGCTTTCCAGCTTGTCGACCGCCGCAGCCTGATGGGAGAGCTGTTTGCGGAGGACGAAATGGAAACCTTTTCAGATATCGTGGAGCTTCGTGAAAAAACAGATCATTACCTGAGGGATGCCGTCGGCAGGCAGTCGCTGGCGCAGAAAGCCATGGACAGAGTAATGGCCGAACACACGTACCTGGCGCGCATGGAAGAGCTGCTGGCAATTATGGTCTCTTCCTTCCCGTGGCTGGCCGAAAGGCATCGTGACAGGCTTGAAAAAAGAAATTCAATCCTCGATGAGCTTCACGACCATGACGGTCTGGGTGAACTGATGGAACGGCTGCCGCAAGGTCAATGGTTTACCCTGGAAGATGTCTGGCGCAATATTGAAACGGGTAAAGATGACATTTCACGGGCCGAGAAAATTTTTATCATGCTGGGCTATGTTGAAATGATGAGGGAGGCACTTCCCAGATGAAGGAGATCGCAGTTATAGCCATAGCGCGTTATGGCGACCTGATTCAGACAACACCCCTATTGCGCATTCTGAAGCGCACCTATCCCGATGCGCGGGTAACCCTGATCGTCGAGGATCGTTTTTCCGGGATTCTACCCATGATTCAGGGCTATGACAGGATAATCGCCCTGGACAAGGGAGATATAGCCCGTGACATCGTCAGGCATGATGATCCCCTGATTCCCTACAAGAGACTGGATAATTTCATCCGTAAAGTTGAGCTTGACAGGTACGACAAGGTGATAAACCTGACCTGTACCAAGTTCAGCGCTTATCTCACTTCTTTGATGGAAAAAGACTCCGTCTCCGGTTTCACCGCAAACGAAGCGGGCCGCAGATCGATCAGCACATTATGGGCTCAGTATCTTTTCAGCTGGTTTAATGACAATAACCGGAAATATAACCGGATCAACCTGGTGGATATCTTTACCAGGCTGGGGGGCGTTCTGCCAGACGGAAACCGGGTCGAGCTTTTTGAAACAGAAAAGGGAATTAATGCTGCCAAAAAACTGCTTAAAGGAAAAAAGATCGGCTCGGCAAAACTGGTCGGCCTGCAGCTCGGCGCCAGCGAACCAATCAGATGCTGGCCGGCCGAGAACTTTGCGCGTCTTTCGGATATGCTGCAGCGTGATCTGGGAGTAAGGACCATCCTGTTCGGCAGTCCCAATGAAAAACACCTGGCGGAAAAAGCCAAATCACTCATGGAAATCCCCACGATTGACGCTGTGGGCAAAACGGACCTGGAAGGTTTACTGTCACTCGTCAAACGTTGTTCGGCGCTTGTCAGTAACGACACTGGAACAATGCATTTCGCTGCTGCGGCAGGCGTGCCGGCAGTGATGCTCTGTCTCGGGCCGGCCTTTTTCCGTTGCACCGGTCCTTACGGAAGCGGCCATCTGGCGCTACAGCCCGACCTGCCCTGCTCTCCATGTCAATACAGCCATAAATGTACAGATCCGGTCTGTCACAGGGTGGTTAATCCGGAATCAGTTTTTGCCGCCGCAGGTATGCTGATCAGCGGGAACAGGCCAGTGGATTTCGGCGGCGTCAAGGTGAGCATGAGCGAATTCGGCTCGGACGGTTATCTGATCTGGAAGTCGATAAGCAATGTGGACGAAAATGTTGAAACCTTGGTTCAAAGTACGAGAAAATGTGGAAAATCTGCCTGGACGGGACAAATGATTCCCATGGCAAAACCTCGTCGGTTGTTCCCGACGATTTCATAGCCCTGATGCGTAAAGGGTTGAAGGTAACAGATGAAATAATAAAGGCTTCCAGAATGAGACCTCTTCCGGTGGAAAAAATAAAGGAACTGGGTGCGCTGGAGACTTCCATAGAAGCTGAAATGAAACTTTCGGGTAGCCGCTGCTCAAGTCTTGTGCCGATCGTGAACTTCCTCAATCTGATGCGCGAAAATATAATTGTCGAGGGACTGGGAGCCATAGCTGAAGAGACTCAAACAATTTACAGGATCGGAGAGCAGCTCGTGTGCAGTCTGTGATGCGGTGAATAAACCGGGGTTAAATAATGCACTGTGATTACTTCAGCGAAAAAACTTTTTCAAGCATGGCACCCACACGGTGCCGGTAAGTATGTTCGCTGAGAACGCTTTTTCTGGCCTTTCCAACATGGAATCCCGTAAGTCCGGTTTTGACAGATAGTATTCTGCTTTGTCGGCTACATCATCTACATTTTCATACACCGCTACCTCATCACCTGCGAAAAGATCGAAGAGGTCGTCCTGCCGGTCCGTCAGGAGAAATCCCCCGCATAAGGGAACATCGAAATACACGCTGGTTTAAACCCTTCGGCATCTGGAAACTGGTGGCATTGAAGTTAACCATGGAAGATGCATATACTGAAGGCGTTTCGTGAAAGTAGTTCACATCGGGAAATGCAGCTATATCATTGCCAAACACTTTTTGCCATCCGTCCGGATCACCGAAAAAAGCGGGCTTCACGGGCAAAAGTCGCTCAAGCAGTGCTGTCCGGTATACGAGTCGTGGCACTATGCAGAACATAGGCGCGAAAAAACAATTTCTCCTCCTTTCCGGACAGTAATTTCTCCTCCTCGGCCAGGATTTCCTCCAGTAACTCCAGTTGCCCACCACGGCATTCCAAGATAGACGCAATTGACCTTTGAGAAAGCATCTCCGTCTCGGGATTCCTTGGAAATTTGGCGGAAAGCCTATTGAGAAATCCACTGCATAGGGAATTGCCGACAAATGAAACACCGGCCTGAAAACGACTGGAAACTTCGAGCCGCTTCAGCCAGGGCGGGATCACCCCCAAGAGGCAAATACCTCGTCCAGTATCCCAGGCTTTCCACGAAAGGTATATAACTTTTTTCCCATACAAAAATCCGGCAGATATCTGCAGGTGGAAGCGCTTCGCCATAAAGTATGAATTCCGGAGAATCAACAAACCAGAGAACCAGTGGAATCTTCATGGCTGAAAGAATCTCGCCCATTACCCCCTTGCCGTCAAGGCCGCGCATATTAATGCTGAAAACCAGGTCCGGCTTTTCATTGCGCAGAATTTCGGTAAAACGATCAACCAGTGAAATCTCCCCTTCACGGTAATCCAGGACAATGACTCGGTGGCCCAACGCCTCGAATCCGCGGATCGACTCGACCTGGCAGTAATATGAACCGAAAAGAAATAAAATTTTGAGAGGTCTCTCTGAGAAGTTTAACGTTTTATCGGATTTTACAGCACCGGACATGGCTACAGAGGCTCGACAGCGGGAATACCAGGTTGGATTTGCGCTTATAGAGGGGGGATGTGGAATGACTACATATCCAGTCGCGCCCAGATCATCAGGTAATTGCGGATTGGTATCCTGACCGCATGCTGACGTGGTTACGATATCCACCCTGATCCCGGATCCCTTCAACCGCGCAGCGGCAGCGGATGCAAGTTCAGGATATATGTCAATGATGACAACGTGATCGACATGTGGATTGAGATCAAGAAATGGGAGGATATGATAACCCAGGCCGATACCCAGGAATACTGCCGTCTTCTGCGACACTATCCCCGGCAGAAATGCTTCAGCTTCACGGACAGGATCGTAAAGGGAATGCAAATATACCTCTTTGCCATCCTCCCCGGTCACACAAACGGTAGAAAGGCCTCTCCTGCCCTGTTGGATATCAACTTGCGGTCGGAAAGCTTCTGTCATGACGTCAGCATTCATTCTGAAAAATCACTAATTCGCTACTGGGAGGGTTACTTGTCTGAATCAGCAATCAGTGCACCGAGCATGACAACTATTCCGTCCCAACTATGAAGTTGTGGTGCCAGTTCATATTCCATAAGATCGGCCAGAAGCACCCAGTCATTTCTCTCCTGGGAGGAAAGCATTTCCAGAAATAACTGGTTCAGTTCATCCAGATAACCTTGAATGCTTTTTCCTTCAAATTCGATTACAGCCAGATCAAGTCTGGCAGCTGCCGCTAACTGATCAATGAAAGAGACAAAGACCTGCAGTCCCTCTACCGATTTGATAAAAGATTCCTTGGCCAGAAACTCCTGGCCTTTGCGAAAGAGCCCGGCATTATTCAGCAGATACGAACTTAGTTCCGCAAGAAAATTTCGGCCGTCCTTCAGGACCTCGGCAACAGTCTCGTGCTTCGGACAGGAAGCTTCCTCATGTGCCACAGCTTCAGCCCGTCTTGCTGATTTCATAGATTCCTCCCCCGAGCAATACTTCTACTTCAGGTATATTAATAACCAATTGTTTTATAAGCAAAATGTCTGCCAACAGAAATTACAGCCACTTTTATTGTTTGTTTTTTGTATTTACAGGTCAAGATCAATCATGGTCTCAAAGCGAACCGTATGCTTTCAGTGCACTCCTTCCGCTGCTCAGCCTCTGTAATACACCTTTAACCACATCGAGCAGTTTTACCGTTTCTGAAAGTATCGCTGAATCTGTCTGTAAAACCCTTTCGATACTTTCCTTTTGCCATACTTTAAATGCATCGAACCTGACTCTATCATCTGGTGATAGAACTTTACCCGATTCTTTGAGACAATTATGGATATCCGTGTCAATATTTTGAATTTCTTCAAACTTTTTTTGACGACTGACATCGAATACTGCGAAATCAACTTCACCGTTGGCGAGCAGTTTCTCATAAAAAATGGATGACTCGGCTTCCAGTTGTGCAAACTGATGCTTGTACTTGTGAATCATTTGCTCAATCGGCGTTATTTTCATATTATTTTTATCCTGCCTGTCTGATCCGGAAGGATTCCCGCTCCTTCTTGGCTATCTCGATAGCCTCTGCCCATGTCCCACGCAGCATTGTTAATATTCTGATGGCATTTTCCAGGGATTTGGGCGAGTTTTTGATATTGGCTCCAACATATTCATTAATCAAAAACATGTACAGGCGTTCAAGATTCAGCGCAATATCCCCTCCTACTTCATGATTCAGGGTATTCATAAGTTCCGCAACAATTGCCTGGGCCTTGCTTATATAACATCCCTTCCCGGCAATGTCCTTCTTTTCCATCTTGTCAAGCGCTATCCGGGAAAAGTTGATGGCTCCATCATACAGCATCAGCAGAATCTTCTCAGGGCTTGAAGTGCTGACCTGGGTTGTTCGATAAAGATTTACAGAAGAATACATAATCTCCTCCATTTTCATATAATTTGATTTACGCTACCGATGTGCCATTCATCATCGCAACCATCGCATTTCCCTGGCTTTGCATGTTACTGACAAAGGTCTCCATGGCCGCAAACTGGTTCTGATAATTAGTTTGCACCGAGGCCAAGCGAACTTCCATGGTCGCGATCTGGTCGTCTATATTACTTGACTGGGTTTTCAGACTGTTGATGCTGGTTGCGACAAGGCCGTTCTTGTCATATGTCGGCCCCACATAAGCGGCTGTCATGGTATCCAGAATATTGTTGAACTGGGCGGCAACGCCGTATTGATTGTTGGAAAGCCCGTCAGTACTGCCGTTGTGGGTAAACAGATCCACCACGTCGTTGAAATGGTTGTTAAGCGCATCGGTCAGTGTCGCATCATCAACCTTTAGTGAACCGTCCTGTTGAGTTGCCAGGCCGATACTTGAGAGTATGGAATATTGCCCAGTCACGCCCGACACCGGGGTTGTCAGGATATTCTGCAGTTGGTATTGGATCATTTGAACGGTTGGGTCTCCGGACAGTGTCCCACCTTGCTTTGTTGTAGCGTTGTAATCCGACTGTCCTTTGAGCTCAAACATTACGGCGTTGTAACCTGTGACAAAATCATTAATTTTCTGCTTTACTGCATCCACATCGTTATTGACATTGAGGGTAACATTTTTCGTTGTTCCGGGCGCGGACCCGTCAGCCGGCCCCTGCAGCAGGGTAAAGGTCACTCCGGGAATGACATCGGAAACAGTATTGGAAGCCTTGGTTACAGGAATTCCGTCAACGGAAAAAGAAGCCATTTGCGCAGATTGGGTGAAGTTTTGTGGATTACCCACAGGGTCATCCAGCTTGGCGAGGTTATTGTTTGAATCGGCAATGGCTGAAAAATCGAATGAGTATGAATAAGCATCATTTCCCGCTATGACAAGACGGTAAGGGGTACCGCTGCCGTCATTTATTACCGATGCGTTGACCCCGGCGTTTGATGAATTGATAGCAGCAGCGAGGCCATCCATGGAAGTCGGTCCGGTAAGATTGACAGTTATGGGATTACTCGGGTCATTCGAAGATGTTATGGTAAACGAACCGGCTGAGCAATAGGATGTATCCGTCTCGTCCGTGTATCCGTCGGTCGTTGAAATCTGATTCTGTGCAAGTGAAGTTATCTTGATTTGATGGCTTCCCTGCATGGCGGTACTGCTGGTTGTAGCCTTGGCCACTGAACTGTCGGAGACATCGACGGTCTTCGACATGAACGAAGCCGGAGTATTGATCCCCTGCGCCAGGGTCTGGAGCGAGCTCAACTTGCCGAGTATGGTTGTGAATTCGCTGACCTTTGCATTTATTTTGGTCTGTGTTGCCTGCAGAACTGTTTCTGGTTGCCGTTCAAGGCTCATCAGGCTGGATATTAGTGACGCCGTATCTATTCCAGTGGCAAGACCGGTACTGACTGCTAAACTCGACGACATATTGAACCTCCTGTTAATAATAAATGCAAGAAAGCTACCAGAAAGCGCTATAAGCTAAACATAACCATTATTTGCATCAATCTAAAGTGCCTCTTTACCTAGTATCAATCATCAGTATCATCATAGTATTTATATCGGCAAATAAAATTGAAACTTGAGCTGTTTTAATAAGGTCTGATCAGTAATAAAAAAGGGAGACCAAATGGCCTCCCTCTTTTAATACTGATGTTTCTCAGGTTTTACCTGAGCAGTGAAAGAGCAGTCTGCGGAAGCTGGTTAGCCTGGGACAAAATGGCCGTTCCTGCCTGGCTCAAAACCTGGTTTCTCGTCAGATTGGCGGTTTCCGCTGCCACGTCAACGTCCTGGATGCGCGATTGGGCTGCTGATGTATTTTCAACTGCCACCTGGAGGTTGTTGATGGTTGACTGGAGCCTGTTTTCTACCGCACCGATATTGCCGCGCTGCTGGGAAACACTGTTCATGGCTGAATCGATTGCAGTCATAGCAGCCTGGGCGGCAGTTCCGTCTGCTCCGGAAACACTTACAGATGCAAGGCTAAGTGTACCGGTATCGGCCGCGCTTAATGTAACTGATATTGTATCTACACTGGCATTTGTACCTGTTCCGACCTGGAATGAAGTAGTTGCAGTGGTTCCTCCCTGAAGAAGGTTTGCACCGTTAAACTGCGTAGCGCTTGCAATTCGGTCGATCTCGCTCTTGAGTTGTGTGAACTCGGTGTTGATGTAAGCTCTCTGCTCGGAACTTACCGTACCGGTAGCAGCCTGGGTGGCAAGTTCTTTCATGCGGGTAAGGATGTTGGTAGTTTCATTCAACGAACCTTCCGCAGTCTGCAGCAACGAAACACCGTCATTGGCATTGCGCACCGCCTGGTTCATACTGCGGACGTCCGAGTTCATGCCTACCGAGATGGCCAGACCGGCTGCGTCATCGCTCGCGCTGTTGATCCGCAGACCGGAAGACAGTCTCTGCATCGAAGTTGCAAGAGATTTCTGGGTGTTGGCCAGGTTGCGTTGTGCGTCCAAAGATTGTACGTTGGTGTTGATTACTAATGCCATGGTTTATTCCTCCGTGATTTTGTTTTCGGGTATCCGTACCCTGTTTGAATTTGGATCGTATTTATCGAACCGTAATAGCCTCCGCCCGATCCCTTAAGCGGATTCCCCTCCTTTCTACAGTTCTTTCGATCAACTCATCACTGACCGTTTAATAAACATATCGGCACTGAACGGAAAAGGTTTAGAAAAATTTTTACTGAGAAAAATATTTTTAAAAAGAAAAGCCTCTCAATTGTGGAGAGGCTTTCTCGATCATTCGGAATAAATCTTATACTGTCACCTGACACAAAGTTTTTCCATGGCTTCTTGAATATTTTTTTCAAAAATTGCGGACATATCCTGATTATTCGATATCTCCGATACCTGGAAGTAGGGGTGGCGGACAGAAAACTGTTTTTCCTCCAGAACCACCTGCAGTGCGGTCATGTTATCAGGGTTGATGATTACCGGACCGAGAAGATTCATCGTGATCTCATAAGGATTTTTGCTCATGGTTACCAGGGCCAGGACGACTATTTCCGTATCCTGATTCAATCCCAGTTTTTCAAATTCCGTTTTTGTCAGTTTTACAGGGTATTCGCCCACTACCGTTTCCGGGTCAGTGACGACGAAAGCCAGATCGGGGTTATCCACGGACTGCAGCCAGTGGAACGGACCCTTTTTGGGGGAGAGCAGGACAAACCTCCGTTCGCTGAAGCCGAGAATACCATCCGGCATACTGATTACCTTGTCGTCTTCTACTTCCAGTTCGCCGAACCGTCTGCTTTTGAACTTTAGTGCCATAAAATTGACTACCCCTTGAAAGATTCGATCATAATGTTGAAGTCGTTCACGTCCCAATCAGCGGCGATGGAGTTTTCATTCTGCACTTTCAACCGGATTTCTTCCCTGAGGATTCTGAATTCGGAAGGAGCGTCAATCCCGAGCCTTACCTGCCCCCCCTTGATTTCCACCACCCTGATATTTATCGAATCGCCGATTGAAATACTCTCCCCTGTTTTTCTGGTCAGAACCAGCATTTGATCGCCCTCCGTGGCAATTTGTTTCTTTCGACTCTTTCTGCTACAACTCAGGTTTTACCGGATTATTCAAATCAAGTGAGATAATCGAGCAAAGACATGCTGGAAATTTTGGCGGTTGACATCAGTGATGCCTGGTAAGCAGTCTGCTGCTGGGTCAGATCACTGATGGCTTTCGCAATATCGACATCCTGCTTGCCTGATATGGTTTGCTGCAGGTAAACCTGTGTGTTGCTCAAAAAATTGTTGGTGGCATCGAGTCGATTCATCCTGGCACCGATGTCTGTCCTTGCCGACAGGACCTGGTTCATGGATTTGTCCAGGTCGGACAGTGTACTCTGTATGCCTGATTCATCATTCGAGCCAAGAGAATTTATCAGATTATCTATGGTGCCCAGCACATCCGTACCGCCTCCGGTGCCGCGCAGGAGTTTCCCACCGGAATAGTTGATGACAACGGAGTTTGATGCATCGATATTGATGGCAACATCCGAATCATTTCCGTTATATGCGCCGCTCGTATCGAAAGGCTGTGTATCGGTTTTTGATCCGCTGAAAACATATCTGTCGCCGAGCTTGGTATTGCCGAGGCTTATCATCTGCTGCTTGATCTGCTGCACTTCGGCCATGGCATTTGTCCGCTGATCCGCATTATAGGTTCCGTTCGACATCTGCAGGGCAATCTCCTTCAACCTGGTAAGAGAGTCGCCCATGCTTCCCAGTGCGTTATCCTCTGTCGAAAGGAAGGCATTCCCGGTCGAGATATTCTTGACGTATTGATCGCCACTGCCGAGCTGGTCCTGCAAATCGAGGATCTGCTGGGCCGTAAGAGGATCGTCTCCGGGGGTGCTTACTTTGACACCGGTTGAAACCTGCTGCTGCAGGTCCAGAAGTCGCTGCTGCATCTTCTGCAGGTTTGTCTGTGTCGTGCTGGCCAGGACGCTTTCCGTAACTCTCATTGTTAATCCCCCTACTGTACCATGTTCAAAACGGTATCCATCATTTCCGCTGCCGTGTTTATCAATTTTGCCGAGCCTTCAAAGGCTTTCTGATATTTGATCAGGTTGGTCATTTCCTCATTCAGGGAGACGCCCGAATTGGATTCTCTCAGGTTGCTCAACTGGGTGAGCACACTGTCGCTGAGATCCTTGGCATGCTGGGCATTCTGCACCCCGACCCCCACGTTGCCCAGCAGCGCATTATAAAAGGACGATATGGTTATGGTACCTTCCGAAGAACTTATGGGCGTATTGGCCAATCCGGCAATTTTAAGTGCATTGGCATTATTGCCGGTTCCGCTTGTTGCAGAAGTGATATCCGCGTCCGCGGCGGCTATTTTATTGGGGTCCGTAATGGCGACCGATATCAACGCACTGTACCCGCTTACAGTTGCAGGGGGGGTGAAAAAATTATTGCCCGTCGAGTTGTCCATGCCGAAACCGTTTTGCTGCAGCGAATTCACCTGCGTCGCCAGGTTGCTTGCCATTTCATCGAGCTTGGAAAGATAACTGTCAACCATGACATCCCGCACCTGCAGGGTTCCACCGATCTCTCCCTTGCTGCCTGACAGGTCGACAGGAGCAGAAGCAGCTGCACCGGCCTGCGTCAGATTGATGTCGTACTTTCCCCCGTTGTCCTGCAGAGTAAAATTCCCGTATTTATTTCCGCTCACCAGTGATTCTCCCGTGGTGAGCGATATGGACATGGTTCCATCCGATTGAACTTTGTAATTGACACCGACCTTTTCCGCTAGGTCCCGGACAAGCTGGTCGCGCTGGTCGAGCAATTCGTTGGCATTGCCACCTACTGACTGGGTTTGCTGGATCTGCACATTCAGCGAAGCAAGGTTTTTCAGCTTTTCATTTACATCCGTGGTAAGGCCTTCCAGGGACTGGTTTGCGGATGACTTGATATTATTCAGGTAAGTATTTATCTGCTGGAAATTCTGTGCCACCTGCTGTCCGCTGGAAATCACGGTCTGGCGCTCGGGAGTGCCCTGGGGGTTTACGGAAAGATCCTGCCAGGCATTGAAATAATTCTGTATGGACTTGCCGAGACCGTCAGTAGTCAGATCCGGAAACAGCTGTTCTATACTCACCATGTTGGTCTGCTTGACACTGCTTTCACCGTTAGTGCTGTTCTCGTTTTTCAGCAACGTCTGGAGCATGTCATCATAATTTCTCTGAACCTGCGTAACCTTGACTCCGCCGCCCAGAGAAAGGCCGTTGACATTCACTATGGGAGCAGTTTCCAATACCGGTCTCTGGGCGGAATAGCCGGGAGTATTGATATTCGAAACATTCTCATTTGTGATATCGATGGCGATCTGTTGAGCCGTCAGACCGCTCAATGCCGTATTCAAAATCCCCGGTATACTCATCTCAAGCCTCCCTGCAGAACAGCCTGGCCCTTGAGTGACCTTCCATCATGTGCCCCGCTCCTCCATATGTTCCGCCACTGGTAAGAAATTTTGTAAAAAGCTTCAGGGAACGGTCTGTGAAACCAAGCGAACTCTCCAGAAGACTCTTGTTGAGCGCAAGTAACTGCTCGTTTTTACTTACGACGGCGATAATTTCTTTCTGCAGGTTCCGCAAGGTAGCACGGTCGGGATCCTGCAAACGTTCAATGAGTGCTGACAGGGTTCTGTCTCCCGATACGTCGAATACGTCACATGCCGCCAACAATGACCCGTGAAACCTGATGTTGAGATCACCCAGTTTTTCAAAAACCTGGTCTTTTCTTGCAGAGGATTTTTGCAATCCTTCGGAATCAAGCCCGGTAATCTGGAGTTTTTCTTCTTCGAGGATGGCTTGAAGATATGCAACGGCTTCCAGTTTTTCCCTCAGGGCTGCAATGAGTTGCGTAACGCACTGGTTCACTTGGATCCCCCTGTGTTACCTGTTCCTTTAAAGTCTTCCAGCATTTTTTCCGCGACTTTAACGCCATCGACCCTGTAGGTACCTGCTGATATCTGCTGTTTCAGGGCTGCAACCTTATCGGACCGCACATCAGGCATGGCTGCCACTGTATTCTTGAGCTTTTCGATTTCGTCCTTGCGTGTGGAAAGCTCAACCCGGTCCTGTTGGGGAGATTTGACATTGTCAGCCGGTACAGCCTGGTTCTCTTTTCCGGAGATTATTTCAACCGGGCGCACATTTATGGAATTTATCGTGTTCAGGTCATCTATTTTCATAGTTTTCCCCGTTTTTGAATTTGACTCATGGCTTCAGATTATAAACCGGAAACCAGGATCAGAGAAGAAAGTTTTTCATAGTAAGATTCAGCATATAATTAATTTAAACCGGCAGCATGGTTCATTTTGCTTGCTCATGGCTTTTCGGCATTGTTTTCAACAGATATTCCTCGATATTTTTTGCCAGCCCCAGACCCGGTCCCGCGCTCATGGCCTTTGCATATTCCTGGTCGAGAAGGGAACGGTATACCTCTTCTCCGTGCCCGCCACCGGTCAGGCTGTCCTTGCCGACGGTATCCCGCATCGTCTTCAGCATCATGCCTGCAAAAAGCGACTCAAAATCCCTGGCAACCTTTTTCGCGGCGATCCTGTCCTTTTCCGACACCTCTTTTTCCAATGCGGAGAGGTTATTTATTCCGGCAGCGGAACCGGCAGGCGTAACGGACATTCTATTCTCCTGAATTCTCTTATCGGCAGAGTGGAATAAAACTTAAATTTTTTAATTCAACTACCAGCTTCGACTGCCTTTTTACATAACCACCAGGTCCGCCTGCAGCGCTCCCGCGGCTTTCAGTGCCTGCATGATACCTATCAGGTCGCGCGGAGTTACCCCGATTGCATTCAGCGCCTTGACCACATCGCCTATATTCGCACCGCCGTGAATAAGATTCAGACTGCCGCCGGATTCCTTTACTTTCAGGCTCGTACGCGGTACCACCGTGGTCTGGCCGGTTTTGCTGAATGGCGCAGGCTGGGAAACCTGGGGGGTCTCCTTGATCTGAAGAGTGAGGTTACCATGCGCCACGGCCACGGTCGAAATACGCACATTTTCGCCCATGACGATTGTCCCGGTCCGCTCGTTCATAACCACCTTCGCCATTGTATCAGTAACCACATTAATCTTCTCAAGGGATGCCACGAAATCGACTGTTTTCCCCTGGAAGGCCGGCGGAATTGAAATCTCTATGGAACCGGGATCAAGGCATGAAGCAACCTGCGGCCCGAATTTTTCGTTAACTGCCGCTTCTATCCTGGACGCAGTCGTGAAATCGGGGTCATGCAGGTCAAGCCTGAGCTTATCGCGCCCCGCAAGCACGTTGGGAAGTTCCCGCTCCACGAGCGCGCCTTCCGGCACGCGGCCGGCGGTCGGATGGTTTTTCTGCGCCGACGCCGCCTGCCCCCCGAATGAAAATGAATTGGTCAGGACCGGCCCCTGCCCAACGGCATATACCACGGAATCCGCGCCTTTCAGCGGCGTCATCAGGAGGGTCCCGCCGGCAAGGCTCTTTGCGTCGCCCATGGACGACACGAGCACATCGATCTTCATCCCCTGCTTCGCAAATGGAGGCAATGTTGCGGTGACCATGACCGCCGCCACGTTTTTCACCGTTATTTCCGAACGGTTGATCGTGACTCCCATCCGCTCCAGGACGTTAACGAGGGACTGAACCGGAAACTTGGTCTGGTCGCTGTCTCCGGTCCCGTTCAGACCTACGACGAGGCCGTAACCGATCAACTGGTTGTCGCGCACCCCGTTAAAGCTCGCGATGTCCTTTATCCTCGTTGCCGAAGCCATATTCGGCATCAACATTAATACCAGGATTATAACTATTGCCTGTTTCATTAAAACCTCTTTCATCCGCCACCCGCCGCCGATGGCTCTAAAACGGCCAGACCCTGTCGATGATATTAAGCAGCCACCCCGGCTGCTGGCGGTCGCTTATGACCCCCTTGCCGGTATAGGTAATTTTTGCGTCGGCAATATAACTGGAATTTACGATGTTTTCGGCGCTGATGTCCTTGGGCCTGACAGTGCCCTCCAGCAGGATGATCATATCTTCGTTGTTGACATTGACATTTCGCCTGCCCGCTATGCGGAGATTGCCGTTCGGCAGCACATCCACAACCTTGGCGGAAATGGTCGCCGTCAGGTCTTCCTTCCGGCTCGTGGAGCCGTCGCCCTCGAACTGGTTGCCGGTGCTGGCATTGAGCAGTTTGCTAAGGTCCATCCAGTTCTTGATGAAGGTTGTTTCCAGTCCCATGAAATTCGGTATACCTGCGGATACAGCGGCATTTTTCTTGGTGGATGTGGTCGCCTGTTTGCTGGCGCTCGCCTGCTCGGATATGACGATCGTGAGGACGTCACCCTTTTTTCTTGCCTTGAAATCGCCGGTAATTCCCGTTGAAGACGCCTGCCAGATCGAACCGCTCGAATAATCGGCCACCGGCGTTTCGATTGCCTGTACGGGCTCCGGCGCCATTGTCGCTTCATGTTGATGAGCGCACCCGGCAAGCGCTACCATGAATAAGAAAAAAAATATTCTCAGCATTTCTAACCCTTTCGAATAAACCGAACCAGGTTTAAGTTTGCAAATTCAGTGACTTGATCACTTAGAAATCGACTTTGACCGTATCTGTGCCCACAACCATTGCGGGTATATCCTTGTTGGAACTCAGATTCCGCACCATGACCACATCGCCCTCTCCTCCGGTATTCAACGCTTTTCCCGTCGCAGTTATTTTCATGGCGTCGTTTTCCGCTATTATCGTAACCAGCTGGCCAAATTTGACCAACGGCACCTTTTCAAGGAAATCAGTCCTGACCGGAAGATTTCCTCGCATGGCGATCCGGACACGTTTACCTATGGCTTCAGATAATGATCGACAGATTTTTCCCGGAGCCGATGCTATATCTCTTTTCTGAATCGCCACATCATCATTGCCTATTACCGTTCCGCGCTCCAGTGGATGCGTCGCCACCACCATATCCGTCAAAGCAGCAACATCCACAGGTATGGAAATATTTTTGACCACCTGCCCGTTCACCCTGATGATAAGGGCCAGGTTCGTCCTTCCCCACCCTTCCCATTGATTGGGGGCGATCACATCATAGCTCGTCTCGCCGGCCGGAATCTTCAGATCGCCCTCGAAACCGATTCGCGTTACGTTCACTTCCATATCCGTATTCGCGGTGTAACTGGTAATGTAACGCGTAATAACATCCTTTATTTTCTGATCCTTGACCGTGACGTCTTTTGAGGTTGCGGCGAAGGCCGGATGCAGCGTCATCACCAGTGTGGCGAGAAACAGATATTTAAAGAATAACTTCATATGGTAAACCCCAATATACCGTTTTTGCTTGGATGGTGTCTGTCTAGAGCGGTTCTGACATTTGTTCCGTTAAAAATGCCTACCTCTTCAGATTGTTTGTTGTCTGCAACATTTCGTCCGCGGCCTGTACTGCCTTTGAATTTGTCTCGTAAGCACGCTGGCTGACGATCATGTTTACCATTTCTTCCATAACGTTTACGTTGCTCATTTCCAGAAAGCCCTGGCTCACGCTGCCAAGACCGTTCTGGCCCGGGGTTCCGGTAGTGGGGTTACCGGAAGCATCTGTCTGCTGGTAAAGATTATGGCCTATACTGGACAGGCCGGAAGGATTGGAGAAAGAGGCAAGCTGGATGTTGCCGAGGGTTGTCGCACTGTTTTGCCCCGATTGGATGACCGATACAGTGCCGTCTGTGCCGACCGTTATTTTGGTGGCGTTGGCTGGAACCACTATTTCCGGGATCAGGGGGTATCCGTCGGAATTGACCACCCTTCCCTGTCCGTCCTTTTTAAAAGATCCGGCCCGGGAGTATGCTGTAGAGCCGTCCGGCATCTGGATCTGGAAAAAGCCGTCACCCTCGACCGCCAGGTCCAGGTCATTGCCTGTCTGGGTAATGTTTCCGGCGGTAAACACCTTTGTCACGGCGGCCGGGGTTGAACCCAGACCGACCTGGATCCCGACCGTCTGGGTTGAACTCGTGGAGGGGGCCCCGGTAGTCTTGAGAGTCTGGTACATCAGGTCCTCGAAATCAGCCCTGCTTTTTTTGAATCCGGTTGTATTGACATTGGCGAGGTTGTTGGAAATAACGTCGATATTCAGTTGCTGTGCTTCCATACCGGATGCCGCCGTCCATAATGCCCTTATCATTGTATTCCTCCTTAAAAGCGGTCGTTAGCCGTTATAATTTTTCATTTGAAACAAGCCCAGAGTGCCCATATCCCAATCCCCTGCCCTTATCACGGCGAGCCAAGTTGAATCGCCTTGGCCGACATATCGTCGTAGCTTCTGATAACCCGCTGGCAGCTCTCGAAACTGCGGCTGCAATCTATTACCTGCATCATTTCCGAGATGGCGTTAACATTCGAATTTTCAAGATATCCCTGCAAAACCGATGATTTTGCATTTATTTGAGGAGTAACTTGAGGATTGGCTGGAAGAAACATCGCACCGCCTATTTTTTTCAGCTGGTACGGTTTGGGAAAATCCACGACATTTATCGAACCCGCGGCTGTCCCGTTTACGGTGATTTTCCCGGTTTTGTCGACCTCGACATTCCCGCCCGGGATCGATATGGAACTTCCGCCGCTGCCAAGTACTTCGTAACCGTCCAGGGTAGTCAGCATGCCGTTTTTGTCCCTCTTGAAATTTCCCTGCCTGGTATAGGCAGTCCCCTCGGGAGTTTTAACGGCAAAAAAACCTTCACCATCGATGGCCATGTTCAATGCATTTTCGGTCTTTTGCATCTCTCCAGCCGTGTAATCGGTGAACATGGTGGGCTGCGACAAAATATCGTTATCCGTCACGGCTCCACTGTTAAGGGACTGGGAGGCTGAGTCAAGCTGCTTGCTGAAAAACAGCCTGTCCTTTTTAAAGCCGACCGTATTAATATTGGCCAGGTTATTGGCAACAACGTCCAGTTTGTCCACCATGTTCACGCCACCCGACAAAGCCGAGTACATTCCACTGTTCATGTTCAAGACTCCTTTGTAGAGAAAAAACGGGGTAAGAATAAAGTATTATGGATTAAAGTCTTACCCCTTCACCCCTGCTTCTAATGCGTTTTCATCTTCGTCCGCAGACGCAGGATGGCCTGGCTGTGCAGCTGGGATATCCTCGATTCGGTCAGATTCAATACTTCGCCGATTTCCTTCAGGTTCAGTTCCTCGTAGTAGTACAGGGTTACTACTATCCGTTCCTTTTCCGGCAATGCATCGATGGACTCACCAAGGGCCTTTGCCATCTGGAAAGCCATCATCTTGTTCTGCGGGTTTTCCTCGCCGTTGTCCGAAATGAAATCCAGCAGGCCGAACTGGGTCCCTTCGTCGTCTTCCATATACTCGTCGAAACTGATAAAGGAAAGGCTGTGCACCTCTTCCAGCAAGCTGAAATAATCCTGCAGCTCCATTCCCAGGGCAAGTGCGATTTCTTCGCTGCTGGGGTTTCTCTTCAGCCTCTGCTCCAGTCGACTGAATTCACTTTCCAGTTTTTTGTACTTTTCCCGCAAACCCCGCGGCAGCCAGTCCTGGGAACGCAGCTCATCCATGATGGTGCCCCTGATACGCTTTTCAGCGAAGGTTTTGAACTGGATTCCCCGTGTGGGATCGAATCGTTCAGCCGCCGTGATGAGACCGATAACAGCAGCGCTCATCAGGTCCTGCTGGTCGAGATGAGAAGGCAGTTTGGCGGATATTCTGCCAACGAGAAATTTGACAAGCGGGAGGTGGGATATTATGAGCTCGTCACGTGACTGTTGCGCACCGCGCTGCATTTCTTCAGCATAAGCTTTGGCAAGACAGTTCATAGTGTCTCCATTCAGGGGAGAATTCCCCACAATTATTACTTATATCTCCCATAAGGATCTATCACGTAAGAAGTTCCGGCTTCTGCCGGAACCTGTTTCAGTCAGACCGGTCTATCCGACCACCATTCGGCTTATTTTCTTGTTGTTGGCGATTTCAATGTCTTCCGGAACCCTCTGTCCATTGGTTACATATGAGATCGGCAGGTTATTGCGCACCGGCACATTTACCAGGCAGCCGAGCTTTCTGCTCTCGTCAAGCTTGGTGAACAAAATCCTGTGCACAGGCAAGGACATGAACTGTTCGACTATATCATGCAGATCTTCATCGCGGGTTGTTGCCGACAGGCAGAGATGCCTTTCAATTCCGGAGTCCACTTTCAGCAGACCGTCCAGGTCGTTCAGCTTGCCGCCGCCCCTGGAGCTTTTTCCGGCCGTATCGATCAGAATGATGTCTTTGTCCGCATGGATTTCAAGCACCTTGGCAAGTTCCTTTTTCGTAGATGCCGTGTCCATGGGAACCCGTAGAATATTGGCATATGTTTTCAGCTGCTCGACAGCTCCGGCACGGAAGGTATCGGTTGTCACAAGAGCGACCTTTACTTTTCTCTTGAGGGCATACATGGCGGCAAGCTTGGCTATGGTAGTTGTCTTCCCCACCCCGGTCGGACCCACAAGTGCAATCACCCGCGGGCCGTTTTTTTTCAGCCTCACGGCTCCGGCGCACCGCACCATCGAGCCGAGAGTTTCGCGGATGGTTTCCCGCGCTACGGAATCCTCACCTGCTGGCAGGCTGTTTATCGATTCGATCAGCTTGCCGCAGATTTCCCTGTCAAGCCCGGTATCCTTGAGTTCCCTGAGCAGGCTTCCATGATAAGTTTCGGTAATGGGGCTTTTTTCTTTCTCCGCAACATTTTCCGCAGGTTTTTTGTTCAGGAGCCCGTCAGTCTTCACAGCTTTTCCCGCAACAGTGTCGACCAGCAATTCCCTGATTTTTTCAATATCGATCTTTTTGCCGTTCATGCGTGCGATTTCATCGCCAGCGTAAACCTTACCAGTTCCGGTATCGGACGTATCGGTCCTGGCCCTGCTGCTTACGGGACCGGTCTCTCCCCTTGATGTTATGTTCTCCACGCGGTCTTTCAGTTCCCTGATTTCGCGGACAAGGGGCTCGAGCATGGATTTCTGGAATTCTTCCCTGGTACTCGTCGAATTTTCAGCAGCCTGTACGTACGGGTTCGCCTCGGGACGCCTCTGTCTGGGAGTATTATCGAGAGCAGCCGTTATCTCGAATACAGGTTTTCGTAAAAAGCCGAAGAGACCTTTCCTGCGCTCCTTGCGCGAGGAAATGATCATGGCGTCCGGGCCCATCTCCGCCTTTATCAAACTTAACGCTTCCGACATGCTGCCGGCCTGAAATGTTTTAACCTGCATCGGAACTCACCGCCCCCAGGGATTGAATTTTGATGTTTGCCGGAATCTCGTTGTGTGACAATACAACCAGATTGGTAAGGAACCTCTCGGTAAATTTCTTTACATGACGCCTGATGGAAGGCGAACAGATGAGTACGGGAGGAGTTCCGGTCTGGCCGAACCTGTCCATGGTGCTGCGCAGGTTGGCGAGAATATGCTGTGCGGCACCCGGTTCCAGGGCAAGGTAGCTACCCTGGTCGGAATTATGCACCGACTCAGCCACAAGTTCCTCCACGTCCCTGTCGAGACAGATGATGGAAAGGGTTTCTTCATCCGTCTTTAACTGATCGACGATGGAACGGCTCAACGCCTGTCTTACGAATTCGGTCAGCACATCGGGATCTTTCGTTATTCCAGCATAATCCGCGAGGGACTCGAGAACGCTCCTGAGGTCGCGTATGGAAACGTTTTCCCGCAAGAGATTCTTTATAACGCGCAAAACCGTACCGAGACCCAGAAGCGATGGCACCAGTTCCTCCACCACTTTCGGACAGGTTGTGGAAAGGTTGTCCAGCAGCTGCTGCAACTCCTGTCTGCCCACCAGTTCGTGGGCGTGGTTCTTGATGAGTTCGCTGATATGGGTCGCAATGATGGTCGCATTTTCCACCACGGTATAACCATGCTGCTGCGCCTTGTCCCGGTCCTGCTCCTTGATCCAGATTGCCGGCAGTCCGAAAACCGGCTCGGTGGTGCGGACACCGTCTATTTGTGCGGTAACCGCTCCGGAATCCATGGCCAGCAATTGGCCGTTCAGGTCTCCGCCCCCGACCTTTGCTCCCTTGATCAGGATTGAATACTCATGGGGCTTTAACTGCAGGTTGTCGTGGATATGGATGGGAGGTACTACAAAGCCCATCTTCTGCGCGATGTTTTTTCTGATGGAGCGAATTCGTTCCAGGAGCTCACCCTCCTGGGCGGCGTCCACCAGCGGAACGAGTCCGTATCCGACCTCGAGTTCCATAAGGTCCAGCGGCCGGATCGTGCTTATCTGTTCGGTTTCTTCCGTGTCGCCTTTCAGTAAGACCGTTTCCTGCTCATCCACGGTATCTTTGGCTTTTTTGTCTGCCGCCTTGCCGACGATAAAAGAAATTCCGGAGAGCAGAAAAAAAGCGAAGTGCGGGAGTCCCGGAATGAGCGCGAAGGCGAACAGCACACCTGATACGACATAGAATGCCTTGGGATAACCGAGGAATTGCCCGGTAATTTCGTGACCCAGGTTTTTCTCGTCTGCTGAACGGGTAACGATTATGCCGGCGGCGGTTGAAATGATCAGGGCGGGGATCTGCGCGACAAGCCCCTCGCCGATGGTCAGCAGGGTATAGTTGGTAAGCGCGGTATCAAGGGACATTCCCTTCTGCCAGACACCGATTATGAAGCCGCCGATGATATTGGTAAGTGTTATCAGAACGGCGGCAACGGCATCTCCCCTTACGAACTTGCTGGCACCGTCCATGGAACCGTAGAAATCGGCCTCCCTGGAAACCTTGGCCCTGCGCATTTTGGCCTCTTTTTCGGTGATTATCCCGGCGGAAAGGTCGGCATCGATGGCCATCTGTTTGCCGGGCATGGAGTCCAGGGTAAACCTGGCGGCAACTTCCGCGACTCGACCGGCGCCCTTGGTGATGACTACGAAATTAATGATGACCAGGATAAGAAAAATTACCGCCCCGACCACGTAATTGCCGCCCACGACAAACTGGCCGAAGGCCTTGATAACGCTGCCCGCGGCATCGGAACCCTCGCTGCCGTGGAGGAGAATCAGCCTGGTCGAGGCAATGTTCAGCGACAGCCTGAACAGGGTTGTAACCAGAAGAAGCGAGGGAAAGATCGAGAAATCAAGCGGCTGTATGGTATAAAGGCCAACCAGGAGAATCGCCAGGGCAATGGTGATATTGGCCGCGAGAAAAATATCGAGGACAAAGGCCGGCAACGGAATTATCATCAGGGACAATATACCGATAACGGCCAGCGCCATATAAATGTCGGAATTGTTTTTTACCGACGGCACATTGATTGTCTGACTCGTTGCACTTGACATAGGTTGTTTCCACTCGTGGTTTCAATATATTTACTGACGCACAAACATGGTTGCAACCGCTGTGCCAGAAAGGCGGGGACTGGGGGCAGCAGCTGGCCGCTGGTGTTTCAAGATTAAAATTTTAAATTTTGAGTTAAAACCTGCCACCTTCAGAATAAGGCGCTACGCGCCACTTTTACATGAGAAGAGCCGACGATGGCAGGACGCGCTGGTGAGAATGGATGGATGATGGTTGGTTGTCCGTATTTTTTGCTGACTGCCAGCGGCTAACTGCTGACTGCCACCACTCATTGGAAGTCAAAGACAGTATTTTGAAAATTATGGAGTCAATGTTTTGTCACGTCATTGCGGGTAATTTCGGGTTCAGACCATATTCTTGAGATTGTAGACATAAGCAAGAAGTTCGGCTACCGCGACATAGAGGGTTTCGGGGATTTCCTCGCCTTCCTTTACCTGGGCGTAGAGTTCCCTGGCAAGGAACTTGTTTTCCACGAGCATGACATTGTTCTCTTTGGCGAGCTTTTTGATCCTCATGGCCAGGTGGTCGGCGCCTTTGACGATAACGAACGGTGCGGCCATCTTTTCACGGTCGTATTTCAGAGCCACGGCGAAGTGGGTCGGGTTTGTAACCACGACATCGGCGGTTGGAATTATCGTTTTCAGCCGCCGGAACGCCTTTTCGAACTGCAGGCGTTTTATCTGCGCTTTTACCTTCGGGTCGCCTTCCGCCTCCTTGTGCTCATCCTTGATCTCCTGCTTCGTCATTTTCAGGTCCTGGATGTATTTCCATTTGACGAATGCCAGATCGAGGATCGACATGATCAGCAGCAATCCGCATGTGTGCAGGACTATCTTGAAAGATAAGTGGCTGATGAAATCCATGATTCCGCCAGCGCCGGATTCTGTCAGGTACATGACGTTAAAGATCTCGTCTTTCAGGATCCCGTAGGCGATATAGCCTACGATTATCAGCTTGATGAAAGACTTTACGGTTTCAACCGCGGCTTCTTTCTTGAAAATCTTTTTCAGACCGCCGGCAGGATTGAGATTATCCAGTTTCAGGGTTATTTTCTCCGCCGACAGCGACGCCCCCTCCCTGAACCACGGTGCTTACAATACCGGCTATCATCACCAGCAACATAAAGGGGCCGAGGACGGCAGCCAGACGGAGAAACTGGCTGATCATCAGGTGATAGATTCCCTCCTGGGTGAAATCGAAGGTCCCGGCCGTGGAGAAGATTTCAGTGCTGCTGTTCTTTAATGCGTAAAACATGAATCCGCCGGTGGCGTACAGCGATACAATAGATACAACCAGGGTAATGGTGGAGGTCAGATCCTTGCTTTGCGGAAGAGATCCCTTTTTTTGGCATCAGCGAGTTTCTTGCTGGTGGGTTGTTCTGTTTTTGAATGTTTGTCCGAATCAGACATGGCTTTGTCTAGGAAAAGAGCTTGAAAAGGACATTTATCTGTTCATCGATCAGTCCGAATGTGTTTTGCAATGTGTGGAAGAAAACCAGCAATGAAAGGCCCAGCATGAGGAGACCGACGCCGACGTTGAGCGGCATGCTCACCATGAAAATATTCATCTGGGGGAACGAACGGGACACGATTCCGAGAACGACACCGGTTGCCAGAAGTGTCACCATGACCGGCGCGGCGAGTTTGATCCCGAGGACAAAGATGTCGCCTGAAACCTTGATGAGATACTTCATGAGCCCTGCGCTCATATGCCAGTTGCCCGGCGGGATTACGGAATAGCTGTCAATTATGGCGCGAATGAAAATATGATGGATATTCAGGGTTAAAAACAGAAGCGTCGCCAGCAGCACCTGGAAAACTGACATGAGCGGAACCTGGCCCATGGTCGGGTCGAACATGCTTGCCATGGAAAAGCCCATTTGCATGCCGACCAGCTGACCGCAGAATTCGACGGCGGCAAATATTGCCTGGGACAAAAGTCCCAGAGAAATGCCGATCAGGGTTTCACGAATCACCAGAATAACAATAGACAGGGTGTCAACCGGAAGCTGTGGAGCTTTCATTTTCAGAAGAGGATAACAGACAAGCGTCATGGAAAGGATCACGGCAACCCTGATCATTAGAGGCACCCGCTCCCCCCCGAACATGGGTATGGCGGAAAATATCCCCGCCAGCCTGCCCAGGACAAGGGCGAAAAAGGCAACATCATTCAGGTTTATAAATGGTAACAGAGGGAACATGCAAGCCCTTCGGTCCGCCTTGTAAAAGCGCCCGGCTACTGCCTCAAAGTTGGAATGATTGCAAATATTTCCCGCGTGAAATCAGACATGTAGCTCATCATCCAGGGAAAGAAAATAACCATCGCCACCATGACCGCCACTATCTTCGGTACGAATGCGAGAGTTGCTTCATTGATCGAGGTAACCGTCTGGAAGATACTGATGAGCAATCCGACGACGAGACTGAAAATGAGCAGCGGAGCAGAGAGCATCAGGGTCGTTTCGAAGCTCCTCCGGGCAAGTTGCACCACCAGTTCGGGGGTCATGTGTTTGTCCTTTCTTTTGAAAATCAGAAGCAAGAATTCAGGATTCAGAATTCAGAATGAAACCGGAAAGCGCGCAGAAAAATGCCGGCGCCCGCCTACATATCTACATCGTTAATACCTTGAGTTGCAGCCTTCTCCTGACTCCTGACTCCTGAATTCTTACATTTTCTCATCCGAAGCTTTTCACCAGCGAGCCGATTATCAGTCCCCACCCGTCAACCAGGATGAACAGCAGAATCTTGAACGGGAGCGATATCATTACCGGCGGAAGCATCATCATCCCCATGGACATGAGGACCGACGCCACGACCATATCAACTACAAGAAACGGAATATAGACGAGAAAGCCTATCTGGAACGCAGTCCGCAATTCACTGATCATAAAGGCGGGAATGAGGGTAAGCGTCGGGATATCGTTTACATTCCTCGGTCTTGCCGTTTTTGAAAGACTTACGAAAAGCGCGATATCCTTCTCCCTTGTCTGGGAAAGCATGAATTTCCGCACCGGTTGCACCGCCCGGTCGAGCGCCTGTTCCTGGGTAATTTTCTGCGCCTTGTAAGGCTGGATTGCCTGGCTGTCTATCTGCTGCCAGACGGGACTCATGATAAAGAACGTCAGAAACAGGGACATGGCCAGGATTATCTGGTTGGACGGAGCCTGCTGGGTTCCCAGGGCGCCGCGCAGAAAGGAAAGAACAACGACGATTCTCGTAAAAGAAGTCGTCATTATGAGCAATCCGGGCGCAAGGGACAGTATGGTAATCAGGAAAAATATCTGCAACACTACGGATACGTCGCCCGGCTTGGTAACTTTGCCGACACCCACGCTTATGGACGGAATCGCAAGAGGTTCCGCAAAGGCGGCCGTGGCCATAAACAGCAATATCACGGCCACGGCGCAAAAAATCAAAGACTTCCGTACTTTCATGTTCCGGCACCGCCCTTTTTCATTGAAGCGGTAAGTGCGCCAATTCCCATGGGTACTCGCGAGGCAAAATCCTTGAGCTTATCCTGGAATGTATCGCGGAAAGCAGGTTTGGAAAGATCCCCCACGACTTCGACTTCTTCGATCATATCGATCTCTTTTATCAGGTTCATGTTATCACCGCTGCTGCTTACAAGCATGTATTTACCGGCTACTTCAACCAGGACCAGCGATTTTTTCGGGGCAAGAAAACGTGTTTCGACCACCCGGATATATTTCTGGCCGGCGCTGCCGGGCAGGCCGCCTTTCATCCACTTTTTCGACAGGTAGTGAAACACCAGGATCAGTCCTATGACAACGGCTAGTGATGCGGCCATCTGGATGAAACTCGCAAAAAGACTGAATCCCCCCTGCCCGACCGCCCCGCCGTCGGCGCTGGCGCATGCCGGGAAAAGCATCACAGACAGCAGGACCGGTAAATATTTCATACCACCTTCTCCACGCGTTCAGCCGGACTGATGATATCCACCAGCCTCACCCCGAATTTTTCATTAACGACAACAGCCTCGCCTCTCGCCACCAGCTTGGAGTTGACGTAGACATCGAGCAGTTCGCCCGCAAGTTTGCCCAGTTCCACTACCGCCCCCTGGTTGAGCCCCAGCAGATCCTTGACGAGTATTCTCGTGCGACCAAGTTCCACCGCCAGTTGAAGTGGTATATCCAGGACGAATTCGAGATTATTCCTGTCACGTGAGTTGCTTTCCTGTTCGGTTTTTTCATCTATCTCGCTCATATCCCAGCACCCTCCCCGATTCTGTTGGTAAGTTGAACCGCCTTGTTGCCGCCCCGCTCTCCGGGCACCGCCATGAATTTTCCTACCCCTTCGACCTTTACCGTCAGATCACTGCGCCTGTCCTTGTCAAGCATGATGGTGTCCCCGGGCGCCAGTTCCATCAGTTCACCGAGTGTTATGACTGACTCTCCCAACTCCACGGTCAGTTCCAGCGGCGCATCGAAAAGCTCATAGGACAAACGATTCGACCATTGCGGATCGATGGCCATCACATCCAGTTGAGTGCCTGCCTTGAGTTTGTCACGGATCGGTTCGATGGTCATGTATGGAATGACAAAAACAATTTCACCCTTGTAATCCTCGATCTGGATCTCCATGGTAACGGTAATAACCTGGTACTCGGGCGGCACGATGGTAACCAGGCGCGGGTTCATTTCCATGCGCAGCAGGTTCATCTTTGTCGCTTGTACCGGCGCCCATGCTTTTTCCATGTCGCCCAGAACATCTTTGACAATCGTTTCCATCAGGCGCAGCTCGATGGACGTGAACATCCGGTTATTCTCCGGTATGGTCGGCGTGCCGACGCCTCCGAGGATGCAATCGACCAGGCTGAAAACAAGATTGCTGTCCATGGCGATCAGGGCAGCCCCCTTCAACGGGTCTATTTTGTAGATAGCCATGCACGCCGGCGACGGCAGAGTCTGGAGAAACTCGTCGAACTTGTACGGCTGGGTCCCGAGTTTCTTTATCTCCACAATCCTGCGCAGGCGGTTGGAAAGGGTGACCCTGCTATAACGGATGAATCCGTCATAAATAACGTCCATGTTCGGCGCGAGCACCTTGTGCTCGGCATTGAACAGATCGTAGATAAAAACACGGTCGTTATTATTAGCAAGTTCTTTGTCCGGCTCGATACGACCTTCGAATATTGCTTCCAGAAGTTCGTCTATCTCTTCCCGGGTCAGAATTTTTTCCAAGGCAAAACCTCTGAACAGTCCGCGCCGGCCGTCCGATTCTCAGGCCAACGCACTGAAGTCTTTTTTAAAGAAAATATTATTGAACCACGAAATCCGTGAAATACACCTGTTGCACGGTACCTTGCGGGACAATTTTCGAAACAGTGCTCAAGATCTGATCTTTCAGCAGTGTCTTCCCCTGGGGTGTCTGAAGGTCCTGCCCAGGTTTTACTGGTCAGCAGGGTAAGGATGCTGTCGCGAATCCGGGCTTCATTATTTTTAATCTGATTGGTCGCCTCTTCCCCCGCAACACCCATTTCAACTTTCAGCCTCAGATAACGCATATCCTGTCCGTCATAGATATTGACGATGAACGGATCGAGGGCGCAAGTGGATGTTGCCTTGGCTTCAACTTTATCTGTTTTTCCAGTCTCGGCCTTGCTTCCACTGGTAAAGAACAACACTCCAAACGTCGCGGCAACCGCAATTGCAACCACAATACCTATGGCAAGAAACATGGTTGTTTTCGATTTTTTTGCGGATTTATCCTTCTCGTGTCCTTCATCATTAGCGGCCATCGCTTTTCCTCCTGGTCTCGGGAATTGTAATTGGGATATTCGCTCGATACCATGCAACCGTGGTGCCATTTGCTCATAAAAAGCGACTGGGCAGGGATTCACGGATATATGGAAACATGGACAGGGTTATTTCGTGGATAGAGACGGAATTCAGACATTATTTTGGAGGGAATTTGTCAATCTTTTGACCGGAATAAACGGAGACCTGTGCGGGTTTAATCCCCCAGGTGAATCATCTGGTCGGTTATTTCGGTAAAGGCAACATCATGGCTGACCAGGAAGAGCTGGTCATACCAGTGTTCTGTCACCTCTTCCCTTCCCACGTCTATTGCGCGGAAGGCATGGGCCAGGTTTTCCCGGCGGGATGCGTCGAGGTTGGAAGTAGGTTCATCGAAAAAGGCAATCCGTGCGCCGATGGTCTGGAGGAGGGCCAAACGAAGAGCGACAACGGCGCTCATGGTCTGACCGCCGGACAACTGATCGTCACTCCGCTCGCGAACTGATCCGTCTGCCATATCGCGCAGCATTATCTGGTAATTTTCGCCCCAGATCAATTCCTCGTCGGCTTCCGCGATTGTGCGGTAAATCCGGTCGGCCCGAAGGCTGATCTCTTCCCGGAACCGTTCGGAGAGTTGCGACGACACATTCTTGAAGACCTGGTTACGAAGGAATTTGACCAGTTTTTCCTTCTCCTCGAAAACTTTCTTTTCAGCCAGTTTCCTTTCTATTTCCGCTTTTACCAGCTTCAGCCTGCCTATTTCTTCTGTCATGCGATGCCGGTCCTTTTCCAGGGCTGCAAGCTGCTGGGTAAGGGTAGCGACTTCAGCCAGCAGGTTATCTTTCTGAAGCCGGACCTGCGCGTGACGCTCAGGGACATAGATTTCCCCGAGGTGTTTCAGTTCCGCCTGCCGGGCCGAAAGTTCCTTATAGAGGGCATCCAGACGTTTTTCAAACCTGGCAAGGGTCTGGCGGCGGTTTTCCAGATCGGCGGCGTCCTTCATGCCGGCATGATAGGCATCCCTGTCCGCCCGATATCCGGATTTTTCCAGCTCCGTACGGCTTACTTCTTCATCCAGCGTCGCAAAAGCCTGTAAATCCCCACGGCGAGTCACAGCCTTTAGACCGGCTTCTGCCTGTCTCTCTTTCAGCCTGGCAAGGTTATCCGAGCGCATCTTATTTTTCCGGCGCCGTTCTTCCAAAGCTATTTGCCGTTTGTCCAATTCCTCTCCGCGCACCTTGAAAGCATCCAGCTCTTTCTGAGCATTCTCGGCAACCTGCACCTCGAGCCCCAGTTTCCGGACCAGGTCTTCAAGTTCGCGCATGGCCCGGTCGAGATCTTCGATCTTGCCGGAAAATACATTCCCCGTGGCTCTTTCCCGGCCACGGGACGTATTTTCCGGCAAGATCGAAGATTCGACCGGGTCATGCGCCTGTTGAAGACCTGCATCCCGGAAACTGGGGCTCGAGGTGCAGGTTGCCGAGAATGCTCAGAAAGAGCTGGATGCTTTCAAGGTGCGCGGAGAGGAATTGGACAAACGGCAAATAGCTTTGGAAGAACGGCGCAGAAAATATATGCACTCGGATAACCTTAAGGCTGAAAGAGAGACAGGCAGAAGCCGGTCTAAAGGCTGTGACTCGCCGTGGGGATTTACAGGCTTTTGCGACGCTGGATGAAGAAGTAAGCCGTACGGAGCTGGAAAAATCCGGATATCAGGCGGACAGGGATCCTTGTCGTGCCCGGCATGAAGGACACCGCCAAAGTGAAAACT
>CAWFFO010000014.1:0-32055 GCA_963815135.1 uncultured delta proteobacterium
AAAGCCGTAACCGCACCCACTTCGATCAGGTTCTTCAGGACAGGTTGAGAAGCCGCATTTGATAACATGGGCACCCATGGCGATCACTACCGGCTTGCCCTTGCTTCTTGCGGAAACAACCGCGTCTCTACCCGGTTCGTTGCTGGGATGCCAACTGGTCCGGGAGGGAGATGAAGAAAGGAGTTCGGAAACGGTCATGGCGGATCGAACTCCCGCCGCCCGGTGCTTGTCCATGATGACCTTGTTGCTCTTCGGAAAGCGGATAGGTTTTCACTGCCGACACGGTCTATGGGTTCATATTTCATCGATATACCTCACTTCCTCGATTTGCCGAGAAAATTCGCATATGGCGACATGCAGGGAAGGCACCTCATTTCCCTGCGGGAAAAAGGCTGTTTCCACGAGATCGCAAATAATATGAATCATGAGAATGTGGCCTTCCTGAATTCGCGGCGTGTCACTGCAGGGAACGGTCAGGTCCGTGTCAACGATCTCCCTTATCGTCCCGCCGTCTTTTCCCAGGATGCCGACGGTCCGGCATCCCATCTGGCGCGCCAGCAACAGGGCCGAATGGACATTTTCAGAGTTGCCGCTGGTGGAGATGCCGATTGCGACATCTCCCTCGACGGCAAACGCCTCCACCTGGCGCCGGAAAACTGCTTCATAGCCGTAGTCATTTCCGATGGCGGTCAGGATCGAAGTATCGGTTGTCAGGGCTATGGCGGGCAAACCGCGTCTCTCCAGACGAAAGCGCCCGACAATCTCTGCGGCGAAATGCTGTGCGTCGGCAGCGGAACCGCCGTTGCCCATCAAAAGAAGTTTTTTACCACTGCCCAGCGCGTCACGAATCATTTCGACGACTTGCGAAATGCCGGGGGCCAGTTTTTCCTCGATAATCCTTATAACATCCTGATGGGCTTTCAGTTGGTTTACTATTTCATTCGTCATCAGCTTCTCCCTGGAACAGATCAGCCTGAATCCGGCTGCTGTCGGCAACCCGGCATTTCAGGACGTCAAGTTGGTCCACACTTGTCAGCTTACTCAAATCAGGAATATCATTACACATGCGAGAAAACATTTTTCCCGCCGATCCCGATGAGAAAAGATACGGAAGGCGTTCGACGACGATATTTTCGTGCAGGGTATCGTAGCCTTTCCTGGTTATTTGCCTGTACATGCCGGGACGGACAAGGACAGTGAAACGGTGCCCGCAACGTGCGCTTTCCAGGAATATCCCGAAATGTCTGCCGATGTCCTCCAGGTCGGAATCAGAGGACAAATCAATAAAGAAAGATTGTTCCCGGCCCCAGACGGAAACATATTTATCAATGCTCTTTCTCGCTGTTTCTTCACGCCTGGGGAGAGAACCGAAAAGCGGGTTCTCTTCACAGAAAACCGGCGGGCCGGCAACCCTGAGCGTGACAAAACCCTCGTTCCATGCCCGGCGCGAATAGTCTTTCAGACACCAGAGACCGCCGTCCATCCCTTCGTCGAAGCCGCCGATCCTTTGGTAAAGCTCCCTGAGCACAACAACCGCGTCGAAACAGGCATGGGGGATTTCAATCGTCCTGACGCACGGACTGACGGCTCCCAAGGGGACGCCGTTCTTTCTGACGACGAGGCTCGGAATCGCCAATCCCGCATCGGGACGACTCGAAAGCAGTTCCAGCATCGGCTTCAGCCACCCCTTGCCGACAGTTGTCGTATTTCTTACAATTACGGCAACCGGAGCTTCGACACTCGCCAGCCCCTTGTTGACAACCGCTACGAAATCCTGGATTTTGTCGCTGCGAAAAAGCAGGGGGCTTTCGCCGAGCCCGTCCGCAAACTCCTGCAGCAGCGCCTCGGTCTCCCTCTCGCTGGCATTGTCCAGCAGGATGAAGCGTGCTCCGGGAGTATGTTCAAAAAGCGCCGCCAGGCACTGACGCGTTTCTTCCGGTTTATTCCAGACCGGAACAATGATATCAATTTCGTGATGTTTCATAATTAAATTGAAAAAAAAAGCGTCTGATTTCTCTTCTTTAACAAGGGACGTGAACCCTGAATCGCTTTAACAGGCGGGTATTTTCATGGCAAGCAGAGTAGGTCGGGAAGAAATATCCCCATTCTATCGAAGCATGTTTCAAAAAATCGGCAACCGGATGTCAGCAGCTGGCATGGATAAAGTTCTGCCAGCTGCCTGCGGCCGTCTTTACGAGGTTATCGCCACCCTGCGCAGCAGGTTCAGTTCGTCGAGCACCTTGCCTGAACCCAGAACAACGCAGGACAACGGGTCTTCTGCTATAACCACGGGCAGTCCGGTTTCTTCACGGAGCAGCACATTCAGGTTGCGCAGCAGTGCACCACCACCCGCAAGAACTATACCCTTGTCCACGATATCAGCAGCCAGCTCCGGAGGTGTTCTTTCGAGACAGATACGCACGGCTTCGACGATGGCATTGACCGGCTCGGAAAGCGCCTCGCGGATCTCGTTGGAATCGATCTCTATGGTCTTGGGGATTCCGGAAACCAGGTCACGCCCCTTGACTTCCATGTTGCGGACGATCATCGCCGGGATATGCTTCACCGATCTCGATCTTGATCAGTTCGGCGGTCCGTTCACCGATAAGGAGGTTATACTTGCGCTTGATATATTGAACGACAGCTTCATCCATCTTGTCGCCGCCAACCCGGACCGATTTCGTATAAACGATACCAGCCAGTGAAATTACCGCCACCTCGGTGGTCCCGCCGCCTATATCGACAATCATGTTGCCGCTGGCTTCGGTAATGGGAAGCCCCGCGCCGATGGCGGCCGCCATCGGTTCCTCGATGAGATAGACTTCCCTGGCGCCGGCGGATTCGCAGATTCCTTACGGCCCTCTTTTCCACCTGGGTGATTCCGGACGGTACACATATCACTATTCGGGGCCGCACCAGGGTCTTGCGGTTATGCACCTTGTGGATGAAATAGCGGAGCATCTCCTCGGTAATGTCGAAATCGGCGATAACACCGTCCTTCATGGGACGGATGGCGGTAATGCTGCCGGGTGTCCTCCCCAGCATCTTCTTCGCCTCCATGCCGACAGCCAGCACCTTCTGCTGCCCGCCGTTCAATTTCTGGACCGCGACAACCGAAGGCTCGCTCACCACAATCCCCTTGCCTTTCAGATAAACGAGGGTATTGGCTGTCCCCAGGTCTATTGCCAGGTCGCTGGAAAACATTCCGAATATATAATCAAAGATCTTGAGCATTGTCAGTTCCCTTCAAGTCAGATAGGCCTGAATTGCCGCTACACAACGGCGCTTGCAGGCAGATTTCTTTTGAATTTTGGATAGTAACAAAAACCTTTTCTTCTGGCAAGCGGGAAAAGTGGTAACCAATCTAGAGGTTGCTTTTGCCCCTCATTTATATTAGTATTTCATTTTTGTTCAAGGGCTTTCACCCTACTTTCAACCCAAGGAGAAAATACCAGGATGCTTGGAATAATGAGGAAATACAAGCAGTCGATCATCATAAAAGGTGTGTTCGCCGTCATAGTTCTATCGTTTATCGGAACGATTTTTCTGGTCTGGGGACAGGGAGGTAAAGGGCCGGAAAGCGGCGGGTACGCCATCAAGGTCGATGATACCAAGATATCCTTCAACGAATTTCAAAAGGATTATGACCGGCTGCGGAACATGTACCAGCAGTTCTCCAAGCAACCCCTGACCCCGGAGATGGAAAAACTGATGGGGCTGAAAAAGATGGCCCTGGAAAACTCCATCAACACTGCCCTGATGCGAAATGCCGCGGATGAGATGAATTTGAAAGTATCCAGGCAGGACATTATCGATGCAATTGCGGCCATACCCGACTTTCAGAAAAACGGCGCATTCAACGCCCAGGTTTACAACCAGGTGCTCCAGGCCAACCGGCTCACCCCCGAGGAATTTGAAAACAGTGTCAAGAACGAACTCCTGCTGAAAAAAGCGCAGCAGAAGATCACGGACAAGGTGAAAGTTAGCGACGAGGAAGCGCTTCAGGCATTCAAAAAGCAGCACGACAAGGTTGACCTGATGTTCGCTTCGGTCAGTCCTTCCGACATAAGGTCCGGAATCAAACTCACCGACAGCGATCTGAACACATACCTGCAGAGCCATCAAGATCAATTCAGGATTCCCGAGAGAATCAGCATTTCCTACGTGAGAGTGAACCCGGAAAAAGTTGCGGCCGGTCTCAGCGTCAGCAGTGAGGAGGCGCAGACCTTTTACAACAAGAATATAGACCGTTACCAGGAAAACGGGAACATCCTCCCGTTCGACAAAGTAAAGGACCGGGCCGCTGCAGATGCCCTGCAATTCAAGGCCGCTACCAAGGCTTATGAACTGGCGGCCGACGCGCTCAACAAGAACCTGAAATCGGCAGATCTCAACGGCGCAGCCCGCATGCTCGGGCTGAAAATCGAAAAAACTCCGTTATTCACCGCTCAGCAGCCTTCTGCGGATCTCGCTGGAGAAACTGCGCTGATCCAGAGGGCTTTTCTCCTGAAAGCCGGTGAACTGGGCGGACCGGTAGAAACGAAAAAAGGAGTCTACCTTTTCACCATAAACGAGAGAAAACCCGCCGAAGTGCCGCCACTTGCCCAGATCCGGGCAAAGGTCGAGACACTGGCTGCCGACGACAAGGCCCGTGAACTCGCGCATAAAAAAGCAACAGACGATCTGGCGCAGATGGCAAAAGGCAGTTCTCCGGCAGGCCTCCGGGAAACCGGGCCTTTCTCCTACTCCGCCACGGGTGAAATCCCCGGAATCGGCAAATCCCCCGAGATAATGGATGCCGCTTTCGACCTGACCAAGACAGCACCGGTTGCCAAAGAGCCCTTCAGATCAGGTGAAACCTGGTATGCCATAAAACTGAAAAACCGCCTGGAATCCGATACGGCCGACTTCCAGAAGACAAAAGAGCAGATCAAACAGAGTCTGCTTCCGGCCAAGCAGCAGCAGGCGTTGGCAAACTGGCTCAAGGAACTGAAGAGCAAAGCAAAAATCGAAATAAACCCGACACTTTTGAATGACAATTGATTCCGGAACAAAGGAGAATTGAATTGAGCAAACTCGTTCTCAATACCGACTTCCCGGACCTGAAACGCGCAGGCCGCGGCAAGGTTCGCGATATTTACGATCTGGGGGAGTCGCTCCTCATCGTTACCACCGACCGCATTTCGGCATTCGATGTCATCATGAACGAAGGAATACCTGGCAAGGGATATGTACTTACCCGGATATCCTCCTATTGGTTCAGCATGATGGAAGACATTATTCCGAATCATATCATTTCAACTGATGTATCCGATTTCCCTGACCAGTGCCGCAAATACGCCGAGATCCTGGAAGGGCGCTCTATGCTGGTTAAAAAGGCGAAACCTCTCCCCGTCGAATGCATTGTGCGCGGCTATCTTGCCGGCTCAGGCTGGAAGGAATACCAGGCTAAAGGCTCCGTCTGCGGCATCGGGCTGCCGGCGGGACTGCGGGAATCCGACCGCCTTCCCGATCCGGTCTTTACCCCTTCCACCAAGGCTGAACTGGGCGACCACGACGAAAACATCCCCTTCGACAGCATGGTTCAACTGTGCGGGAAAGACCTTGCCGAGCAGGCGCGGGAAGCAACCCTTCGCATCTACGGGAAGGCGCGCGACATTGCCGACGGCAAGGGCATCATCATAGCAGACACCAAATTCGAATTCGGTGTTTTCGACGGCAGACTTATCATCATCGACGAGTGCCTGACACCCGATTCGAGCCGGTTCTGGCCCAAAGAGTCATATCGGCCCGGCGGTCCCCAGCCGAGCTTCGACAAGCAGTTCCTGCGCGATTACCTGGAAACTCTCGACTGGAACAAGAAGGCCCCGGCGCCCCCCCTACCGGAGGAGATCGTGCGCAAGACGTCTGAAAAATATCGCGAAGCGCTGTCCAAGCTCACCGGATGCGATAAGTAGGAGCGCGGAAAACTGGAAAAACGAAGGCCGGCCCCAGCCGGCCTTACTCATTTCACGGCACTACTGTTTGAAGAAAAGGAATAATATCATGTCATTTTCATCGATCAATCCGGCAAACGGCGAACTCCTTGAAGTTTTCGAGGAGTGGTCCGAATCGAAGACCCGGCAAGTGATCGATCAGGTCCAGCCATTCATGGCTCTCCTGGCGCGGGACCTCCTTCGCTCTTCGCGCCGCACTCATGAAAAACGCGGCAGCTATCCTCAGAAGCAACAGGGATGAATTCGCCCGGATGATGGCGGTCGAAATGGGCAAACCGGTCGCCGGCGGGCGAGCCGAAATCGAAAAATGCGCATGGGTATGCGAGTTTTACGCTGACAGGGCCGAAAAAATGCTTGCCGACGAGCCCGCCGAAAGCGACGGCTCGAAGGCTTACGTTGCATTTCATCCCCTGGGCGTCATCCTGGCGGTAATGCCCTGGAACTTCCCCTTCTGGCAGGTATTCAGGTGTGCCGCCCCCGCCCTCATGGCAGGAAACGCCGTGGTCCTCAAGCACTCATCAAATGTCCCGCGCTGCGCTCTCACGGTGGAGGATGTATTCCGCAAAGCCGGTCTCCCTGCGGACATATTCCGTACCCTGATGATAGGTTCACACCAGGTCGAACCGGTAATCGAAAACGGACATATCAGGGGGGTGGCTCTTACGGGAAGCGATCATGCGGGCCGACAGGTGGCGGCAGTGTCAGGCAGGCTCCTGAAGAAAACGGTAATCGAACTGGGAGGCAGTGATCCGTTCATTGTCCTGGCCGATGCCGATCTCGACGAGGCGGCACATGCCGGGGCCAGGGCACGTTGCTACAACTCCGGTCAGAGCTGCGTCGCGGCAAAGCGCTTCATCGTTGCAGATGTCGTATATGATTCATTTATGACACGCTTCACCAAGGCCATGGCAGGCATGGTGGTCGGCGATCCCCTAAATGAAGAGACCCAGGTCGGGCCGCAGGCCAGGGGAGATTTGATCAGGGAACTCCAGGCGCAGGTAGAGGCATCCGTTGCCGGCGGCGCAAAAATAACGCTGGGCGGCAAACCGCTCGCCGGGAAGGGGTATTTCTATCCCACCAACCATTCTCACGAATGTCAGGCCCGGCATGCCCGCCTACCATGAAGAGCTTTTCGGACCTGTTGCCGCGGTGATCCGGGTAAAAGACGAAGAGGAAGCGCTGGCGGTTGCCAATGATTCCAGCTTCGGACTCGGGGGTTCCGTATGGACCGCCGACACGGTAAAAGGTGAACAACTCGCTGCCCGCATCGAAGCTGGGTCCGTATCCGTCAACGGCAGGGTGAAAAGCGACCCGCGTCTGCCGTTCGGCGGCATCAAGAATTCCGGGTACGGCAGGGAATTGTCACGTTACGGAATCAGGGAGTTCGTCAACATACAGACCGTATGGATAAAATGATGCGGTTCGAGAAGCTGGGGACCAGGGGCCAGAGGCTGGGTAAAAACACAAATAAATTCCACTACGAAACCTGATTCCAAATGGAATTATAATTATAATATCAAATCTTAAGGAGCAGAAGATGACCATTTATCATGACAAATGGGAAGAAGGGACATACGCATGCGGAGATTGTAACTGGACCGGTAAAGGGCAGGAATGCAGTCACGGCCTCTTCCATCGCAAGAGATTCCTGGAACTCTATTGCCCGTCCTGCAGGGCATTCCTCGACCTGCTTATTTTCCCGGAATCCCACGGTTGCGAAAAAAAGAACGACAAACTCACCGACGATCAGAAAAGGGAATTGCAGGAGCAGGAGGAGCAGATGAAGCTGTACCGGGAAAAATGCCTGCACTCCCCTGACCAGCTCCCGGAAATAACCGACAGCGAATTCTCCCTCGTGTGGGACCAGGAAAAAGGGGATACCCAGATAAGAAAGGGAGATTCGGTCATCTGGAGCGAACCGGTAGCCTATGAAGGGTTCGAAAGATTCGAACTGATCGCCCTTATCCTGAAGGGAAAATACGGAGAGCGGATCAGGGACCTGGAGCCCACCGAAAGAAGCATGCTGTTCCTGTACGGAGACCTGGCTTCATCCATCGACTACCTGGAAAATGTGCGCAAAAACCTGTTCGGGATTCAATAGACACCTTCCCAGTACCGATCCACCTCCGCCTGGATTTCCCGCAGGACGGCGTCATTCCTCTTTGGAAGGAATAAATGGGAAAAACGCCCCTGCCTTTTCAGGTATTCTTCAACCGGCGGCCGCTGCCGGGGAATCACGGTATGAACCGTCTTTCCGTCAATGTATTCCTTCAGCGGCCAGATTCCGGTTGTCACGGCCAGCTTTCCGATCTCGACGGTTTCCGCCGGATCGAAATCCCAGCCGGTGGGACATGGCGCAAGGGCGATAATCAGCCGTGAACCTTGCACTGAGCGGGCATGTTCCATCTTGCGGGCAAGGTCGAGGGGCTCGGCGCCAGCCACCGTGGCAACATATGCCGGCCTGTGTGCCGCCCAGACGGCAAACAGATCTTTCTTGCGGCCTGAATAACCGCGTGGCCCCTTGCTGGTTGCGGTCCTGGCACCGCGCGGGGTGGCGGCCGAAGCCTGCTGGCCGGTATTGCCGTAGCCCTCGTTATCGTAGCAGATGTAGAGGAAATTCAATCCCCTGTCCATGGCTGCCGATGTGGAAGAAAGCCCCATGCCGTATGCCGACCCATCCCCTGTAAGGACCACCGTTTCAAGGTCCTCATCCGCTCCGATGAGTCCCTTTTTCAGAAGGATATCCAGTGCGTCCCGAACCCCCTGGGCTCCGGCGGGAGCCGAAGCCATGGCGGTATACAGCCAGGACCCGCGGAAAGGTGTGAAAGGATAGACGGCGAGCAGGGTCATGCACCCCGCCGCATTGATAAATACCGTCTTCTCGCCGATCACGTCATAAATCTCCCTGACCGCCTCCAGCCCGCCACAACCTGCGCACATTGGGGTACCAGCCTCGAGAAGATGCTTCAAAGGAAGGTCTTTTATCCGTTTAAATGTTTTTTCGGCCATGATTACTTCCTCTCGCCCCGCGCAATTTCCTGCAGCTTTCTCATGTCCTCCAGCTCCTTTTCAGTGAATAGCAACCGCGGAGCCGGCGTCCTCCCCTCGGCAACGGCCCTGGCCGTGATGGACGCAATTTCGTAAAATTCCTCGGCACTGATGTCACGGCCCCCCAATCCGCCGATAAAACTGGTCACCACGGCCGGAGCTCCGGGCCGTCCGTACAGTGCGGAGGTCACCTCCGAATATATGACTCCACCCATCCCGATGGAAAGGTTCTGGTCAATCACGGCAACCCCCTTTTTCCCGGTCAGCGCTCTCCTCAGATAATTTACGGGAAAAGGCCGCAGGAGAAGGGGCCGGACCAGCCCGACCGGCATACCGGCGGCGCGCAATTGATCAACGGCGGCCTTGGCCTTGGTGGCAAATGAGCCAATCATGACAAAAACGATCTCCGCATCTGTGGTCCGGTAACATTCGACCGCTTCATAGCTCCTGCCGAAAATGTCGGCGAAATCTTCAGCCGTTTCGGCAAAGACAGAAAGGGCATTGAGGGCGGCAAGGTGCATTTCATAGCGGAAATAGGAATAGACGGCTCCGCCGAGCACCGCAACCGCCTCGCTGACCGGAGCGCCTGCGCGGAAACGGATGTTCTCCGGATCGTAAGGGGGGAGAAACCGGGCAACCTTGTTCCGGTCCGGGATTTCGACGGGCTCTCTGGTAAAAGAGAGATAGAAACCGTCCATATTGACAATGACCGGAAGACGGACCCTGGAATTTTCCGCCAGACGGTAGGCTATGAGGATACTGTCCAGCACTTCCTGGCAGTTCGCGCAGTGAATCTGCAGAAAACCGCTGTCCCGCGCAGCCAGGATATCATTGTGGTCGGGCTCCAGGGTAATCGGCGAGGACAGGCCGCGTGAAACATTGACCATGACGAAAGGCGCCCGCCAGCCGGCCACCGTGTATATCATCTCCATCCCGTAGAGGAGCCCCTGGCTGGAGGTTGCGGTAAACACCCGGACTCCGGTGGCAGCCGCCGCCCCGGCTGCGGTGATCATGGAATGCTCGGACTCCAGGGTGACCATTCGGCAGTCGAATTCGCCGGTGTCAATCCACAAGGCAAGTTTTTCGATGATCTCCGTCTGTGGCGTTATGGGGAAGGCGGGCACATAATCCGCGCAGGCCAGTCGGGCGCCCCATGCGGCCGCGCTGTTCCCGGTCAGCATAATCCGTTTCATTTTCACCCGCCCTCCTTCCCTTCATCCGGCTTGAGCGACCCGCCGTTTTCGGCCCCTTCATGCTCGGCTACCGGCCTGATGGCATGTGACGGACACTGCGCCATGCAAATCAGGCACCCCTTGCAATGGTCATAGTCCACTGCCGGAAATCCCCCGGCGTCAACGGAAATCGCCCCCTCGGGACAGAAAGTTGAGCAAAGCCAGCATCTGCTGCATTTGCCGTGATCGACCACGGGGCGCATAGTCCGCCATAATCCCGTCCGTACCCTCCCGCTGGTGGCCGGGGCAAAGACCGCGGGCGCGGAAATCCTGGCATCATCAAAGGGAAGATCCACCCAGTCGGGCCTGCGGTAATCGTCGGCGGCAGCTCCCGCTCCCGGTGCGACACACCCTTCATAAGGCGCCATGAGATCATACGGCTCAAGCGCTTTTACCAGGTTCTTCGCGACAACGGCCTCGCCGAGATGGACAAGTTCGCTTTTTATCGCCTGTTCCAGAGAAGAACGTGAAACGGTCCCAACAAGACGGGCGGCCGCGCCGGCGCATACGGCGCCGATAAAGCGCAGTTCGGAAGTATCTTTCGCTGCGACCGAGGGAATGGTCAAAACACGCCCGGCCGGCGCTAACCTGTCTTTCCAGGAGGAAGGTCCGGCGCTGCTGTTTATCAGAAATACCGACTTCTCCGTAACGCCGGCCAGCACTTCGGCGGCCGGAACCGGAACAAGTGTTTCATCCGCAACAACGACCAGATCCGGATGACGGATCACCCCGCGTTCGTATATGGCACGTCGCGATGCGCGGATATAAGCAAAAATTGGCGCCCCGCGACGCTCCGCCCCATACCTGGGGGCGTCCTGCACCTGGAAGCCTTCAAGGAAGAAAGCCGTGCCCAGAATGCGGCTTGCCGTCTTCATCCCCTGTCCTCCCCGGCCGTGAAATCGAATGCGATATATGGCGTTCGCTTCTGCGTCCATGTTCTGACACCCCGTTCTGTTGAGACCGGCTGCGACATCAGTACCTAACGCAACGAATAACACAAGGCACTTTCGCTAGTCATAAACCGTTCATATATATTTAATTTTACTGTATATTATTATCGAAGCAAGATAAACCGGAACTTGTGCTCGCGATCCAATCCCCCTGCTGCCGCATCGTTTTCGGAGCAACATGCATCTTCAGGCCAAATACAGCCAATCAGACAGAGACGGGTGTTGATAATTGCAAAGAAATGGAATAGGGGGTTTTTTTGCGATTGCAGTTGTGACGGGGCGCGGCTTTTGAAACCTGAGGATCAATATTCAGCAAAACGTAGTACAATTGAATATGAATCCTGTATCGTCCTGCAGAATAAAATCCAGCGTAAATTCTTTCAGGTATTCGTTAGGCATGAAACGGGGGATAACACGATGAGAGACCCGCGTGAAGGCAATAAGGCGAAGATTCTGAAACCCGGCGAGGAAGCCGCGAACAGGCATAAGAAAGAACCCGCCGAAATCTGTGATATTTGCGGTGGGAAGATGGAAAGTGATCCCGAGAGTGGAGAACTTTACTGCCCCGACTGTTATTATTCCGAAAATCAGGGATAATTCGAACCATGTGTCAAGAGATGATACCCAAAACCCTCTTGTACAATGCGATATACGCCTTGGCTTCCTTTTCCGGCGGGAAGTTCTCCAGCACGAAGCTCCTGGCGTTGCTGCCGAGCCTTTCCCTGAGACTTGCGTCTCCCATGAGCATGTCGAGTTTTTCCAGGAAATCGGATTCACCGTTATACAGCAATCCGGAGACGCCGTCCCTGATAATCGATCTGTTGCCTTCGATATTCGATCCCAGGACCGGCCTGCCGACCAACATAGCCTCGAGAACCGTATTTGCCATCCCGCCCTCGAATGAAGACGTGTTCAGTACGATGCCGGCCTGCTCATAGAACCAGCCTATCGCCTTGTGCCCGACCTCTCCGAAATAATGGGCAAAGGGATATCGCTCCATTTCGGCCAGCACCTCCGCGGCGTATCCCCGGTGCAGTATCGGACCGATCAGGACAAAATACAGGCGCGCTCCCTTTTCATGAAGCCCGGCCAGCAGAGGCAGGGCAAACACCACATTTTTCACCGGTCGAAGTCCCGCGGGAAGAAGTATTACGACATCCCCCTCCGACGGCCTGAATTCGCTGTGATGAAAATGATTGCAAACAGGTATTTCAACCCCCTGCGCGATAACGAAAGTCTTGCCCGACAGCCCGGGAAGATCTTCCACCAGCCGGCATTCGATACTTTTGTGAAAGGCAACCACAGCCGCCGCATTTTTCATCGACGACACCATATCTTCCCTTCTTGAGTCCTGCAGAGCCTCGTAAACATCGGTGCCGGTAAGGGTTATGATGTAGGGTTTGCCGAGGGTTTTGCCTATCAGCCGAGCAATCCGCCCGCCGATGTGACCGTGAAAGGCATGGATGATATCCGCGTCGAAGCATTTCACCCCCTTCAGGGTATCCTCGGCAGTGATGGTATCCAGAGGGAACACTTTAACTTCGCATCCCTTGGAAGCCAGGTTCTTTTCAATACGCCGGACAGTTACGGCGTTGCCCCTGACAAAAGGATAAAAGCAGGGGGTTATGAGCGCTACCTTCATGCTGATGCTCCGTTAAACACCCGGGATATGGCCACACAGGCAGATAAAGAGTAACAGCAAATACGCTTTCCCGCAAGGACAAACCCCTTGCCTGGAAATGCTAATCATGGTATTTTCCCCCTAATCAGGCGGGTCGGAAAATACCGGCTGCGCCGGTACACGTGCTGAACGGACGGGTCGCAAACAGCATCTTGTTGCCGCAGATATCCTTGGCGCCGTTCCTTCAAAATCCTCAGAGAGTTCAACGACATGGTTATCACGATACTGGGCTGCGGCACATCCACAGGCGTACCGATGGTCGGCTGTTCCTGTTCCGTCTGCTCGTCTCCCGATCCGCGGGACAAGCGTACACGGGCATCCATCCTTGTCAGGACGGGAGGAAAGCATATACTTGTCGACACATCTCCCGATTTGCGCATGCAGGCGCTAAGGGAAAGGATACCTCACATCGACGCGGTATTGTTCACCCATACCCATGCGGACCATGTCAACGGCATAGACGACCTTCGCGGATACCACCTCATCCATAAAAGCGTCATCCCCTGTTTCGGATCAAAAGATACAATTGAAACCATCTCCAGGAATTTCTCCTACATATTCGAAGGGATGAAAAAGGGAGGATATACACCGCTGCTTGAACCGCACATTATTACGGGGGTATTCTCCCTTTTCAGCCGTAAATTCACACCGGTGCCGTTGCTGCACGGCCATTCGCATTCGACGGGTTACCGGTTTGACAATGTAGCATACCTGACCGACTGCAGCGACATCCCCGAATCATCCATGGCAAAACTTGTCGGTCTTGATTGCCTGATAATCGACGGACTCCGCTATACTTCGCATCCTGCCCATTTTAATATCGAAGGGGCGCTTCGGGTTGCGGAAAAACTGAAACCGGGAAGGACGGTCCTGACCCATTTGACACATGAAGTTGCCTACGCCGACGGCAGCAAGCTTCCCGACGGGGTGGAACTGGCCTATGACGGGATGACCATCGAAGTGTAAGGAAAGGCTTTTCAGGGTTCAAAGTTGTTGAACCCGCAAAAAAGTCCTGAAACCCTATTTTTCGTCATTCCCGCGAAAGCGGGGATCCGGGAATTTCATAATGGTAAGACGATATTATACGAGTCAATTCAAGATCAAAGTCTAAAATCTGTTTAAACGACGGGTTATTGTAACATTGAACTTAGAACATATAACTTTGAAAATTTCAGTAACGCAATAAAACTGCCGAAAAGAGTTCACATGAAGAAAGACATTCGTCTGCACGGGATGACCGACAGCCATATTGAATATTTCGCATATCTTGCCGGCACGGGTGTCTATGAACGGTATGCGTTCAATATCAGCCTGGAGGATGGGGATGTCCTGCGGGTTTTCTCATCGGGCAACGAATTCGTTATCGGCAATGACGGGATCAGTTACAGCGGCAACGGAGGCGCATTCTGCGAATACATGTTCGGTGTTGACCAGCCACTGGCGGACCTTGCAAAAGGGGATGTCCTCAACCGCCTCGCCATGTACGGCGCGTATTACGAAGAAAACAGCGGCAAACTGCAATTGACGGACCGGACAGCAGGCGAACAGAGCTTCGACAAGATATTTTTCGAAGGAAACGCAGTATGTAATTATTTCTTTTTTGTCAATTCCGCCGAAATCAGCGGAACGATAAAAAAGCAGCAGAAAGAGATACTGAGAATCCTGGGCAAGACCATAAAACGGACAGTCTCCATAGGCATGGAGGACGACACCTCCATCCTGAACGAAATCCTCTCCCTTATGAAAGATCCCCGCGCACAGGTGTTCCTGTTCAAGCTGATCAACAAGAAGCATCAGGAATACAGGGAATTTTTCAGCGAGCTGTATTACAGTAACAAGAAAATCTCCGACGAAGACTTCGCATCCCTCAACTCCCTTGCCGATTCCTACCACATTGACAGTTATCAGCAGGAGAGGATACGCGTGGATGTCATGTACAAACACCGGGCCAACAAGGGGATCGTGGACGAATACAGGAACCTTTTGGTCGCCTGCAACACCAGGGGGGAGATCAGCAAATCCGAAATAGCCAGGCTTAACAGACTGAAAACACTTTCCGTCCGCAACAAGATCCCCGATGCCCTTTTTTATCCCCTTGACGATGTGCTGAAAAAAAACACCAGGGTTGCCGATACGGAAGAAGACGCTTACCTCGCTGAAACCAGGCAAATACTGGAAGGATTGTTTATCCACAGACAGCACATTATGAATACCATTGACAACGATGACATGGTCAAGCTCCTGCGCGCGAAGAAACATGCGACCCAGAACCGCGACTACACATTCGAGGAAATACTGCTTGATACCAGCAAAATTTGTGATGAAAAGATCCGAGACGGGGCCGATGTATGCATTCTGGAAGAATTGTCGGCCATTATAACCTACTTCGACCGTTACGATTCCACATCATCAATCATCAGCAAACTTGCTTTCATGGAAAATGTCAGGATTTCCGAGGAAATGTTACGCAGCCTTCTCGGAAACAAAATTGAATTCGACGCTCTGCAGAAAGGGCTTTTCCAGGAGCTGTTCATATCGGAGCTGCTCGTCAACCATTACCTGGGAAATTACGGCAGGAAAAAAGTCATGGCGTTGCTGAAAGGTCTGCACCTGATAGAAGACAACCGGCTTACCATACCGGGCCTACTCGAACAGCTCCAGGCGATTGACGAGGAAGAGAAACTGTTCCTTCTCGTCCGTGATTATATCCGGGACAGGGTCAGGAATTTTTATTCCCGCTACTCGGCAAAAGCGAACCAGGAGGTGCTCAGGAGCGAGGCAACCAGGGAGATGAGGCAGAGAAAGCTGCTGGAAGGAGAAATCCCCGAGGGCCTGTTCCGGGAAATCATCCATGCGATAAGGAAAGAGGCCGTCTATCTCCATAACATACTACCCCAGATCATCACCGAAAAAAACACTGCCCTTCGGGATGATTTTCTCGAAAACTCCGGACTCGACCGTTTTTACGTCGAAGAGCTGGAACGTGAATATTGCGAGCTCAACAGTCTCGACATCTCCGAACTGAACGCCATCCGGAAAAACGGACCACAGACAGCCGGCAGCTAGCAACCCTCCCTTTGCCGGCTTCCGTCAACGGCCTTGCACACTTCCCCCCTTGACATCATCCCTTCATCTCCCATAAGATAATTACTGTGTAAAAATTTTACACAGGAGTGTTTATGGATCAAATCCACAATCAGATCAAACAGCTGCATGACAAAATCAACGGCTACGGCAAGGAGAATCTCGAAGAAATGCTCTTTGCCGCCGCGGAAGGCATCGAGCTGGTTACCGGATACGGAAGGATCCGGGTTTATCTCGAAGACCTCACACGCGGGGCATTGTCATGTCTTTATGCTTCTGGACCTTATTCCGCCGAAATAAAAAAGGTCACCTTTCCCATCATTTCCGATGATGCCCTGGTTTCCCGGGCTTTTGTCACGCAGTCCACCCGGGATATCCGTGATACTGGTACGCAGGCCCTTTCTCTGGACAGGGATATGACCGGCCGTTTCTCCATTGCCGCCACCTTCCTTCTGCCTGTCGTCAGTCAGGGCAGGTCCATCGGTGTTCTCTGCATCGACGGGGAAAAAAAGGGAGAAATGGCGGGGGTCCGCGGCAACCGGCTTCTGAATGGATTCATGGCGGCGATATCCGATAATATCGACCACGCCTGGAAGTACCACCAGCAGATACTCCTTGCGCGCAGGGTTGAAGAATACAAGAAACGCGAATCCGCCGCCTTCATGGTCAAGTCCGCGGTTCAGCTAATTGACAGGATAGCCCTGGCTTCGGTGCTGGTGCCGACTGTCAGTAAAAACGGAGACGTGGTCCTCGAGAGGCTGGCCAGTCATTCGGAGGAACCGGAGCTGAAGGCACGTTATGACGCCCACGGCTCCATCGGTTTGAAAAAAGGGCTTTCCCTTCTGGCAAAATATGTTGGAGATGACGGGGTAATTACCGATGACCGGCTCCTGAAGCCCCTTTTTATCGCGGACCTGTCGCAACAGATAGTGCAGAAGCGCGAATTCACGGAAAAAATGGCGTTACGCTCCCTCTATGTCGTTCCCCGTTACGAACCCGGCACGAGAAAGGTAATCTGCCTCGTCAACTACTACACCCGTGAAATTCACCGTTTTTCCGAGTTCGAGATGGGACTGTTGCAGGTCCATGCGGAAATGGTGGAACGGGTTATCCGCGAAATAGGCGGGGAACATCTAGAAATCAAGGTTCTCGCGGAAATTACCGATCTTCTCCAGGCCCGCAACGAGGCCCTTCACCCCTTTCTGAGCAAGGTCCTGTCCAAGGCGACAGAACTGATCGGCGCGGACACCGGAAGTATCGGCATCATCCAGGAAATCGACGGAGAGAAACGGCTGGTCGTCGAAGATGCAAACGGCAACATAGTCGGTGCAAAAAACAAGGAATGGCTGAAAAAAAACATACCGCCCATGAAAATAGGGGGAACCGACCTGCCCCTGGAGGAACGGAGCCTTACCGGCTATGTCGCATGGGCGAAACAACCGAAAATAATTTCAAACGTGGAAGAGGAAATGCGCGAGGAGGGATTTCACCGCTCCATGAGCGAACAGATCAGGAGCGAGATCGCCACACCCATCATCTGCGATGACGAAGTTATAGCGGTCATCTGCCTCAATTCTCTGAAACCCGCATATTTTACAGAAGAACACAAGCGAATCCTGCGGATTATAGAACGTCTCACATCAAGGCATATCTCCGACATCCAGCAGATCGAAAAACTGCAGAGCGAAGTAAACAGGCTCGCCAGCGACGTGGCTTACAAGGATCCGCATGTCTCATCCTACCGGCTGGGCAACATCATCGGCAACAGCCGCAAGGCCCAGGAAATCGTCGAATTCATCAACAGGGTCTCAGTTCCGCTGATCAACCGGATCACCCTCTGGAGCAGCAGCACATCCCAGGAAGCGACCATCGGTCTTCCCTCCATCCTCGTTCTCGGCCAGACCGGAGCAGGAAAGGAGTTCTTCTTCAATAACCTGTACAACAAGCTCAACGAGATGTACAGGGAACAGGTGAACCCGGGCGGTGAACTCCCGGTCAAAAAAACCAACATTGCCGCCTACAGCGGCGAACTGACCTATTCCGAGCTGTTCGGCCACAAAAAAGGGGCATTTACCGGTGCATATAGTGACCGGAAAGGTATTCTTGAGGAAGCCCAGGGCGGCATCGTCTTCCTTGACGAGATAGGCGACGCGGACCCGAAGACACAGGTTCAGCTGCTCCGCTTTCTCGACAACGGCGGCTTTTTCCGCCTCGGCGACAACCAGGAACGCTACAGTCGTGTACTCCTGGTAGCTGCCACCAACCGTAACCTGCTGGAGGATATAAAGACCGGGCGTTTCCGGGAAGACCTGTATCACAGACTTTCGGAGCTTGCGGTAAAAATCCCGCCGCTCTGCGAGCGCCAGGAAGACATTCCAGACCTTGCCGTGCACTTCCTGGGGAAGCTCTACCGGACCTACAGGGGAAAAGAAGAGAATCCGGAGGATTCTCCGGCTCTCACCGAAGAGGCAAAAAAAGTTCTCGTCACTCACCGTTACAGGGGAAACATACGGGAACTGCGGAGCATCCTGCTTCGTGCGCTTTTCTTCAGGCGGGGCAAGGCGATAAACGATGAAGACATCACCCGGGCCATTTGCGACAGCATGAAAGACGAGCCGGAGACCACCCAGGAAGTGCTGAACGAGCGGCTGGCCGGAGAAATTCTCGCGGGGATAGAAAACGGCGGCAATTTCTGGGACGCGGTTTACGTTCCTTTTTCGAACAACACCATTTCCAGGGATGTGGTAAGGCTGGTTATCGAAAAGTCGAGGTTTGCGGCCGGCAACACCATGCCGCGCATTGCCGGCTACCTGAAGGCGGTTCGCGGAGACATCCGGAAAAACGCGGAAGAAAAGAAAAAATTCTTCAAATTCAAGAATTTTTTATACAAGACGGTGAAGATTGTCTGAATTTCGCAAGGGAAGAATGTTTGCCAGCGGCCGCTGCCGTAAGGACCTTTGGTACATGCAGTGATTCATTTCCCCGGCACCCATCCAGACTTGCCCGCCCGCATGAAATCCCGGATATGTCACGGCGGCGTTTGGCCTCTTCGGAAATGAAAACACTGTCGAATACGACGTCATGAAGGGCTTTCCTGTATTGTTCCCCGAACATGTCGGTTCCGCCCGTTCGCTTGTCCAGACGTTTTCGCAAAATATAATCGTATAAATGATGCACGATCAGGACAATAGTTACAGCGGCAAAAAATGAAACAAACAATTTACACGCCGCTATCATGATCTGTCCCTTTCCCCATGAAGCCTGGGCTGACCAACGAATTAAGTGAATAATGAATCGGTTGGCTACCGGGGATCATTCCACACTCCCGGAATCTTGCTGTAACTAACCCCCTGAAATAAATTATCGGCTAAAAAATTATTTTCTTTAATAGTCCCAATCCGGGTACGATTCCAAAACCGGTCATCCCGGCCGGCAGCACCGGACAAAATCAAATCATACCGCGGAAATTTGAATTATCCGGCTGAACGAGAGTCTCTCTGCACCTCAAATACCGATCGGATTCAATCGTGACACATTCACATACCCCTGCATTAGCCCCGGCGTGAGTTCTCCTGCCGATAGCGGTCAATGGCAGCTCCCGCAGTTTCCGGATATCAACTTGCGGCATGGGGAGTTAATCTAAAATAATCCTTGATTCGGCAGTTGCAGGCATCCTCCGTTCGCTCCGGAGGTCTGTTTCTGCTGCTCTAAGCTCATTTCGCTACAGCCGATAGACTCACCCTTCGGGTTCAGACAATATCGGCTGTCCACACTCCATTTCGCCAAGAGCTGCAACGAAACAGGCCTGATTTGCTTACTGCGGACACCTCCAACTGCCGTTTTTGGGATAATAGTCTTAACAGCCAGTTGGCTTCGGAGTAAAATAATATTGTAAACAGGAAGGCGGGAGAATTTTCTCCCAAATTCCCATTTGAGGAGAAGGGGGAGTGAAAATGAAGACTCTGGATATAATAACAAGCGTACTACTTTTGATAGGCGGCATCAACATGGGTCTGATTGGATTTTTCGGATTCAACATGTTGGCGGCCATTTTTACGGAAGGAAGTGCCATCTACCACGTTATCTATGCATTTGTGGGACTGAGCGCATTGTATGAGATAGGAAGCCTCGCTTTCGGCTTCAACGCGGCACAGCACAGATGGTGTCATACCATGGCGGAAGTGAAACACTGAATAAATTTCCGGTGATTAAGACACTGGCAATATGTACGGAGCAAAAGGCGAAACCTTCAAAAGGTTTCGCTTTTTGTTTGTTTCAGTCCGGTGGCTGGCTCCCAGCCCTGCAAAAGCGGCCGGCTGGCAGCAGCCATGACCTAAATCCGCGCACTGAAGCTGCCCTGCCCCGCTGATGTTGCCGTTCTGTCCGAAACGAAACCGATGTAACGGACAGTTGTCAAAGCTCCGCCTGTCAGGGAGCATAATCCGGTGGTACGGAATAGTAGCCGGGAGGCGGGGGCGGAACCCTGTATATCCGTCGAGGACTTCTCTCGACGCCCGGGATCTGGTTTCCCTTGGCGTACATGCATTGTTCGTAAGCCATATCGTAACGCCGCTGGGCCTGCCAGCCGTTTGCCTGATCGGCATTGGCGCCCGCCGAAGTCCCTATGAGAAGTCCGCTTACGGCACCGATTGCGGCACCTGCACCGGCGTTACCGGAGACCGCGCCAAGAGCCGCGCCGAGACCCGCGCCGACGGCTGTGCCGGCTACCGCGCCTGTGGCTGTATTCTGGCCGGCGACCTCCTGAGACGGCAGTCCGATCCGCTGGCCAGCCCACTGTCTGCATACGCCGTCATCTTGCAGAAACTGATCGAAAGTCTTTCCGTCACCAGGCAGAGCCATCACAGTGGGACCCGTCGGAAGGGCCACGCATCCAGCCAGTACCGGCAGCAGAAACAAGAAGAAAAAACGCATGTGCTTCAACATTTATTCACTCCTCCCCGTCCGGCGGCCCCGGAGAAGGGACAACCTTCAACCAGCCTTTCGGACACTTCTTCACGTACGGATAGTAACCCTTCGCATCAGGGCAATAATACCAGTAATTATGCTCCTCCGGTTGCGGTACCTGCTGCATATATTCTTCAGGCTGCCGCTCGATGATGACCGGCGGTTGCTGGACAATAACCGGAGGCGCGGCATAAAACGGATAGGCGGGCCCCCACCATCCCGGACCCCATCCCGGACCCCATCCCGGACCCCATCCCGGACCGATCCAGATGCTTGCCCCGAAATGTCCATGTCCATGTCCATGTCCCCGGGCATGCCCGGTTGTGGAAGGAACAAAGGCCAGAGTTGCTGCCGCAAGCACAACAAGAAAAATCCTTTTCATTTTTTCCTCCATTTGCCTTGAACAGCCCGTAATTGCATTTTACATTACCCCGGACGTCGATGTCCAAAACTTCTGCAATTTCCATTGTAACTGAATGCACCGCCGGTGCACAGACACCCATCTGTAATAAGAATGCCGGAAAAATATGGAAGTAGTCCGGAAATTATTTCACATCCGCGAATAAACGGTTTATTCTCTGCCCGCCATTTTCCTGACATAACTGCCGTACATCTGAGTGAGGATACTGTCCCGGTACTCCCTGTCCATGTAGCTTTCTTTCGTGATTTTAATTGCCAGTGAAGAATTCATGAACTTTGGCAGCAGTATCTGTTTGAACGCAATATAGAAAATAACCGACATTATTGCGAGAACTGCCGCGGATTTTCCGATGGATATGCTTTTTATTTTTTCGAGCACAATCAATTACCTTTCTATCCCGGTCTTCTGCTTCCTGCCGACGGTGAGATATATGACAGCCCCGATCATGGGGAGTAAGAGGACCACAAGCAACCAGATTATCCTGTTGTTTGCATCCTTGAATTCACTTTTCAGAATATCGACCAGCGCCCAGATAAAAAGCGCCAGCGGCACCAGTAAAAAGAGAGTGAACATGGCCATCGATATAAATCCGAACATGCCGAATCCATGCATAGGCTGACTCCTTTCAATTCAGGCCAGGTAACCCTTCACCCGGCCAGGGCAACCTCCGGGATGAGCGGCGTGGCTTCCGCGCACCGGCTGCAACCCCGGATTTTCATTCGGACATGACTATCCGCACCGCTTCCGCCAGTGCATTCATACATGTTTCCGCGCCCAGGTGGCAGGATATCCCGGTCAACCCCCTGATAATCTGTTCGGCGTCCATTCCGGAACGCAATCCGTAGCTTATCATTCGGGTCATGCCGTCCATGACCGCGCTGCCGCAGCCTCCAGCCTTGCCGAACCGGCAGAATATCTCCACCGGGCGGCCGGTTGCCGGATCCTGGTTGACGGTTATGTATATCTTGCCGCAATGGGTTCCCATGGCGAATGTACGGCCCGGAAGCCTGTCGGGACGCGGCAACTTCGGTGTCATGATAGGCGGCCTCTTTTCTTTAATTATATACCCGAAGGTACGGCAGCATGCCTGAATTTCTCCTCAACTGCGGGATCAGGCAAGAAGCTTGTGCGTTAACAAGCTCATAGTATATCGCCTTTATATGACATAATAAGTCACAAACATAAACCGCCACTATATCTTTTTGAAAAATTTTTATATGGGCTGCGTAAAACACCTGGTCAATTTCGGTCGCTTCGCAGGGTTATTACCTCCAGTCTGTGGTTTGCGTCGGGATGTTTTGTCGAGGGCCCCTCGGTAAGAATTACCAGGTCTCCGGACATCCCATGGTCTGTAAGCCATTTTTCCGTATAAGTGTTCCAGTCTTCAGGATGTTCCTGCTCAAATACGGGAAAAACTCCCGAGGAGAACTGCAGTCTTCTACAGGTGGTCACATGGGAGCTGACCGCCACTATCCAGACCGGCAACCTGAAAGACGAGATCCTTCTTGCAGTCGCGCCGCTGCGTGTCGGCACAAAAACAGCGGCCGGAGTCACGTATTCCAGGCTGTTTTCCACTCCCAGGGCGATAAGGTGAGCAGGGCGGAGTCCTCCCTGCAATTCGACCCCGCTGAACATTTCCTCGACAGTTAAGGTCCGGCGTTGCGGCTCAATGGCTGCGGCTATCTTTCCCAGCATGGCCACTGCCTCGACAGGATAATTACCCATTGCCGACTCCGCCGAAAGCATGACGCAATCGGTGCCGTCAAGAATTGCGTTCGCCACGTCAGTGGCTTCGGCCCTGGTGGGACGGCGGTTCCGGGTCATGGACTCGAGCATCTGGGTCGCGGTGATGACCGGTTTCGAGCGCAGATTCGCCAGTCGCATCAGCTGTTTCTGGATCAGCGGAATTCTTTCGATCGGCACTTCCACCCCGAGATCGCCACGTGCGATCATTATTCCATCGGCCGCTTCAATGATCTCCGCCAGATGATCGAGGGCATTGGATCGTTCGATTTTAGCAATGACGAAAGGCTGATAACCGAACCCGGCCGCAGCCGAACGGACTGCAGCGATATCCTCCGCCCGGTTGACAAATGACTGGCTGACGGCATCCACGCCGTTTTCCAGTGCAAACTTCAGGCATTGCCGGTCATGATCGGTAAAGGCGCTTATGCCGAGGTCGATTCCCGGCAGGTTGAGCCCTTTCCTGGATTGCAGTTCTCCGCCCACGACAACCCGGCACAGAACATCGTTCCCCTCCACTTTCACGGCCTCGAGCTGGATGAGTCCATCGTTCAGGAACAGGGTTGCTCCCGGTTCCACCACCTTGGGCAGCCCGGAAAAGCTCACCGAAACACGTCCGGCATCACCCACGATGTTATCGGCAGTAAGAGTAATCTGGCCACCGGACCTCAGTTCAACGGTTTCCGCGGCAAGCTGCCCGATGCGCATTTTCGGACCGGGGAGATCCGCCAATATCGCCAGACGGCAACCGGTCGAGCGGGCAGCGGCATGCAGATTCTTTATCACCCGGCCGTGTCCGGAAAAGTCGCCGTGCGAGAAATTGAGCCTTGCCACATTCATTCCAGCCAGCAGCATTCGCTCCATGATCTCCTGCGATTCGGAAGCGGGACCTATGGTACAGACGATCTTCGTTTTAAAAGATGGAAGAGTCATGGAAATCCTCCTGGTAAGGCAGCAAGAATTTTATTTCGCCTGCGGCAAAACCATCACAGCTCCGGTGAGCCTGGCGACAAGCATCACCGTCGAATATGGCTGAACAATGTAACTGCCGCCCTGAACAATCCCGGCACCTTTCCAGTTAGAAATATCATGCGGCGATTCCAGGGAAGTGTCCATAAGTCGCCGCCAGGCCGACGCTGGGTCGGCAGCCACGTGCGGGATCCTGAATTCCAGCGGCTCCTTGTATGCATTGAACATCATGTGAAACATCAGCCGTTCATCGAAGCTCCACGCGGTCGCCGCGATGCTGTGGGAGTCCTGGCTCCAGTCCGGCTTATGGAGCATGACCCCGTGCCATTCGATCCGCGCCCGTCGGAGAAGCTGGTTGAGGCTCATGCCGGAACCATCCGAGAGGGTCTCACGGCGCAGCCTGTTATGGATCAGGTGCCTGCAGAAGCGGAACATGTCGCCGTTCCTTTCGACAAGAGTCCAGTCAAACCAGCTCAATTCGCTATCCTGGCAATAGGCGTTATTGTTGCCCGACTGGGTGCGTCGCACCTCGTCACCCATGGAGAGCATCGGCGTTCCCAGTGCAAAAAGTGTCACGGCCATAAAATTTTTTATCTGCCGCTTGCGCAGCCTCTCTATGCCGGGATCGTCCGTGGGGCCTTCCACACCGCAGTTCCAGCTCTGGTTGTAGTCGCTCCCGTCCCTGTTATCCTCGCCATTCGCCTCATTGTGCTTGCTATTATAGGAAACCAGGTCGTTCAGGGTGAAACCGTCATGGCAGGTAATGAAATTGATGCTCTGTTCCGGTTCCCGCTCCTCGTGACCGTAAATGTCCGGGCTGCCCAACAGCCTGGTGGCAAACTGCTGCAACCGTCCCGTCGTCGCCCCGGAAAAAGCGTCGCACGTCATCGCGGAATTTTCCGTTCCATTCTTTCCACCGGTCACCGATAAAACTGCCCACCTGGTAAAGACCCGCCGCGTCCCAGGCCTCGGCGATCAGCTTGATGCCGGCCAGCACCGGATCGGAGTCGATGTCCCAGATAATCGGCGGGTTCTTCATCGGGCTGCCTGTTTCATCACGGGCAAGGATCGCTGCGAGATCGAAACGGAAACCGTCCACATGCATTACCTCCACCCAGTAATGGAGGCTGTCCACGATCATTCTCCTGACGATGGGGTTGTTGGAGTTAAGGGTGTTGCCGGTGCCGGTATAATTGGCATAGGACTTCCCGTCTTCGTCAAGAATATAGTAAACCCCGTTTTCCAGACCCTTGAAACCGAGGGTCGGCCCAAGCTCGTTTCCTTCGGCGGTATGGTTGAAAACCACATCGAGGATGACCTCGATCCCCTCGCGGTGCAGGGCCTTGACCATATCGCGGAACTCGTCGAGCGGACCCAGCGGGTCCTTGCGTGAACTGTAGCCGTGGTGGGGCGCGAAAAACGACACCGGACTGTATCCCCAGTAGTTCACCCGCCCCGCCGGTGCGTCCTGCCAATCGAACTGAAAGACAGGCAGTAGTTCGACCGCAGTGACACCGAGTTCCTTGAGATACGGGATTTTTTCCACCAGACCGGCATAGGTGCCGCGTTTTTCGGGGGAGACGCCGGAGTTCGGATGGCTGGTAAAACCACCCACATGCATTTCGTAGATAACGGTTTTGGCAAAGGGTCTTTTCAGGGAGACGTCACCCTGCCAGTCATAGTCCCGGGGGTCACAGACGACACTCTTCATGGCCGTGGCCGTATTCTCACCGATCCCGCACGCTGCACTCCGGCTGTAAGAGGAGGGCACCGCTATCGCTTTCCCGTAGGGATCCAGTAAAGCCTTGCCCGGATCGAACCGGAGACCCTGTTCGGGCTTGAAAGGGCCATGGGCGCGAAAACAGTAGAGTTGCCCGGCCTTAAGGCCGGGCACCAGTATATGCCAGTAGTGGTGGGTTTTGTTCCTCACCGGATCGAGTGTTATCAAGCGGGACGGACGGTCAGCGTCCGGGTGGTCGAAAAGGAGGAGTTCCATGGAAGTGGCGTTCTTGGAAAATATGCTGAAATTCACGCCGTCATTGAATATTGTCGAGCCGAGGGGGTGACTTCTCCCCGGACAGGCCTGCGGACCCTTGCAGACCAGGGACTCGTCCTGACTCAGGTTATTGTTTTCCTGTCCGCCTTTACCGTGCGCAACATGTAGAACCCTATTATTATTCCCTCTTATTTTCACCATATCCGAATCACCGTAGTCGCGCCGCTTCCAACTCCGGATATCCGGATATTCCAGCGGGTGGCAACATTATTTATCATCGAATCACATTGATTTCATGATTTCCATGAATGCTTTTGTTGTTTGCCTGTCAAGAGCTTTATCGAACATCTCGATCAGTTTATCATATGAACTGGCCAAAAATGACTTATGCTCTTTGTTGCTTACATATTCGATAAAATCTACCAGCAGGCTTGCTTTTATTATCAATTTCATGCAGGACACGAGATAGGATGCGTCCCTCTGGTCCATGGAACCGAATGAAGCCGTGTCAACGAATGTGTGCGCCGTTTCAATCAGTTCAATCATATCTTTTTCAGTTGATATTATTCCGTCGACATTTGCCGCTATCTCGTTTTTGTCGAGATTCTTCCTGATGACATTGTGTTTGAAGTAAGTAAAAACTATGCTTTTCAGGATTTCCACCTTCCTGATATGGTACCCGAGACAGAATGACAATTTCCTGAAATATTCATCCCCGTCATCCTCCTCTTTTCTTCCTTGCAGGACCGGTTGCAGATTCAGGTTCACTGCACTGACGATTTCCTGCTGATCAAATACAGCCGAAAATATTTCTTCAATCATATTATTCATCTTATCTCCCCGAATTCTATCATCATTTGTCCGACAAAACATATTCGGACACGGCTACCATAAAAGTTATTCTGCAGATTAAGTTGGTTAACCTTGCCTTGTCAACATTTTCCGTTCCAAACAGACCGGGACCGGTAAACATCCTGAACAGTCCACAAATGTCGATTTTCCCGACAAACAATCAAAAACCCGTTGTGAAATCAAACTGTCAGCATAATCGTGAATTTGCCCGCACTGCGACAATACATGGGAAACAATTACCCTGTTTCACCGACACCTTCATGATTTCCCGAGATTGATTACCGAATATGACCGTGAGTTTCCTCTTCAAATATGCAATAATATCAATATAAAGAGGAGGTGTTTTTTATGAGATGCGAATACAACGACGGATTGAAAGTTGACTATTCCGGCTCGCTCCATATATGGGACGACAAAAAGACCGATGTTTTCATGGAGAGTGATTTCATAGCTTCAAATATCAGAAGAGACCTGGACATGGCCGCAGGCAGCAATGACTGCGATCGGATGAGAAAGATTGCCCAGGTGGTTACGGATACTGTCGGCAGCAGGGTAGATATCCATGAATAGTCGACACGGACTGTTTTGAACAGAACTGAAACACGACATTCAAAGCCGCTTCCTGAATTATCGGAAGCGGCTTTATTGTTTCGACCCGTTCAGCAATGCCATGGCCCGCTCCAGTATTTCCAGTTCCGCCGGACTTGAGGGTGTAACCTCGATCCCGTGCGGGCTGGGCCGTCCGTCATGGTCGACGTTGACAAAAGTGATAAAGCCGTCCATCACGAATTCCCCCTTGGCGAGCATCCGGACGTAAGCATGCAGGGAGGAACTTCCCGTCATGATGATCCTGCTTTCGAAATTAACGACATCACCCGGCCGCACCGGCCGCCTGAAAGTCATGCCATGGACCTTCAGGCAAACTATGTTTTCCGGTCGAGCCAGGCCAGCGGCGGCGATGAAACCCGATTCAACGAACCATTCCGCGCTTCGTCCCGCGTAGAGCGTACCGTGATGGTTCAGGTCCTCGTTTTTGACCAAACGACAGGTGGTAAATATTACCGGTTCCATAATTTACTCCTCTTAATGCCAATCGGTTTCGAAGCCCGTGTTATCGCGAGTCATTACCATAGTTCTCATTGAATTCCCGCAGCCTGTCATCTCGCAAACCTTCTGCGGGTTCGCTCCGAATCAGCAATTCGGATCGGATCGCATTGACTGTATCAGATTTCTCGTTAAACTTTTACCACAAGAGCGGACCAATACCCAACTTTCTTCCAAAATGAGGTGTATTATGTCACATGAAAATTTAAAAGGCGAAATCTTTTATCCGTCGGATGAAGCCGTAAAAAATGCGCGTGTACCGGACTGGGACGCTTTGGCCGAGGAAGCGGACCAGGATTATATCGGATTCTGGGAGCGGGAGGCGAAAGAGCTGCACTGGTTCGAACGTGGACCAAAGTGCTGGACGATTCGCAAAAGCCGTTTTACAAATGGTTCGTGGGGGGCAAAGACAAATATCGTTTACAACTGCCTGGACCGGCACGTGCAAGACCGCGCGACGCAACAAATGGCACTGATCTGGGAGGGAGAAAACGGAGATTTCAGGTCTTTTTCCTATTTCGCCATGCGCCGTGAAGTATGCCGCTTCGCCAATGTACTGAGAAGCCTCGGGCTTGTCAAGGGCGACCGGGTGACGATCTACATGGGTCGCATTCCCGAACTGCCGATCGCCATGCTTGCCTGCGCCTGCATCGGTGCGATTCATTCCGTCGTATTCGGCGGCTTTACCGTGGAAGCGCTTGCCGAGCGCATCGAAGACAGCCAGTCCAAGGTGCTGATCACCTGTGACGGGGCGCTCCAGCGCGGCAAGATCGTCCCGTTGAAACAGATCGCCGATGAAGCGCTGCAGCGGCCGGGACGGTCGAAAGCGTGCTGGTCGTCAGGCGCACCGGGCATGAAGTCAACATGGAAGAAGGGCGGGACATGTGGTACCACGAGCTGATGGCACCTGCCCATAGCCAGCGGACCATGCCACATGGAAATAGTCGATGCGGAAGACCCGCTCTTCATGCTCTACACTTCCGGAACGACCGGCAAGCCGAAAGCCATCCTCCACACCCACGGGGGTTACATGGTGGGGACGTACACGACCCTGAAGTACGTCTTCGATATCCGGGAGGAAGACCGCTACTGGTGCGCCGCCGACCCCGGCTGGATAACCGGGCACAGCTACATCGTCTATGGGCCGCTCCTGAACGGTGCGACATCGTTCATGTATGAAGGCGCGCCGACCTATCCCTATCCCAACCGCTGGTGGCAGATGATTGAAAAGTACGGCATCAATATCTCTCTACACGGCGCCGACGGCGATCCGCGGCCTGATGCGCTTCGGCGATGCGTGGGCGAACCGCCACGACCTTTCGTCATTGCGGCTGCTCGGTTCAGTGGGCGAGCCGATCAATCCTGAAGCATGGAAATGGTACCATCGGGTCATCGGCAAAAACCGCTGCCCGATCATGGACACCTGGTGGCAGACGGAAACCGGCATGTTCATGATCACGCCGATGCCTTCGGTTCCGCTGAAACCAGGGTCCGGGCACGAGACCGTTTCCCGGCCTGCAAATGGACATCGTCGATGAAGAGGGAAACCCGGTCAAGCCGCAAACGAGGAAGGATACCTGGTCATTAAAAACCCGTGGCCGGCAATGCTGCGGACACTGTACAACAGACCCCGAGAGATACGTGCAACAGTACTGGAGCAAGTTTCCGGGCGATGTATTTCACCGGCGATTCTGCGCGCCGCGACGAGGACGGATATTACTGGATCATCGGCCGGGTCGATGATGTCATCAAGGTGTCCGGCTATCGGCTGGGAACAGCCGAGATCGAAAGCGCGCTGGTCAGCCATCACGCCGTTGCGGAGGCGGCGGCAATCGGTCTGCCCCACGAGGTGAAGGGCAATGTAATTAGGCATATGTTATTTTGAAGGCAGGAGAACGACGACCACGACAAGCTTGAGGAAGAGTTCCGTCAGCATGTTGCCCACGAAATCGGCCCCATCGCGAAGCCGGAAAAAATCGAAATCGTCGATTCGCTGCCCAAGACCCGTAGCGGCAAGATCATGCGGCGAGTGCTGAAAGCCCGGGCACTGGGACAGGACCCCGGAAATCTTGCCACACTGGAAGAATAGCGATTCACTTCTGCCGGATATTTAATTGCCCGGAACAAGGAGATAAAAAAAGCCGCACCTGAAAGGGTGCGGCAATCTTTATTCCGATGCTTACGCAGAATTACTTGGCGGCGGGAGTCTCGGCAGGGGCCGCTTCTTTTTCCATCTTCATTTCTTTTTTCATCGGTTTTTTGGATTTTTTTGTTTTCTTGTGATGTTTTTTCACTTTCTTCACTTTTTTCACCGGAGCTTTTTCTTCTTTTCATTTCACCGGCAGCAGGGGTAGTCGGGGTAGCGGGAGTAGCCGGCTCAGCGGCAAGAACGATACCGGCAAAAGAAACCGCAACGATAGCCGCAACGATTGTGGACAGAACTTTTTTCATCTGAATTCTCCTTTGGGTTTTGTACTCATACTGCTTATATTGAGTATTCAGCATGGAACATGCCAGAAGTGTATTTTATAACTGTCTGTATTTATACAGATTTTTTGGACAGGAAAATACAGGAAGGTACCTGTATACCGTATATAGTTTAGAGGGGACCCCATTTGAGGTATGTAAATGTGCCTGATAATGACACTCTGTGTTCAGTTATGCAGCAGGGGAAATGAATATTGTGCAATAAAAAGCGCGGCCATCAGGCCCTGTCAGAGTGAAAACAAAATTTCTGACACTTTTAACCACGCACAAATATTTAGTTATTTCGGCAGGTTATATACGGTGATTAAACTTGCAGACAAAAGCATATCATATTATAATTATAAGAGATATATTGTAATTGCGAGGGGCATTTGGCTGGTTAGAGCTAATGCCCCTCATTTGCCCTAGTAACTTGCCCTCCTTGTTACTAGGGTGTTTTTTATGTAAATTTTGCTCCGATACTTTTTCGACAAAAGGCTCACTAATCCGGAAAAAACCTGTCAAGTATCTGGTTGCCCGATTCCGGCATCGTGGTAAACTGCTTTTTTCGGATTAAATTTATCTTTTGCGTGAGAGGAGCTTTGAGATAGAACGGAACCGGAATTCAAGTGTTTCAATCTGGATTGATGCGGATGCATGCCCACGGGTCATCAAGGATATCGTGTTCCGGGCGTCGGAACGCCTTCAGTGCCGGTTCTCCTCGTGGTGAACAAGGATCTGTCGAAGGCTCGATCCCGCCTGGTATCGTCCGTGATTGTCAGATGAAGGGTTCGATGTTGCAGATGACTATATTGTGGAGCACGCCGCAGTGGAAGACCTTGTAATCACCGCCGACATCCCGTTGGCCGCCCGAATAGTCGCCAAGGGAGGGATAGCCCTCGACCCGCGGGGTGAGCTGTTTACGGAAGAGAACGTCGGAGAGCGCTCTCCAATGTGTGACCTGATGCATCAGCTCCGCTCGGACGGAATCGTACAGGGCGGGCCGGGCCAGTTCGGCATGACCGACAGAAACCGGTTCGCATCGGCCCGGACACGGCTGCTGACGCGGATACTCAAGAGAAACGTCAACACCCGGCTTAAGATTATAATCATTTTTAAGGAATTGATTTCCAAGACCTGTATTTAATCGGGCAATGTGTTAAAATTTGACCGTATGTCGGCCAATTTTCGTTTTGAAATTCATGAAAGGAACCGTTGTTTGCGGTCAGGGTAAAATATTTTGCCAATCTCTTTGATGCGACCGGCATTTGTATTGACAGCAGCATTATTAATAGCTGCATGTGGGGATTCACACTCTTCCGGACAGACTGCCGCTGTCAACTCTTCTGCCACCCTTTCCCGGATACAGGGTGAGATATTCACGCCAACCTGCGCTACCAGTGGTTGCCACGATACGATCTCGCATCAGGCTGGTCTCGACCTTTCAGCAGGCAATTCCTACTTGCAGACAGTCAACATCCCGGCTGCGGAGGTGCCTTCCTTAAAAAGGATAACTCCCTCTGACCCAAACAACAGTTACCTGTATCA